>CAYNEM010000016.1:0-60467 GCA_964396265.1 uncultured Methanomassiliicoccales archaeon
AGACGGCGTAAGCGAGAACGGAGGGGCGCGAGCCCCTCCCCTTTCCTTTGTTTTCCTTTCTTCACACGATGGTGGAAGCCATCGTCGGACACCTAGCGGCATCAGCGACTACCGTCATCTCGAGGCGACGGACCTCGGGCATGCCACGATGATCCCCCGGTGGCCTCCAGTCCTACCGGGGTTTGTGCGGAGTCGTTATCCCTCGAACACCGCTCCGCAGACGCACCGCGAGGTGTCCCCGGCGACCAGACGGCCACACAAGGGACACTCGAAAACAGCCCGGGACGCAGAGTCCGCAGGCGCCCGGGATTCCTCGGTCGGCGTCGTGGGGAGTTCGGCAACCTCCAGCTCCAGGGCGGCCGCTGCGGATGCACTCTCCTCGGCAACGGATTGCTCCTGCTCCGGGGGCACTTCCCTGGGGGTTCGACGACGGAGGAACACAAGGATGATCACGAATCCGAGGACCACCGCCAGCAGGACGAGCAGCCACGAGAGCGTCACCGGCCCCCCTCGCCGACCATCCGGCCCCCCCGTGGCGGCAAGGACGATGTCCCCTACGTTCACCGAAGGACTGGCCCTCGTAGGTTCTGAGGCACGCGACTGGGAGACGAATCCGAAGGCGCTCACGCGGATCGTGTAAGGGACCAGCGCGAGGCCGGCGAAGAGGAATGTCCCGTCCGCTCCGGTGACCATCGCGTCTTGGACTTGGGTCCCGTTGAGCAGTTCGACGAGGGCCCCGGCCAACGGAAGGGACGAGGTACCGTTGATGATGCGGCCACGAACGTCCCCGAGAACGGGCGCGGTGGATGAAAAGGTCGTGAACCGCCACACGGTCGCGTTCCCTGTCGTGAACTCGTAGCCGTCCGAGGCGCCGACCTTCCAGAAGTATTCGGTGCCCTCCGTCAGGACCAGTGTCACGGAAGCGCCGAAGGAGGCGTTCGCGAACGCGGGCGAGAATCCGGGATTCTCGCTCACCCAGGAGTAGTAACGGATCGTGTCCCCGTCCGCATCCGTCTGGATTGCCCACGTCAGAGTCGCGGTGGTCGGAAGGTTCGCTGCCAAATCGACCGGATCGAGGAGCGTCGGCGTGGCCGGAGGCGTGTTCCGCCGGAACAACGCCGTCCACCAGCCCGACCAGAGGCGATCGTCATAGACGCGGACCTCCGCGCGGTAGGTCTGCCCCGGGACGAGGGAGGGACCTGCGTACGCGGCCGAGGACGCTGCCGTCATCTCGCTCTGGGACCAGAGGAAGGCCGAAGGCGAGACCGACCAGACGGAAACGTTGTAGGCCTTCTGGACGAGATCCGCGCTGTTGTTGTCCTCGAAGCTCCACGCGATGAGAGGGGAGGTCCCAAAGATGTGCAGGCTTTGCGGGGTTCCCGATGCCCATCCGTCCACCGTGAGACCGTTCACGCGCGGCCGCACGTTCACGATCGTGCGTGTCGACCGGGCCGTGACCGGAGCGACGACGTCCCCAGGGCCGACCTTGATCGAGGCGGCGGAGGCAAGTTCGAACCCGACGGTCGCGTCTCCCGTCCCCGGGGTCGTCAGGTTCGCGAGGACGAGGAGGGAGGAGAGGTTCGAAGGCGTCACGCGGATATTCACGAGGAACTCGGCGAACCCCAGCAGCAAGGGTCGCGATCCGAGGAGGACGTCGCCGATGCTGAGCCTCCCGGACGTGTCAAGGTCGTCGTACAGGAGGACCTCCTGGACCTCGGAGTCCGCGGAACTGCCGATGCGGTCGAAGCGGATGGAGGTCACGTTGACCTCGGGGTCGTCCGTGTACAGGATCACCTGGAGGAACTCGACGAGCTGCGTCCCCTCGTCCGTCACGAGTGGCGCGAGGTCGCCCCCCGAGGCGAGGAGCGTGTCGGGCGGCTGCGAGAGGACCTGGGGCCCGAGGAACGGGCCGGCGTCGACGGTCGTGTTCCCGTCCGACGTCCGGAAGCGGTGCGTGTAGTCCGTCCCCACCAGGGAGAGGATGGCAATCCCGTCGTACCAGGCCCCCTGCGCGTAGTCGCCCGGAGTGCCGATCCAGCCGGAATGGGAAAGCGAGAACGTCGGCAGGTCCGACCCATTGAGGGCCAACGTGGCCTCGACGTACACGGCCGAGCGGTTCTCAGGGTCCGCGTAGGCGATCGTGAAGAGGAACGCGGTCCCGGAGACGCCGATGGGCGGGGTGACCTGCGGGAGGAACAGGGCGGGTGGGAGGTCCGGACAGCCAACGACAGGCCCCGAACCGTTGATGGGTACCGCGACGCCGCCAAGCCCATCCCTGGCGGTGAACTCGTACGTGAAGTTCCCCTCGCAGACGCTGACGCGCACGGTCTGTCGGTACACCTTTCCATCAGCGAAAGTGGTGTCCGCGGGGTCGTGCTCGCCCATGGCGAACGGGCTGCCGGGGATCGGAAGACCGTCGCGGAAGACGCGAAGGCGGGGCTGGGAGATCGCGGGCGCGTCGTCGTCCAAGTCCGTGTACGTGATGCGCCACTCGAACTGCTCGTCCCGCAGGCCGGTCTCGGGCTCGAGTCCGTCGGTCACGTACCCGGGCTCGCCTGTCCAATCCAGGATCGGGGGCGCATTGGGCATGGGGGCCGCCACAAGGTTGAGGTTCGCGAAATGGCGAAGCGATGGCAGGGGATCGAACAGGATGGGCCACGTGGACCGCCCGGACTCCCCCGCGAGCCCGTCGTACGGCGGCGCCGCCATCGCGAACCGGAGGACGGTCCCAGGTCCCACCGGCACTGCGACGCCCAGGAGTGCGAGGGGGATCGCGAACTCGTGGAACCGATGGTTGGGCTCGGAGAGTTCCGTCGCCCCAAACCCGGCCGCGCACGCGGGCGTCGTGTCGTTTCCCCCGACTGCGCCGCACGTCGTGTTCAGGACCCAAGTGCCCGCCGTGTCGTTGTAGAGGAACCGCGCGCCTCCCGTCCCGTTCGCGACGAACACGTCGTCGGATCCGTTGGTCGGGGACCCGTCCGAGTTCGTGTCGAATCCGATCGCGACCCCATCCCCCGGGCTCGAGCTGAGGTCTCCGGTCGCGTCGATCGCGACGAATAGCATCGTGGCATTGTTCTCCACGGTCACGTACCCGGCAACCCGGTTCCCCGCGGGCGGGTCCAGGATGTCCGTGTCGGGCGGACCCAGGATGTATTCGCCGACGTTCCAGGTCCCGTCCGCCGAGGGAGGGACGATGGGCCAGGCGGGGAACAGGGTGGGGCGCAGTCCCGGCCGAATCGTCACGGCGCTTGTCGTCACCGGAAGGCCCGAGGGGCTGAGGAGGTCCACGCTCCCGGGTGCGAGGTGGATTCCCGTCATGTTGAGGGTGAAGTTCGCCACGTTCCCGAGCACGGCCTCGGGGCCGAGGTCGAAGAGGATGAGGAAGTTCACCGGGGTGCCCGCCACGATCGTCCTGGAGAACGTCACGTTCGCGGCGAGCGGGACACCGGAAGGGGTCCCTACCGCCAGGACGTTGTCGATCCCGGGCGTGTACCCGCCATCGGCGTCCACGTCCTCCAATGCCTTGACCCGCCAGACGTCCCCTGCGCCCGCGTTGCCGCCGATCTCGAAAGTGAGGCCCGCGAGGTCAATGACGTTGCTGACCGCGCCAAACTGAAGGGACATCGCGGGAAGGTCCGTCTCCCATTGCGTCCCGTTTAGGGGCACGCGGTCGATGGCGGCGAAGAGGGAAAGCGTGTCCACGCTTGGGTCGATCCGGGTCCGCGCGCCGAGAGAGAACGTCTCGGCGGGGAACCCGGCGGCGCCGACACGATCGGGGAACTCGACGGAGATCGAGGCCGCTGCCGCGATCCGGGCCCCGATCCAGTCCCCGACGCCTGCTCCCGAGGCGACGTCATAGGAGATGTACAATCTCTGAACCGAGGCCATGTTCACCACGAGCGAGGGCGTGATCGTGAACCGCGCGCTCGCCGGACCTCCCGCCATCACCGCGGTCCGCAGGAGGGTATCCGTTGCGGGGGAAAACGCCCCGTCCCCATCATCAAGCCAGAGGGCAGCGACAGGCACATCCTCCGTGCCGGCGCGGAGCCCGCTCAACCCCACCTCGATCTCGGAGACGAGAATGTCGTTGGCGGTTGTCGAGAGGTCGAGCTGCATCATCGGGACATTCCTGCTCCCTTGGGTCGTCGATCCCGGCGCGAGGATGGAGGGGACCACGGACAGGATGTCCGGGGGGAGTCCGGCATCTGATGGGGGGAGGAACGCGACCGCAAGTCCGTCGGTCGGGGCGAAGGGATACGCGAGCCCACTGGTCCCTGTCGCGTTCTCGATCCCGATGAGCGCAGCCGAGGCGCTCCTCAGGGACTGGTACTGGATCAGGATGCGCCCGTCCCGGGAGGTCTGGTTCTGCTCGAGGATGATCTGGAACGTCTGCCGGTTCGCCGTGAACTCCGTGACGACGTTGTTCCACGTCACGATGAACCTCTTGGGCGTCGTGAAGGGCTGCGCGAAGACGTAGACGCCGTCCGTCCCGTCAGTGATCGGGAAGAGGTCCATCCCGAGGCCCACGATCCGGTCGTTCGGGGCGGCCGGGTCGGGGAATCCAGGATCGGCGGCGAACCCCTGCAGGCTAAACGAGAGGAAGCCGTCCGAGCACACGAGAACCTGATCGATGAGGATCCCGTAGAACCGGAACTGGAAGCCGAGGCTGAGCTCGTATGTGCAATCGTCCGCCGCCAACGCGACCCGGGACCCCGCGGCCGTGATGTCGAACCACGAATACGGCACTATCGGGGACGGAGCGCGGTTGTCCACCCACACGTACCCGTAGCCGTCCGGACCCCCGGTCTCCGAGCGCGCCGCTGGCGGCACGAAGACCGAGGATGCCACCATGAGCACGGCCAGGGCGAAGGCCCGTGGCCCCAACCTAGAGTCCGACCGCACCGCCACGACTCCCCGTCTTGCTATGAGCCTACATGCCAAAAAGGCTGTGGTGCGCGCCTTGAACGATGTCGGCCCGTGACACGCCCGAAGATTGGACCAATAAGGATATGGCCATCCCGGGGCATGGTCAACCTGAGGTTCCCTTCGGGGTTGGGAGTCCCGGGGAGAGGGGTCCAATGGGCGTCCGGATTCGAGCCACCGCTGCTGTGCTAGTCCTCGTGACCGTATCGATCTTCGCGTTCGTGATGACCGCACCGCTTGCGGCGGCCGCGTCCACCACATGGACGACGGACACGGACTTCAACCAGGCGGGCTCCTCGTTCCTGAGCACCGAGGTGATCGGCACTGGCGTCGCCGCCAAGGTCGAGCTCATCCGGAGCACCACGGACTGGGCGAACAAGAATCCCTCGTCGCCTACGCCCGGCAGCCTCGAGTCGCCGACAATGGCCTACGACGAGAGCGGCGGCGTCACGGTCCTCTTCGGCGGCTACGACGGGCTTTCCCCGAACCTCTACAGCGACAAGACGTGGGAGTACAACTGGAACCTGAACACATGGACGGAGATCACGGGGAGCCCCAAGCCCCCTCTCCGCCAGTCGGGAGCGTTGTCTTATGACCCGGTGGAGCAGGTCATCGTCCTCTTCGGCGGTTACAACGACACGGACTTCCTGACGGACACGTGGGAATACGACGTGACGACGAACACCTGGGCGCCGATCACAACGTCGCCGACGCCGCCCATGATGGCGACCTACACGCTCGTGTACGACTCATCCGCGGCCCGCCACATCATGGTCGGCTCAGACTTTGGGCAGAACGTCGTCCTCTGGGTGTACGACGCTGCCGCGGACACCTGGCTCCAGCGGTTCCCCTCCGGGACCCCATCGCCCCGCAGCGGATTCGCGACCGCGTATCACGCGGGCCGCTCTCGCACGGTCCTGTTTGGCGGCTCCATGTTCATGACCCTTTACGGCCAGACCTACGAGTACAACTATGGGGGGAACTCGTGGTCCCTGACGTCCTCGGGCGGACCGAGTGCCCGTGCAGCCCTTGCGATGGCGTACCGTCCGTCGGACACGAGCGTGATTCTCTATGGCGGCCTGAGCGGCGCCGGCAAGATGCAGGACACGTGGCAGTACACTGCGGGAGCCGCGTGGGCGGCAATCAGCACCTTCAACAGTCCGCCTGCGAGGAACTACCACGCGATGGCGGGTGACTCCGGGAACGATGTCGTCCTCGTCTACGGCGGGCTGAACCCCGGCAGCTCGCGCCTCGGGGACACGTGGAGCCTCGGCGCCTCGTATGCCGCTGCGGGCAAGTACACCTCCGCGGTCTTCAACGCCGGGGGCGCCAGCGTGAACTGGGATCGCATCTTCTGGAACCAGACCGCGCCTTCGCCGCACTTCCTTCGATTCCAGATCGCGACAAGCATCACGCCGGGCGGGCCGTTTAACTTCATCGGCGGCGCCGGCTGCACGGTGAGCTCGTACTACACGTCACCGAACGCCGTCATCTGCGCCGCGAACGACGGCCAGCAGTACCTGAAGTTCCTCGCGGATTTCGGCTCCTTCGACACGCAGTTCACGCCGAGCATGGAGGACGTGACGATCTCGTACGTCGTTCCGCCCGCAGCCCCGTGCATCATCTACACGGACCCGGCCGACGTCACATTCGGCGTTCTCATGACGAAGGACCCCATTATCGGATTCTCGGAACCCATGAATCGCTCGTCCCTTGCTGTGACCTTTGTATTGGGGACTGCTGTGATTTTCACGCCCGTGTGGAGCAACGGAGACTCCACCGTCACCCTGACGCACCCCGGTCTCCCCTTCAGCGAAAACATGGTCTATCGGTTGCTCATCGACGCGAGGGATCTGGACGGGACCCCGCTCTCCCCGACTTGCCCGGGCGGCGCCCCCGCGGCTCCGAACCCCTTCACCTTCGTGACGGAGAAGATCTTCCCATGGATCGTGAAGACGACCCCCGTCAACAACTACGGGTTCGTGCCGCCGGCGTTCCCGATCACGAACCCGCTGTACATCGATTTCAGCGAGCCCATGAACACCGCGTCCGTGGTCGTCACCCCGAGTCCTGGCGCGACGTTCACGCCCCTATGGACGAATGGCGATCGAAACCTGTCCCTCACGCCCTCGCCGCCGCTCGCGCCCTGTGGACAATATACGATTACAGTCACGGGCAAGGACAAGGCGAACAACGACCTCGTCCCCGGCCCGGTTCCGATCCCATTCAATTTCTACACGGAGTGCAAGGACCCGTTCCTCAGCGCAACGAATCCCATGCACTTCGGGATGGACGTCGCCTTGAACTCGCCGATCATCATCGACTTCTCGGAGCCCATGCTCACGGCCTCGGTGTCCGTCAACGTCGTCCCGGGCATCTCCCTGACGTGGACCTGGTCGAACGGCAACCGGCGGTATACCGGGACGCACACGCAGGCCTTCCCCACGTGCACGGTCTACACAGTCACCGTGGCTGGGACGGACGTGGACGGCAACCCGCTGGTCCCGAACCCCGTGAACCCGAACGTCAAGAACCCGTTCAAGTTCATGACGCTGTGCGACAACCCGAGCATCATGCTGACCATCCCTGAGGACGGCGCGGTGAACGTGCCCACGAACCAGCAGATAGACGTGGCTTTCAGCGACCAGATGAACGAGGGGTCCGTGACCTTCAGCGTGACCCCACCGCTCACGACGATGACGCCCTTCTGGGATGCGAGCGTCTTCATGCACATCCCGCACGTTGGGTTCCGCCAGTGCACTCGCTACACCGTCCGGATACTATCAGGGGTGAGCCTGACGGGCTTCCCCCTCGTCCAAGGCTTCGCCCCGAACCCATGGAGCTTCGACACCGTGTGCACGGCGCCGTACATCACGGACACGAATCCGGCGAACGACTCCTTCCTCGTCCCCCTGAACGCACCCATCTGGGTCAACTTCAGCGAGCCGATGGACACGACGCAGGTGATCGACTTCTCGATTCCATCCGTCACCTTCACAAGGACATGGTCGAACGGGGATCGCACCCTCCGGCTTGACCACGCGGCGCCCTTCGCTGAATGCACGCTGTACAGGATCTTCATCGACGGGCTCGACCTGAGCGGCGACTCCCTCCTGACGGGAGCCTTCACGCCGGGCGCTCCGAACCCGTGGGAGTTCACCACGATCTGCATCGTCACGTTCCCGTACATCATCCTCACGGACCCGGCGAATCAGCAGCAGAACGTGCCGCTCGACAAGAGCATCGTGGTCGACTTCAGCGAAGCGATGGACCGGACGTCCTTCAGCTGGATCATCAGCCCGGGAATCGCCTTGACGGCGACCTGGACGAACGGGGACACGCGCGTCACCCTCGTCCACACGACGAACTTCCTGGAGTGCCGGACGTACAGCATTCAGGTGTTCGGTCAAGACCTCAACGGGGAGCCGCTCGGCACCGTGCCGGGCTCGAAGCCGAACCCATGGTCGTTCAAGACGACGTGCCTCCCACCTCAGATCCTGATCACGGACCCCGCGAACGGGGAAACGGACGTGCCCCTTGACAGGGCGATCACCGTGACGTTCAGCGAGGCGATGAGCCGCTCCTCGGTCTCGTGGATCATCAGCCCAACGATCACGCTGACGAGCTCATGGAGCGTCGGAGACACGGTTCTGAGGCTGGCCCATGCGGCGGCGTTCCAGCCCCTCACGCAGTACTGCGTGTCGATCTTCGGCCAGGACGTGGACGGGAACAGCCTCGTCCCCGGCCCGGTCCCGAACCCCTGGTGCTTCACGACGGGGGCCGGCTTGCCCGAACCGCAGGGACTCCGGGTCACCCGGCTGGACCCGAACATCCGCCTGGATTGGGACTTCGTCCTGGGCGCCGCCGGATATCGCGTCTACACCTCGACGAACCGGTTCGCCGCCTTCCCGTCCGGCTGGTCCTTCACGGACGTCACTTTGAACACGCACACCTACAACGGCCACTACATCGACGGGCTGAACCGCTACTACGTCGTTCGCGCGCGCGACGCCTCGAGCGGGCTGAGCGGGAACTCCACGATGGGTTCGAAGATCCCGCTCGCGTTCTCCTTCTCGACCGCCAGGAGCAACGCCTACTGGATCTCTCTGCCGTTCAACTCGATGTACGACCAGGCGAGCGACATCACGTCGGAGCTCGGTTCCAGCAGGATTGACGTAGTCGCGAAATGGAACGCGGCGACCCAGAGCTCGATCCTCTACTTCTTCTTCCGGAACGCATGGCGCGGCGTGAACTTCGCCATCGGCCCCGGCGACGCCCTGTGGATTGGCGTGCGGAGCGCGTTCTCCTGGGTGCTCAACGGGACGGACCGGGACGTGAGCCTGTCCTTCACGTACTTCCCGCCGCCAAACGCGAACCTCCACTGGATCAGCCTCCCGCACACGTCCGCATACGCGCGGGCGAGCGACATCGTCAAGGCGATCGAGGGCGGGATCGGCATCGGCACCAACACGAAGATCATCGAGGTCGCGAAGTGGGACGGGCTGACGCAGCAGTACGTCAAGTTCCTGTACGGGGGGACCGGGTGGTCTGGCACGGACTTCGTGATCGCGTCGGGGGAGGCGATCTACCTGAAGGTCGTGTCGAGCTTCGCGTGGACTCCGCAGCTCCTCACCCCAGAGGTACCGTAAGTGGCCCTCCTTCGAAGAACAAACCACAAACTATTAGGCACCGCCCCGGCATCCGCCGCCGGCCGGACTGACCGCGCAACCCTCGCGATGGACGCAACCCCGCTGTCAGTCCGCGCCCAATTTCGGGGAGGTTGAGACGGTGTCTCGGTGGCCGCGCGTAGTGTCAGTGCTAATGGTAGCGATCATGGGGTTCACGGCCCTCGTGACCCTGGTGCCGAACGTGCAGGCCGCGCTGTGGACCCAGGATACGGACGTGGACTTCGGTGGCGGAACGCTCAACGGGGTCCAGGTCGTCGGCGCAGGCCCGGCGGCAGTCGTCAATCTACTGCAGGACGCCACGGACTGGAGGAACGAACTTCCTGCTTCGAATCCCGGGGCCCGCGAGGGCCCCGGGATGGCCTACGACGCCACGGACGACGTCGTCGTCCTGTTCGGCGGATTCAACGGGGCGAATCTTGCGGACACGTGGGAGTACACCCCGGGAATCAACACTTGGGCGATGGTGACGCCTCCGACCCCACCATCCGCCCGCGCGTACTCTGCGATGACCTACGATTCCGTGAACGACGTGATCGTGCTGTTTGGCGGCGTGAGCGACCTCGGGTTCGAGGCGGACACGTGGGAGTACGACGCCGCAACGAACGCATGGACGCAGACAACGCCCGCGCCCTCTCCCGGCACCATGGCCTCGTATCACCTTGCATTCGATTCTAGCTCATCGCGGTCGATCCTCTTCGGCCTCGCTTTGGCCCCCAACGCGATGCAGACCTGGGCGTACAACGCTGCCACGAACACCTGGCAGAACCGCGCGCCCGGATCGCAGCCCGGGAATCGCGCCAGTCATGTGATCGCATACGACGGGACGCTGGACCGAGTCGTCATGTTCGGTGGCTCCCTCTTCACCACGTTCGCGGACACGTGGGAGTACAGTTACGCCGCCAACACTTGGACGGAGACGACCCCCAGCCCCAGCCCCTCCGGGCGCGTGACCGCGGGGATGTCATACCGACCCAGCCAGGGGGCCACGTACCTGTTTGGTGGCAACTCGGGAGCTCCCCTCTCGGACACGTGGAGGTACTTCGACCCCGGCATCGGGCGGACGTGGGTGAGTGTGATCACGCAGCGCTCGCCGCCCGCGCGGCACACGTTCGGAATGGCGGAAGAGGCCGCAAACAGCGAGTCCATCATCTACGGCGGAGTCCTCGCCGGCGGCACTCGGGCATCGGACACGTGGGCCTTCGGTCCCGCGTATCGATCGTCCGGCACGTTCGAGTCCTCGACGTTCGACAGCTTCGGGGCGAACGTCAATTGGAATACGATTGCCTTCGCGCCGACCTCCCAGCCGTTGGGCTCCGTCCTGCGCTTCCAGATCGCCACGTCCAACAGCATCAGTGGACCCTGGAACTTCCTCGGCCCCTCCTGCACGTCGATCACGTACTACACGACATCCCCATCGACGATCTGCGCTTCCCAGGACAACCAGCGGTACCTGCGCGTGCGCGCGTACCTCACGACGACCGACAACCTCAACACGCCCTCCCTCGACCTCTTCACGATCGACTATACGGTGCCGGCCGTGGATCCGTACATCGTCTCCACCGATCCTTCGGACTCGCAGTTCGGCGTTCCGCAGACGGCGCCCATCTTCATCCGGTTCAGCGAGCCCATGGACACCCCGACGGTCGCGTACACGATCGTCCCGTCCGTGGCGGTGACCGAGTCCTGGTCCGAGGGAGATTCCGCCTTGACGCTAGATCACGCCGCCCCTCTCGACGAGTGCCAGCCCTACATCGTGACCATCACCGGCGGCGACGACCTGTCGGGCGCGCCGTTGAACAACGGGCTCAACCTCGTGCCGAACCCCTTCGCGTTCGTGACCCTCTGCGACAACCCAGAGGTCTCGGCGACGGACCCCATGCAGGGCATGATGGACATTCCGCTCAATGCCTCGATCATCGTCGACTTCAGCGAGCCGATGGACACTGCAACCGTCACGTGGACCATCGACCCGACCATCGTCCTTTCGGGGTCTTGGACGCTCGGCGACACGCGGCTCACGCTGACGCATGTGCCGGACTTCCCGCAGTGCACGATGCACATGGTCACGATCACGGGAAAGGATCTCGCCGGACTGTCCCTTCTCCCCGGCCCGGCTCCGAACCCCTTCGAGTTCCACACGGTGTGCACGATCCCGTACATCATCGACACGGATCCCTCCGACATCGAGACGAACGTCGCCTTGGGGCGATCGATCTGGGTTAACTTCAGCGAGCCGATGGACACGCCGACGGTGACGTGGACGATTTCGCCGATTCTGACCCTGACCCCGACGTGGTTCGGCGGCATGACCCTGAGGCTCGACCACGCGACCCCGTTCTCGGCATGTACGTCCTACACCGTGGAGATCACCGGCGGCAAGGACCTTGACGGAAACGACCTATTCCCCGGGCAGCACGAGGGCCACGCCCTGAACCCGTGGAGCTTCGCGACGATCTGCGCCAACCCATTCCTGGTCGTGACGCTCCCGATGGACGGGGACACTGGCGTCGGAGGCACGACTGACATCTTCATCCAGTTCAGCGAGCCGATGAACGACCTGAGCGTGACGTGGGTGATCACGCCGTTGATCCCGCTCACGGGCTCGTGGAACCCCTCGTTTGAGTTCCTCACGCTCTCGCACCCGGGCTTCCCGTTCCTGTGCGGGCCGAACACGGTCACCATCTCCGGGAACGATGTCAACGACGGCCTCCCGCTCGTCCCCGGCCTCGTTCCCAACCCCTGGACGTTCACGCCCGCCTGCCCGAACCCGTTCATCGCGTCGACGGATCCGGTGGACCTCGCGACCGGAGTGCCCCTTACTGCGGTCATCGACGTCACGTTCAGCGAGCCGATGAACACGGCCACGGTATCGTGGATCATCGCGCCGAGCGTCACCGTCATCGACAGCTGGACCCTCAACAATTCGAAGCTCCGCCTCACGCCGACCGCCCTGCTTTCGCCGAACACGCAGTACGTCGTCGTCATCCAGACGGGTCAGGACGTCGATGGGAACGACCTCATCATCGGTCCGGTCCCCAACCCATGGCGGTTCACGACCACGGGCATCAACCCGTGGATCGTGTCCACGACCCCCGCCGATGCGGCCACCGGTGTTGCGACCACGGCGGACGTCGTCATCGTGTTCAGCGAGGCCATGGACACCGCGACCGTCGTCGCGACCCCCACGCCGGTCATCGTGTTCATCTACACCTGGTCCCCGGACAACATGACGCTCACGCTGAGCCACCTCTTGCCCTTCGTCGAGTGCGTGACCTACTCAATTGGCGTCGTCGGCCAGGACCCCACGGGTGACCCGCTCGTCGCGGGGCCTGTCCCGAACCCGTTCGACTTCACGATCTTGTGCACGAGTCCGTTCATCACAAACACGAATCCCGCGGATGGTGCGACCGGCGTCGCGCTCAGCGCGGCGATCTGGATCAACTTCAGCGAGCCCATGAACACCGCAACGGTGACCGTACTGCTCGCGCCCGCGGCGGGGACGCTCACCTACACGTGGAGCAACGGCGACCAGACGCTGACGGTAACCCACTCCCTGGATTTCGCGGAATGCGCGTTGTACACGGTGACCGTCTCTGGCGAAGACTTGGACGCAACGCCCCTCATCGGTGGGCCCGTGCCGAACCCGTGGTCGTTCAGGGCAGCCTGCGCGCCACCGCAGATCATGTCGACGATCCCAGTTGATGGCGCAGTCGGAGTCAGCCCGACCGCCTCGATCGTCATCACCTTCAGCGGGGCCATGAACAGGGGTACCGTTACGGCGACCTTCGTCCCGAGCGCCACCGTCAACTCGGTCTGGTCGGGCGGAGACACGATCCTGACGATGTCGCCGACCCCGGCGCTCGCGGACTGCACGCTCTACACTGTGACGATCGCGGGCCAGGACACGAACGGCAACGCCCTGGTCGCTGGCCCGGTTCCGAATCCGTTCGACTTCGAGACCACGTGCCCGCCCGCCGGCCCGCCCCCGAATCTGCGGATCGCTCGTGTATTGCCGTCGACCCTGCGCCTCACGTGGAACTCGGTCCCCTTGGCCGACAAATACCGCGTCTACGAGTCGTCAGACCGCTTCGCAACGTTCCCCTCGGGATGGAACCTGCTGGGCGAGCCGACCGTCACGTCCTTCGACGCGACCCCTCACTGGACCGACGGTCTGGCGCACTTCTACGTAGTCCGGTCGGTCCGCGGGACAATCGAGAGCTCGCACTCCTCGATGGCCGCCAAGATCGTCCGTGCCTTCACCTTCGGCGCAGGGGTGACGAACGCGCACTGGTTCTCCCTGCCGTACCGCTCCCCCTACGCGACGGCGAGCGATCTGGCGACGGAGCTCGGGCCAGGTCGGGCGGACGTGATCGCGAAGTGGAACCCCGCGACGCAGAGCTCGATCCTGTACTACTACTTCCGCGGCGCCTGGCGGGGCACGGACTTCACGATCAACCCCGGCGACGGTCTGTGGCTCGGCGCGAGGAGCACGTTCTCCTGGGCGTTCGTGGGCACGGACCCCGCGACGACCCTCTCGTTCACCCTGAACTCGCCGCCAATGGGCAACGTGAACTGGGTTTCCGTTCCCTACACGGGCACGTATACGCGGGCGGCCGACTTCGTCGTGCACATCGAGGGCAACACGGGTGGCGGTGCGAACACGAAGATCTCGGACGTCGTCATGTGGGACAGCACGACGCAGTCGTATCGGCGGTTCTATTGGACCTCGAGCGGCTGGACCGGCGACAACTTCGTCCTAGGCCCCGGCGACGCGGTGTACTTCCAAATCGTGGCCAGCTTCAGCTGGCAACCAAGTCTGGTTACTCCGGAGGTGCCGTGATGACGAACCGGTTCGTGGCGATCGTGCTGGCGGTGTGGATGAGCTCGGCGGCCTTGGTCGCCCTCGTGGCAAGCGCGGCCCCCCCGCACGTGGCAGCGGGCGGACTTTTCGGGCCGGGCGGCGATGTCGGCTCCGGGCCCTCGAACCCCGCGAACGCGGCAGACCTCGTCTTCTACTCGACGAACCAGCCCGGGTACGCGCTCCTCACGGGCGCAGACTCCATCACCCCTGCCGACAACGCCCTGCCCATGCTGTGGGCCGAGGACGTCGGCGCTTCGTGGAACTGGATTGACGGCGACGCGATGGTCGCAGTCGCCGAAGCACAGCGGGGCGTGAACGGATGGACCGGAGCCAACCAGACGACGTCCGTCGACGGCATTCTCCGCGTCGGGGCGAGCGTTCAGGACTTCGGCAACGGGACGCTCGAGGTGATCCCGACAGTGACCTCCGCACCCGGTCCTGACAACGTACTACTCTCTTGGTCGCCGTTGGCTGATGCCAACGGGAACGTCGTCTCGTACGAAGTGTTCCACGCGACGAGCGCCGCAGGACCGTGGACGACCTCTGTCGCGCGGGTTGCGCAGGGGGCCACTCCGTCGACGGACCAGACGGGTCTCACCCCGGGGCTGCACTGCTACGCGATGGGCGCAAACTATCGGCGCGACACCGGGACGACTGTCTACACGACGACCGGCCTATCGGAACCCGTCTGCGCCACGATCGTCGATGTGCCTCCGCGGATCCTTTCGACGAGCCCGGTCGACGGGACGACCGGCGTCGCCGTCAATGCGGTGATCACCGTGACGTTCTCTGAGCCGATGGACAGGCCGACCGTCGTCCCGACGATCGTCCCCTTCCTCGCCATGGTCGCTTCTTGGACCGGCGGGGACACCGTCCTGACGCTCAACCACGGAATCGACTTCACCCCCTGTTCCAACTACGTGGTGACGATTGTGGGGGACGACCTCACCGGAAACCCCTTGGGTGTCGGTCCTGTTGTGAACCCATTCGACTTCACGGCCCTGTGCCCGGCGCCCTTCATCACGTTGACGACTCCTGCCAGTGGGGCCCTGCAGGTCCGCACCACCTCCACGATCATCGTTCGGTTCAGCGAGCCCATGGTCACGGCGACCGTGGTCTGGACCATCGCGCCAGCTCTCCCCAACTCCTCGGCGTGGAACGTGCCGACGAATGACACCGTGACCATCACCCCCACGCTCGGCTTCGCGGAGACGACGGTGTACACCGTGGACGTCATCGCCGGTCAGGACGTGGATGGCAACAGCATCGTCGCGGGATCCATTCCGAACCCGTGGTCCTTCACGACGAACGCGCGTCCGACCGTGACCATGGATCCTTCGTCGACCCTTGTCGGGGCGTGTGTGACGGGCGGCTCTGCCCTGGACATCCCGTGGTTCATGCTCGACCCGGAGACGGCGGCGGGGAGCCTCATGGTGACCCTCCGCTCGACCGGGGCGACGACGATGACCATCGCCGGCCCATCCTCGGGCTGGACTTCCCCGTTCGGATATTCGTGGACCACGCCGGGCGCGATCAACGGCAACGTCCAGGTCCTCATCGAGGTCGCGGACGTGCCGGGCGATACCGATCAGGACACGAGCGCATCCGTCGAGATCGACTCCACGGCTCCGACCGTCTCGCCGTTCACTCCCGCGGACGCTACCCCGGACGTCCCGACGGACGTCATCGTCCGCATGACGTTCTCCGAGGCGATGGACCGCGCCGCCACGCAGGGCGCCATCCTGATCCTCCCGGCCACCCCGGGGACGACCGCGTACGTGTGGTCGGCAGGCGACACGGTCCTGGACATCACCGCACCGTTCCAGGCGACCACGACGTACACGGTCTCGGTCAGCACCAACGCGCGCGACGCCTGCAGTCCCGGACTCACGCTGGCGACCTCGAGATCCCAGCAGTTCACGACGGGCGCTGGGCCCAAAGTCCCGAACGCGCCGACCGGACTGTCCGCGTCCGCGGCGGGGACCACCATCACGTTGACTTGGGCCCGACCAACGGCGTACTCGGACGGCTCCTCGCTCCAGAGCACGGACATCCTGTACTACATCGTGTACCGGGCGACGACGGCGACCGGTACACCCGTCCAGATTAGCATGCCGAACGCTACGACCTTCGTCGACAGCAGCGTCGTGGCCGGCACGCGGTACTGGTATTGGGTCAGGGTACGGGACATCAATAACCGCGAGAGCGTCCTCAGCCTGCCTTCTGACGCGCTGGCCCGGAGTCCCGCCCCCGCCGACTTCCCGTGGATCCTCCTGCTGATCCCGATCATTGTGATCCTCTTGGTCCTCGGGATCTGGCTTATGCGGCGCAAGAAGCCGGAGGCGGCGCCCGGCCCCGCGAAGGCTCCCCCCGGGGGACCGTCCGGGCAAGCCGCGCCCCAAGCGCCCCCGGAGAGTGGCGCGGAAGAAGCCCCGCCGGAACCCGCTCCGGAGGGCAGCGGGGAGTTCCTCGCATGCCCGAACTGCGGCACGATGGTGAAACCGACCGATGCTGAATGCTTCGTCTGCGGCGCGAAGCTGTAGGATCGCGGCGCTCCTCATCGTGCTGGTCGCCTCCGTCCTGCCGACGGGCGAGGCCGCCGAGGAGCTTCCAGCGCCCTTGGCGGCCCCGACGATCCAGGCGACCCTCCCCCCGGACCAGGCCATCAACGTCAGCCTCGCCGGACTCATCGAGGTCGGGTTTTCCGAGACGGTAAACCAGAGCACGCTTGCATATGCGATCCAGCCCTCTCTCTCGGTGACGGAAACGTGGCCGCAGCCGGATGTGCTCCGCCTCACCCCGGTGACGGCCTTCCCCCCCTGCACGGCGTACTCCGTCCAGGTGTTCGTGAGGGACCTCGACGAGGGGCTCGCCCTCACCCCTGGGCCGGTCCCCAACCCCTGGACGTTCATGACGGCCTGCCCCCAACCCTTCCTCGTCGCGACGGTTCCGCGTGACGGCGAACTCAACGTTCCGATGGGGACGACGATCGTCGTCCTCTTCAGCGAGCCGATCAACGTGACGGCCGGAGTCAGTCTGATCCTCACCCCGTCGCCACCGGTCGGCAACGACCAGTGGAGCCTGAACAACACCCGCCTCACGCGCACGACGACGCTGACGCCTGGCGCCACCTACACGGCGACCGTGAACGCCACCGACGTCGACGGCGAATTCCTGGTCCCCGGAGGCGGCCTCGCGCCCAACCCATGGACCTTCACCCTGAACGAGCCTCCGACGGTGTTCGCCCCTCGCCTGTCCGCTTCGGGCTGCCTGGATGCCGGCATCTCCGTGGGGATCTCCTGGTCGATGTCGGACGATGTCTCCCCGCCGGAGGATCTCACGGTCACCCTCTCGTTCCGGGACGTGGTGGGGACCCGGACGATCACGGGGCCTACCACGGGCTTCCCATCCCCCGCCAACTACGTGTGGTCCCTTCCGGCGACGGACGTGTCCACGAACGTCACCATCGAGGTGCGGGACTCCGCGGGCGGGGTCGCGTGGAACTGGAGCGAGACATTCCGGATCGACACGGGAGCGCCCTCGGTGCTCTCCACGATTCCGGCAGACGGCGCGGTGGACGTACCGTACCAGAGCATGGTCACTATCGGCTTCTCCGAAGCGATGAACCGCACGACCGTGGTGATCGTCGAGGACCCGGACATTGGTGGCGGGGCTCCGACGTGGGTCTCCGAGGATCGACAGCTACTGATCGGCGCGGGGATGATGGACCGGCAGACCTACACAATCACGATCCGCGGCACCGCCCGGGACACGTGCGGCGCGGGCCATCCGATGGCGGCGGACTTCCAGTTCTCCTTCACGACCGGGAGAGCGCCGCCCGCGGCGCCCGGCGGCCTCTTCTGGACTGATCGGCAGGAGACGAGCCTCACCCTTGCCTGGGAGCCGGTGACGGAGTTCGCCACGGGCCGCCCGATACCCCTGGGCATGACGGTGACCTACGTCGTCCGGCGGAACGGCGAGCTCGTGGGCTCGACGACCGCCTCGCAAATCACCGACACCGGGCTACGGCCCTCTACGGGTTACACGTATCGCGTGATCGCCTACGCGGACGGGCTCCAGTCCGCGGAATCCGCGGCCCTCGATATCTCGACGCTGCGCCCGTTCTTCACGACCCTGGCGGGGCAGTTCCTGCTCCTCGTCCTCGCCGTGGCCACGGGCGTCATCGTCATCGGCTGGGGTCAGATCCGACGGTATCGACACCGCACGATCGTGGAGAGCCGTCTCCAGGAGGAGGTCCACGACCTCGTGGTCCTCACCCAGAAAGCGCGGACGGAGCCGGACCCGGTGAAGCGCCGCGGGTTCGAGGACCAGGTGCAAGCGCGGTTCCTGGGACTCGTCGCAGGGCCGGAGGGGGAGAACATCGACCCCCGCCTCGAGGTCCTCTACCGAGCACTCGCCGAGGCCTTGGTCCAGAGTCCCGAGGTGGACGTCGCGCACGGACGAAGTCTCGTGGATGCCCGCCTCGGTCCGTTGGTCCCCGGGTTTGCGGCGCAGGGAGCGGCGTACCGCTTGCTGAGCGAGGCAGAGGCGAGCGTCTCCAGCGACCTCTTCCGCGGCCTCCCGGAGAGCGGGCGAAAGGCCCTCCTCCTCGTCTACTTCTACTCGCTCGAGGAATACCTCAGCCACCGCCTTCGCGTTCTCGTGCCCGCCGGCGCGACGATCCTCCTGGGGGATCGCGGCCACATCAACGTGCGGCGTCGCGGGTGGGAACAGCAATGGGCCGGCCTGAGCCTCGGCAACCTGCTGTACCTTCTGGACCACAACCGCGCGATGTTCCTCGCGGACTCGGAGCGATGGGAGGAGGACGTCGAGCCGTTCGTGCATCAGACCGTGGACGCGAGGAACCGGACCGCGCATCCCTCCCGGGAGGCGCCGCCGCTCGATCGCGTCCGAGAGCTCATCTACACCTCCTTCCGTCTCCTCGAGTCCGTCCTCAAGGCACCGAAAGGCGTCGCCTCTTAGGTTACTCGCTTGCAGGCTTGGCGGTGCGGAGGTCGCGGACGCGCACGCGCGCGATCGCCCCGGAATCGACGTCCCGCAGTCGTACGGGATCGCCGATGGCCTCGACGCGGTATCGCGCGCCCTTCCACCGGATCGTGTCGCCCTGGCGGTACGAGGGGATCCGCACCACGTACGTGGAACGATACATCTCGCGCCCCTCCCGCTGCGTGTGGAGCGTCGCACTTCCTCCGACCGCGCCGCCGAAGGCCTTCGCGAGGTCCCTCGCGAGACGCTTCGCGAAGCTATTCGTGCTCACCCTCACGTCGATCCCACCCTGCACGGGTTCGATGCGGGAGACGAACTCTTCGCCGCCAGATCTCGCCTGTTCCGCCATGTGCGCCGCGCGGTTTCCCTCCTCGTCCGTGAGGGGCCTTCCGTCCGCGCGAACCTGCACGGTCCCGACGAAGTAGTCCGCGCTCTGCTTGGAGCAGTTCGGACACGCGCCCCCGCGCACACGGATCCTCGTCCGGAACGAGGTCACGAAGTCCCACTCCCCGACCAGGCTTTTCGCCTTGACCGTGAGGGCCACCGACGTCGGGTCCTCTTGCCGCGAGACCCAGGTGAACTGGACGCTATTCACGTGCGCGTCCTTTTCCGTGTCCCGCGCGAGGAGCGTGGGGATGGCGTCCTCGACTGTGGTCACGACCCAACCCCGGGGGAGCTCCAGCTTTCCACAGTGCGCGCAGCGCGCCACGCGGATGCGCTCCGGGGCCTTCACGGGCTGATGCCTCTTCACGAAGTCTTTCGCGCAGAGGCCTTCGAGCGTCACCCCCTCCGTGCCGCACTCCACGCAGAACCCCATGCCGCCGAACGATGGCGGCGACGGGTCATAACCCCTTCGTCACGCCCCACCGGGCATCACGAACATCTGCGCATGCGGCTCGCCCTCGATCAAGAGGACGCCGTCCTCGCCCACAAACCCCGCGCGCTGCGCCGCCGCGACGGTCTCCCTCCCGACGAAGTTGCCCATCGTCGCCGACCGCAGGATTGCGACGAACTCGTCGGGCGTCAGGCGCTCCCCCTCGTAGAACGAAGAGACGTGCAACCGGGTCTCGCCCTCCCGGAGCGTGCGCCCCAGCAGTCCCTCGTCACATGCGGCCACGAGCGTCTCCGAGCCGCGCGTGTGCACCTTCACGAGGATCGTCCGCTCGCCTCCATCCGGATACGCATCCCACGCGGTATGAACGTGCGCCCTAGAGCCTCGTCACGAGCCGGTAGCGGCCGCTGAAGGGCGTGTACAGCTCCCCGTCCTGGACCCATTTCCGAAGCCACGCTTCCACTCGCTCCCGGGATAGCCCGCGACGCTCGGAGATCTCCAGGATGTCCTCGTGGTTCGCACCCTCGCCGGTCTCCGTGCCGCCGAGCTCCCCGATGATGTCGCGCAGGCGGATCACCTGCTCTCGCTGCGACGCCGCCATGCCCGTCGCGACGATGTCGATGTCGATCGGGCCCGCGCCCGGCTCGGAGGCGACCTCGTGCAGCCAGTACTCGATGATGCCAACCGCCCGGTCCGCGTCCACGATGTCGACGAGCGGGCTCAGGCGCGCGCGGGCGGCCGCTTCCGCAAGCCGGACGAATCCCTCGAGCTGGCGGGGCGTGATGGGCACGGTACCTCCCTCCGCCTCCTTGCGGATCGCGAGGTAGTGGTCGCGGATGCGGTCCTTCGCCTCGTTCGTCATGACGGGGTAGAACCGCTTCGCGAAGGCAACATACTTCCGAAGGAACTCCGGCTCGTAGTACGGCACGTGCGTGGAGCGGATGACGTCGACGGTCGGTACCCGATCGCCCTCCTCCTGGACCCTCGCGATCTCGCCCAGGAGGTGTCCCTGGAGGATGTGTTCCGCCATGTCCCTGTCCCGAGCGGGTTGCGGGATGTCCTGGATCACGAATATGCAATCGAATCTGGACAGGAGCGCCGGGTCGAGATTTATCTGTTCGCCAAGATATTTCTCGCGGACGAACCGGCCGAACTTCGGGTTCGCCGCCGCCAAGACCGCGCATCTCGCGGGGAGCGTGGCGGTGATGCCGGCCTTCGAGATGTGGACCATCTGTTCCTCCATCGCTTGGTGGATGCTCCCGCGGTCCGCAGGGTTCATCTTCTCGATCTCGTCGATGCAGTTGTGCACGATCGCCCCATCGCACAGGAAGCTCTCCCCGTCGGGAACTCGAAGATCGTACACAAACCCCTCGTAGGGCTCCGATTGCACATCGACGACTCGATCCATGGCATAGTCGCGGCTGGCGAGGGCGAGGAACTCCTTGCTTTGCTCGAGCGAGGCCCACGGCGCCAAGATTGGCGCGAGCGCCTCGAGGGCGCCCTTGAAGGGCCGTCGGATTCCGTTGCGGAGCTCGTAGAACGTGCTGCAGAGACCTGAGGCGAGAAGCGGCGCGGCCGGCGGCCGGATCCCCTGGAGGAGCTGTCGAACGCGGCCACGAGGTACCTCCTCATGACGCGGCGAGATGGGGGCAATCCGGGAAGGGAACGGCTTGCACTTCGCGGAATACGGCGAGATTGCGGCAACGAGGGTCGCCACGTCGAGTCGCGAAGTGATCTCCACCGTGAGGACTCCCACGGCTCGTCGGAGACGAGCGAACACGTCGAGGCGTCGGAGCGCGTACATGAACCGCCGGTTGGCGCGCTCGCTCGAGGAGAGGAGAAACGCGATCATCACGTTCGCGTACTCACGCGTGCCCTTGTGGGATTTTCGAATAGAAATGCAACCATCCGCGTCCATCGCCCCGGCAATGAATCCGGTGAGCGCCTCGTCATCGAGGGAGAGAAGGTTCTCGAGATCATCCTTGACGAGCCAATCGTAGAGGAAACCAAGAAGATTCGAACCCATGTGCATGTTGTAACACTGGCTGCGGACGATTCGGCCGGGCATGAGGTTCGCTGTAGTGGTTTCGCGTTCGTGCATACCCCATTTCCGGGAACTGAAGGACTTCGTCGCCGCCAAAACCTGTCGGATGTACGGGAGATGGACGCGCGACTGCGTGATCTGGAGCGATGAACGGCGGTCGCTGATTGCCACATGGCCGTCGCCATAGAGGAAGCCCATGACGTATGCCATCGAGGCGGTGATTCGACCAACTTTGAGTTTCTGGGTGGCACTGCTTCGACCGTAGTCGAAAGGCCGGGCACTCCAAGCATCGTACAAGCCGAAGTCGCGCAGAATCTGGCGAAAGGCTCGCATAGGGACGGCGCCCCGACCGTTGATCGCCTCCGGCGGGATGCCATAGGCACGGTTCGCGGCAGCGAGTGACGGGAAGCGCGATTCGAGCAGCCCCCGTAGTTGTCCCTTCTCCGCACTCGTGGGTTGCACAATCCAGTCGTCGGGAAGGATGTCGAGGATTTGGACGGGCGTCTTCCGGGACGGAAGTTTCTGAACGGCGACGAGACGGCTTCCGGGCTGGATGTTGCGCGCTTCCCGCCACGTAAGCGTTTCGCCGTCGAGTACCAGATGGTCCGGCGTGACACGAAGCTTGAAGCCGGAGTCCAGCCGGATGTGCAGCATCTCGCCCGAGAATCGTCGTCGCGTGACCACCGTTGCCCTCGCTTCACGGGTCTGCAGACGGTCCGTGTCGAGGGCGACCACCCTTCGACTCAGCTCGGACATTTCGATGTCGCGCCCGCCCGCCCGAGCCATCACTGAGTTCTCTCCGCGGAACAGCCGAGAGATCGGGGCGGGGACACCATCCACAAGGACCTCCGCGTCCGGGTGCAGGCAGGCGAGACCACGGTCAGACAAGACGAGGGCCCCCGCCTCCAGGGTCCACCGTCCCTCGCCGAAATCGTCCTTGACGGCGGCGGCGAGGAGTCCTGCGGCGCTCGTTCCCTTGCCGCTGACCATGATCGCGCGCGGGGCGATGTGGCTCATGTACAGGAGGAGCTGCGACTTGGCGGTGCCCGGGTCGCCGATCATGAGGACGTGCGTGTCGCCGCGGATGCGCGTCCCGTCGGGGAGCACCTTGGCGACGCCGCCAAAGAGCTGGAGCGCGAGTGCCTCCTTCTCCCGCTCGAGCCCATAGATCGTGGGGGCGATGGATTGCACGATGCGATCAAGGACGCCGGGCCTCGTCGCCTCCTCCCGGATGCGCTCGATGTCCGAGAGGGAGATCTCGATCTCCTCGAACTCCACCCGCTCCTTCTGGACGCTGTTGATGTCCACGAAGATGTCGAAGATCGTCGACTTGGCGCCCGGGCGGCCGCGCTGCGCGCTCCGCAGGATGCCGTTCATGACGATGCGCTCGCCCGGCGTGATCGTCCCGGCGATGTCGTCCTCCATGTAGCCCTCGATGCGCTGCGACTCCTCCCCTCCGCGCAGGATCTCCGGCGGCTCCTGGGCCTCGATCTTCTGCGTGTCGAGGTACCGCGAGGCCTCCCCGAGGAGCTTGAACTTCGTGCTCGCTGCAGTCCGCTCGCACCCGGCCTGGTCCTTGTAGCACTCGAGCGGCTCGCGGAACATCTGCCCCTCCTGCGGCTCCTTGATGATCGCGTTGCACCGCAGGCACTGGAACGTCGCGTCGACGACCTTCGGGCGCACCTCCGTCGCTTTCCGGACGAGGCCCTCGATGCTGACGAACTTGCCGAGGTCCGCAGCGCGCAGGTCGCGTACGAGGGTGCGAAGGTCCCTCGGCAGGTCCTTCACGCGGAGGTGGACCTTGATCGGCTCGTCCCCGGGCGGCGCCCTCCGGGTGATCGCCTCCTCGCCGGCCGCGAGGGCGTTCTGAGGGTGGTGGAGGAAGTGGATCGCAAAGTCCGTGTCGAACCGGTTCAGCTCGTCGAACGCCACCGCGAGCGAGCGCGTTTCCGGGTACGCGTCCGCGAGGCTCAGGATGCGACCCGCATAGTCGAACGCGTCGAAGAACTCCTCCCACTTCTGGACAAGCTCCACGAGGGTGTAGTCGGGCACGATCTCATCCTCCCATGGCTTCGAGGAGTCCGGGAGTGGTGGCGAGCCTACCATGAACCTATACCCCCCATCGCGCGTCCAGCGAACACTCCTGTACCCTCCATCGGAACCCCTATCCACAGGCGGAGTGGCCGCAGGCGCGGCAGCGCACGCAACTCTCCTCATGGGCGAGGGGAGCTCCACACTCGGGGCACGGAGCGGGTCGCGGCTCTTCCCCATGGATGACGGACGATTCAAACATCGCGAGTCGGTACGCATACGACGCCGCACCGCCAAACGTGTTCGCACAGGGACTGTGAAAGTGTCGGTCCGCATCGGAACCAGAGGAAACGGCGGGGGGTCCGCGGGAGGCTGCATCGTTTAAGTACGTGGGCTGCCATGTTGCGCGCCCGGGATGGGTCTCGCACTCGAAGACCTCGTGCAGAACAGTCAGCGATCTCTCGTGATCAACGAGGTCATGCTCCTCCTAGCGGAGAAACGCACGTCCCTCGCGATGCTGCGCACGGGCCTCGGCGTCGTGGCGATCCCCCTGTCGATCGTGAGCTTCCTCGTCGTCACGTCCCGGCTGTATGAGCTGCTGAGCGTGATCTACCTCGTCGCGCCGCTCTGGGCATCGTGCATACTCCTGTTCGTCCTCGGCACGTATCTCATCGCGAGATCCCTCATTCGCATCCGAAAGTTCGACGCCCGGATCGAGGAAGTCAAGTCCCAGGACGCCGCGATCGGCCACCTCATCGACGTGGACTGAGCCACATCGAGAGACTGAGGACCGTGTCGGGGCCGACGCCGTCCAAGGAGGGATAGGTCCAACTGGAGGCGCGATACGTCTCCGGGGTCACGACCCCCATTGGGAGGCGCAGCGACGAGGATTCCCCCAGGATCCGACCGACGATCGCGAACGACCATCCGGGACGCACGAGCGCGGTCGCGACCTCCGCGATCCGGTCGTTGGCGGCGCTGAATTCAAGGGCTCCGCCCACGCGGACCACGAGGTGGACCTGCAGCCGGAGGAAGGCCTCGACGCTCGTCCCGTTCGGGAGCGGCACCTCCACGCCATCCTGGAGGAACGAGAGACCGTCGAAGGTCGTCCGGAAGAGGGCGAGGCGCGTGTCCTCCACGTACGTTCCGTCGTCCGCGGGGGCGGGACCCCGTGCTGCGAGCGCCAACGCGAGGGCCGAAGCCACCAGGAGCACGAGGAGGAGCATCGTCCCGTCCGCAAGCGCCTCGAATCCCCGATGGTTCATGGCCCCCACACCGTGACGACGACGCGCGCGGGGTCCACGCGAGGTCCGAGGACGTTCGCGCTCGTGGCGGCGGTACGCCGGTCCCCCTCGCCTCCGCCGCCAAAGGTCCACCGGTCGTCCGTCCGGAGGTCCCAAATCACGAGCAGGAAGGTCCGGCCGCCGGAGAGGGCGTCGAGGTCCGCCGTGGTAACCTCGTCGAGGTCCGCCGCCAGGAAGAGGCCCCGGCCCGACGTCCATCGCGGGTCCGCCACCACCGCATTCAGGAAATCCTCGGCCTCGAGCTGGAGCCCGTCCCCGCGCTCCCGAGACTCTCGGGCGGCGATGGCCACGGCGATCGAGGCGAAGAAGAGCGAGAAGGAGACGACCGCCACGAGGAGGACCGCCAGATCGTCCATGGCCGCGATCCCGCGTCGGTCACGCATGCCCCGAAACCGTCGTTCTCGGAGTTGGCGGTGCGCTGTACATGCAACAACAACCCTGTTGAGCCCCGTCGTCCGTGTGAGGAGCGGAGGAACCAGGGCGTGTTCGAGGATCTGAAGGTCGACCGGGACGGGCGGCTCGTCGTCCCCTGTGGGGAGATTCCCGAGGAGGCGGCGAGCCTCGCGGAGACCGAATGCCTCCGGGCGGTCCTCGCGCGGCTGCGGGACGAGGCACGGGTGCGCGGCGTCGTACTCGTGCACGATCGGGAGCGGGAATGCGGCCCGCGCGCGCTTGCGGCCTTGGACGCCCTTCTCACCATCGCCCGCCTCCTCGATCAGTTCGCGCAGCGGGCCCCCGCGCCGGAGTTCCCTGGCTTCGACGCGAAGGAGGTCGCCGCACTCTGCGGCCGATGCGAGTTCCGACCGGGGTCGATGTTCCCCGCGCTGCGCGAGAAGGTGCTGGGCGACCCCGCGGGGTTCGTCAGCGCCCTGAAGGCCCTGATGACCTCGCTCGCGGCGTACGACGAGTCGGGCTGCGGCTCGTGCACGGCTGCGACGGTCCAGGACCTCAGGATCCTGATCGATGAGCTCGCCAAGGGGGCGCCGGCGTGACCTCCCTGGCGGCGGAGGTGTCCCGCCTCGAATCCCTCGGATGGTCCGACACACTCCTCCGCACGCTGGCCTCGGACTACCGGGAGAGGCCGCGGTTCTCCTCCTCGTGGGTCGTCCCAACGCCGCCCACGGACGCGGAGCTCGTCCGATCTTACGCGGTCGAGGGTTCCGAGGTCCGGCTGTACCGCCAGCCGTCCTCCACGGAGTCGTTCTATTTCGTCGCGCCGTGGGAGTACGCCCTGCCGGCACCACAGGTGCGCCTCGTCCACCTCGCACGCGAGGAGCTGAAGGCGTCCCCGCCGCCGACGGTCCGCCTCGACCGACCGGACGACGTGCGCGCGTACGTCGCGAAGCTCGGCGAGCGCGTGATCCCACGGTTGGCTGCGGAACAGGACGTGACGCTCGGACGCGACCGCGCGGGGGCGGTCGCGACGGTCCGGCGACTCGCGGCCGCTTTGGCGGCGTACACCGCAGGCCTCGGCGTCGTGGAGATCCCCCTGCGCGATCCGAACGTCCAGGACGTGTTCCTGGACGCTCCCGCGGGCCGGACCCCCCTCCATGTGACGATCGCGGACCTTGGCGGCGGACTTCGCCAGCGATGCGTGACGAACGTGTACCTTACCCCCGCGGACGCGGAATCCCTCCTCGCGCGACTTCGGCTCGAGAGCGGCCGGCCGTTCTCCGAGGCGATGCCGGTACTGGAGACGAACCTGGAGGCGTTCCGGGTGCGCGCGACCGCGGTCGGGCCGCCCCTCAGCCCCGACGGCTTGGCGGTGGCGCTCCGGCGACACTCGACGGACCCCTGGACGCTCCCGAGACTCGTCGCTTGCGGGGCGATGACGCCCCTCGCGGCGGGCCTCCTCTCGTTCCTCATCGACGGGCGTTCGACGATCCTCGTCGCCGGCGCCCGCGGGGCGGGCAAGTCCTCCCTCCTCGGTGCTCTTCTCTTCGAATTCCCTCGGAGCCAGCGGATCCTCACGATCGAGGACACTCGCGAGCTTCCCACGGAAGATCTCCAGAAGCTAGGCTACAAGGTGCAATCCCTGTTCGTCCGCTCGACCCTGGGCGGCCACGAGATGTCCGCGGACGATGCGCTGCGCGTGTCCCTCCGCCTGGGGGAGAGCGCGATCGTCCTCGGGGAGGTGCGGGGGCAGGAGGCCCGGACCCTGTACGAGGCCATGCGCGCGGGCACGGCGGGGAGCGCGGTCCTCGGGACGATCCACGGGAACTCGTCCCGGGCGGTCTACGAGCGCGTGGTGTACGACCTCGGCATCCCGCCGACCTCGTTCGCCGCCACGGACGTCGTCGTGGTCGCGGGGCTCGTGCGGCCGCACGGCAGTCAGCGGACGATTCGCCGCGTCCTCGAGGTCACGGATCTCACGAAGGCACAGGGGCCAGACGCGTTCCACGCGATCCTCGCGTACGACGCCTCCGCGGACGG
The DNA here is from genome assembly GCA_964396265.1 of uncultured Methanomassiliicoccales archaeon. Lineage (GTDB taxonomy): Archaea > Thermoplasmatota > Thermoplasmata > RBG-16-68-12 > EA-27 > EA-27. The sequence continues at coordinate 28,124 of CAYNEM010000016.1, forward strand.
GCTCGTCTCGGCGGGCCTCGCGACCTCCGAGCGCATCCGGGCGATCGCGAACGCGTGGTCCATCTCCTTCGAAGACGCGCTCGAGAACATCCGCGTGCGGTCTGCGATCCGGGCCGCCATGGTCGAGCGCGGCCTCGCGGACCCGGAATTCCTCCGGCCGACGTGGGTCGCGCGCGCGAACGCCGCGTACTGGAGCCTGGTGGACGAAGGGCGCGCGGGTTCGGACCTGCGGGACGCGTGGACCGCGTGGTTCACGGGGGCGGCCCATGGGTGATCGCCGCCGAGATGCGTCTGCGGAGGCCCCGGAGGTCGTCAGCTACCTCGCGATGGGGTTGACCGCGGCCCCTGCACTCGATCGCGCGATGGCGTTCGCCGCGGACCACGCGACGGGTCCCCTTGCCTACGACATGCGCGGCGCTCTCTGGGACGTCCATATGCGCAGGCGCTCACGGATCGAGGACGCCTTCCTCTCCGTTGCAGACGCGTGGGGCTCTCGAGACGGGGACGTGAAGCGGGCCCTGTACGGGATCGCCCATGCTGTCAAGGACGGATCGCCTGGGACGCTCGCGCGCGCCCTGGACCGGGCGCGGACGCAGGTATTCGAGGGCGCCCGCCGGAAGATGCGGGACTACGCCGCCAGCCTGCGTGGTCCCACGACCGCGCTCTTCGCCCTCGGCGTCCTCCTGCCGCTCATCGTCTCCTCCATGGTGCCGCTCCTGTCCGTGGGCTCGTTCTCCCCTTCCGCGCTCGAGGCGCCCGTCCAAGCGCCTGGAAATCCACTGCCCTGGATCCTGCTCCTCGACGTCGGGTTCCCCACCGCGACGTTTGCGTTCGCGCACGCGGTCTCCGCCCGTCGGCCCCGCTCGCCTCTTGCGAGTCGCGTCCGCTCGATACGCCCGCTCGTGGGTCTTCTCGCCGCTCCCTTCGCGGTGCTGTTCGCGATTTTCATCGCCCACCCGATGGCTCCGGTCCTCGCCCTTGGCATACTGGTGGCCTCGGTCTCGGTCGGGCTCGTGTACGCGACGCGCGGCAGCGTGCGGCAGCGACGGCGAGGTGAGGCGCTCGAACGGGAATTTCCGGACGCGCTGTTCCAGCTGGGAGGGCGACTGGAGGAAGGGCACGGGCTCGAGGCAGCGTTGCTGGCGGTGGCGGACGCCACGCAAGGAACGGAGTGCGCGGACCTCTTCCGCGGGATCGTCCATGCGATGCGGTTTGGCGGCGGAACCGTCGAGGATGCGATCTTCGGCCTTGGCGGCGCGCTCGAGGGCACACCCTCTCGGACCGTGCGTGCGTCCCTCAAGATCGTCGTGGATTTGGCGGCGAAGGACCCGGCGACGGCGGGCCGTGCCGCGCTCGAGACCTCCTCCCACCTTCGCGACCTCCAGGGGATCGAGCAGGACCTCCGCGCGGAACTGCGGCCTACGGTCGATGCGATGCGGACGACCGCGACGTTCTTCGCACCCGCGGTTCTCGGCGTGTCCGCGTCCTTGTACGGCCTTCTGTTCCGCGCGTTTGGGTCGATGGCGTCGCTCCCCATGGCGCCGGCGACATACGCGACTGCCCTCGGGGTCTATCTCACGCTCACGGCCGCGGCGATCCTATGGTTCGCCTCGCGCATCGCAGGCGACGGGGGGGACGGGTTCGGTCACGCGCTCGGACGCTCTCTTCCCGTGGCGTATGCCGTCTACCTTGTCGCGGTCATCGCGTCTGCCGGGATCGTCTGAGACGTATCTCAGTTCGCGACCGTCCACGGGCCTCCCGAGCCGAGGAGCGCCCAGTAGCCGCTGCCCGGCTGGAGGTTCGTCGTCAGCACGATCGCCTGGAGGTTGTACTGACCCGACGAGCTGTAACCCTCGAGGCGCGTCAGCCCGAACGGTGCCAGCGCGACGTTCGCGACGCGCACGATGAAGCTGCCGTAGCCGATGAAGTTCCAGCCCGGCACCAGCGTGACTGTCGTCGACAAGGGGATCTGTCCGGCCACGACGAAGTCGTCCGGCGCGATTAGGTCCACCCATAGGGCCATGCCCGCCGTCGCCGTGAGGAGGTCGCCCGTCCCGCGCGCGTACCGTGCCTTCCACGGATCCGCGGCGCTGGTTGCCACGAACGTGCGGACGGTGCGCCAGTTCAGTGTCTGGAGGATCGAGGTGATCGACGTGTCTGAGGGGATGAGCGGCAACGACACGAGCTGCATCCCGCCGGTCGTCAGGGACCGGAAGTACTTCGCCGCCTGCTCCGGGCTATTCGTACCGCCGCCGGCGTTCACTGCACGCACGTAGTAGAAGTACGTGTTCGAGTTCGCGACGCCCGCTCCGACGTGATCGAACGAGCTGGTACCGCTCGGGATGTTGTTCGCCCCCGGAAGGAGTGCGTAGCCGGTCTTCGCCGTGTCGTACGCCGTGGCGAAGTAGATCTCGAAGTGGTCGATCGCAGGTCCTCCCGGGATCGTCCAAGAGATGCGCACGTCCGCGGCCGCATTGACAAGGGCCGCCATCGGGTTCGTCGGAGGGTTCGGCGCGGGGCCGGCTGAGGCCCCGATGACGAGGAACATGAGGCTGCCGCCCGTGGAGTTGCCGCCACCGAGGTCCCCCCAGTTCCGTGTGGGCGTCGCGTCATCCTGCCCGTGGACCCAGATCGTCTGCACGGACCCCGCGGGCCATGGGGCAGCGAACGAGACCGTGACGTCCTCAACGATCTCGTCGTACACGGTGTCGACCGCGTCCAGTGGCGTGCCCAACCCGTAATCGGCTGGGATTGGCATCGCAGCCTGGATCCAGTATTCCGCGCGGAATAGGTTGCTTCCACCGCGGAGCGTGTCGTCGATGGTCGCGTTGAAGCGGACCACCAAGGTCTCCTTCGCGGGGTTGGGGGTGACGCGGAGGCTGCCGGGTCGGACCACGGGCCCGTCCGAGTCGCCGCCAGGGCGCCGGATGGTGAACACCGCGTTCGAAGCGTCCTGCGCCTTGAGCGCAGGCGAGCCAGCGTCGAGAACGACCACGCGGATCAGGTATCGGTTCCCGTTCGGCCAGAGCACGGTGTTGGAGATGTCGACGATGTCCGTCGTGTTTCCCGGCGCGATGGCCTTGACGAAGTCCCAGGACGTGCCCGCGTCCGTGCTGTACCAGATCTCCTGAGTCGCGAGCCCGGCCGAATGAGACCACTGGACGGGGAGGGAGTTCGAGACAATCGTCTCGCCGCCATTCGGCGAGCTCACGCTGACGATCGGCGGCGCGCGCCCGAGGAGCCACACGATCGTCTTGTTGAGGATGTCCGTGCGTTGGACGTTGCCCGGAATACCCGCGGCGTAGTTGATGCCGGTGAACTCGAAGAACATGGAAACGATGCGGCTTCGCGAGCCACACCACACGCAGGTCGGGTTGGCGGTTCCGTTGTTCGCGGACGACTCCCACCGGACGCCATCGTTGTCGGGGTTGGCGCCGCTATTCGTGTTCCACACGATCGACGTGGCGCCACCTGCATTCAGGGGGTCGACCTCGTCCGCCGCCCCTCCTGCTCGATGCGGCACGTAGGCGACGCCGCCGGTGTAGGCGCCGCTGATCGGGTCCGCGGCCTCACCGCGTTCCGAGGTGAACGTCTGGGGGTCCGTGACATAGTCTCCCTTCAGGAGGGAGCGGGCGAAGTTGCACCGTGTCGGCGTGTTGAACGCGGACCCGCCGTCGCAGAAGGCCCACGTGAGGTCGTGTCCGGAGTACGCCAACCGACCGCCTCCGTTGATGTAGTTGATGAAGAGCGGGATCTGCGCGTCGGTGACGGGCGGGTATTGCTCGAGCCCGGACTGCCAAAGCACCGCCTTGTACGTCTGCAGGAAGGCCAAGGTCGGGTCGCCCGCGCGGGCGACGTCCCACTCGTTCCACGACCAAGATGCAGACTGCAGGGCGTTGCGGTACATGTCGACGCGCTCCGCGGGGAAGCTCGAGTCGGCGACGACGAGGAGGATCTCCGCCTTCTCCGTCGTCTTGAACCGATAGTGGCGCCCGCCATTGTCGTCTCGTGTCGTGTGAGCTCCGCGGGTCGAGGTGACGTCGAAGTAGTACAGGGTCTCAGTGGTGAGGCTCGTGAGCGTGACGCGGTGGGTTGTCACATGCATGGCCTCGGTCGCCGTCGTCCCGAGGGCGGGCGTCGTCCCGTAGAACACGCTGCTGTCTGACTGCTTGTCCGTCGTCCACGTGATCGTCGCCGCGGCGTTCGTCAGGCTCGTGACCTGGACGTTCGAAATCGCGGGCGGGTCGATCTCCACGCGGGCGGTCGCCGTCGAGGAGTGCGGCGGGCTCGGATCGTCGTACCGTGCGGTGATCAGGTCCCCATGGCTGACTTGGAGCCGGGGCGTCGGAACGTCCGGTCCGGGCATGGCGTAGCTGAGGGGGATGAAGCCGCGGTAAGTAGCGTTGCCCACGCGGGTCATCGTGACGATCTCTCCGCCGGGCTCGGTGTTGCTCGTGAGTTGGACCGTCATTGGACCGACGGCGTCGCCGTCGCGGACCTCGATGGAGACGCTCTCTCCCTCCCCGTAGACCGTCTTGTCGATTGTGATGACGCCGTGTGCCAGGTCGAGGCCGCCGACGACCGCCAGCGCGAAACGCTGGCGCGCCATCGGGACGTTCGCGCCCGTCACGCGGATGCGCCAGTCCCCGATCGGCGCGCTGTTGCGTGCGACGCCCTCCAGATTGTTCAAGACGTCGAACGAGCCGCCTATCGCGGTCTCCCCGCCGGTGCAGGGGGTCCCCTGCACGTTCCCTCGGTACACCGTACCGGACGGGGCGATTACTTCGAGATCGAGGTTGTTCACGAGGGCGGGGTTCGCGTTCTCCGTCCCGGGGAAGTCGGACCAGGCCAGCATGACGCGGAGTTTGGCGACGGTGTTGGTCTTGAGGCGGTACTCGACAGTGTCGCCGGTATAGAGCCCGGTCGGGTGGTCGAGAACCCAAAGGCGTCGGGTGTCTGCCGGGAAGTAGAGACCCTCGTCAAGCCACACCCTTCCCCAGCCCTGCGCGATGTTGGGGTACCGGTTGTCCGCGCCCGGGCAGGCTCCGGCGCCCGTCATCACGACGGTGCTCGCGGTCATGGTCGCCTTGAGGAGAGCCCCCGTCGGGGTGAGCCCGATCCCGCCGACCCTGTTCCCGGTCGGATACCAGCCCTCACGGAAGTATTGTCGAACGAGGGCCGCCATCCCCGCGGCCAGCGGCGTCGCGTAGCTCGTGCCGCCGAATCCCTGCTGAGCGGAATTAAACGTGGTTAGGTCCCCGTCGGAGTTCGCCGCGGTGTCCGGCGCGCCGGTCGCATAGAAGGTCGCAAGGTCCGGCTTCCGCCGCCCGTCCGCCGTGGGCCCGGTCGAGGGACCCCCGCCGCCGCATCCCGTCGTCATCTCTCGGAAGTTCCACGCGCAGGACGCGCCCACGGAGATGAGGCTCTTCGCGGTCGCGGGGCTTCCGACGAGCGGGTTCGGTGGGTTGTTGCCGTTCGCGAACAGGATGAGCGTGTCGGGGTTGTTCCACATGAACCGGTCCACCATGGACGCGTCGAACGTGTACGCGCTCGTCGCGCTGCCCCAGGAGTTCGAGAAGATCTTCGCGGACGCGGAGCCTGCGAGGCTGTACGCAGCCCCATACATGTCCGCATAGTCGTCGGGGATGTAGGAGAGGGTGTCGCAGCCGGAAGCGTCGGCCGAGCCGATGTCGAGCATGACGAGCTTCGCGTCCGGAGCCATGCCGTCGTTCAGGCTCGCAGGGGACATGCCCGTGTCGTCGCCGGCCGCCGAGGAGGACGTGGCGGTGCCGTGTCCCATCGATGCGGTGAAGCAGAAAAGGTCGCCCGTGTCCTTGATCGCATAAGGGTCGCCCCCGGTGTACGGGTCGACGCCGACGAGACCGCTCATCGGCAGGTATCGAAGGACCTTGCGACGGTTCGTGTCCGTGACGTTGTAGATGTCGCCGATCGTCCGCTGGGCTTGCGCGTGGCGGAACTGCGTGTGATCGTAGTCCAGACCGGAGTCCGCAACGGCGATGACCTGAGCCTGCCCGCGGATCCCCTGATCCCAGATGCGCCGGACGCCGGGCCCGTCCGCGGGCGCGTTGGTCTGCAGGACGAATTGGGCGCTTTGGTGGAAGTACTGCATCTCATATTGGGGCTCCAGGAATCGGACGGCGGGGAGTCTGGCGAGAGGCACGAGGAACGATGGGTCGACGCGGGCCTTCACGAGGCCGAACCCGTCGTAGGTGCCCCAAGCCTGGATCCCGACACCGGGCGCGAACCGTCCCACGACGCCCAGTCCCATCTTGTTCAGCGCCGCCACGACGGACCCCACGGGCTCTCCGTCGTGCACGATGATCTTGACGTCCACGGGTCCGGTCACCTCCGCGAGGTCCGGTGAGATCTTGAACGCGGGGTGGAAGTCGCCCGTCCACTGGACCTCCGGGAGCGAGAAGATTGCGCCCATCAAGGATGGAGGTCCGCGGATCAAGTACGCGTTATGCGGGATGTAGGCGAGGACCTCCGCGCCCATTCCTTCGAGACTCCGCCGCCATTCCTCCTTCACGGGGCCGACGAACTGGACGAGGTAGTAGCCGCGCCCCTCCAGGGCGGGTTCTGCGGCCAGCAGCGTCGGAACTTCGACGCTCGTCCGCGTGTCGAACGCGTATCCATTGATCCGCAATGCGAACGGGTCCTCGGGCTGGACGGAGACCCCGCGGGCCCGGAGGGCGCTCAGGACGCTCTCGGTCGCCCGCGCCAAAACGAAGCTCTCGTACGTCTCGATGACCTCGACGCCGGCCCCCAGGGTCGCCACCGCGGCGCCGGGCACGTGGATTCGCACGTACGAAACTTCGCCCGAGTCGATCGATGGGATTGCGGACTGATCGGGACTACCCGCGTTCGGCGTCAACGGCACCAGAAACAGAAACGATAGCGAGAGCGCACACATGGCAGAACGAACCCCAGACACGCTGCTCCTCTCCTGTCATTGAGGGAGGACGTCCTCCCCGCTGCGCCAGATGCTGGAAAAGACTTAAGCCTATGCCCCAGACGCCTTCAATCCCCGAGGACGCGCGTGACCTGAAACTGCCCGTTCTGGTAGATGAGGGTGTAGAAGTTCGGGCTGTGTGCGGTCCCGCGCAACTTGACGCAACGGATGCGCCGCTGGATGTTCGCGTCGCCCACGCTCACCATCTTGAGCGCGATGATCCCGTCCGCGAGGAACTCCTCTCCGTTCCGTCCGTACGGCTCCTGGGCGGTGCTCATCTCCTGCACCACGAGCACCGTCGCGTCCAGGTCGCGGATCCACTCGAACAACTTGAACAGGTCCTCCCGCGGATTCTGGAAGCGAGCCATCGTCTCCAAGACAGAGAGGGAGTCGATCGCGAGGAGGCTGAACCCGATCGTCTTCTTCAGATTCGTGGCGTACATGCGGAAGATCTCGAAGAAAGTCCCCTGCGCGCCTTCGAGGGTCTTGCGGATCATCGCGAGGTCGACGATGCTCACGCGGTCCTCAACGTCCTTCGGGTCCAATCCGAGCTGACGAAGATGGTGGGTGAGGCCTTCGCGCCCCTGCTCCAGCGTCATGTACACGCCGTGCGTCCCCTCGCGGAGCGCGTTGTGGTACAGCGCGTTGAACGCAATCGTCGATTTCATCGTGCCGGGTTCGCCGCACAGGAGCACGATCGAGCCTTCTGGGATTCCCCCGGAGAGCTTGTCATCGAATCCCTGAATGAACGTACGGACCCGGTTCCCGCTGACCATGGGACGCGCGCAAACCCGGAGGCCGCGATATAATGTTGGCGGCGCGGTTATCAGGTCATGGACTCGATGCGGTCCGCAGGGCGGACGAAACAGAAAAAGAAGGGGGAGTAATCGTAAGGGCGACGCTCACCCGCACGGGAGTTCGCGGATAAGTCGATTTTTGAACCGCATCTGTTAGCACTGGTTCATGTGGAAAGGCTCATATGTTATCATCTCTGTTACCAGTCTCCGGGGAGGCAGTATGTTCGTCCCGGAGCGTAATCTGAAAGACCTCGTCATCTCGTACCTCCGCAAGGAGGAGCGTTCGATCAGCGCCCTCACGGTCCAGCTCAAGAAGGAGGGCTACAAGTTCCATCGGCTCTTCGTCACAGGCTACCTGAAGGCGCTCGCCGACGTGGGCCTCCTGCGGGAGAAGGAGATTCCGCCTGCGAAAGTGTACTCGACCAACGTCCACCGGGAGAAGAACATGTACGAGGCCATCGGGGAGAAGTGCCGACAGATCGATACGGACGAACGCGCGCGGGCGCGGCTCGCACTAGCCGTCCTCCAGAAGCTGTTCCGACGCCCCGTCTTCTACCGCGAGCTCAAAGAATGCGGCTACGACATCACGCCCGAGGCGGTGGTGGCCGCCCGCGAGGAAAAGGACGAAGCGCTCCGCGCCTTCCGAAAGATGGGCATCGCAATCCCCACGAACGAGCCCGCGTACTACGTGGAGGATCGTCGGAACGATGTCCGGGACGCGATCGTCGCTGACCTGCTCACGGACCGGTACGGGTTGCGAGACCTGGTGCTGGGCACGAAGCAGCAGCGGCTCGCGGGCGAATGATCGTCCCGCGAAGTGCCAGGCCGCTCCGATGGTCGCCCAGCTCCGACGGCAGCGACCCGAGGACCTCCTCGGCCCCGCGCCCCCGCGAGCGTTGGTAGTCCGCGGTTTGGGCTGCTCACTTCCGTGCCTGACCCGTTACCCGCGGTTAGGGTACGGACCCCAACCCTCCGGCTGGTTCCCGTGCCGCCTCCAGCCCCGCAGGACGAGGCCTCACTGTCGGCCATCGGACTGCCGCCGGACTGATGGCGCCGCTCTCGGCGTCGGCCCCGGTAAGGACGATTCTCCGGGATTCACAGGGGACGCCCAACCCCCCGCCCGAGCCTAGCGTGTTCGCATCCGTCGTGCTCTATTTAAAGATTGGCGGCTGGGTTCGAGGGCGGCGTCGCCGGCGTTTCACGAACATGATCGTGAACGTGGCGGCGACGGCAACGGCATGCACGGGGAACTCCGGGAGGATGATGTGTCCCCAGGTGTCCGGCTCGAAGTCGCTGATGAACAAGCTCCCCCATCCATACGCACAACAGGAGTCGTCCCAGACGATGATCGCGAAGCCAGCCACGGCGTTCGCGGAAGGATTCAGGTCGCCCCACACGTCGCTCCAACGGATCCGGAACTCGTACCTCTCTGTTCCGTTGTTGAAGCTCCCCGCGGCAGCGTCGAGCGGGTCGCACGTCCCCGTGCAGTCAACCCATCCGCCCCCGTCCCCCATGAGCCATCCGAGGAACGTGTCGTTCGAGAAGGTGTAGAAGAGGCGGTCGTCCACCTGGGGCGCCGATCCGCCATCGTGTTTCATGTCGAACATGATCTCCGCGAAGTCGAAGAAGTCAGGGGTCGTGTCGGAGAGGACGATGATGCAGAGGAACAGGAAGCGCGGGGCGAAGCGCGTGCCGATGGCGAAAACCAAATCCGCGGTCCCTCCGAACGCGGCACCCGCGTACTCCGTGGGGTACGTGGGACACAGGCCGTCGACGATCGGGGGATTCGCGAGGGGCGGCGCCAGGGTATTGTCCGAGAAGAATCCGTGGGTGGGCTCGCCGCCGGGGCTCTCGCCGCGGGTCCCTCGAAGGCCGAGGGGAAGGTCCGTCACGTCCCCCTGACGGGACCAATCGGACATCGCAAACACGACGCGAGGGTTGCTCGTGGTCCCCAGGAACGCGATCGCCACAGACGCCTCGAGCTCGCCGCCGACGAAAGCGACGGCGAACGTGGTAGCGCGCGGAGTCCAACGCCAGTTCGTTGCGTTCCACTCGTAGGACTGCGAAGCGATGATACGGCCGAGGCGACCTCGCAACTCGAGAAGCCGATCCGCCAACAGTCCCGCGACAGGTTGACCGGTCGGCACCTGGTCGTCCGTGTCCACGAAGATGCGGAGGACGTCCTCGCCCGCGATTCGTGGCGCCGGCAGCACCGTGGCGTTCAGGGGGGGACCTGCCGACAGGCCCGGCCTCTGGCGTTGTTCCGGGAGGAACGCGCCGGCGAATACGGGCCCCTCCGTGCGCAGATAGAAGAACGCATCAACGCTGATGGCCGTGTCGGTCCCAAGGATGTCCACGCTGGGTGGGAGCGGGTCATCCGCGTCCGGGGCAGGTGCGGACCAGTCCGCGAACACGCCGTCCACGACCTTGCCCGCCGGGAGGGATCCCACGTACGCCCGGGCGCCGTCCCCCGACAGTGTTGCCCGCACGGGGGCCGCATCGACGGTCGCTGCGCTGATTCGATCGACGTGCACGGTGAGGAAGGTGCCTCCGGGCAGGGTTCCGGGGTCGACGGAGATTCTCTCGACGCGTTCCCCGCCGGCGGGGATCGTGAACGGGAACGTCGGCATCGCGACCGTCCCACCGCCGATGAGATCCACGGCGAACCCGGCGACCGTCACTGCCGCCCCCAGGGCCCGGAATCGCACTTCGACGAGCATCGTAGGGCCCAGAAGGGTCGTCGCGAGGGGCCTCTGTTCGACGAGGAGGGCGCCGACGGAGCGGCCGACGATCGCGCCGACGTCCGTAGCGTTTTCCGCGCTCGCGGCCACGACGAGTCGCACGTCCCGGGTCGGCGCGAGATCGATGTAGGCGCCGCTGAGCTCGAGCTCGAACTCGCTTCCGCCGACCGCCGCACTGATCGCGCCGAGGTTCTGCAGGGCGGTGGCGTTGTCCGGGTCCGCGCCCGTCGCCTCGCGGAGGATCGCGCCCTTGAGTTGTCCGTCCCATCCGTACAGTTCTGCAAGGAAGTTCGCGCCGAGCAGGGGCGTCGCGTAGGCGGGCGCTCCGGGATCGTCCTGGTCGACGACGACGAAGATGCTCGACGCGTCGGGGCCGGAGAACAGGGGCGCACGCGTCCGACCGTAGACGAACCATCGGTCCGCCGTCGGATGTACCGCGTACGACACGAGGTCCGCATGGGGCGGACTCGTGTCCTGCCCGTCCGGGTACTGGACGACCGAGGTCCATTCCGAGAAGTCGCCATCAATCGCGAAGGGGGAACGACTCGGGATGGGGGCTCCGAGGAACGCGCCGAGCGTGACGATGACGCCCAGGGAAGCCGCAAGGAAGACGGCGGAGCGTCGCAGATCGCGGGAGGTGACGAGGCCGAACGGGTTCCGACGCAAAGGCAGGCCGTTGACGTATCCGGTCCCGTTGATCCGGCCCCCGCGGCCGTTCACGAGCCCGTTGACCCGACCGTCGTTCGGCTTACTCCCGATCGCGCCGACGGGGCCGCCCCGCGGCCCGCTCCGGTCGACCGGTGTCGAGGAGAGACCACGCTCACGAAAGGTCGGTCGGTCGACGGCCGCGTCCCGAGGCGTCGCCATCTCATCCCTCGGCCGCCGGGGGGGATCGGACGACACCTCCCCGCAGGCTGAACCCGATCGCGCCGAGTCCGGCCATGAGAAGCATCACCCCCCCGACGGCGAAGGCGGCGTTGATCGTGCCGAACGTCGCGAAGTTCTGCCCGAACCACGGGACGCGGAAGACATCGTGCAGCAGCGAGCCGAAGATGAGGCCGAATCCTCCGATGGCTTGGAGCGCAATCCCGCCGTAGAGAATCCAACGGTCCCGTCGGAGCCGGGCGGTCATGTCCGGCGGCGAGGTCAGGTCCCCCGAGGATGATACCGCTTGGGGGGTCTCTTCCAGCACCAACTCCGAATCCCCTTCGGACGCGAGGAAGAGTTCGGGTGCGGACACGGACTCCGAGGAAGTGATCTCCAAGGACGGCTCCAGCGGCAGCTCCGCGGTCTCCGAGGATTGAGCGGGGGGAATCTCCTCCGGCTGAGGAGCCAGGGACGGTTCATCGTCTCGGGTCTCCGATGGACTCTCGGGCGGGAATGCCTCCTCGGGCGACGAGACCTGCTCCGGTGCCGTCAGGTGCTCGGGAGGGGGGACCGTTTCTCCCTGCGCGATGGCCTCTTGAAGGCGCAGGGCCTCCGTCAGAGACACGCCGGCGAGGAGATCGATGTCGTCCGCCGCCGCCCCCTGGAACGTGCGAAGGCTCCCGAACAGGGAGGCCAAGGCTTCGGCCGCATGCCGGCTGATCCCCAGCGAGAGGAGGAACAGCAGGAGTCCGCGTCGGGCGATTGCCCGTTCGGACGGCGAATCCGGCTGGTTGCCCGCGGCGAGGTCCTTCAGTTCCTGGTATCGGAGAAGGCGCGCGGCGAGCTCGCTCTTCTTCCCGGAGTTCCTGAGCCCGTGCGAACGGCTCAACCGCTCGAGGTCACGCTTCAAGGCACCCTTGATGAGCTCGGGATCCAGGGGGGGCAGGGGCTTCGCGTCCGGGACCGGCCTGACGCTTCCGGCGAGTTCGACGTAGATCCCGCACGTGGGGCAGAAGCCCTCGGGGAGTGTGGGCTCGAACGCGAGAGCTCCCCCGCAGTTGGGACACTCGTTCGGGGCAAGGGCCGCGCTGCTGGGGGCGGGGCCGCGCGCTTTACGGCCACCCATGGAATCGTTTCGGCTCTCGTGGGTCGCTACTTAAACGCGTCGCGGTGGATGTCGGGGTTGATAACGCGGCGCGCCCACGGCGCCCGTTCGCGATAACGTTAAAACCGCCGTCCGCATAGCAGGCCCCATCAGGGACCCGGACGTCGTTCCCATGAGGATTCCTTGAGCGACAAGGAACGGGATACGTGGATCATCAAGTGCCCGAAGTGCGGCCGCATCTCGGAGGCGTGCGAGCACGTCTCGAAGGAGGACGTGGAGCGCGTCGTCCACCTGTTGAAGGCCGGCGTCGAGGTGTACGAGAGCGAGGAGGACCTCGACGAGGAGGGTCCGCCCGCGGCGGAGCGCGGCCATCTGTACCAGCTCCTCGAGCCGAAGGTCGCCCTCGACGAAGTCATCCTCTCCACCGCCACCCGCCGGGCGATTGACGATGCGCTCCTCGAAGTCCGCCACAAGAACCTCCTGTTCCGGCGGTGGGGCCTCGAGAAGATCGTCCGGAAGAAGAAGGGCCTCGCCCTCCTGTTCGCCGGGCCTCCGGGGACGGGAAAGACCATGACGGCGGAGGCGATGGCGAAGGAGGTCGGCAAGCCCCTCCTGGTCGTGAACTACGCGCAGCTCGAGAACATGTGGGTCGGGGAGACGGAGAAGAACATCGAGGCCGTCTTCAAGGCGGCAGAGGCGAAGGACGCGGTCCTGTTCTTCGACGAGGCGGACGCGGTGTTCCACCGGCGGGGGATGACGTCGGCGCCGTGGACGAACCGCGACGTGAACGTCCTGCTCCACCACCTCGAGAACGCGGGGGGCATCGTGATCCTCGCGACGAACATGGGGAAGGTGCTGGACCGCGCGCTCGACCGGCGGATCGACATCGCGGTCGAGTTCGGGATGCCGGACGCGGACATGCGCCGCAGGATCTTCGAGCGGCTCCTGCCGCCAAAGGCGCCGGTCGCGAAGGACATCGACTTCGCCGCCCTCGCGAAGAAGTACGCGCTTTCCGGCGGTTCCCTCCTTAACGTCGTGCGACAGGCGATGCGGAACTCGCTGCGTCGCGGCCGCCGCCACAGGATCACGATGGAGGATTTCGTGAAGGCCGCCGAGGCGGAGATGGCGAAGTCCGACATGCGGCGCGCGGACCACATGGGCGAGTGGAAGGTCGACCAACGGCACAAGGTCGGCGGCTACGGTTGAGATTGCGACTACGGTGCGTATAGCAGGTCTCGTTGCCGGACTCGCCCGCCCAAGGCTTTGTGGATTCGCGCGGAGTGAGCGGGGATAAGGCCCGACTCTACGCCCCAGCGCGCAATCCCTCGCTCGAGATTCCGGAGTTTCAAAGCGTCGGACTTGGCAGCGGTCAACCGGACGTACCATCCCGCGGGACTGCCCTCGCCCCCGCTTGTGTATGCGAGTTCGAGGCGGGCCCCGGGAGACCGGAGCGAATAGACTCGATGGCGTTCGACCAGCGGCCAGGATGGATCAACGAATCTGTCGGCTCTTGCCAAGAGGCTCAGGGCGGAGTGAAATGAAGGGAGGATTTGGTCCTCACGGGCTTTGTCAAGCCAAAGGATGGCTGTGAAGCGGTTCGCTTCCAGTCCGCGCCAGCCCAGTATAGAACTTGCTGCAACGCACGCGACAGCGAGAAGCACGGCCAGTCCGGCGATGCTCCCGAACACGAAAATCGTCGTGTAGGAACTTGACGCGGAGAGGATGAAAGTGACTGCCCCGAGAGCGATGGAAAGAACGAGTACCGCCACGCCTGTTCTTAGGAGGTCTCGGTGCTGCCATAGCTCCTCGTAGCGTACCGGTTTCTGGTCGAGCGCGGCCAACACCCGAGGCAGTTCCGGATCCTGATGGAGGATCGGCACCCGCCCTTGAATGGCCTTGAGAAACGATTCGAATTCCACGTCGAGTTGCGAGATGTGCCTCACCAATCCCTCCGTCGTCCCCACCTTTACGCCCAACAGCGGCCGCCCGCCATCCGCAAAAATCCAGGCGATCTCGCGGTAGGGAACAAACCGTCGCGCGTATGGATGACCCGGCCCGACGTATCGCGAGGGGAATCGTATGCCCTCCGCAAAGGCACCCACGATCCGACCCCAGAGCAACGCGGCCAGGAAGGCCACGGTCGCAAAGATTGAGGCAGAGATGATTACCAAGAGGATTGCGCCGAAGCTCCAATCTGCGGGAGGCCCGGAAAGGAGGATAGCTGCCAACGTCATCGTTCCGGTGAGGGCGAAGGCCAGCCGAACGACGAACCGAGCTCTCGTACCTGTACCCTCATAGAGCAGTTCTCCCCTGTACTCCCTCACGCGGCGGACATCTCTCTTCTCTAGTTGAATGCTCTGGGTTCCGCGAGCCCACAGAATCATGATCGAACGCTGATGGCGTAGTCGTGGATCACGGGGTTCGCGAGCAGCTTCCGACACATCTCCTCGATGGCGGCGTGCGCTTTGGCGGCGTCGGGCTCTGCGAGTTGAATCCGGAACAGTTTCGCGGAGCCGACGGACTGCACGTTCGAGAACCCGAGGAGGCGCAACGCCTTCAGGGTCGCGTCGCCCTCCGGGTCCGCAACGCCTTTCTTCAAGAAGATCTCGACGACGACGTCGACCATTGCGCCCAAGCGCGCCAACTTCCGACCCCTAGATAAACGGTTTGGCGGCTTGGGAATGCCGGGGATACGTTTTTCCGGAGAGCCATGAATGCGCAACGTCGTGGCGGAAACCACCCTCCTGAACCTGCGCCCGACTCGGCTCATCGCCCTCAAACTCTACGTCGCTTGGGTTTTCCTGTGGATCCTGTCCGCCATCGCGTTCCTCGACCCCACGCGTTCCATCGTCGATTGGCGGCTGGGCGGCTTCCGCCTTCAGTCGTATCTTGGGGCGCTCCTCGGTCTCCTCGGCCTGGCGGCAGTCCTCTACGCGGAGTTCAGTCGGCTCACGATTCGCTATACAGTCACGGACTCGCGGATCATCCGGAAGGACGGCATCATCCGGAGGAAGACGAACCAGATGCCGTTCAACAAGATCGAGCGTGTGGAACTCGATCAGGGGCTCATCCAACGGATGTTCAACCTCGGCGACATCGTCCTCGACACGGGGGAGGACACGATCGTGCTTCAGTCGCTCGGGAACGTCGAGGTCGTGCAGGAAGAACTGTCCCGACAGGTCGCGGCGCACGACCGGAAAACCCGCTAGCTTCGGAATAGCGAGAATCGCCCTTGTGACCGGCCTTCGATCAACCTCACCCGCCTCCATCCGCGACGATTGACCACCACGGCGGAAAGGTTAAGGCCAACACACACATACACACACAGCATGGCCACGAAGACGATCAACTTGACTGAGGGCGCCTACACGAGGCTTCACGCGCTCAAGCGGGAGGGGGAGAGCTTCAGCGATGTGGTTGACCGCCTGACCGGGAAGTTCGCCCTCCTGGGTCTGGTCGGCATCCTCGATGACCGCACCGCCAAGAAGCTGCGGTCTGCGAAGCAGGACTTCGGGAAGCGGCTCCGTGCGGGCATCGACGGCAAAGGGCAGGGGTGAGGTGAGACGGTTGTCCTCGACACGGATTTCCTGATCGACTTGATGCGGGGAGACGTGCGCGCGGAGGCCCTTCTCCAGTCGCTTCTGGAGAGCCCCGATCCCCTGGGCATCAGCCCGATCACGGTCATGCAGCTCTACCATGGGGTCGCACGGGTGTCGGTCCCTGAGGCCGAGGCGGAGCGGATCGAGCGGGCGCTGAAAGGGGTCGCCACCTACGACTTCACTCGGGACATTGCCGTCCACGCAGGTCGGCTGGACGGGGAACTGGCGACCCGCGGTGAGACCCTCGATCCCGGGGACGTCATCATCGGCGCCACGGCCTTGCATCGGAGCGAGCCGGTCGTTACCCGCAACACCCGCGACTTCTCCCGTCTGAGGGGTCTTCGCATTATCACGTACTAGCCGTCGACCAAGAATCCCCCGGGATGATACCATGGGCACCGGCCCGCGGCGTCGCGTTGATCAAATCCGGTCCGCCCACGGGATGCCGAGCCGCGCTTCCTCCGGCCTCCCGACATGCACGACCCCGCCACCATTCGGAATGACGGGCACCCAGTATCCCGCGAGCGTCACGTCATAACCGAGGTTCGGCTTTATCGCTATCGTCGCTCCGAGCTTCCGGGGGTACCGCCGAAACGACCAAGCTACGTCGTGGCGGGTCTCGTAGGAGCGTTGTCGGATCGCCACGACGAGCTCCAGCCAGTCCGGCCTCCTGTCCCCTTGCCGCGCGAGG
Source organism: uncultured Methanomassiliicoccales archaeon (assembly GCA_964396265.1). Lineage (GTDB taxonomy): Archaea > Thermoplasmatota > Thermoplasmata > RBG-16-68-12 > EA-27 > EA-27. The sequence goes on from CAYNEM010000016.1 coordinate 44,897, forward strand.
TGGTTCAGCTCATCCTCGATGTATTCGAGGTCCGTGCGGGAGAGTGCGGCCGCCCCGTCCGTCCCCGTGTGGCTGTGATAGCCGCCGAGTTGGTCGAGGCCGACCCACAAGTTGTGGACCGTGCGCCGCGCGCGGTCGAACGCTTTCAAGTTCCCATGGGCGACGGAGTTCCGCTTCCGCTCTTCCGTTTGGATCGGGTAGGCGGCCTTCAGCACCGCCACGCGACGCCGGCGCCGTCCGCGACGCGCCTCGCCGCCGAGCAGGAAGCCGTTCGTCTCCCTGTCATAGGCCTCGATCGCGGAGGCGCAGAGGCCGAGGAAACAACCGGGGTCGACGACGATATCCCTCATGGGAACCCTCCGCGGGGGGTGGGGAAACTCCACCCCGCGAGACCGTATGAAGCTTCCGTCCGGGACGATGAACGTGCGGGTCTGGCCGCCCGGGGGTGATTCTCACCCTCGCTGACCGGGCCCCCGAACGCCCCAGGACGACCCCCCGCGCCACCGAACGGTTCATATAAATTGGCGGCTACTCGGCAGCGGGGAACGGACGGGTGAAGTCGTTCTTTGCCGACCTGCAGGGGAAGACCGTGATGTCGAAGGAGGGGGAGATCCTCGGGACGTGCGAGGACTTCATCGCGGACTCGCGATCAGGGACGCTTGAGTCGATGCTCATCAAGCCATCCGAGACGATCGAGCCGCGCCTGTACAAGCAGGATGCCAGGGGTCGCATCATGCTCCCGTTCAAGACCATGCGGGCCGTCCGCGACGTCATCGTCGTGGACCCTGGCGACTGAATGCATATCCCTGGGGCAAAAGGCCTAAGCCCGGTGTCCTCATCGCATCCGACGATGCGGCGGCTGGCGGCGGTCCTTCTCCTCTCCACGGTTCTCTTCTCCCTCGCCGAATCCCCTACCGCCGGGGAAGCCGAGCCGCCAGAGCAACGTCTCATGGCGCCGCCGCCATTCGACCTGGACCCGTGGTTCCTCGGCGACTCATGGACCTTCGACACGACGATCCTCGTCGCCGCCCCGGATGGGACTACGATTACGACGCAGCTCGACCTCACGACGACCGTGGCCGAGGTCCGGACCGAGACTCTGGGGGGCCTAACGTACACCGTGTACAACACTTCCTCGTCCGGCTCCGCGTCCGCGACCGGCGTCGTCTTCCTCGCGGGTGCGAACCTGTTCTCGGTCTCGGGGCCCCTGTCCGGCTGGTCGTGGGCCGACCGTTCGAACCTCGCGTCCGTGGCGGTGAACCAGACGACGAACATGACCGGCATCATCCAAGTGGGTATCTTCACATTCCCCATCACGATCGACGCGGGCGCGACCGTGCGGGGCACGCCGGCGATCGAGGACTATGACTTCCCGCTCGAGCTGGGGGACGCATGGTCGTTCGACGGGATGACTAACTCCACGGGCGCCGCCCGGATCACAGGCACCCCGCTCGGCCCGGTCACCCAGGACCTGTCCGGGGAGGCGAACGCATCGTACCGCGCGTGGTTCAACGCGACGGAGGACGTCACCGTGCCCGCAGGGTCGTTCCTCGGTGCCGCACGCCTCCACGCGGTCTCCGCGGACGGGAACGCGACGGACCGTTGGTTCCACCCGGACGCGAAGAACGTCGTGAAGATGGAGGTCCACCGCCAGAGCGCGCCGAACGACTACTTCCACCTCTGGACGAACCTCACGGCGTTCTCGCTCGTCGCACCGCCTCCTTGGGTGGGTACGATCACCCTCAATCCGTCGCGCATCGATCCGGGCGGATCCGTGCTCGCCTGGGGCGCCGCCGGACCGAACGAGGACCTGCTCGTCTCCATCCCAGCCATCGGGGCCACATACCCGATACGCGCGGACGGCGCGGGCTCTTGGTCCCTCACGCTCTCTGCCCCACTGGTCGACGACTTCACGCCCGCCAACGCGGACCTCGGGTCTCATGGAGTGCTGGTCGAGCCCGTCGCGGCGCCGACCGGATGGGACGTCGCAACGCTGCAACTCGTCCCTCCCGACCTGTATGCGGCCGCGGGAGACCTCGTCGCCTCCGATGTCGCTCCTCCTGCGGGGACGCTCGTTACGTTCAACGGCACCGTGCACGCAACCGTCGGAACGTCGGGCCCGTTCAACGTCTCCTTCTCCGTGGACGGCGGGGAGATCTCGCGCACGGTCGTTCCCGGGATCGCCGCCAACGGCTCCGTGCAGTCGTTCGCCCCGTGGACGGCCACCTCCCCGGGCGTACACAGCGTGACGTTCACCGTTGATCCGGACGACGAGGTCGTCGAGACGGATGAAGCGAATAACATCGTCACGATTACAATCTTCGTCCAGGGTCCCGACCTCTCGCCGTGGAATGTCGCGATCGAGGCCGAGACGAACGCGACCTACATCGATCCGTCCGCCGTCGGGTTTGTTTCCGCCCCGACTCAGGGCCGCATCGGCGGCGTGGTCAACGTCACGTTCGAGGCCGCAAGCGTCGGCGCCGCCACGGTCGTCGACTCCTTCGAGGTCGAGGTCGTCGAGACGCAAGGTCTGTGGGGTCCGCCGATTCCCGGTTGGCGGTTCTCCTCGAACGTCACGTCGCCATTGCCGTCAGGTGCCCGCGCCGGTCCTTGGACCGCCACATGGCCCGTCCCCTCCGCTCCGGGCTCTTACCATCTGAACGTCACCGTCGACGGCAACGATCAGGTGCTGGAGTCGTTCGAGGCGAACAACACATTCGTCGTCATTGTCACCGTGTCCGGGCCGGACTATTCGCTCGGCGGCGTGGTCGGGCCCACGAAGGTCACGGCCGCGGCCTCCGTCTCTCTCACCGTCGAAGTCCGGAACGATGGACAGCTCGCGGGCGGTATCGACGTCCCGTTCGCGGCGTACGAGGGCGCCTCCCCGACGCCGTTCTATTCGACGAACATGGCGTCCCTGTCGGTCGGAGGAAACGCCAGCGTGATCGTTCCTTGGACTTCCCCATCGACCGCAACCCTGCAGGACCTCCGGTTCTTGATCGACCCCGACAACGACCTTCAGGAGATGGACGAGGCGAACAACGAGGCCATCATCACGGTCGACGTGCGGGATCCCCCGGTCACGTCGATCCGCGTCACGGGGACGAACGTCACGACGGACCGCCTGTGGGTTCGAGGCTCGACGCAGTTCGAGTTGGCGGCTCAGGACTTCAGCGGAGACGGTCTCACGACGTACTTCCGCGTGGACGGCGGGACGACGAGCACATACGCGATCCCATTCTCGCTGTCGGGGGACGGTGCGCATTCCGTCGTCTTCTGGTCCGAAGACAACCTTAGCGGCGCCGAGGTCGGCCACACGTTCGCCGCCACCGTTGACGACTCGCCCCCGACCACGGCGTACTCGAACGGCGAGTTCACGGGAAACCGAACAACGGTCACGCTCAACTCGACCGACGGATCCGGGGCCGGCGTGGACCGCTTGGAATACAGGGTCGATAGTGGAGCGTGGCGGACTTACACGGCCCCGTTCCTCGTCGAGGGGCAGGGGGATCACACGGTCGAGTTCCATGCCGTGGACCTCTTGGGAAACCAGGAGTTCCCCCAGAACAGAACACTTTCCATCCCTCCTCATTCCCGACCGATCGTCGTTCCCACGAACCTGAAGCCTTTCCTGGCGGCAGCGTTCGCAGCACTCCTCCTCGTCCTCGCGCTCGTCCCCCGACCGGCGGAGGGCTACCTTCGGAGTCGGCGATTCCAGGTCGGAGTTGTGTTCGCGATCTTGGAGGCGGCCACGGGAGTTGCGTCGCTCGCGTGGCGAGCGTTCGCGATCCCTCCATACACGACGGGATTGGCAGTGGATGTCGGGATTCTCCTGGCGGGAACCCTCGGTATCCTCCTGCTGCGAAGAACGAGGGCGACGGACTCCGGCGAGCCGGGAACCGATAAATAGGCGCGCCCCGTGGGCGGCATTCCGATGGACCGGGCGTACCGCCACCTCATAGGAATTCAGTCCGTCCTTGCTCTTGCGAACGCGACTGCGGCCGTCTTCACGATTATCTATCTCCTGAAGGAGGAGGGGTTCGCAATCCGCGACTCGGTCCTGTTCAGCCTCCTCACGTTCGCGGTCGCGTCCCTCACGTGCGTAGCTCTTGTCCGAATCCGCCCCCGTCGCATTGCGTTCCTCATGATGCTCGGGCTGGCCATCCTTGCGAGCTCGTACGTCACCTTCCTGGTGGCCCATGGCTGGCCCCTCCTCGTCTATGTCGGGATTGCATGGGGCTTGTACATCCCTCTGTTCTTCGTTCCGTTCAATAAGTTGATCGTGGCGACGACGCGGACGCACGACCGCGCGGGTAGGATCGGGGGATTCATCTTCGCTTACACCGCGGTCGCAATCGTGGCGCCGACCTTGGGCGGGACGATCATTACTGGGGCCGGGGATTCCGGTTACCCCGCCGTCTTCTCCTTTGCCGCCATTGTCCTCACCGTAGGTGTCTTCCTCATCGCCCGCCTGGGCGTCGGTCGGGAACCCCTCGTCGTCGCGTTCGATCTGCCCCGCCTCGGTCGTCGTACCTCCGCGGCCCTCTTAGCGGAGGGCGGCTTCGAGGGCCTTGCCTTCGGCGTTGTTCCTCTCCTCGCGTACGGGTTCACCAGGGACGAACTCGGCATCGGGGGTCTCTTCTCCCTCTTCGCGCTCGCCGGTGGGACCGTTACCGTCTTCATGGGCGTCGCCTCGGACCGACTGCGCGATCGGCGCACGTTCCTCCTGGTGGGCGCGGGGGCGACCGCGGCCGCGACTCTGCTCGTGGTCGTGGCGTCGTCGTATTCCACGCTCGCGCTCGGGAACAGCCTCGTCTCCCTCACCTCGCCGATTGCCCCCCTCTTCCTCCTGACGATGGCGGTGGAGCGCATTCCTTCGAGGCCCGGGGACGCGCTCGTCACGCGAGAGTTCCTCCTTAACAGCGGACGGGCGGCTTCCCTCGCCGGGTTCTTCCTCCTCTTGGGCCTCGGGGTCGCTCCGACCCACGGGTTCGCCCTCGCAGGGTTGTGCATGGCGGCCGTCGCCCTCGCTCGACCGCGGAAACCACCGCCAGAACGCGACGCGCGCCCCTCGGTATGAAGACTGATAATCAAACCGCAAGTGAAATGACCCGCGCGGCCGAGTCCGTCCGACTTGGAGACCCCATCGGCGGAGGCGAGTCCTATCGACGGTCCGGCGTTCATGCAGCGGGTCGAGGAGCACCTGGGCCCGGTCGCCCCGATCATGTCGTTCGTGATCAGGAAGCAAATGACGGACCTGAACGTGACCCCCGACTCCCTCACGCCCCAGCTCGCACGGACGTTCATCGACCGCCTCGTCGCGGTCTTGCGCACGTTCGCCCCGGCCGCCCGGGTCGAAGAGATCCGCCAGGCGCTCCTGCGGGAGTTCCGCCGGGCCGCGCCACGGTACGCGGAGCACATGATCCACGGAGGCAAGTGATGGCACTTGACATCGAGACCCGGATGGTCGCGTCCCTGCGCCCCCTGTTCGGGGACTTCGCGGCATCCGCCTTGGAGCAGCAGAAGGCGAAGCTCGGGATCGGGGCTTCCATGGACCGCGCCGAGTACCTCCGCCTCATCGAGGCGATCAAGACGATGTGCAGGCAGATCGCCGGTCCCTCGATCGCCGACCGCGTGTACCAGGGCCTGGTCGCAATCGTGAGCGAGGTGGCCTGAGGTGGCGATGCAGAGCGTCGAACCCGTGACCACCGTGGAGCGCATCCGTTCGCACGTGTACAACTTCGACGAGCAGATGGAGGGAGGCATCCCGAAGGGCTCCATCGTCCTCGTCTGCGGTCGACCGGGATCGATGAAATCGTCTCTCACGTACTTCATGATGCACATGCAGGCCATCAAGGAAGGCCGCCGCGGCGTGTACTTCACGCTCGAGCAGAGCCGCGGCTCATTCACGCGCCACCTCACGCACATCGGCCTCAACCCCGAGGCCACGGACCGCATGACGATCGTGGACGTGGCCGCCCTCCGCCGGACGTTCGGGGACAAAGGGCCGACCGGGGACACGAACTGGCTCGAAGCGATCGTGAGCCAGGCGGCGTCGTTCAAGAGTCAGTATCAATGCGAGATCATCGCCATCGACTCCATGTCCGCGCTGTACTCCCTCCACGAGTTCCAGAACCCGCGGCGGGAGCTGTTCCACTTCTTCGAGGGCCTCCGCTCGCTCGGCGTGACGATCTTCCTCATCTCGGAGATGTACGACCCCACGAAGGAGATCTTTGCGCGGTACGAGGTCGAGGACTTCCTTGCGGACGGCGTACTCCACCTCAAGGTGGATCGTCGCGACGGGGGCTCGAACCTCTACCTCGGGATCGTGAAGATGCGGGAGACGCACCACAGCCGGGACTACTTTCCCCTCATCGTCGAGTCCGAGGGCTTCGAGATCGTTCCTCACTAGGGGCCCAGCACGGCGCCGATGCCGGTCGCGATGGCCAGCAGGAGGAACCCCAGGCCCACGTAGAGGACGAGGTCGAAGAACTCTCGATCGCCGCCGATCTGCGGGGCGGAGAGCCACTCCCGCCAACGTCCGGGGGCCTCGGGACCCACGGGTGCGAACTTTGGTCGCGAAAGGAACAATCCTGGGCCGGAAAGCATCCCCATCGCGAGGAAGAGCAGGAAGATGAGGAACACGACAAGCAGGTATGAATCGAGGAACCGCGTCCGGGTGGCCGCGGAGAGGAACGCGCCCAGCACTGCCGCCACCGTGAGGGCGATCCCTTCGGTCAGGAGGACGAACCGTCCGAGGCGGAGGAGCTCTTCGCGGCTCGGGAGGCGCATTGCGGCAGCATCTGGGGCGCGCGGTTAATCGTTTCCGGCCGCCTAGGAGTCTTTTCGAAAGGGCTAAATAGAGATGCCCTCTATCTGATGGTGTTCCGCCAAAAAGGCGCGCATCGCGCGCTGAAGGGCGGAGCTGTGGGGCGGTCTCCGGCGAGGCCCGCGATTCGTGAACGGGTCCCTTTCTGAGGTCGCCTACACTGGTGGAGGTTTGAGATACCCGCGCGTTCTACGCGCGTGCTCTCTTGAACCCGACGCTCGATCAACGGAATCCTTAGCAACCTCGCCTTCCTTTAAGGAAGATGAGAAGCGAGACGTGTCGGCAACGGTTCAACTCCGGTTGACCCTGCCGGCGGGCACCGCTATGGGAGTTCGCTTAACACATGCGAGTCGAGAGGTGCAAGACCTCGGCGGACGGCTCAGTAACACGCGGACAATCTGCCCTCGGGTGGGGGATAATCTCGGGAAACTGAGAATAATACCCCATAGGTCCGGGATGCTGGAATGCTTCCGGGCTCAAAGCTCCGGCGCCCGAGGATGGGTCTGCGGCCTATCAGCTTGTAGGGGGTTTAACAGACCCCCTAGGCTTCGACGGGTACGGGCTATGGGAGTAGTCGCCCGGAGATGGACTCTGAGACACGAGTCCAGGCCCTACGGGGCGCAGCAGTGGCGAAAACTCCGCAATGTGGGAAACCACGACGGGGGAACTCCCAGTGCGCACGTTTTACGTGCGCTGTTCTTCGGCCTAAAAAGCCGGAGGAGTAAGGGCCGGGTAAGACGGGTGCCAGCCGCCGCGGTAATACCCGCGGCCCGAGTGGTGTTCATTATTATTGAGCCTAAAACGTCCGTAGCCGGCTCGGTAAATTCCTGGGTAAATCGGGTCGCTCAACGATCCGAATTCCGGGGAGACTGCCGAGCTCGGGACCGGGAGAGGTCAGAGGTACTCCGGGGGTAGGGGTAAAATCCTGTAATCCTCGGAGGACCACCAGTGGCGAAGGCGTCTGACTAGAACGGATCCGACGGTCAGGGACGAAGCCCAGGGGCGCAAACGGGATTAGATACCCCGGTAGTCCTGGGTGTAAACGCTGCAGGCTTGGTGTCGGGGGTCCTACGGGGGCGCCCGGTGCCGGAGCGAAGGTGTTAAGCCTGCTGCTTGGGGAGTACGGTCGCAAGACTGAAACTTAAAGGGATTGGCGGGGGAGCACCGCAACGGGAGGAGCGTGCGGTTCAATTGGATTCAACGCCGGAAAACTCACCGGGGGCGACCCTCGCATGAAGGCCAGGTTGATGACCTTGCCTGATTCTGGGAGAGGTGGTGCATGGCCGTCGTCAGTTCGTACCGTAGGGCGTTCTGTCAAGTCAGATAACGAACGAGACCCTTGCCCATAGTTGCTACGTCTTCCTTCGGGAGGGCGGCACTTTATGGGGACCGCTAGCGCTAAGCTAGAGGAAGGAGAGGTCAACGGTAGGTCCGTATGCCCCGAATCCCCCGGGCTACACGCGCGCTACAAAGGACGGGACAATGGGTTCCGACCTCGAGAGAGGGAGGCAATCCCGAAACCCGTTCGCAGTTCAGACTGAGGGCTGTAACCCGCCCTCACGAAGATGGATTCCGTAGTAATCGCGTGTCAACATCACGCGGTGAATAAGCCCCTGCTCCTTGCACACACCGCCCGTCAAGCCACCCGAGTTGGGCTCCAGTGAGGTTGCGATCTTTGTCGCGCTCGAACTGAGGTTCAGCAAGGAGGGCTAAGTCGTAAAGTGCGTGTTGCGACTCCAGGACCGTAAGGTCCCGGAACAAACCTGGCTATATGCGGGGAACTCCGAGTATCCTCGGGTACCGCCTTATCTGGCGGTAAAAATCCCGAGGTGCGGACAATCCGCAGGGAAGGCCGGCCGCAAGGCCGGAACCCTCAGAGACTGCACGCCGGGCTCCTGCGAAAGCAGGATGATGATACAGTCCACGCCCCATGGCGACATGGGGAGAACGTGAACAAGGTATCTGTAGGGGAACCTGCAGATGGATCACCTCCTAAGTCCTACGGTAAAAAGGAACTTGGAAGGATCTGCGGCTCCCGCAACGGGAGCCTATGAAGCAGGTCTACCTTGGCAAGGAAGCGGGATTCCGTCGATCGAGCGTTGGGCCCTCCACCAAATTCTTTATGTTGGAAGGGCGAGCGTGAGCACTTTCGTCCTCCCCCGCGATGGCTGTAAACTCTCGAGTGCTCTCAAGCGTCTGTGAGTCGAGCATATCTCCTAGGCGCGATGCACGACGGAACGGTCCGCCTTCGAACGATGCGGATCAGCCAAAAAGAAGAGTCGTACGTATTGTTCTTGCGCAATCTCATCGTTTCCATGGGAGCACGGGCATGGACATACCGCGAGGGCCACGATCGGAATGTTTTCGTCGTGGAGTTCTCGAGAAGCTTCCTTGATCGAGCGCGGTTGGTCACTCGAGACGACCGAATCGACTATGTTCGGGGCTATTTCGACGCCGAGGGCGGCGTACCCTCGCGCCCTCAGGCCGAACCCTACCTGTACTTCGCCCAGAAAGACAAGGAGGACCTGTTGCACCTACGGGGCATTCTCGTCTCGCTGAGGATTCGGTGCGGCCGGATGCACAATCCAAGCATAGGTGCCGATCCAGACTACTGGCGGTTCTACGTGAGGCGGCAAAGCCATCGGGCGTTCTGCGAATTAATCGGTTCATGGCATCCCCGCAAAGCCCTGGCGCTCGCTAACATCGTAAGGCGCTAGAGCCACGCCCGGGTCCTCATGTACCAGATGATCGACGCGGTCGTCCCGGCCATGAGGACGAGGGCGGAGTAGAAGGCAGCCTCGGAGTGGATTCCCGGAAAGCCGACGTTCATCCCGTACGCGCTCGTGATGATTGCGAGGGGCAGGGTGACCGTGAAGATGATCGTGAGCACCTTGATCACCTGGTTGATCTGGTTCGAGACGATCGTGGTCTGCACTTCCATCAGGCTCGTCACGATTTCACGGTACGTGTCGAGTGTGTCGAGGGCCCGAATCATGTGGTCGTACACGTCCCGGAGGTAGTTCCGCGTCTCCTTCTTGAAGTACGGAAGCTCGAGGCGCGTGAGCGTCATGAACGCGTCGCGCTGGGGGCGGAGGGCGTTCCGGAGGAGTAGGAGGTCCGTGCGGATTGCATGGATCCTCTCGATCCGAACCTCGGACCCGGCCTCGACCATCTGCTTTTCGATGTCCTGGATGATCGTCTCGAGGCGGTCGATGTGCGGGAAGTACGACTCGACGAGGGTGTCGAGGATCGTGTAGAACAGGTAGTCGGACCCGTTCTTGAGGAGGCGCGGCGCCTGGCGGCGGATCTTCACGCGAACGTCCTCGAGCTGGGGGAAGATCTTGTCGTGGATCGTGATCAGGAACTTCTTCGCGAGGAACATGCTCAGCTGGTCCGTCTCGATCTCCTCGCCCCACACGATCGTCCGCGTGACCTCGAAAAGGACGTTCTCGTATGTCTCCACCTTCGGCGGCGTGTCGGGCCGGGCGGAGTCCTCGAGCGCGAGCGGGTGGAGGCCGAACAGGGTCTCGAGCTCCTCGAGCGTGCGGGCATCGGGGTCGATGATGTTGATCCAGACGACCGGGAGTTTCTCCGTGAGCTCGCGTGCGCGCCCGACCGTCACGTCCAACTCCTCGGTGAACTCCGTCGGGGAGTAGGCAAGCACGTCGATGCGCGCCATCGGGCGGGCACGGAGAGGGCCGTTATAAAAACGTTCTGACCTCGTTGCGCCTCAGGGGACAGGTCGTCGCGCGCGCCGTCGCCAGAGGTACACGCCGCCAAGTCCGACCGGGATCGCCGCCAACGCGAGGTAGTACGGAGGCGTCGACTCGTCGTATCCGAACACGCGTGTGCCCGGGTGGAGGTCGTGCCACGCGAACCAGAAGCCGTACACGAACTCCGCGCGCGTGAGGTTGCCATTCGCCCCCTCGCCCGTGAGGATTGAAAAGCGTTCGCCGCCCGGGTCCACGAGTTCGTTGGTCGCGGAGTCCACGGTGAACGTCCGATCCTCCAGGAGGAACACGTTTGCACTTCCAGGGACGCGCCCGCCTGCCGGGGGCCTCCACAAGGTGACGACGAGGGATTCGCCGCCGACGGTCACGGGCACGACCCGGAGCCGGTCGAGGGCAGGCAGCGGGACTGCGAGCGCATCGCCGCCGCGCGCGAGGCCGACGACGTACGTCTTCGGGTGGAACCGAAGGTCCGGGTAACGGATCGGCTCGTACGTCGCGTTGGTCTCGGAGTACAGGGACGTGCTGTTGTCGTATGGGCTGCTGTCGTAGCTCGTGAATCCGAAGGGGACGAGGCACGGATTCGGGCAGAGGACGGGACCCCACGGGCGCGCGACCGTCGACGCCTCGGGGCGGAGGGCCGCCCACTCCTGGTAGGGCAGGCGCGCGAAGTCGACGGTCTTCAGCCTCGTTCCGTGATACGTGCCGTTGATTGCGACGCCGAGGATCTGCGGCCACAGGCTCCCGGTCTCCCGGTCGAACATCACCTTGTTGTTCGACAGGAGGAGGCCGGAGCTGCCGAACGTGAGCACGCGTCCGTCGTACGTCCGCTCGAACACGAGCCCAGTGCCGCACAATGGGCAGAGGGAGACGACGATCGGGACGCCGCCGACGACGTCGTTCACGACCTCGTGCCAGTGCATGAGCTTGAGCGGATACGTCCGCGACTCGTTGCCGATCGTGACGCCGACGACCTCGTCCCACGCGTACACGTAAGGTTCGTCGTCGAACCTCGGCTGGACGATCGAGTCGAGCGCGTCCCAGGGCGCGATCGGGTACAGTTCCTCGAGGTCCACGTGGTCCGCGGAGACGATGGGGAGCGCGAGGACGAGGATCACCACCGCCATCAGGGCCCGCACGTCGTTTTCATGGGGGCAACGGTCTTAAGGGTTCCCCAGATTCTGGCCATGATTGACCGGAGGCAAACGTGCGGGGCGCGATCGTGTTGGCGGGGGGGCCGTCGCGGCGGCTCGGCCGTCCGAAGGCGTTCGTCGAAATCGGCGGCGTCCCGATGATCGTTCGCGTGGTAGCCGCAGCGCGCGAAGTCGCGGACGAGGTCGTCGTCGTGGCTCGAGGGGAGTTGGCGGCGAGGATCGAAAGGTCTCTCCCCTTCGTCCTCGTGGCCCGTGACGGGAGCCGTATTCAGTCTCCGCTCGTCGGGCTCGTTGCGGGCGCCGCGATGGCGCGGCCCGACTACGTGGCGGCGCTCCCCTGCGATCTCCCGTTCGTGAGGCCTGCCCTCTTGCGTCGTCTATTCTCCGCGGCCAAAGACCGGGATGCCGCGATCCCCCGATGGCCGAGCGGGATGATCGAGCCGCTCGTGGCCGTGTACGCCAGACGACCCCTGCTCCTCGCGGCAAGGGCAGCCCTCGAAGCGGGGGACAGGTCGAACCACTCGATGGTCGATCGGCTCGGCGACGTGCGCTACGTGGACATCACCCGTTTGCGCTCCACGGATCCTCAGCTCGTCTCCTTCACGAACGTGAACTCGCCCGCGGACCTGGCACGCGCGCGCCGGATGGCCACGCGATTCGCTCAGGGCCCGCGTACACGTTGAAGGACGTCCCCCGGAGGAACCCGACGAGCGTCATCCCGAACTCTTTGGCGGTGTCCACCGCCAGACTAGATGGCGCCCCCACCGCCGCCACGAACGGGATTCCCGCCATGAGAGCCTTCTGCAGGATCTCGAAGCTCGCGCGACCGCTGACGAGCATCGCATGGTCATAGAGAGGGACCTCGCCCTCGAGGAACCGCTCCCCGACGAGCTTGTCGACCGCGTTATGGCGGCCGACGTCCTCCTTGAGCGCGACGGCCGTGCCGTCTTCACGGAACAGCGCGGCCGCATGGAGGCCCCCCGTGCGGTCGAACACGCTCTGCTTCTCGCGCAGGGCGTCGGGCCACGAGGTGAGCGTTTTGGCGGCGATGCGCGGGCGGTCCTTCGGAAGCGTTGGCGGCTCTCGTACCTTGACCGCGTCGAGGGTCGCCTTCCCGCAAACGCCGCACGACGAGCTCGTGAAGAAGGAGCGCAGCGTGCGCGACAAGTCGAGGGGCACCTTCTCCTGGAGGAAGACGCTCACGACGTTGAACTCCTGTTTCTGCCCCGGGTCGACGCAGTACTCAATCCGCCAGAAGTCGTCGCGACGGCGCACGACGCCCTCGGCAAACAGGAAGCCGGCGGCGAGCGCGAAGTCGTCCCCCGGCGTTCGCATCGTCACCGCCAGGCTGTGCGAATGCTCGTGTCCCTCGCGCGACTCCACGACGCGGATTTCGAGCGGCTCCTCGATCGCGAGGACGTCGTCCGCCTCCTCCGCGCGCCCCTCGCGCACCCTTCGTACCTTCGCGGGCGTGGTCGAAGGTCTGTTCACGCGCCGCCCCCCGTCGCGATGCGCACGTCGGCATTGTAGTCCGGCATGCCGCACTGCGGGTCCACCACGCCCCGCCGGATGACCGCGTTCGCCTCCGGCCAATACATCTGCACATTGCGCGGCTTGATCGCGACGACCTTGCAACGACCGTGGAACGAGCCCACCTCGGACTGGACCGTCACGGGATCTCCCTCCCTCAATCCGAGGGCGGCCACGTCCTCGGCGCTCATGAGTACGTCCTCCCGTCGCGCGTCGATCATCGGGTCGCGGTCCCGATGCACCATGCTGTTGAACTGCTTGCCGCGCCGCGTGCTCAGGAGGAAAGTCCCGTCCGGAAGGTCGAGCTCCGGGGGCCGCAGGGGAGTGAACCGCGCGCGTCCGTCGGGCGTGGGGAAAACGCCGCCGGCGCACAGGAGAGGGCCTCCCCACTGCACCGCGTCCCCCTTCTTCATGAGATGCTGGATCCCGTCGTAAAAGGGGACCGTGAGCGCGATCTCCTCGCGGATCTTGGCGGCGTCGTCCATGCGGATGAGGGCCTCACGGTCAGGGCGAACACGCGCGGCGAGGTCCACGAGGATCTCCCATTCCGTTCGCGCCTCGCCGATCCGCGGGCCCGGGATTTCCGGGCTGAAGTAGATCCGCCGCTCCGTGGACGTCTCCGTGCCGCCGCCCTTCTGCTCGTACCTCGTCGCGGCGGGAAGGAGGACGACCGTCTCCGCGGGGTCGACGAGCATCTGGCGGGTGACGACGATGTCCTGGTGGACGCGGAGCGGGACGCGGGCGAGGGCCTCTTGGACGAAGTCGGGCTCCGGGAGCGTCTCGAGGAAGTTCCCGCCAATCGAGTACAGCACGTCGATTCGCCCCTCGTGGGCCGCCTGGATCATCTCAACCGAGTTGAGGCCGTGGGTCGTCGGGGGACGGAACCCCCACGCACGCTCGAGCCGGGCCGTGTTCGCGTCGTCCATGTCGTCGCCGCCCGGGAACTTGTCGGGCACGCACCCGACCTCCGCGCCTCCCTGCACGCCGCTGTGGCCGCGAATCGGCATCAGGCCGCACTTCTCACGTCCGACCATGCCCCGCGCGAGCGCGAGGTTCGCGATCGCTTCGACGTTGTCGACGCCGAACCGGTGCTGCGTGATGCCCATGGACCACACGAACACCGCCGTGCGAGCTTCCTCATATCTCCGCGCGAAGTCGAGCATTTCCTCGCGGCTCAGCCCCGAGTACTTTTCGAGTGTCTCCCAGGACTGCGCCGCCAGGGAGCCCCGTAGGGCTTCGAACCCGGTCGTGTGATCGCGGACGAACGCCTCGTCGATCCCGCCCCGCTCGATCAAATGCTTGAGCACTCCATTGATGAACGCGATGTCGCCTCCCGTGTGGACGAGGTAGAACCGGTCCGCGATCTTCGTTCCGAACACGGCGGACTCGAGGACGCTCGGGACCCAGTACCGCTCCAACCCGGGCTCGCGGAACGGGTTCACGACGAGGACGCGGGTCCCCGCGCGCTTCGCGTAGTAAAGGTACTTCGTCGTCACCGGCTGGTTGTTCGGTACGTCGGAGCCGAAGAACACGAGAAGGTCGGCGCCGATCCAATCGGTGTACGAACAGGTGCTGGCGCCGACGCCGATCGTCTTCTTGAGGCCGGTGGTGCTCGGGGCGTGGCACACGCGGGAGGAATTGTCGACGTTGTTCGTCCCGAGGAGTCGCGCGACCTTCTGCGCGACGTAGTACGTCTCGTTCGTGACGCCGCGCGAGGTCACGTAGAACGCGAGGCGATCCGGAGGGACCGCGCGCATCTTGGCGGCGATCGTGTCGAGGGCGTCGCTCCATGCGATCCGCCGGAATCCGCGTTCGCCATTTCGGCGGATCATCGGATAGGGGAGGCGGCCAAGATTACGGAGCGCGCGCGAGGACTGGCGGCGGAGGGGCTCGACGTCCGCGAGGAGGCAGGGATCGAGCGCCCCCATCGTGTTGAGCTTCAGGAGGTTGAGCCGGACCGTGCACAGGTGCACGCCCTTCATGGTAAAATCCCGCAGCCCCGTCGTGCCGAGCGCGCACCCGTCGCACACCCCGTCCGCGAGGATGCGCCACGCGTAGCGTGGATGCGCCTTGTTCTCCCAGGCGGTCCGCAGGATCTCCAGATAGTGATGAGGCTTCACCTCGCCTAGGCCGTTCGGCATGCCGCCGACCCAGAGGGCCGGATCGAGCTTCCTCCGGGGCGGCGCCGGCTGCATGCGCGGGTCATCGCGGGCGGCCTATTTCCGCTTTCAGCGGCGCGACCTTTTTATCCGCGAGCCTCATGCGAGAAGCGAGGGTCCGTGGGGTAGTTTGGTCCATCCTTGGAGGTTCGGGACCTCTAGACTCCGGTT
>CAYNEM010000017.1:0-54666 GCA_964396265.1 uncultured Methanomassiliicoccales archaeon
GCGACCGCGAGCCCCAAGATGCCGTACCACAGGGGGATCAGGGGATTGAGGCCCGGAAGGCCGAGCAGCTGCAGGGGCGCGGGCTCCCGACCTGGGGGCACGTTCCCGACGAGGGTCGCGAGCCACACGAAGAGGCCCGTGACGAGCACCATCGCAGAGAACACGACCGCGATCGACAGGTCCCCGAAGAACCGCCAGAACCGGCGGCGCTGGGCGATGCGGTCGATGAGCTGCCTCCCCCGGCGCGTCTTCCACATGAGGAAGGGGCCCATGAGGGCGAAGCCAGTCCCGCGCGGCTCCTCGCGGCTTCCCGGCCCGACCTCCGGAGCTTTCTCGGGCCCCGCGGCCTCCTCGAGGGACTCGATCTTGCCGGCCCGCTTCAGGATCCAAAGCAGGAGAAGCCAACCGAGGATGAAACCCAGGAAGAGAAGGACGTCCTCGTACGCCATCGGACGACCGCTTCACCCGCGCTGCCCTATTTCAACCATTCGGAGCGACTTGCCGGGAGGACCACACTTCCTGCGGCACATCGTCGTACACGAACGCCTCGCGGACCGTCTCCGGCTTTCCGTTGTGTGCGATCTGTTTGATCTTCAGCGTGCGGAGCACCCAATAGTGGATCCGCCACAGCTTGCCTTTCCTGATGAACACCTCTTCTTGCCGCGTCGTCACGAGGCCGGCCTCCTCGAGCATGTAGAAGACGTCGCGGTCGTCGACGTCGAGGCGGTTGTCGATGACCTCCGTCTCATATCCGAAGAAGCTGAGGACGTACTCCGCCATCGCGTCGAGCTGGGACTCCGACATGCTGCCCCCCACGGTGGCCTTCAGCGCGGCGCGCACTTCCGTCTGTGTTACAATCGGCACAGACATTCCTGTGTGGGTGGAGTCCCATATGAACGCATTGTCCTCCGAATCCCGCGTGAGAATCATTTAGACCCGCGGGACGTTGTCGCCGCCATGCACGCCATGCTGTACTTCACTGCCAAAGACGTGAACGACGCCGCGCGGATCGCCCGCCACCTGCTCGACCGGAGGCTAATCGCGTGCGCGAACGTCTTCCCGGTGCGGTCCCTCTACCGCTGGAAGGGCAAGGTCCTCGACGAGACCGAGGCGGTCGCGATCTGCAAGACACGACGGGCCGCGGTCAGGAAGGCGATCGCCGCGGCGAAGAAGGTCCACACGTACGAGGTCCCGTGCGTCGTGTCCTACGACATGTCCGAGGGTTTGGCGGCGTATACGGAGTGGATTGACGCGGAGACTTCGGCGGCACCACGGAAGCGCGCTACGTGATAACGAGAGCCCCATAGCCGACCGCCAGGTTCGTGTCCCGGGTGATCTCGGCGGAGTTCGCGTATTTCAGCAGCTTCGCCTCCGTGGCCCCGAGCTGTTTGGCGGCGGTGAGCATGGCGATCACCGGCCCATGGCCGCACATCGTGATCTCGTGGTCGCGAACAGTCTCGTGCAGGCCTTTTGCGTCGAGCCTTAGGATCGCCTCAAGGGCCTTTGCGTCCTGGCCGCGCGCGAATTCCGCGACGGTCGTGCCTCGCGGGGGCATCTGGCCGTAGTTCGCCCCGACGTGCGTGAAGTCGGAGGAGGCTATGATGATCGCGTCCTTTCCTTTGAGCGCCTTGGCGACCGTGGTCCCGACGTCCTTCGCGACCTCCCACTCCTGGAAGATCATCGCGAGCGGCACGAACGACACCTCAGGCCGGAGGTGCTGGAGGAACGGGAGCTGGACCTCGATGCTGTGCTCCTCGCGATGCGCGGCCGCATCCGATTCGATCAAGCCCCCGACGATGTCTTTGCCGAGGGGAGCGTCGTACGTCACGGTCCCGAATGGCGTCAAGTGGTCCTCGGGGCACACGGCCAGTGGCGCGCCGATGCCGTGGTGGTTCGGGCCCAAGATAACGATGTGTTCGGGCCATCCGTCCTGCGCTAGGGCGGCGTACGAGTGCGCGGCGATCGGCCCCGAGTACGCGTATCCCGCGTGGGGGACGACGAGACCCTTGATCCGCCGAGGCCCTTTCGACAAGACCGGTACGCCCCCGGGTCCGAGCGAATGGCCGTACGCCCCGGCGATCTGCCTAAGGAGTGCATCCTTGCCGCCGGCATAGAACGCGCCCGCAACCGCCGGATAGCGAACCATGGGCGGCCCTCGGCTCCGGAAGGGCTGCCCTGCGGGATAAAGGTGCGTCCAGTGTGGCGAGGAGTCGTCCGGTGAGACGGCTACAGCTGCGCCTCGTAGTCCTCTACCGTCGGCGTAAAGTCCGCGTCGTTCTGGATCTGGCCGCGCGCCTTGAGCGTCTCCCGCGTGAGGAGCCAGAACACCGTCGCGAGCGCGCGGCGGCCTTTGTTGTTCGTGGGGATGATGACGTCCACGAACCGCGTCTCGTTGTTCGTGTCGCACAGGCCCACAATCGGGACGCCGATGTTCACGGCCTCCTTGAGCGCCTGGCCGTCGACGGTCGGGGCAGGGTCCGTCGCGACAAGGACGGAGGGCTCCGTGAACGCCATCAGCTCCGGGTTCGTGAGGGTGCCCGGGATGAAACGGCCTGCGAACACCTGCGCGCCGAGTGCCTGCGCGAACACCCGTGCCGGCTTCTGCCCGTACTGCCGCTGGGCGACGACGAGGATCGTGCTCGGCGTGAAACGCGCGAGGAACTTGGCGGCGATCCGAATCCGCGTGTCCGTCTGCTTGATGTCGAGCACGTACAGCCCGTCCGTCCGGACCTTGTAGATGAACGGCTTCATGCTCGCGCTCTTCTGCTGCGTCCCGATGTGGACGCCGCTCGTCAGATACGTGTCCTCCGTGACGAGGAGGTCTTCCGCGCTTTGCTGCTCTGTCTCGACCACGTCTATCCTCCGAGATGTTCCTCGATGCGGATGAGCTCGTTGAGCTTCGCGATCCGCTCGCCCCCGACCGCGCCGCACTTGATCGCGTACGAGCCGAACGCCACCGCGAGGTGCGCGATCGTCTCGTCCGTCGTCTCGCCGCTCCGGTGCGACATCACCGTGCGGAAGCCCGCCTCCTTCGCGAGGGAGACGGTTTGCGCCATGTCGGTGAGGGTGCCGATTTGATTCGGCTTGATAAGGATTGCGTTGGCGGAGGCGGACTCGATGCCGCGCCGAAGGCGCGCAGGGTTCGTCGCGAAGAGGTCGTCGCCGACGACGAGGCACTTGTCGCCGACGATCTCCGTCAGCTGCGCATACCGGGCGAAGTCCTCCTGATCCAGGGGATCCTCGACGCTCGCGAGCTTGTACGACTCGACGAGGCCTGCTACGAAGTCGACCTGGCGGTCCGGCGTCAGCGTCCGTTCGTTGTACACGTACTTCCCGCCCCGGAAGAACTCGGACGCGGCCATGTCGAGCGCGGGCCGGACCGGGAAGCCGACCTCCTTCGAGATGGACTTGCACGCACCCACGAGCACCGCCAGGGCCTCCTCGTTCGAGATCCTCGCGACCCAGGCTCCCTCGTCGCCCCGGCCGAGCGCCTCGCCCGGGAGGCGCTTCTGGAGTTCCGCCGCCACCGCCTTGTGGACGCGAGCGTTCGCGAAGACTGACTTCGAGGGGGAAGGATGCTGCGCGAGGCACAGGAACTCTTGGATGTCCGTGCCGCCGATCGCATGGCGTCCGCCCCCGATCACGTTCCCGAGCGGGAACGGGAAGGTGACCCCGTCGCCAAGGTACGCGAACAAGGGCTTGCGCGCCGCCGCTGACGCGGCCTTCGCCACCGCCAAGCTCGTCGCGACCGCGACGTTGCCGCCAAGGCGCGCGAAGTTCCCCGTCCCGTCCAGCGCGCGAAGGATGCCATCGACTTCGGACTGCTCGGCAGCATCGACGCCTTTCAGTTTGGCGGCGATCTCCTTGCGGAAGAGCACGATGGCCTCGTCGACGCCCCCCTTGGGCCAAGGGAGCGCCTCGTGCGTCCCGCGGCTCGCCCCGGAAGGAGCGGCGGCACGACCGACGACGCCCGCGCGGACGTCGACCTCGACGGTTGCATCCCCACGGCTGTCCAGGATCTTCCGGATGCGGAGAGCCTCAATGGCGGGCATTCCGGACCCGGGTGGACCTCATCGGGATGAGCCCGCTCTCGTACTCCGCGAGTGCAATCTCGATGGGATCCGTGGCGTTGATGGCGACGAGCGGAGGCGCGCCCATGGAGACCTGCAACGCGCGCGCGCCGATGAGGCGGGCGCGCTCGAACCTTGTGACGGACATGGACATGGGCACGACCGGGGGGCGTCCGTATCAGGGGACCTCTATAAAGGTTTCCGTCGCGCGCCGCTTATCGTTTCTCGCGCCTCAGGCCAACACGCTTATGAGGGGGCTTTCCCGTGCCGCCGCCGAGGATACCCCCATGCCTGCCGCAAAACCTGCCGCCAAAGCGATCAAAGGATACTGCGTGAAGTGCCGAACGAAGCGAGATATCAAGGACGCGAAGAAGGTCACGTTGAAGAACGGGAAGCCTGCACTCAAGGGCAAGTGCCCCGTGTGCGGCACCGGGATGTTCCGGATCGGCGGCGGCTAGAGCGCCACGGTTCGCGTGCGAGCGTAACGTCTTGTAGCGGCGAGCCGTAGGAAGGTCGGTGGTGTCGTGACCGTCCCGAGCATCAAGGTGCCTCCGCCCGGGCCTCGCGCCCGGAAGGTCCTCGCGCGCGACGAGAAGTGGATCGCGACGTCGACGAAGACGAGCCCGCTCGTCGTCGATCACGCGTCGGGGTCGACGGTCACGGACGTCGACGGGAACGTGTACATCGACTTCACGTGCGGCGTCAGCGTGACGAACGTTGGCCACGCGCACCCCGCGGTCACGGAGGCGATCCGCGAACAGACGGAGCGGTTCACGCACTTCGCGGGCACGGACTTCTACTACGACGTGCAGACGAAGCTCGCGGAACGCCTTGCAGGGTTGGCCCCAGGCAACGCCCAGAAGAAGGTGTTCTTCTCGAACAGCGGCACGGAGGCGATCGAGGCCGCGATCAAGGTCGCGCGGTGGTCGACCGAGCGCCCGATGTTCCTCGCGTTCCTGAACGCGTTCCACGGTCGCACGATGGGCTCCCTTTCCCTGACCGCGAGCAAGGCTGTGCAGCGAGCGAGGTTCTTCCCTACCATGCCCGGGACCGTGCATGTGCCCTTCGCGTACTGCTACCGGTGCCCGTACCAGCTCACGTACCCGGAGTGCGACCTGTACTGTGCGAACGTCATCGAGGACCAGTACATGAAAACGGTGCTGCCTCCGGACGATCTGGCGGCGATCTTCTTCGAGCCGATCCAAGGCGAGGGCGGGTACGTGGTGCCCCCGAAAGGCTGGGTCGAACGGATCGAGAAGATCGCGCACGACCACGGCGCGCTCCTGGCGGCGGACGAGGTTCAGTCGGGCATGGGCCGCACGGGGAAGATGTTCGCCGTCGAACACACGCGCGCGAGGCCGGACATCCTCGCGATGGCGAAGGCCTTGGGTTCCGGCATCCCGATCGGCGCGACGATCTTCGACGAGCGCCTCGACTTCGGCGAGAAGGGCGCACACTCGAACACGTTCGGCGGGAATCCCGTCGCGTGCGCGTCGGCCCTGGCGACCCTCGACGTGATCGAAGGGGAACGTCTCCTGGAGAATGCGACGCGTCTCGGGGCGCGCATGCGCGCGCGGCTGGACGAGATGAAGGAACGGTACGCGATCATGGGCGACAATCGTGGGATCGGCCTGATGCAGGCCACCGAGTTCATCAAGGACGCGAAGACGCGGATGCCGGCCCCGGACGCGAGGGACCGGATTGTGCGGGACGCCCTCAAGCGAGGGCTCGTCCTCCTCCCTGCGGGGGTCTCCACGATCCGATTCATCCCTGCCCTGAACATCCCCGGCGACCTCCTGGACAAGGGTCTGGACGTCCTCGAAGCCGCCATCCGGAAGGCGGACGCCTAGGCATTACGCTTTTCCGCCCACCCCCCCATGTCTACCACCGGTTCGAAGATTGAACCACTGAGGTAAAGGGGATGAGGGGGCATGGCACGGGCATGGGTCGCGGGCTCGCGCCTCCCGCATTCTTGGCCCTCTCGTTGCTAGCCCTCGCGATCCTCCCCTTGGCCGCGGCGGAGACGGGCGTGGGGCCGTGGGACGCGACGGGGCCGACGGTCGAGGCGATCACCATTGACCCGAACCCCGTCGTGCCGGACCTCGTCCGGGTGACCGGCGTTGCGACGGACTTGAGTTCCCCCATAGTGTTGGCGGAGTTCTGGATCGACGCGCCGGGCCCGAGCGGGGAGAGCTTCTTCCGGATACGACCGGCGGACGGTGCCTTCGACAGCACGACGGAGGGCCTCCGCTGGATCGGGACGTTCTTCGCGTTCACGCAAGGGATCGCCCCCGGGCTCCACGTCCTGAACGTCCACGCCTTCGACTTCGACGGGACCTGGGGGCCTTACGCGTCCATCGACTTCATCGTGGGCGACCCGGCCACGACGGGACCGTTCGTGACCGCGTTGACCGCGAGCCCGGAGGACCTAGCGCTCGGAACCGCACTCTCTCTCGAGGGGGTCGTCGATGATCCGTTCGACGAGGCCATCCTAGCGGCGGAGTTCTTCCTCGACCGCCAGGGGCCCGACGGCACCGGGACGCCCCTCGACCCCTTCGACGGTGCCTGGGGCGATCCGCTGGAGGTCGTAACTGGGACCGGGGCCCCATCCCTTCCCCCCGGACGTCACACGGTCTACGCCCACGGGATGAACGATCGGCTCGTTTGGGGTCCGCCGGCGACCGCCACGCTCACAGTACGTGCTCCGGTCCTCACGTTCGCGCTCCTTGTGGACCCGATCGAAGCCGGGCCGGGAGAGACCGTCACGCACACGGTCACGGTGGCGAACCGCGGGAACGCGGAGGCGACGGAGGCGTGGATCGACCTCCCTCTTCCCGCCTCCCTTGGGTACGTTGAGGATACCTCGGCGGCGGCGGGCGGCGCGCCGGTCGGGCCGGACCGCTGGCGGTTCACCAACGTGTCCGCCTCGGGGTTTTCATTCGCGATCCGATCCCAGGTGCGGGTCGGCTCCACGGACGGCCTGGAGTTGGGGACCGCGGCGACCTTGGATTACACGAATGGGGTCGGCTGGGACTTCGCGCCCGTCATCGCGATCGCCGTCGGTTCCGTGATCGCCCCGGAGCTCGACATGACGATCACCGTGCCCGCGATCGCCTTCGCGGCCGAGACGTTCGACCTGATCATCGACCTGCGCCACACGGGCATCCGGCGCATCCCTCAGGTGGAGATCGCCGCCGACCTCGGGTCCTGGGCGACACCCGTCGGAGACAATGCGGCCACGCTTGGCGGCGAGCGCGTCGAGGGGCTCTGGCGGTTCCACGACCTCGCCCCCGGGATCCACAGGTTCGTCGTCACGGTGCGTGTCGATCCGGACGCGGTGGACCTCGTCATCGCCCCGATGGGCGTCACGGTCCAATTCCTCTCGCGCGCCGGATCCCCAATCTTCCTCCAGGAATCGCCCTCGGTCCGCGTGTCCCGCCCATCGTTGGAGGTCACCGCCGAAGCGGATCGCCTGGAATTCCTGGCGGGAGGACAAGTCACATTTGTCGTCGAGTACGCGAACCGAGGGTCCGCGACCGCGAGGGACGTCGAGGTCCAGGTCACCCTGCCGGACGGCATGGCCCTTCTGGGCGGCGACGTCCCCGCGGCGTCTTCGGGGCCGCAGCACACTTGGCGGTTCTCGGACGTCGCCTCTGGGGGTTCCGGTCGGTTCACCGTGGTCGTCCTCGGAACGCGGGAAGGGACGACGGACGTCCGCTTCGAGCTCGCGTACACGAGCCCGGGCGGCGTGTTCCTCGCGCGCGTGACGGCTTCCGAGACATTGACCGTCCGGCCCGTGCCCTTGCCGCAGACGCCCCCGATCGCACCAATCGCGCTCGCCGGCACATCCCTGGCCCTGATCGGCTTCGTCGCGACGGAGCGCGGGAAGACGGCCCTAACGTTCCTGTTGTTCCTCCCGCTCTACACGCGCCTCCGCCACGAGAAGGTCCTCGACCACGAGACGCGCGGCATGATCCGCGGGTACATCGTCGCGAACCCCGGGGACCACTACAACTCAATCAAGGAGGCGCTGGAGCTCCCGAACGGCACGCTCGCGTACCATATCCAAGTCCTGCAGAAGGAGATGATCGTGCGGTCCGTGAAAGACGGGAAGTTCCGGCGGTTCTACCCCGCGGAGATGCGGATTCCCCTGGGCGGCGAACCCACGAAGATCCAGCGGGTCATCCTCGACCTCATCCGGACGAACCCCGGGATCACGCCGCGAGACGCCGCCGGCCTCCTCGGACTCACGTCGAGCACCGTCTCCTACCACCTGGAGAAGCTCGAGGAACACGGGCGCATCGAGTACCGCCGCGAGGGGATCACGAAGCGGCTGTACGTGCAAGGCGACCTCGACGAATCGTGACGGCCCCGGAGAACCGCCGGAGCGGCTTCGCGAGATGGCGGCGCGCGGACACCGCGGGCTCGTACCATCCCACCGCCAAAGCGCGGGGCTTATCCCTGGATGCTAGCGCCAGTACGCCCAACTTCTCCACGTTAATCGTCCGCGGAGACTCGCGCACCGAACCAACGACGCGGACGCGGTCGCCCGGCACGAGTGATCGCACGGCTCTGCGGAGCTCCTTCGATGGCTCGTAGGTTGTGAAGTCGACCCGTTCGGCCCCACGGCGAAGGGTGACGACCACGTGGCCTCCTGCCAGGATTCTTGGCGGTGCCGCCACGATGCCCTCGATATCGACGGACGTCCGGGGCACGATTCTCGCACCATGTGCTACATGGTCGTCCGTCGCCTGATTCGTTTCGAAGAGGAGCCACCGGTCGACGGGCTCCGTGCGCAAGGCGCGGAGGGCGGCAGGTAGATCGCCAGGATCCTCACCGCGAATCCCGCATAGGACGGGGCACGGGGAGCGCGGCGCGAGGACGACGGATCGGTTCGCGTAGTCGTAGTTGTGAAACGTCGAAGGAAAGCGGCGGTCCATCTCGACTACGGAGGCCTCATCG
The DNA here is from genome assembly GCA_964396265.1 of uncultured Methanomassiliicoccales archaeon. GTDB lineage: Archaea > Thermoplasmatota > Thermoplasmata > RBG-16-68-12 > EA-27 > EA-27. The sequence continues at coordinate 9,033 of CAYNEM010000017.1, forward strand.
ACGTCGCGCGGGGTCCCCCATCGCGCGCGTTGGCGGTATGCGAGCACCTCATACGTACGGTCGCGCGGGCGCCAGCTGATCGCCGACAAGGCCCCGATGCGACCCCGGCCCTCCTTGTACCCTCCCGTCCGGCCGCATCCGGTGGCCGCCGCCAACGCTTCTTCCACCGTGACAATCCTGCGGACCGCGGCCCAGTAGAGGCTCGCCCGCGGGCGCCGATGGAGGATCGCATAGCCTGGGTGCGTCATCGGGTCGTCGAACGCACAACCGCCCTCGAGCACGCGGCGTACGCGACTTTCGAACTCATCGTTAACCGGGGCCGGATGACCCCGCGGGAAGGCGCGGACTGTACGACTGCCGAATTCACCTACGATGAAGGGCTCGCCCTGACCCCGACCGAACCGCAGGCAGAGTGCCCCGTTCCCCCGCGTCTTCCAGGGTACATTCGGGTTCAGCCGAACGAGCCGCGGGTAGCCGAGAAGGTCGAAGTCCTCGAACTCGCGCACGAACTCTGTCGCGAGCCAGGTCGTGCAGAGGCCCTGACGCGAATCCGTGTCGTCGAACCCCAGGTAGCTCACGCTACCCGTAGCGAGCGATGCGCCTTACGGCTTGCGGCTTCCGGCCTAGCGGAAGTCCTTCTTCGAGATGGCGGTCAGGATGAGCCCCACGATCCCAAGGACACTCCCGATGATGAAGCCGACCCCGAGCAATCCGAAGATACCACCTACGAGGGCCAAGCCCCACATCTTTCGCATGACGCCCATGATGCCCCCGAGTACGGCGATCACGCCAAAGATGAGGAAAATCGAGCCGCAAATGAGGAACGCGTCGCTCAGACCGGGAATCATCCCCACGCCGGGAATCCCAGCGCCGCCAGCGATGAGGGCCCCCTGGCCAATTGCGAGGACGCCCGACACGAGCGTCAGGGCACCCCCGGCGACGGGCAACATGGACCTCTCCTGCGGCGGAAGCATTCCCATCCCTGGCGGAGGCATCTGCATCGGCATTGGCATCGGCGGTGGTGCTGCCATAGAGAGAAGGCATCAGGACATTAATATATAAAACCAGCGAAAGAAACCGGGTTCGGCACGGTAGGTGTGAGCGGGCGAGCGCTTATCCTGGAAACATGACAAGATTATTATCCCCGTATCCCATGCCCGCCCGACCTCAACGGTCGGAGGAAGGGAGATGAAAATCGGAAAGGGTGCGATTATTGGGATCTTGGGCGGACTCATGGGACTGATTGGTGTGTTCCTGCCTTGGGTAACCCTGTCGGCCTCGGTTGGCCCGATCACCATCAGCTTGAGTGTGCCTGGAACCTGTGTCGGTGGAGTCGGTGGGATCGCGATTGCCGGCGTCGGTACGCAACCCTGTGTAGGTTCGGCAGAGGGCGCCATCTACTTCTACGGCATTCTCTTGCTGAGCCTGTTGGGACTGATCGTCAGCCTTCTCGGAAGGAAGATGACATCCATGCTCGCGCTGGTATTCGGGGTGCTTGTCCTGCTCCTCGGCGTCGTCGCCGCCGCGCGTGTCGTCGCTGCTCTCGGGGCCATCGGGAGCACGCCCGGACTGACGATCAGCATCGGGTATGGGCTCATCCTGTCAATCATCGGTGGTGTCATCCTCCTCGTCGGAGGGTTCCTCGGATGGACCGAGGCAAAGAAGGCCGGTATGGCAACGATGCCACCAGACATGAGTGCACCCCCGCCGATGGCATAGGCCCCCGGTAGCGCACAGGCGCGCCTCACTGACGGGGGTCTGCCTTCCCGATCTCATCGGGCCAGGAGGCATGGTCAGTATTCGCCGAGCGTGCCCTCTGCCCGGGCTGCACGCTCGATTCGCTTGTACGCCATATAGCCGAGGAGGGGGGAGAGCAGGCCGAAGACGATCACGAGGACGATTTCGCCTGCCATCGTGAACCCCAGCTCCGGCTCCTGCCCGATCAGGAGCGATCGGAAGGCGTCGACGGACCAACTCACGGGCAGCCATCGGCTGATGTAGTCTCGGATCACGGAGGGCAGCGCGCTGAACGGAAAGAACTGCGCACTGAAAATCATGAAGAAGAACTGAAGAAACGAGACGAGAAACTGGGCGGTCTCCTTCAACTTGATGGTGACACCAGCAAAGAAGAACCCGATCCCGAGGAATCCCGAGACGGAGAACACGAGGACGATGAAAGCGAGGCCCGCGTTCGCGAGAGGGAGACCCCCCACGACCGAACCGACGAAGATGATGGCGAATATCGAGAGCGCGCCCACCCAGATGAGCAACGCGAACACGCGCGCGAGGAGCGAGGCGAGCTTGCTCGCGGGGGAGAGGTACAGGGACTCGAGGGTCCCGCGCGTCTGCTCCTCGCGGATCGAGAACCCGATTTCCCACAAAGTGAACGAGAGGAAGAGGCCGATTACGAAGCCGTACACAACGTTCGCGCCGAGCTCCCTGGTTTGCTCCGTGGGCCCGGCGCTCGGGTCCGGCGTGAAGGCGAGCGACGCATACAAGAACATCGCGATGATGAGGAAGATCTGGACGAAAAGGGCGACGAAGGCGATGGGGTAGCGGGATAACTCCAGGATCTTCTTCTTCGACATGTCCCAGAAGCTAACCAAGCGGTTCCGCATGTCGAAGGCGGTGAGACCTGTGCCTCGATAGACCGTCTCGCTAATAGTGCCCCACCCCCTCCTTGCGACGCAGGCGGCGTTCCGTAGCCTCGAACACCCGGTATCCGAGTAGGGGCACGACGAGGGCCATCGCGAAGAGCACTGCCAAACTCGCGTACGCGTTTCCGTAGAAGTACCCGATCTCCAGGATCGCGGCGCGCACGCCGTCCGTCATCACCGTCGGAGGGAACAGACCGGCGACCGCCCGGGCGTACGAGGGCAGGAGCGCGAGGGGGTAGAACACGCCCATGAGGAACGCCAGGATCCACTGCAGGACCTGGATTACAGAGTCCGCCTCCTTGATTTTCATGATGAACGCGCCGAACATGAACGCGAGGCCCCAGAGCGGGAGGAAGCCGATCACCAGGAACAGAACTGCGACGCCTGTGCCACCCTCGAACGGGTTCACTTGGAAGACGAGACTCCCGAGTGTCAGCGCGATCACGAAGGCAATCATCGCGCGGAGGAACGCATAGCTGGTGACACCTGCAAGGACATAGAAGCGGCGAGCGGGCGCGAGGTAGAGGGATTCAAGCGTCCCCGTTTCCTGCTCGCGACGCACCCAGTAGCCAATGAGCCACAACATCAGGCTCACGACCATGAATGTCGAGGCGCCGATGAGCATATACAGCTTGTAATTCGGCGTCCCCGTGTTGGCCTCGAAGCGCGCGGCCGCGTCCGTGCCCGCCACGGAAGCCCCGAGCAGGACGGGCATTGCGGCGAAAACGATCGGCAGGAGCGCCTCCATGATGAGGGCGCCCTTGTAGCGCGTGATGATCTTGATGCGGGCGAGGAATACCGTTCGGACGACGTCCCTCTTCGCCTTCCATCCCGGGCGTCCAAGCCCGAACCCGCGGCTAACCACGGCCGCCACGGGCTACCTCCTTGACGACTTCACGGGTGTCCACCGCCAGGGACCGCCCGGTCTTCGTGACGAACACATCCTCAAGAGTGACGTCCTGCGGTTTGATGTACTCGATGCGTGCGCCGTTCCCCGTGGCCGCCTCGATGATACGCGGCAAGAGATGGCGACTGTTCTCGCACATCACCGCCAGGCTCGCCCTCCCGTCCGGCGCATCCTGCACGGTCACGTCACGGACGCCGGGAATCGCCCGAATCCTTTCCACCACGCTCGACGGGAGAAGCCCTTCCATCTTGACGATGTCATCCCGGACCAGGGACGCCTTGAGCTCGTTCGGCGTCCCCAGGGCGATGATCTCCCCTCGGTCGATGATGGCGACCCGCTCGCACAGCTCCTCCGCCTCGTGCATGAGGTGCGTCGTGTAGATGATCGTCTTGCCCTCTTCTTTGTTCAACGCGCGCACAATCCGCCGCAGCTCCCGCGCCGTGGGAACGTCCATCGTGACCGTGGGCTCGTCGAAGAAGAGGATGGGGGCGTCATTGACGAGCGCCTTCGCGAACGCGAGGAGCATCTTCTGGCCAGACGAGAATGTCTCGACGGTCCGGTGGGCGAACTCATCGAGTTTGAGCAGGTCGATTAGGAAATCGATCCGCTTCCCCCGGACATCGCGGGGCACGTGGTACAGGGCGCCGAAGTAGTCGAGGTTCTCGCGCCCCGTGAGTTTCCAGTACAATCCACGGTCGCCCATGAGCATGCAGCCGAGGGACGCGCGGACGGAATCCTCCTGCTTCTCGATGTTGAACCCGTTCACCCAGGCGGTCCCGCTCGTCGGGAGCAGGAGCGTTGTCAGGCACTTGATCAGCGTCGTCTTCCCCGCCCCGTTCGGCCCGAGGAGGCCGAAGTTCTCCCCGGCGAAGACCTCGAGGTTCACGTCCTTGAGGGCCTGGACGACGCGCTTTTTCTTCTTCTCGCCCTTCCTACGCTCCTTCGTGTGAAACGTTTTGGAAAGGTTCTCCACGCGGATGATCGCGTCCATGAATGTGCGACCACCCTTGCCCCTCTATTTAAGGTCGTTGCGCAGGAGTTGCCAGTGGTGGCCAGCCCTGAGATTAAAGACGGTACGTTCATGACTTGGAGCAGACATTGAGCGAATCGATGACGCAGGTCGGCATGGGGACACGCGTCGCGAAACGGGCGCCGACCGCGCAGCCGCTCGCCCGCATCGAGAAGGAACTGGCGGCACTGCGGGACCGGCAGGACATGCTTTTCGCCGCGCTCGGGTTCGGATCCCGCACGAAGAAGGGGGATCGGGGGACCGTCGGCGAGCTGAACGACGCCGTGCTCAAGATCCAGGACTACCTTCTGAGAACGAGCGAGCGCCTGGACAACATCCTCAACACCTTGAAGAACCACCGCGAGCTGCTCGAGAAGATGAGCCGCCGTCTCTATCACGCGGGCACGCGCGAACGGATTCGCATGGAGCTCGACATCATGAAGACCACCGCGTCCATCCTCGCGCTCAACGGCGTCGAGCTCGACGACGGCGTCCTCGCGGAGATCGACAAGCTCAAGGAGTCTTCGGGGAAGGAGGACGCGGACATCGCCGTTCTCCGGCGTTCGAAGGAGAAACTCGACAAGCACTTCGACGGCGAGGTGGGCAAGTTCGACCTCACCGCGATCTACAAGACGCGGAACCGCCAGATCCCCGGCTACCGGTAGCCTGGCGCACCGGTGGACGTGCCCCAGGTGGGTTGCAAGCTCGTCCGTCGAACCATGTGTCACGCCAGATGGGACTGCTCGGAGGTTCGATTCCTTCGAGAGACAGCCAGGCTGCGGGCGCACGCGGTGACTCATCGATTGGCGGCGATTGCCGCGATCGTCTCGCGCACGAGCCGAGCCGCCAACAGCGCGGTCTGCCCGTGATCCCAACCGGGAGAGACCTCGTTGATGTCCATGCCGACGAGGCGCGGACCGAGCCTGTCGATCAGGGACTTGACCTGCAGAGGCGTGATGCCGAAGGGCTCCGGGTTCCCGACGGCTGGCGCGTACGCCGGGTCGATCCCATCGATGTCGATCGTGAGATAGATCTTCTCCTCGCCGACGGCTTTCAACGCGCGGTCGAGTGCGCGGTCGATGCCGCTTTCGTGGATGTCGAACGCGCTCACGTACGTCAGGCCGAGGCGTTCGATGTCCTCCGATTCCTCCTTGGAGAACGAACGGACCCCCATGTAGACGACGTCATCGACGCCCACGTGGTCCGAGATGCGGCGCGCGCTGCACGCATGGCTGAACTTGTCGTTCAGGTATTGGTCCCGGAAGTCGAGATGCGCGTCGATCCCGAGGACCCCGATGTCCTTCTCGAAGCCCATCACGGAGGCGGGCGCGATGCTGTGCTCGCCGCCGAGGACGATCGGGATCTTCCCCTTCCGGACGATGTCCGCGGACCGCTGGCGCACGCCGTCGACCATGTCCTTCGTCGGGCCAAACGCCTCGGTGTTCCCGAGGTCGCACACCTTGATGTCCGTGAGCGGGAAGCCGTGGTCCATCATGTAATTCTCGAAGTTCCACGACGCCTCTCGGATTGCGTTCGGTCCCAGGCGTGCGCCGGACCGGAACGATGCGGTGCGGTCGAACGGCACGCCATACAGGACGATCTCTGCATCGTCGAGGGACGCGTCTGCGTCCGCGAACGAGAGTCCCGACATCACGGCCTCGTCATCTGGCGGCGTCCCATCGCCTCCATGTACATGATCTCGGAACCCGCCAGCACGTCCGCGGTCATTTCCTGGGGGACCGTAAGGTCGAACGTCTCGTAGGTCTGCAGGTCCATGAGCTGCGCGGTCGATCCGCGGACGGACAGGACCTGCGCCCGGCGTTTGTCGATCATCGGCACCTTGACCTTGTGGGTCACGGGATGCACGATCGACCGCTTCTGGCCGTCGAATATCCCGACGACGTCGAGCCTCGCCTTCGCTTCCCCGTGCTTCCCGGGTTTCGAGGTCTGGATCGAAATGATCTTGCACGGCTCCTCCTCGACGAGCAAGTACCGGTTGACCTTGAGCTCGCGAATCTCCGACTGGACCCACGACATGGTGATTCCGCGCGTCGATACGGACCTCCGGATATAACGCTTTGGAACCAGCGGCGGCGTTGGGTAAACCCGTAAATAGGAAGGGGCCATGAGCCGGGCGATGACTCCGATGCGCTGGTCCATCGCTCTCCCTCTGGCAGTGCTGCTCGCCGTCCCGTTCGCCGCCCCGGTGACTGCGGCGGACGTAGATGTGAACCTAATCGCCGCGAGCTTCGAGTTTCACGTGAACACCCCGAGCGCGGCCTCGGACCCGACTATCACGGTCACCGTTGGCGACGTGATCCGCTTCCGGGTGGAGAACCAGGACGCGTCCCTCCACACGTTCACCGTGCCGCACTTCAACGTCAACCGGACCCTCGCGTCGGCCGGCAGCGTCGTCTTCGTGAACATCACGACGACGTCCGCGGACGCGGGCCGGTGGCAGTTCTGGTGCGACCCGCACTCCTCGGGAGGGACGCCCGAGACACACACGGGGATGATCGGCTTCATCCAGGTGAACTCCGCGACGCAGCCCCGGACGCCGGGCTTTGAGGCGTCGGTGACGATCTTGGCGGCAGTGGTCGCGTTCACAATTCTGGCACTGCGCTGGAACCGGAAGCGATCGTAGTCAGCGACGACTTGGGCGGCGGCGTCGGTCCGGCCGCGGTCCTCGGACGGGAGGTGGAGTCGCGCGCTTGCGCTTCGCTTCCGCGATGGCCTTCTCCGCGGCTGCCTTCAGATCCTCTGCGATGAATCGTTTCGTGTACGCGTCCGCCCGCGCGGCAATGGCGAGCTTCCCTGCGAGGATCCGGGCGAGCGCTCCCCGCTGCCACCGCGGCGCCTGGTGGACCCACGGGTGCATGAACAGGACGCCGTGCTTCGGGGGCCTCGTCCCTTCCCGGATGTGACGGAACAAGGCCTTTTCGGCGCCCAGGGTCTGGACGGTCCCCGCGGGCAGGCGGGCCAGGGGCTCGAGGCCGCCCGCCAGCGCGACGAGACGAGCGCCCAGGACCGGGCCCGCCAGGAACGTGAGGTTCGGGGCGAGCTCCTTCATCCGTCCCGCGAGATGCGATTCCAGGTCCCGCCGCCGACGTACGACGTCCCGCGTGAGGCCCGCGAACCCCATGATCGCGTCCCGGTCCGCCTCGGGCAACTCGCCGCCGACGCTGGCGACGCCGGGCGTCGGCATGCGGCCGCGGTCGCCGTGCTCCGCGACGAGGTCGAGGAACTGCGCGTCGTCGACGGTCTTCGCGAGCTCCGGGAAATGGAGCCCATACCATTCTCGCAGGCGCTCGAGGAGCTGATTCGACACTTCCTGCAAGTCGTCGAACGCCGAGACGGCCTGCGACGCATAGTCATCCGGACCGACCGCCTTCCGCATGCGGCGGCGCGCGAGCGCCATCATCGCCGCGTGCAGCAGGTCGCGATCGAAACCGAAGTCCTCTGGCCTGAGGAACGGCGAGGGCTCCCGCGTGAGGTTCCCCCCGGCGCGCTCGAGACGGGGTTCGTCCACGAACACCTCGTCCGGCCCTTCGAGGAAGCCTCGCTCCTCGTCGAGCACCTTCCACTCGTCGACCCGCGCGAGCCGGTCCGCGATCGCCTCCGGCTCCTTGGGGAAGGGCTTGGCGGCGACGACCTTCGCGTCGTCATCGAGGAGAAACGAGCCGAACCATGTCGTGACGAGCCGCATCGCGCGCGATACCGGACGGCCGGTTAAAAGGATGGCGCCGTCAGGCCTGTCGCTTCGCCGACTTCCGCTCGCCCCGCTCCTGCGCGAGGTGCATGTCCGGGTCCGTGGGGGCGATCACGAGCCGAGCCTCCCCGGACTCGCCCGACAGGAGGCGGAGGTCCGTGCCGCACCGGGGGCAAAGCGTGCTCGCGTCGGGGTACCCGCACACGAGGCAGTTCACACCTCGCGCACGCCGGCAATCCTATATCAAAGCTTTCGTGGAATGCCTAGTCCCGCCGGCGCTTCGACGAGACCTTCTTGTGCCGCGGGGCCGGCTTGCGAGCAGGCGCCCGTTTCGGTTTCGCCCTCGCCGGCGCCTTCTGCGGCCTCAAACCTGCGAGCTCTCGTGGGCGGACGATGCCCCGCTCGGTCACGAAAGCGGTCACATACCGGGCGGGCGTCACGTCGAATGCGGGGTTTAGAGCGCGTGTTCCTTCGGGGGCCAGCCGCACGCCCTCGAGGAGGAGGACTTCGTCCTCCGAACGGGTCTCGATCGGGATGTCCTTCCCGCTCCGGAGCGCAAAGTCGATCGTGGTCGTCGGAGCCGCCACGAAGAACGGAATGCCGTTCTCTTTCGCGACCACCGCTTTCTCGTACGTCCCAATCTTGTTCGCGAAGTCCCCGTTCGCGGCGATCCGGTCCGCGCCCACCAGGACGAGGTCGATCTCCCCGCGCGACATGAGCAGGCCGGCGGCGTTGTCCGGGATCACGATGTGGTCGATCCCCTCCTGGGCAAGCTCCCAGGCGGTGAGGCGCGAGCCTTGGAGGCGCGGTCGCGTCTCGTCGACGTACACGAGGAACTTCCGGCCCTTGGCCCGCGCGAGCCGCAACGGCGCGGTCACCGTGCCGACGTCCACGCACGCGAGCGCTCCGGCGTTGCAGTGCGTGAGGATCCGGACGCCCTCCTTCACGAGCTTCTCCCCGTGCTGGCCGATCATCCGGCAGCGCTCCTCGTCGAGGCGCGCGTACGCCTCCGCGGCCTTCCACGCATCCTCGCCGCGCCCGATCTCGTGAAGCATGTAGTCGATCGCGTGAAACAGGTCGTGCCCGGTAGGCCTCGTCGTGCGAAAGACCTCCGCGGCCTCCTCCGGCTCGACGCCCTGGAGCACCGCCTGCGCCATGCCGAACGCCGCTGCCGCGCCGATCGCGGGGGCCCCGCGCACGACCATGTCGCGAATCGCGCTGGCCACGTCGAGGTAGGACTCGGCGACGAAGATGCGTAGCTCGTGGGGAAGGTAGCGTTGGTCGATCATCCGGACCGTGGGCGGTTCCATCGAGACGGTCTTCAGGTCGAGGGTCTTTCCCTCCCATTGGACGCGCAGGCGATCACCAGCGCAGGGACCGGATCAGACCGGACAGCGTGGGGGGCCGCACGTCCTTCTTCATGTCCCCCGCGAGCGAGTCGTAGTACACCGACTGGGCGTCGACCTTCACGAGCTCCTCCGTGAGCCGGGCCTCCTCACCCTCCGCTTCATTCAGCGCCGACTCGACCTCACGCATCCGCAGGCGCCATCGCAAGAGCTCCTCGGCCGCCGCGGACGTATGGTCCATCACGTCACCGGATCCGTTCCGCGGAGGCGATCGAGACGTCCCGCGACAGCCGACCGTCCTGGACGCCTCCGACGGCCTCCTCGAGCCGGCCCACCTTGCGGCGGACCGCGTCCAGTTCGCGCTGGAGGAAATGCTTCCGCGCACGGACGGATCGGAGCCGCTCCTCGAGGCGTTGCCGACGGTCTCGCCACTTGTCCTGCTCCTGGAGGGCAACTAGGATACGAGAAGAGTCCATAGGGGATGGCGCCCTCACGGGGGATGGCTCTATTTGTATGTTGCGCCGACGTGTTCACAGTTTGGGTGGCTTGATCTCGAAAGTGGGCATGAGCCCACGAACGCCCTCCCAGGCCCCGAGCATCTTCACGATGAGGTCCCGGATCGTGCCCTCGGCGTCCACGCCAAAGCACACGTTGAGGTCCTCTACGTTCCCCACCCCGACGACCCTCGCGACGGTCACGTCCGTCTCCGCGCTCGTGACCTGCAGGCGGCCGACCATGTAGTCGCCCTCGCGGTGGGCGTGGATGTTGACCACGTACCCCCGGTTCCCGAGTTCCGTCTTCACGATCCTGCTGAGTTCCTCGATGTTCGTCATGCGTCTCCCGAGCGCCGGACTGACGATGAGGTCCATAAAACTTCGGTACCTATCTGGCAAACGTAATCCTGGTCGGGGTCGTGGCGGTCATCCTGTGCGCTGGGTGGCTGCAACGCCGGCGACGGCGGCCCTGGTAACCTTAATACCCGATTGTTCTTCTCGACCTCTCGAGGGCTCGTGGTCTAGCGGCTATGACATCGCTCTCACACAGCGGAGATCGCCGGTTCGAATCCGGCCGAGCCCATCCCGGGATTCCGTTGGGCAAACGTTTAATGGGCGGGCAGGGGACACGGGCGTCGATCGGAATGGAGGAAACCAGCATGCGGTCATGGATCACGCGATGCGTCATCGGCCTCTTGTTCGCAGTTGCACTAGCTCCGGCGGGCGCGGCGTCTGAAGCCCCCGGTCCTGCCCCGTCGTATGGACCACAGGACCTCCACGGCGCACTTTCGGGGTGGGGGTTCACACAACTGAGCATCAACCAGCCCGGGCCCACGATCACGGTGTCCCAGTTCGAAGCCACGATCCTCGACCTGTTTTCGTTCGACACGTTCTCCCATACTTGGCTCCTCGACCTCAACGGAAACGGGGGACCGGATCCCTTGGAAAACCAATCGGCACCCTTCACGAGTCCCACCTCGCCCCTACGATTCACGTTCGTCCCTACTGCGGCTGCGGGCAACTACCAGTACATCTGCGGCTTCCACGGCGCGTCGATGTCCGGCCCCTTCGTCATCACTCCGGGCAACGCCCAGCCGACGGTGTCGCTGACGAATCCGGACGGCGTTGCGCAGAACCGATGGACCGGCGGTTCCGTGAAGCGGCTCACGTGGACCATGAACGACCCGGACGGCCTCCCCTCTCTACTGGCGGTCTGGTTGAACTACACATCGTCCGCCGGCTCGGGTCCGATCGTGTCCCCGCCGACGCTTCCGCTGGGCGCGACGTTCTACGACTGGACGCTCCCGCCGATCGACGCCATCAACGTAGTCGTCCAGATCACTGTCGCGGACCCCGGCGGAGCGACGGGGACCGACGCGAGTTCCGTGCCCATCATCGACTCCACGCCACCATCCGTCACGACCACGGACCCGATCGACACCGCCGTCGGCATCGATCCCAACGCCCCGGTCACGATCACGTTCAGCGAGGCCATGACCACACTCGGACCCGGCTCCGTGACGTTCAACCCTCCCGCCGGAGTGCTGACGCTGGGCTGGATTCCCGGGAACACGATCCTCACCGTCGGTCATCCGACCCTGACGCGAGCGACGACCTATCTCGTGAGCGTGTCGGACTTCAGGGATGCCTCGAACCCTGGGAACCCCATGCTCCCGTTCTCGTTCTCCTTCACCACCGCCAACGACCCTCCCGCGATCACGGTGACGCAGCCCACAGGGACCTCGCGGTGGAGCGGGGGCACCCCGCACACCCTGCAGTGGGCCGCGACGGACACGGAGGACGCGCCGAGCGCTCTCACTGCTTGGGTGAACTACTCCGCGACTGGGATCGCCCCGTTCTTCCCAATTGGCGCGCTCCAGGGCATCCCTGGGGATGTCACGACGTTCGTATGGACCGTGCCCGGCGACAACACCGCCAGCGCCCGGCTGCGGTTCACGGTCAACGACACGAACGGCGAGACCGCCTCGCCGCTGAGCCCGGCATTCAGCATCGACTCGACGGCGCCGACGGTGACGGCAACGACCCCCGCTAACCTCGACACCAACGTGCCGCTCAACACGAACCTCGTCATCACGTTCTCCGAGGCGATGAACCAGGGAGCGACCGCCGACGCTGCAGTCGTCGGGCTCCGCGAGATTGCGACGACCTCGTGGATCCCGCTCGCGTTCACTTGGGACGCTCCCGGGGTGCTCCGGGCGGATCCGGTTCCCGCTCTCTTGGTTGCGGCCACGTCATACGAATTGCTCATCAACAGTAGCGCGTCCGACACATCGGACCCCGGCATATCCCTGGGGTCCGCGGTCACGGTCACTTTCACAACGGGTGTCGCGGCCGACACGACCGTCCCCGGCGTCGCCGATGTGGCGGCGATCCCCGCGACGACCGGCACGGGAGGCTCCGTGGAGATCTCCGCGAATGTCACGGACGACGTCGCGGTGAGCACGGTCGCGGTCATCGTGACCCTGCCGGACCTCTCGACCTTGAACCTGACGATGGTCTTGGGGACCGGGAGCCGGTGGGCCGTTGCACAGACATGGACGCAGGCCGGCACGCACCCGTTCGTCGTCTGGGCCTCCGACACGAGCGGCAACTGGGCGTCCGCAAGCGGCTCGTTCACCATCACTTCCGTGGACACAACCCCCCCAACAGTCACCCCCACCGCGCACGGATCGGTCCGTGTGGGCGTGTCGATCACGATCCATGCGATGGTGGTGGACGACGGTGTCGTGGAGGAGGTCTGGCTCGTGTACACGTCCGTCGGCGGGACGGGGTCGAACGTGACGATGGTGCCGTCGGGCGACAACTACACATTCACGATCCCCGGGCAGGTCCAAGCAGGCACCGTGACCTACCGCTTCTACGCAATCGATGATGCGGGGAACGAGGTGTTCACCGAGGAGTTCATGGTCATGGTCGTCGCCGCTCCGCCGGCATCGAACACCCTGTTGTACGTTGCCATCGGGCTCCTCGTCCTTGCCGTCCTCGGGGCCGTCATCGTCCTCATGATCCGCCGGCGCAGGAAGGACAAACCCCACGCGGACGAGGGCACGTCCCCGCCACCCTCCGGGAATTGATAACAGCGCGGATAGCTATAAGCGCGGCCCAACATCGTTCGCCGCGTCCACTCCGAGGTCCGCATGCCCGTCCTCCGTATGAAGGCGAAGCTTGCCATGGTCGGCGATTCCGGCGTTGGCAAGACCTCACTCATCCGACGGTTCGTGCTGGACGAGTACGACGACAAGTACATCCACACCGTGGGGACGAAGGTCTCGAAGATCAAGCTCTCGATCCCTCACGGCCCGGACACGGAGGTCGACATGGATCTGTCCATCTTCGACATCATGGGCCAGAAAGGCTTCCGGGATATGGTCAAGGACACGTTCTTCCACGACATGCAGGGCCTCTTCGCCGTCTCCGACGTCACGAACCGCCAGACGCTGGACGACCTCCAGGACTGGATCGCAACCGCGCTCGAGTCAGGGGGCGATGCCCCGATCTACATTCTCGTGAACAAGAAGGACCTATCGGAGAAGGCGGCGTACGACGATCAGATCCTTTCGAAGGCCGCGCAACCGTGGAACGCTCCCTTCTTGTACACGAGCGCGAAGACGGGGGAGAACGTGGAGGACGCGTTCAACGCGCTCGCGAACGACATTGTGAACAATGCGATGCGGGTCGTCAAGTCGCGCTCGGTCTCCACGGACATCGAGGATCGCATCCTGGAGGCGCTCTCCCTTCGCGGTTTCCTCGGCCTCTCGAGAAACGACTTCCTTCAGCGGTTCCGCGGCCTCTCCTACGACGAGCTGAAGGCGGTGCTCGACCGCCTCGAGCGCCAGATCTTCATTCAGATCAACTGGCGGGGCTCCGCAGACTTCACGGTCCTCATCACACCGAAGGGGCTCGCCCAGGTGAAGGGAAAGGAGCGCCAGGACACCGCCCCGTCTTTTGCGTAGGTCCAAAGGTTCATCCCGAGCCTTCCGTTTCACGGCGCGTGAAACAGCGCGAGCTTGAGATGCTCCTCCAGAAGGTCGAGGGACACCCACGGCCGAAGGCCGCGCTCGAGCAATACCAGACGCCCGCGGCGATCGCCGCCGACGCCTTGTATTTCGCTCAGGGGAAGGGCGACATCAAGGACCGCATCGTCCTCGACGCGGGCTGCGGGACGGGCATCCTCGGGATCGGAGCCAAGCTCCTCGGGGCCTCGGAGGTAATCGCGCTCGACGTCGACGAGGAGGCCCTCGGGGTCGCGATGAAGAACGCAAGCGCGCTCGGCGTGGATCTCAGCCTCCTCACGGTCGACGTCCTCGATTTTCCCGAGACTGTCGACACCGTCCTGCAGAACCCCCCGTTCGGGGCGCAGAAGAAGCACGCGGACGAGCCGTTTCTCGAGCACGCCATGAAGGTCGGCGGCGTGGTCTATTCCTTCCACAACGCGGAGACCGAGGGCTGGGTCGACACGAAGGTGGCCGCGCAGGGGGGTGTCGTGACGGACCGCCTTCGCTACGAGTTTCCCATCCCCCATACGTTCGACTTTCATCGGAAGGAGCGCGTGGATGTCCCCGTGGTCCTCTTCCGGATCGAGCGTCCGCCCCAAACCGTTAAATCGGGCACCCGGCATCGCGCCCCGACCTGACATGGAAGAACCGGGGCGATTCGTCCTTCCCGGGGACGAGGTCGCAGTCGCAGAGGAGTTCGAGGCGGGCGAGGGCACCTTCGAAGAACATGGCCGGATCTACGCTGCGCAGCCCGGCCATCTCGAGCTCGATGCGCATCAGCGCGTCGCGCGTGTGGCGGCGCTCAACCCGCCTGCAGACCTTCGCGTTGACGACGTCGTGTACGGGGTGGTGGAGGAGATCCGGCCTTCCATGTGCGAGGCGCGCATCCTCGCGATCCACGGGCGCGATAGGGAGGTCGCGGGCGTGCTCGCGGCCAGCTTGCACGTCTCCAAGATCTCCAACGCCTACGTGGAGAACATCCGGGACGCGGTGCGGCTCGGGGACATCATCCGAGCGCGCGTCATCCAAACGGAACCGTCGCTGCAGGTCACCACCGCCGAGGCGAACCTCGGCGTCGTCCTCGCGCTCTGTGCGAATTGCCGTCGGCCATCCGTCCGGACCGAGGCTGACCGCGTGCGGTGTCCGAACTGCGAGCGCTCCGACCGTCGGAAGATGACGGCGGACTACGGCACGCCGGAGCTCACGGCCCCGATCACGCGCGTGGAGGAGCCGGTGGACCGCCGCCCGCGACCGGAACGGGGCGATCGGTTCGACCGGGGGGATCGCGGCCGGGGAGGGGGGCGACGCGGCGGGCCGGAGCGCGGCGGCGGGTCGCGCGGTGGCGGCGATCGAGGTGGGCGAGGCTCTTCCCGACGAGACCGGCGATGATGATCCAGTAGACCGTGTTCGCCCACGCGAGCACTCCCCACGCCCCTGCGCCGAGGACTGCGGGGAGCCAGAGGATCGCGTTGTACTCCGGAATGTCAACGAGGCCGGCGGCGGACGTGGACAGTCGAAACGTGTAGCCGATCCCCGGAGTCGTCGCGAGCCCCACGAGGATTCCGTACGATGCGATCGTCGTCAGCCAGAAGGCGTATCGCTCCCGGACGTCCGTAGCAGCGATGAGTCCCATGTTCGCGCGATCAGCGAGGGCGGACAAAAGGAGAGTGGAACGGCGGTTGGTGGAATACAAAACGTGATTGGTGCACGCGTTTGTGGAAGGCCGCCACTGGGAATCATCGACGCGAATCATGATGGGGAATCACGTCACGAACGCGGGGCCAAAAGGCTATAAACGTCCCTCACATATCAAGCGATAGAAGGTCTCGGGATGGATTCTGCCAAGATGGGTTCCGGGAACGACGAGCTCCACCAGGAAGTCCGACGCCTTCGCACGGAAATCCAACAGCTGCGCGAGATTGTGAACGCGCTGTTCAACGCGGTGTTCGAGGACACGGCCGAGGAGTTCGACCCCGCGGCGAGCCGAGACGACAACTCGATGTACAACTGAGCGCGATCCCCTTCGCGGTTCCCCTCGTGCTTATACGGCCTCTTGCATTCGGCGGAGCGCATGCCGGACATCCCGGCCCTCGCGGACCGCCACGAGCGCTGGCGGCGGGACAGCTGCCTGAACTTGCAGCCGTCTGAGAACCTCCTCAGCCCGCAGGTGCTCCGCGTCCTCGGATCGGACCTCGCGTCACGCTACACGCTCCCGTGGAACGCGGACTACCACGGATTTCGGCTGGAGAACACCTACGGGGGGACGAAGTACCTCGACGAGATCGAGGGCATCGGGGAAAAGCTCGCGAGCGGAGTCTTCGGCGCGGCCCACGTGTCCCTCAAGCCCCTCTCTGGCCACGTCGCGGGGATGCTTCTCCTCCTGTCCGCGACGAAACCGGGCGACCGGATCCTCGTGATCGACGCGAAAGATGGCGGGTACGACGGCTACATGCCGGAGTACATGCCCGACGTGCTCGGCGGGCGGAGCGTCGCCTTCCTTCCCTTCCGTGAGGACGCCTGGAAGCTCGACACCGCGGCAGCCGCCCGGACCATCCGGAAGGTCAAGCCCCGCCTCGTCCTCCTCGGACAGAGCTTTTTCCTGTTCCCGTACGAGCTCGAGCCGCTCCGGGAGGCGGCGGACGCCGCCAGGGCCCTCCTCGCGTACGACGGATCCCACGTCCTCGGCCTCATCGCCGGCGGCGAGTTCCAGCGGCCCCTCGCGGAAGGTGTCGACGTCCTCGTGGGGAGCACGCACAAGTCCATGTTCGGGCCCCAGGGCGGCCTGTTCCTCACGAACGACGACGCGGTCTGGGAGACGGCGCGCAAGGACACCCTCTGGCGGTTGTTCGACAACGCGCACTGGAATCGCATCGCTGGCGTCGCGCAGGCGCTCGCGGAGCACGAGGAATTTGGCAAGGCCTACGCGAAACAGGTCGTGCGCAACGCGAGAGCGCTCGCGGCCGCGCTCGCGGAGCGCGGGTTCCCCGTGAAGTTCAAAGACCAGGGATACACAGAAAGCCACCAGGTCCACCTCGACGAGACGGGGATGCGTCTTGCGCTTCGGATGACCCCGCAGGAGTTCTCCACCGCCATGGAGAGGAACAACGTGATTGTGGACGCGGTCGCGCGACTCGGCTCGAACGAGGTCACACGTCTGGGGGCGACGGAACGCGAGATGGCGGACATCGCGGAACTCATGGAGAGGGTCGTCGCGGGGAAGTCCGTGAAAGAGGAAGTGCTCGCGCTTCGGTCTCGGCTCAAGCTCTCCTATTGTTTCCCCGGGTAGCGGATGCCCCGGCGAAGCCTCTTGGACGTTTCCCAGGTGCGGGCGTCGGTTCGCGGACATCAACCGAGGGGCATTCCTGCGGGACTTTCCCGCCGAGGACCACGCCGCCGACGGGCCGAACTTCTTTAGGGACCGTTCCGATTCGTCACCGTGGCCGCGGATCGGTACCACCGCCAGAGGATCGTCCCGGAGATCGGAGACGGCGGCCAGCGACGCTTGGGTGAGAGTTCCATCCTTGTCCTCGGCGTGGGTGCGCTCGGGTGCGTGGCGGCGGACCTCCTCGCCCGCGCGGGCGTAGGCAAGCTGCGTCTCGTCGATCGCGACGTCGTGGAGCTCACGAACCTGCAGCGGCAGCCCCTGTTCGCTGAGGCGGACGTCGAGCAACCGAAGGCGGAGGCCGCCGGCCGCCGTTTGGCGGCGGTCAACTCCTCCGTCCGCGTCGAACCCTTCGCGAGGGACTTCAACGCGCGGACGTGCAGGGGACTCCTCGAGGGCATCGACCTCGTGGTCGACGGCACGGACAACATGCAGACCCGCCTCCTGCTCAACGACGCTTGCCTTGAGCGAGGAATCCCGTGGGTCTATGGCGGGGCGATCGCGACGAACGGCATGGCGCTCCTCGTCCGTCCCGACAGTGGCCCCTGCTTCCGGTGCATGGTCCCCGAGGCCCCTGCGCCCGGCTCCCTCCCGACGTGCGACACCGCCGGGATCCTGAACACCGTGCCGGCGGCGATCGCCGGCCTCCAGGTCACCCTCGCCATCCAGGAGCTCGTCGGCCACCGGCTGCCGACCAGGCTGTACCTGTTCGACGTGTGGACCATGGACTTCCAGAAACTGGAGCTCAAGAGGCGAAAAGACTGCAAGGCGTGCGTCCGCCGCGAGTTCGAGTTCCTGGCGGCGACCTCGCACGACATCACCGCCAACCTGTGCGGGCGTGACGCGATCTCCCTCGACCCCGCGACCCACGCGAGCGTGGACCTCGCCTCCCTCGGCGAAAGGTTGAAACAGGTCGGGGAAGTCCGAAACGCAGGTTCCGTCCTCCTGTTCAAGACGGAGGGCGTCGCCCTGACGGTGTTCCCGGACGGGCACGCGCTCATCCGGGGCACGGCGGATCCGGATCGCGCGAAGGCATTGTACGCGAAGTACGTGGGTAGGTGACCATGGACACTCTCGATGGCAAAGGCCTCCTCCTGCTCAGCGGCGGGTTCGACAGCCCCGTGGCGGGGTATCTCCTCGAGCGAAAGGGGCTCGACATCGTGGCCCTACACTTCTCCTACGAGCCGGTCACCGACGACGCCTCGGTGGAGAAGGCCGCACGGCTGGCGGCGCATCTCGGGATCCGCCGCCTGCTCGTCGTGCGCGCGGGGGACGCGTTCAAAGAAGTCGTCAAGCACTGCCTCCACAAGCTGTACTTCGTGATCACGAAACGCCTCATGTTGCGGGTCGCGAGCGAGATCGCGACGCGCGAGGCGTGCGGCTACCTGATCACGGGGGAGAGCCTCGGTCAGGTCTCGTCGCAGACGCTCCGGAATCTGGACGTCATCAACCGCGCAGCCACGGTCCACGTCCTTCGCCCGCTCATCGGCTTCGACAAGCAGCAGATCATCGACCGCGCGAAGGGGATCGGCACGTACGAGATCAGCGTGGGGCCGGAGCTCTGCGACATCCTAGGGCCCAAGCACCCGGCCACGCAGGCGAGGGCCGAGGACGTCGAGCGGGAAGAGGCGAAGCTCGACCTCGCGGGCCTCGTCGCGGCCATGATTGGAACGGTCCGCGTCGTCGACGTCGCCGCCAACGCCGTGGAGGTCGCCGGATGACGTACTACCTCCTGATGCCGTGCAGGACCACGGCGGCCTTCATCTCCACGCTGAAGAAAGCCAAGCGCGTGAACCTGCGGAACGCCGCGGACCGTCTCACCAAGGCCGGGTATGCGGTGGAGGACGTGAGCGTGATGTTGATCGTCGGCACGGATCCGGAACTCACGCTGTACGAGAGCGGGAAGACACTCGTGAAGACCGCGGACGCGGGCGCCGCCCGACGCGCGATCGACGCGGTCTACGCGGTCCTCGGGCTCGGGGAAGGGTCGGAAGGGCAAGCCCGCGCGGCCTAGGGGCCTCATGACCGTCCGCGTCCTCGACACATCGGCGCTGATGTCCGGCCGCGCGTTCGAGGGGGAGCTTTTCACGACGGACGACGTACTCCGCGAACTCCACCGCCAGAAGGCCATGACGACGCAGCTGTCGACGTTCCTCGACCTCAAGGTGCGCATCCTCTCGCCTTCGCCTGAGGCGTTGGCGGCGGTGGGCGCGGCTTCGGAGGGGACTGGCGACGCGCACCGTCTCTCGCCGACGGACCTCGGTCTTCTGGCGATGGCCCGCGATCTGGGGGCGACCATCGTGACGGACGACTATTCGATCCAGAACCTGGCGGAGGTCGTTGGCGTCGCGCACGAGGCGATCCTTGAAAGAGGGATCAAGGAGGTCGTCCACTGGGAGTACCGATGCACCGGGTGCCGGAGGACCTTCGAGTCGTGGACGGACCCGTGCCCCGTGTGCGGCTCGAAGCTCCGGACGACGCGGGCAAGAGGTTAAGCGGAGCGGGCGCGTGCGCGGCGGACGATGGCGCATCCGTCGCGGACGCCCGAGGAGTCGGAACCGATCCATGTGGTCGAATACACCGATCCCCACAGTGTGTGGTGCTGGGGCTGCGAGCCGGTCATCCGCCGGCTCGAGTACCTTTATCCGGGCCGCGTCACCGTGGACGTGCGGATGGGGGGCCTGTTCGAGGACTTCGGCCCGATGCGGGAGTACTTCACTCGGATGTCGGGCGGGCGCTGGAAGGACTCCGTGCTCGCGTTCCTCTCCGCCGTGGCCGAGCAACACCGCATGCCCTCGAACGCGGAACGGATGATGGAGGGCCTCGACGACTTCCAATCCACCTGGCCCGCCTGCACGGCGGTGAAGGCTGCCGAGCTCCAGGGGAAGGACCGCGGGAATGCATACCTCCGGCGTCTCCGAGAGGCCTCCATCGTCGAAGGACGCCGGATCCACCAACGCTTCGTTCAGGTCGACGTCGCCGGAGAGGCGGGGCTCGACGTGCCACGCTTCAGCGGTGCACTTGATGACGGCTCCGCCGCCAAGGCATTCCACGAGGATCTCCACGAATGCCGGAGGCTCGAGATCGCGGGATTCCCGACCTTCACCCTCCGAAAGGGACTCGTCATCTCTCGCGTCGAGGGGTACCAGACGTGGGATGCCTTCGATCGGGCGCTGCGCCAGCTCGATCCGGATCTTCGGCCGTTGACCCCCGAGGCCGACGCGAAGAACCTCGCCGAGGTGCTCCGGCGATTCGGTCGTTGCGCGAGCAGAGAGGTGGCGGCGGTCCTCTCGGTCGACGATGACGAGGCAGAGATCCTCCTTGAGGAAGTCGAGGCGGACGGTGGAATCGTCCGCCTGCAGTTCGGCGACGCGGTGTTTTGGGACCTGCCGGCGAACGTTGTCGCGACGGCGGCAATCAGGCCCCGTACCGACGCTGTCGCATCTGATACGATCGGATCGCCCTGAGGAAGTCGATCTTCCGGAAGCCGGGCCAGAACACGTCGACGAAGTACAGCTCCGAATACGCGAGCTGCCAGAGCAGGAAGTTCGAGATCCGCTCCTCCCCGCTGGTCCGAAGTACGAGGTCCGGGTCCGGGATGTCCGCCGTGTACAGGCGCTTCGAGAAGAACGACTCGTCGATGTCCGGCACGTCGACCTTTCCCGCCTTCGCGTCCGCCACGACGTTGCGGATCGCGTCCAGAATCTCCTGACGCCCGCCGTACGCCACCGCCAGGTTGAGCTGGTAGTCGCTGTAGTCTTTCGTCCGCTCCTCCGCATACGCGATCGATTCCCGGACCTCGCTCGGGAGGAGTTCGAGCTTTCCGAACACGCGGATGCGGATCTTGTGCTTGTGCACGCGCTCGTCGTCCCCTGCGCGCCGGAAGTTGACCGCGAACGATTGCATGATGTGCGCGACCTCGCCGCCGTCGCGATTCAGGTTCTCCGTGGAGAACGCGTACAGGGTCAGGATCTTCACGCCCACCTCCAGGCACCAGTTCAGGACCTCCTCGAGCTTGATGCGCCCTTTCTCGTGCCCCTCGATCGCGCTCAACCCGATCTCCGCCGCAAACCGCCGGTTCCCGTCCATGATGATCGCGACGTGGGTGGGGATCTTTTGTCCCTTCACCTGTTGAAAGAGCTGCTTCTCGTAGGCTGCGTACGCCGCCTCGCTGAGGAGCTTCGACAAGTCCGAGGCCATCGGCGTTCGTGCCCATCCCCGGATTCCGGTTAAGGGTTTCGCCAGGTGCGCGGACCGGAGGGAGTTCCGTCGATGACCTCGGTCGGCGGGCCGGGACCGCCGCCAAGAATCCTCAACGCGCGAGATGCGATGTTCCGTGCGAGGTTCGCGAATCTGCCGCGCAATCTTATATAGGGCCCTCCCATGATACGGGCCGTCAGAAGGACCCCTTTTGCGTGGCCTAGGATGAAGCTCAGCGAGTATCAGGACCTCTACGATAGGCTCGAGACCCCGGAGGACATCGACTTCCTTGCGGAGAACTTCGGGTACGACAAGGAACTCTTGCTGGTCGTCCACACGCAGCGCATCGTCCGCGACACGACGAGGCGCTTCTACCGCGTGAAGGACCAGGCGAAACGCATGGCGCACCAGTGGCGGAACGGGACGTCGCTCGTCGCGATCGCGAACAGCATGAACTTCCCGGCGACGCTCACGGCGCTCATGATCCTCGAGCAGCAGAACGTCCCGCGCAAGCAGTTCTGGCGATACATCTCCGATCCGACGACGGTCCGCGACCCGAAGCTGCGACGCGAACTCGAGGAGGTCTCGCGCGCCGACATCATCTATTCCCCCGAGGGGAGCGCGAAGCAATACGAGCGGGGCCGGTGGGGCGAGGAGAAGCTGTTCAAGTGGCTCGACGAGCGCGGCATCGAGTACCGCACGGAGAAGGACCTGCGCAAGCAGTACGAGAAGACCCCGGACACGCTCCTGCGGACGCCGATCGAATGGGACGGATTGAAGAGGTTCTGGATCGAGAGCAAGGCGACGTTCGGGGACCCCGTGGAAATCCGGCGCCACATCAAGAAGCAGCTCGAGCCATACGCGAACATGTTCGGGGATGGCCTCGTCGTTTACTGGTTCGGTTATGCGGACGACGTCGAGCACCGAGAGCCGGAGGGCGTGACGATCGTGGACAACACGCCGTTCGAGGAACAGGGGCAGATGAGCCTCGCGATTCCGAAGCTGGCGGCGGTCCCTGAGACCCGCCAACCGCGCCGCGTCCCCTGACGATTCCCGCTCGCTCGGGAGAAACCCTTATAGGATTCGAGACTTTACAACATCCCGTTGGTCCGCCGCCAAGACACCCCTACACCGGGCGCTGAGGTCCGCGTCCGCATCCCCCAGCTTCGCCAGGGGGAGATCTTCGGCATCGCGAACCAGCTGCTGGGCGCGTCGAGGATCAAGGTCATGTGCGCGGACGGGAAGTCCCGCCTCGGGCGCATCCCAGGGAAGATGAAGAAACGGATGTGGATCCGAGAGGGGGACCTTGTGGTCGTCCTCCCGTGGGAGTTCCAGAACGAGAAGTGCAACATCCTCCACCGGTACACGAAGACGGAGGCCTCGTATCTCTCGCGGCGCGGGGTCGTGCCGAAGTCGATCGACATCTTCTAAGACGTGGAGCCCTGCCGGTATTCGAAGATGGAGAGCGCGAACTCCGGGGGTATCCGCCGGAAGTGCTCGTCGGCGGTTACAAGAGGCGCCCCGACGAGGATTGACGTCGCCGCCAGCAGCGCGTCGAACTTGGGAATCGCTTCGCCTCGCCCCTGGAGGCGCGTCTGGATCTCCGCACCCAAGGAGCACACTTCGTAGCTGACGGGGACGACGGCGAAACTGCGTGCGAATCCTTCGACCTTCTCGATTCGCTTCTGACTCGTTTCTCCGGCCAAGAGTTCGTAGAACGACAGGACGGAGACGACGATCGGCGGTTCCAACTGGGGCGCTAGCGCTAGGGCCGAGGGCTCGCCCGCGAGCAAATCGAACAGGAACGAGCTATCAAGGCAAGCGGTCATGGGAACGCCGCCGGTCAGGGGACTCCATGCCGGATCCGGTCAAGCCGCTCGCGAACTCGGCGGTATTCCTGACGGGACATTGGTTTCCATGCGCCCGCGTACTTCATGAGCGGAGGTTGCGTGACCGCGAGCAGGCGTTCGATCGCGTCATTGAAACTCTCCTCCCCACGCTTCTCGGCCCTCAGCTTTCGGTACACGGCATCACTCAGGGAGATCGTCTTGTACCCCATCTCGTCTGTGTAGAGTCTGTGTAGTATTAACCCTTCTGTTGCAGGTAGCGACAATCAAAGCTCAACGGGCGACGCACGGACCCCGACGGACGGCGGCCGGCCGCCAAAAACCTAAATACGCATGCTCTCGATGGGACCCGCATGTCCTGGGGGCTCCAGAACCGGCTCCGCCGGTTTATCAAGGCGGACGGCCACACGATCATGCTGGCGGTCGACCACGGCTACTTCATGGGCCCCACGCGCCGCCTCGAGAATCCGAGGGCGACGATCGAGCCCCTGCTCCCGCACACGGACGCGATCATGCTGACGCGCGGCGTCCTGCGGAACTGCCTCGACCCCGGGACGGAGACCCCGTTCGTGCTCCGCGTCTCTGGCGGCGCAAGCATCCTGAACGAGGACATCTCGAACGAGGTGCAGACGACATCCGTGCGACACGCGGTCCAACTGAACGCGTCCGCGATGGCCCTGTCGATCTTCGTCGGCTCTGCGCACGAGCACCAGACGCTGGCGGCGTTGGGCCATCTCGTGAACGAGGGTGAGGAATTCGGGATGCCCGTATTGGCGGTGACCGCGGTCGGCAAGGAACTGGAGAAGCGCGACGCGCGATACCTCGGCCTCGCGACACGGATCGCCGCCGAACTTGGCGCGCACGTGGTGAAGACGTACTACTGCGATGAGTTCCGGAAGGTCGTCGAGGGATGCCCCGTGCCCCTCGTCGTTGCCGGCGGACCGAAGCTGGAGACGGAGATGGACGTGTTCCAGCTCACGTACGATGCGATCCACGACGGCGCGGTCGGCGTGGACATGGGCCGCAACATCTGGCAGAACGACCATCCGGTCGCGATGATCCGCGCGGTTCGCTCGATCGTCCACGAGGGCGCCTCCGTGAAGGAGGCCTCGGACCTGTTCCGCTCGATCCGGGAAGGAAAGAAGGCGAAGAAGTAGGGCGTCCATGTCCGGCAGGATGCGCGTCGCCGTGTACTACAACAACCGCGACGTGCGCGTCGAGGAGCGTCCGATCCCGACGATCGGCCCGCACGAGCTGCTCGTGAAGGTCCGCGCCTCGGGCATCTGCGGGAGCGACGTGCTCGAGTGGTACCGCGTCCCGAAGGCCCCCCTCGTGCTCGGACACGAGATCGCCGCCGAGATCGTGCAGGTTGGCGGCGAAGTCCAGGGCCACGCGAGCGGAGAGCGGGTGTTCGTCTCCCACCACGTCCCGTGCCTGGACTGTCCGTCCTGTCGGGGAGGGCATGAGACCGTGTGCCAGACCCTCCGGACGACCAACTTCGACCCCGGCGGCTTCGCGGAGTTCGTCCGCGTCCCGGAGATCAACGTGCGACACGGCGTGTTCCACATGCCCGACAACCTGTCGTGGGAGGACGGGGTGTTCATCGAGCCACTCGCCTGCGTGGTCCGCGGGCAACGGGCGGCAGACGTGCGACCGGGGCAAAGCGTTCTCGTGATCGGCAGCGGGATGGCGGGACTTCTTCACATCCGGCTCGCACGCGCGTCCGGTGTCTCGAGCGTGTTTGCGACGGACGTGCTCGAGAATCGGAGGAACGCCGCCAGGACCTCGGGCGCGGACGACGTGTTCCGCGCGGACGAGGACATCGCCGCCAGACTCAAGGAGAGGAACGGCGGGAGGCTCGCGGACACCGTCGTCGTCTCCACGGGGGCCCCCGCGGCGATTGAGCAATCCTTCGCCCTCGTCGAAGCGGGCGGCACGATCCTGTTCTTCGCGCCGACGGAGGCGGACCGACCGATCCCGATGCCGCTCAACCGCCTCTGGCGCGACGAGGTGAAGCTCACCTCGACCTACGGTGCGGCCCCCCGGGACATCCGGGAGTCGATCCACCTCTTGCACGAAGGACGGGTGAAGGTCGGCGACCTCGTGTCCCATCGCCTCCCCTTGACGGACGCAGGGGAAGGGTTCCGGCTCGTCGCGGACGGGCGCGAGTCCCTGAAGGTCGTCCTCATCCCGTGATCACGCGAGCTTGCGCTGCGTGAGCGTCGCGAACGCCTGCTGGAGGATGCGGACCGCCTTGAAGAACTCCCCGACGTCGAGGCTCTCCTGCTCCGTGTGGTCGAGGTGCGCATTGCCCGGCCCGTACGCGGCGGCGGGGCACCCCCAGACAGGCACCGCCAGGTTGAGGTCCGCGGTCCCAGACTTCTTGAACAGCGTAGGCTCGCCGCCTGCGGCGCGGATCCCACCCGTGAGGGCGCGTACGACCTCGTTCGTTCGGTCCACCTCCACGGCGTCCGAACTGTCCCCGACCTTGTATCTCCCCCTCAGGTCCGTGGAGTCGAGGAACGCGACCGCGTCCGCGACCTTCACGTCCGGGGGAAGACGGATGTTCACGCCCACCTTCACGATCTCGCGGCCGCCGACGCGCCCCGTGTTGATCGTGTGGACCTTGTGCGTGAGGGACTTGAACTGCGTCTCGTCCTGATGGTCCGCGCCCCACGCCTGAAGGCGATACAGTGACACGAGCGCGAGCTCGACGGTCGTCGGCGAGGGAGCGGACAGGTGCGTCCGCTCGCCTTCGAACGTGAACGTGAGGTCCAGGTTCCCCTTGTACCCGATCGTGACGCCGTCCCAGTTGCTCGGCTCGCCGACGATAAGGAAGTTCGGCTTCATGCGCGGGATCAGGTATCGGGCGCCGCGGGAGTCCTTCTCCTCGCCGACCGCGCCGATGATGACGACCTCGCCGGGTCCCTCGTGGCGGCCCCCCGCGATGAGCGCGGCGGCCAACGGCCCCTTCGCGTCGCAAGCGCCCCGCCCATGGACGCGCCCGCCGTCGACGCGGACGGGGATCTCGCCGTCCACCGTGTCGATGTGTCCGAGGAACAGCACCTGGGGGCTGCCGTGGCCCTTCCTCGCGATCGGGTTGCCCGCGTCGTCGATCTCCGT
Organism: uncultured Methanomassiliicoccales archaeon; assembly: GCA_964396265.1. Taxonomy (GTDB): domain Archaea; phylum Thermoplasmatota; class Thermoplasmata; order RBG-16-68-12; family EA-27; genus EA-27. The sequence continues at coordinate 35,723 of CAYNEM010000017.1, forward strand.
CTCGAACCCGAGGGATCGCGCAATCGTGACGAAGGCCTGTGCAGCTTTGTCCTCCGAGCCCGAAGGGCTGTACGCTTTCAGGAGTTCGACGAGGGCGCCGACCTCATCCATGGGAAAGGACCCGCTCCATCGCATCGAGGGCGGCCCGCCACTGGTCCCGCCGGATCACGAGCGGCGGCAACAGGCGGATCACGTTGGACCCGCCCCCGATGGCGACCACGCCTTCCTGCTGGAGCGCCTGCAAGTACTTCGTGGTCTTATCCTTTACCTCTATGCCGAGCATCAGGCCGAGCCCCCGGACCTCGCGTACGGCGGGCGATCCCATCTCGCGGAGCCGGAGGAGCGCCTCCTGGCCGAGGGCGTCCGCGTGCTCCCAGAGGCGTTCGCGGACGATGAAATCGAGGGCGGCGGAGCCCGCCGCGCACGCAAGGGGATTGCCGCCAAACGTGGAATTGTGAGAACCCTGGAAGGCGGACTCGACGACCTCCGTCGTCAGGGTCGCCCCGATCGGCACGCCGCCGGCGAGCGCCTTCGCGAGTGTCAGGATGTCCGGCTGGACGCCCCACCGCTCGATCCCGAACAGTCGGCCCGTGCGGCCCAGGCCGGTCTGGACCTCGTCCATGATGAGGAGCGCCCCCGTGCGGTCGCAGATCTCCCGGGCGGCCGGGAGGTACTGAGGGTCCGCGACGTGGACCCCTCCCTCGCCCTGCACGCACTCGAGGATGACCGCGGCGGTGTCCCCGTCGACCGCCCGCTCCAGCGCGGCCGCGTCGTTGAACGGCACGTGCTCGAACCCGGGGACGAGGGGCTCGAACGGCTCGCGGAAGTCACGGCGCCACGTCGCGCTCAGCGCGCCCATCGTCCGCCCGTGGAATCCGCGCATCGCCGCTACGACCTTCTTCCGCTTCGTGGAGGCGCGGGCGAACTTGATCGCGGCCTCGACGGCCTCCGCGCCCGAGTTGCTGAGGAAGACGCGCTTCAGGTTTGGCGGCGAGACCGCCAGAAGCTTCTCGATGAACCGCGATTTGGCGGCGGTCCCGAACGTCGCGCCCACGTGGACGAGGTCGCGGGCCTGCGCCGCGATCGCCGCCGCGATCTCCGGGTTCGCATGGCCGAGGTTCGCGACGCCGAACGAGGCCCCGCAGTCGATGTACTCGCGCCCTTCCTCGTCCCAAAGGGAAGCCATGAAGCCGCGCGAGAACGTGAGGGGCCTCTTCGGATAGGCGGCGAACTCGCCCGCCCTGGGATCGCTCGTCAGCGGACCACCGTGCCGAGGCCGCTCAGCGCCCGCTCCACAGGGTCTTCGACCTGCGACGAGGCGATTACGACGCGCCGCACGCCGCCCTCGACCGCCTCCTTGGCGGCGATGAGCTTCTTCTTCATGCGACCGTACGCGAAGTTCATGTAGTGATCGATCTGCGCGATGGGGACCTCGGGGATCAACGTGGCCGGGTCGCTTGGCTCGCGCAGGAGACCGGGGACGTTCGTGAACAACAGGAGCGTGTCCGCGTGGAGGCTCACGGCGACCATCGCCGCGACGCGGTCCGCGTCCGTGTTGATGAGCTCGCCGTTGGCGGTGATCGCAGGCGGGGTGATCACGGGGGTGTACCCGTTTTTCAAGAGCATTTCCAAGAGATCTGCGTTCACGGTGTCCACGGTGCCGGAGTGATCGTCCTTCACCAGGAGCACGCGGCCGTTGTCGACCGCGCGGATCGCCTCCTTCCGGCGGCCCACCAGCAGGCCCCCGTCCTCGCCGCTGAGACCGATCGCGTTGGATCCAAGCGCACGGAGGCGCGCGACGATCTGCGTGTTGAGCTTGCCGGCGAGCGCCATCGTGAAGACGTCCATCGTCTCCTTGTCGGTGTAGCGCGAGACGACGCCGCTCGGCGACGTGAGGAACTTCGGCGGACGCCCGAGGGCCTCCGAGAGCTCGTCGACCTCCTTCGAGCCGCCGTGCACGAGGACCCAGTCCTTCCTCGGGGCGATGTCGATCAACACGTTGTCGATGTCGTTCCCGTTCGCGCCGCCCACCTTGCAGACCATCATGTTCGCTTGTCACCTCAAATCGGATGCAGTCCCACGAAGTCCAGCCCGAGCGTCTCCGGGTAGCCGGACATGAGATTCATGCTCTGGACCGCGCTGCCCGCGGCCCCCTTCATCAGGTTGTCGAGCGCCGCTACCGCCACGACGCGGCCCACGTGCTCGTCGAGGGCGAAGCCGACGTCGCAGGCGTTCGTGCCGGCGAGGATCTTCGGCTCGGGCATGCGGTACACGCCGCCCGCCTCCTTCACGATGCGGACGAACGGCTCACTTGCGTACGCTTGGCGGTACAGCCGCCAGAGGTCTTTCTCCTCGAGCGGTTCCTTCAGGAACGCGTGGCACGTCGCGAGGACTCCGCGCACGGCTTCGACGGCATGGCACGAGAGGCCGACCGTGAGGCCCGTCTCCTGCTCGATCTCCGCGGTATGGCGGTGGCCCTCCGCCGCGTACAGACGCATGACGCCGGACCGCTCCGCGTGCTGCGACGCGGGACCGCCGTCCGCGCCGCTCGCGCTCGAACCCGACTTGGCGTCGATGACGACCTTGGTCGGATCGAGTGCGCCGGACGTCGCCAACGGCCGGAGGGCGAGGATGGCCGCGGTCGCGATGCACCCCGCCCCGGACACGAGGATGGCGTCCTTGATCTCCTGGCGGTGGAGCTCCGGGAGGCCGTAAACGGCTTTCGCGAGCATCTCCGGATGGGGATGCTTCACGCCGTAGTACGCCTCGTACGCCTTCGGATCCTTCAGACGGAAGTCCGCGCTCAGGTCCACGACCTTGGCGGCGCGTCGGAGGAAGTCCGGCATCCGCTCCATTGCGCGCCCGTGGGGCATCGCGAGGAACAGGAAGTCCGTCTCCTCGAGCTCGGCGTGCGGCGTGAATGTGAGGTCCGTGACCTTCCGGAGGTTCGGATGCGCCCGGCTCAGGGGCTTCCCCGCCAGGGAGTCGGACGTGACCTGCGCCACCTCGACCTTCGGATGGCGGACGAGAAGGCGGAGCAGCTCACCACCCGTGTAGCCCGAGCCGCCCACGATGCTGACCTTCATCGCCTCGCCACCTCGCACACATAGTCGACGATCTTGGCGGCGATGTCCACGCCGGTCACCGCCCGAAGCGTCTTGAACTCCGGGGTGTGGTTCACCTCGTGCACGACGAGACCCACAGGCGACTCCATGAGATCGACCGCCAGGACGCCGCCGCCCACCGCCTCGGCGGCTTTGATCGCCAACTCCTCGAGTTCCGGGTTGGGCTCGACGGTCTCCCCCTCGCCGCCGCGGGCTGTGTTCGTCCGCCACGCGGACGAGCGGCGGTAGATCGCCGCCACGAACTCGCCGTCGATGACCTGCGCGCGGATGTCGCGATCGGGCTTGGGTACGTACTCCTGCACGTAGAACACGGAATGCATCGGGGACGCGAGCGCGTCCTTGTGCTCGATGATCTGCTCGGCCTCCTCGCGGTCGTCGACCTTCGCCATGAGCCGACCCCAGGAGCCGATCGGCGGCTTGAGGACTGCCGGGTAGCCAATCTCGTCGAGCGCTTTGAGCGCGGCCTCGGGGGTGAGAGCGACGATCGTGCGCGGCGTGGGGATGCCCGCCTCCTGCAAGCGCAGGGAGGTGAGGATCTTGTCCCCGCAAAGGTTCACGACGTCGAACCGGTTCACGGTGGGCAGGCCGTAGTGCTCGAAGAACCGAAGCCCGTACAGGGACCGCGTGTGGCTGATGCTGCGATTGAGGACGATGTCCGCCTTGATTCCGTTCCGCACGAGCGGGAACGTGATCTCGTCGTCCGGAAGGCGTTCCACCGTCAAGCCCCGGGCCTCCGCGGCCTCGAGGATCCACTTCTCCTCCGGCCTGATGATCGTGTAGAACAGGCCCATCGTCGTGTCGCTATTCACCCCAATCCTCCTTCTCCTTCGGAGCGATGGCGACGGTGAAGGGCTGCGCGCTCGAGACCTCGAGCTCGACGCCGCAATCCGGGCACGAGAAGATCTCGCCGGCGATCATTTCGTTCAACTGCACGTTCGCTTCGCATTCCGGGCACTGGGTCACTTCGATGCCTCCAAGATTTCGTCGATGAGATGCACGCTCTCCGCGTGCTTCGACAGGGCGTACTGCTCGAGGCCCACGGTGTCACGGGCCTTTGCGAGCTGCACGATGAGCGCCTTCGGGGCGGGGCCGCCCGGCGTCGACCGGCGGTCGACTGCTCTGCGGACGTCCAGAAGGAGGGCGATGTCGTCCTCGAACTTCGGGTGCGCGGCCTTGAGGGCCTTCGCGTCGATCTTCGGGTTGGCGGCGTAGATCCCGGAGACCGTCTCGTGGGCCTCCCGGAACGGGACGCCCTTCTGCACGAGGTACTCTGCGAGGTCCGTCGCGAGGAGCCGCGGGTCCTCGGCCGCGCGCGCCATGCGATCCTCGTCGAACTCGACGGATGGGATCGCCGCCGCAAGCGCCTCGAGGGTCTCGAGGACGTGCGTGGTGCCGTCGAACACGGGCCCCTTGTCCTCCTGCAGGTCGCGGTTGTACGCGAGCGGGAGGGACTTGAGCGCCGCCAGGATCGCGGTGAGGTCGCCGAGGACGCGCGCCGCCTTCCCGCGGGCGAGCTCCGCGACATCGGGGTTCCGCTTCTGCGGCATCAGACTGCTCCCGGAACCGAGTTCCGCGGAAGGGCGCACGAACCCGAACTCGCTCGAGGACCAGAGCACGAGCTCCTCCCCGATGGAGCTGAGGTGTACCGCGAGCAACGCGAGGTCGAACAGGAACTCCGCGAAGTAATCGCGGTCGCTGACCGCGTCGAGGGAGTTCTCGAACGTGGCGGGGAACCCGAGGCGATGCGCCACGAACGCGGGGTCGGTGTGGAGAGTGCTCCCGGCGAGCGCTCCTGCGCCAAGCGGAGAGACGTTGGCACGCTGCAAGCACCCCGTGAGTCGATCCATGTCGCGAGCGAGACGCCAGAAGTGTGCGAGGAGGTGGTGGCCCAGGGTGACAGGCTGGGCGCGCTGGAGGTGCGTGTATCCGGGGAGAATCGTCTCGAGGTGGCGCTCCGCCTGCCCCAGGAGGGCCAGCTGAAGGCGGAGGACATGCTCCTGCACCGCTTGGACCGCCTCCCGGAGGAACAGGCGCTCGTCCAAGGCGACCTGGTCGTTCCGGCTGCGCGCCGTGTGCACCTTCGCACCCAAGGGGCCGAGCATCTCCGTCAGGCGGACCTCCACGTTCGTGTGCACGTCCTCGAGATCGTCCCGCCAAGGGAACGCGCCTTCGCGGATCTCCGCCCACAGCTTCCGAAGACCGAGGGCGAGGGCGTGCGCCTCCTCCTCGGTGAGGATCCCGACGGACCCGAGCATCTCCGCGTGCGCGACGCTGCCCGCGACGTCGTACTTCGCGAGCCGCCGGTCGACCGGCAGGGACGCGAGGAACCGCCACGCGGGCGTGCGCACGTACGAGGGGACGCCCCTCTTCTCCAGGGTCACCGCCATCACTTCGCCCTCTTCGTGGCCTTCACGAGCTTCGGCGACATCTTCTCGCCGATCGCGGCCCACGTGCGGGCCGGCAGGCCCCAGACGTAGATGAAGCCCTCCGCCATGTCCTGGCGGAACTTGTCGCCGGAGCCGTACGTCGCGAGCGCGACGTTGTACAGGGAGTAGGGGCTCGTCCGTCCGACGACGTTCGCGGAGCCCTTGAACAGCTTCACGCTGACCTCGCCGGTCACACGCTCCTGCGTGCTCTCGACGAACGCGTCGAGCGACTCGCGGAGCGGGGTGAACCAGAGACCGTCGTAGATGAGGTGGGCGTAGCGTGCCTCCACCGTCCGCTTGAACTCGAGCACATCGCGCGGGAGGACCATCGCCTCGAGGGCCTGGTGCGCACGGATCAGCACGGTGGCGGCGGGGCACTCGTAGACCTCGCGGGACTTGATGCCGACGACGCGCGACTCCATGTGGTCGATCCGTCCGACACCATGCGCCCCCGCGACGGCATTGAGGGACTCGATGATCGCGAGCAGGTCCATCCGACGGCCGCCCAGAGCGACGGGGACGCCTTCCTCAAACCTGACGTTCGCGTAGGCGGGTTCGTCCGGGGCCTCCATCGGCGACTTCGTCCATGCGAACGCCTCTTCCGGTGGCTCGAGGAGAGGGTCCTCCAGGACGCCGGCCTCGACGGACCGACCCCAGAGGTTCTCGTCCGTGCTGTAGGGGGAGGCCTGAGTCACGGGCACGGGGATTCCGCGTTCTCGCGCGTACTCGATCTCCTGGTCCCGGGTCATCCCCCAGACGCGCGCGGGCGCGATGACCTGGAGGTCAGGAGCGAGAGCGGTCGTGCAGAGATCGAACCGCACCTGGTCGTTCCCCTTTCCCGTGCACCCGTGAGCCACGAAGTCCGCATCCTCCTTACGCGCGACGTCCACGAGATGCTTCCCGATCAGGGGCCGGGCGAGGGCCGTGCTAAGGGGGTACTGTCCTTCGTACAGGGCATTGGCCTTCAAGGCGGGGAGAATGTACTCCTGTGCGAACTCCCGGCGGGCGTCGACCACATAGGCCTTCCGGGCACCGGAGCGGATTGCCTTCTCTCGGATCTGCTGGAACTCGCCGGGTTGGCCAACATCAATCGTGAGCGCAACGACCTCAAGCCCCTTCTCGCGGAGCCATGGGATCGCCACGGAGGTATCCAAGCCTCCGGAATAGGCCAGAACGACAGTTTGGTGTGACATCTCCCACCCTTTCGGTTGTCCTTAATTACGCACTCGCGAGTACGTATTTGAATTCATTGACCACTTTCGGCCAATATTGGGCGAAAGTGTCAAATACCTGACAATCGAATCTTGGCCGCGTGGCGAGCGTCGCGAAACAGGTCCGGGAATACATCGACCGCCGCCCTAGCATCGCGGACGCCCTCAAGATGGGCCTCGTGAACCATTCTGCCCTCGCGCGGATGGTGGCGAAGGAGCTCGGCATCCGGAAGGGCGAGGCAATCCTGGCGGCGTGCCGCCGGTATCCCGTGGCCCGGGTCCCCGGCTACCGCGAGGAGACCGTGAAACGGATCCTCCGGCGCAGCCGCGTCGAGACGAGGACGAACGTGGCGACCGTGACCGTCGTCCAGGGGATCGACGTCCTCCAACGCCTCGGGGACGTCGTGGAGGAGCTGCTCGACGAAAACAAGGTCTGTCGGCTCATCCAGGTCTCCCAGGGCACCGTCATCATCGTCGACGACGACTCTGTCACCCGGGTCACACGCAAGCTGCGGGAGGGCCAGCTCGTGAGCGTGAACAAGAACCTCGTGGAGATCGCGGTCACGAGCCCGGAGACGATCGAATCGACGCCCGGAATGCTCGCCTTCCTGGCGACGGCCCTCGCTTCCCGGGGGATCAACATCATCCAGGTCATGTCGTGCTACACGGACACGATCTTCCTTCTGGAGCGGGAAGACATGACGCTCGCGGTCGACGTGCTCACGAAGTGCATGCAGTAGCTGGTCGGCCGTCAGGACCCGGTGGCCGGAGTGCCGGACAGCGCTCGACCTGCGCTCTGCCCGCCGCTCCGGATTTCCTCGACGGCGACGTCGCCGGCGGCTCGCAGTGAAAACGCCTCCAGGTAGGGTCTGAGGTTCTGCAGGATGCGCGATTCCGCCTTCCTGAGATGCTCGCTGAACGTTGACGACGAGAGGCCGGCCCCGTCCGCGAGCCGGTCGATGCTCGTCTGGCTCGGCATCGAATAATAGCCGTGCCGGAGGCCGAGGAGGACGGCGAGGGACTGCTTCTCCGTGAGGCCCCCGAAGACATCCCCCGCGGGCATGAGCATCATCTTCTCCATGGAGAGGTTCTCGATCGGCCGGAGGGAGACGATCCGGAGCTCGCCGACTTCCCGGATCGCGCGGAACATCTCGCGCAACGCGCCCTCGCTCCAGGCGAGGACCCTCCAGGACTCCCACCCTTCGCGGTAGATGATCGGCGGGATGTCCCACACCCCCGCGGAGCGGATGGTCGCGCCGATCCCCCTGCCGCCGGGAGGCCCGCAGCGACACACCTGCGTCACGAGGAGGACGCCGCTCTCCGTGGCGTACACCTGGCGGCCGCCGAACTTCGCCATGATGTCCTCGCGGAAGGCCTCGATCTGTTCGTCCGGCCCGGAGACCTGGAAGAGGTCGCGGCTGTCGACGCACCAGTGCGCGATCCGGAGGTTCGGGAGGTTCCGCGACAGGCTCCCGACCGGGCAGTCGTGCCGAACCTCGATCGCGGCGGCGTACATCGTCCCTTCTTCGAGCTGAGGTGTTGCCATGAGTGACCTGGGGAACCAGCGCAGAGCGGGGGCATAAGCGTTGGCCCGTTCCACGGCGGCTCGCGACGACGGCTCAATCGCAATCCCCGGGGACGCACATGCCCTTCCCAGGTGAGACGATTGGCGGCGATGATGACGGCGTGGCGGGCGGAATCGGGTCGGTGCGAGCACGGGTCCCTCTCTTCCCTGGGCAGCGGCGGGAACGCGACGTACCTTCAGTGCAGGGCGTGCGGGTCGGTCCTCGTGAGCGGGGGCGGAGGCGTGTGGGCGATCCCCGGGTCTCGACCCGTCTGAGGCGCCGGTAGGTTTTAGTCGGACCTGCTGGTACTTCCGGCTGCCATGCGGATCGACGACCACAAGCTACGTCTCCTCGAGTCACGCGTCGACGCCCTCAAGCGGACGAGGAAGGACGCGGACCAGCGAAAGACGTACGACCAGGTGTTCGACCAGACAACGCTCTTCGCGCTATACAAGCTCATCTCAGACGGGACCCTCTACATGGTCGACTATCCCGTCGCGACAGGGAAGGAGGGCAACGTCTTCCACGCGACGACGAAGGAGGGTGGCGTCGCCCTGAAGATCTATCGCGTGAACACCGCCACGTTCCGCTCCCTTTCCGAGTACATCGTCGGCGACCCGCGGTTCAAGAAGATCGGCCGGACGTTCCGCGAGATGATCACCGTGTGGGCGCAGAAGGAATTCAAGAACCTCTCCAAGATGCTCGAGGCGGGCGCCCGCGTCCCTCGCCCGATGGTCGTCCACCAGAACTGCCTCGTCATGGAGTACATCGGGGACGAGACGATGCCCGCGCCCTTGATCCGGACGGTGAGACTCGAAGACCCTCGGGCCGCATACGAGGAGGTCGTGGCCTCGATGAAGGCGATGCGGAAGGCGAAGCTCGTCCACGGGGACCTCAGCGAGTACAACATCCTGTGGTGGGACGGCCATGCTTGGATCATCGACTGCGCGCAGGGCGTGACGCTCTCGCATCCCCGGGCCGAGGACTGGTTCCAACGCGACTGCGCGAACGTGGCGAAGTACTTCGGACGCCTCGGCGTCGATACGGATGCGGACCGCCTCGCGGAAACAGTCCTCGGAGGTTGACGATGCTTTACGCGCGCATCCCCCAGGAGCGGATCGGTGTCCTCATCGGGCCCCACGGGGAGACGAAGAGGCGGCTCGAGGAGCTCACGGGGGTGAAGATCCTCGTGGATTCCGAGAGCGGCGAGGTCACGGTCGACGAGTCGGGGGCGAAGGACAAGTTCCTGGCGGTGAAGGTCCGGGACATCGTGCTCGCGATCGGCCGCGGGTTCAGCGAGCATCGCGCGTTCCGCCTGCTCGACGATGATTCGTACTTCGTCGTCCTCGACATCAAGGATTACGCGCGCACGCCGGCTCGACAGCGCGACGTCAAGTCCCGGTTGATCGGCACGCGCGGGAAGACGCGGAGGATCATCGAGGACCTCACGGGCGCGGACGTGTCCGTATACGGGCACACCGTCGCGCTCATCGCGGACGACCTTCAGCTGCCGATCGCTCAGGAGGCGTTCGAGATGCTCCTGAAGGGCAGCGAGCACGCGACCGTATACAGGTTCCTCGAGAGGAAACGGGCCCATCTGAGGATCGCAGAGATGGGGTTCTGAGGAAGTGAGGCGCCGCGCGGGCGTCGCCAAGGGTCAGGGGCGGTCATCGTGGATTCTCTCGCGACCCGACTGGGCATCACCCTACGGCCAGGAGAAGCAAATCCTGCATGGGGCGCAGTTGGCCCCGCGTGGGATCCACCTCGAGCGTCAACTCCTCAAGCGTCAGCGCTCCCAGGACCGTATGGTCGTCCGGATCGCCGAGGATTGCCAAGGTGTAGGCATAGTCCCCGCGGAGGGACACGCCGATCCAACCGAGGTCCCTCGTGATCGGCTCGCCGTTGATCATGCGAAAGGTTTGACGCTTCTCCGGTTCGACCCCGAGCGCGTCCGCGATCGCACGAGGGATGACGGTCCGGAACGCGCCGGTGTCCACGACCATCTCCACCTCCTGCCGCCGTTCGGGATCTTGGAGGGAGAACACCTCGACCGTGACGCGGAACACGCCCATCACCCCGGATGGAAGCTGCGCGGGCCAGTTTATAGTTTGTGTGCATGACGCCCATGGGATGCCGGAGCAATCCGGATCGAGGGCTAAGCCTGCTCGATCGACGGTACTCTCCTCGGCGGCGCGCAATGATGATCTCCGCGCGGTCGAGGGGTTCCTAGGGCCTTCCCCGGGAGCCTTATTACCCCCCGAGTCGATTCCGGACCGATGGCAGGGGAGCGGGAGGTCCTCGTGAAGGGCCTCCGGGTTCAGGCCAAGACGATCCCGGAGCGGTTCGACGATGCGACAGTCTGGGCGCTACGGAGTGAGCTCCTGGCCGTCGACGCCTACCTCCGCGTCCACACGCGCGAAGGGTCGGAGAAGGCGCGCCACGCGCTCGCACGCGCCCTCGACCTCGCGGGGACCGCCCACGCGTTCACGTCCGAGCTCCGTGGGTTTCTCGGGCAGAAGGAGAAGAGCGAGAAGGCCTCGTGGTTCGACCTCAGCTCAATCGGCATCCTCGCCGTCGAGAACCTCCTGACCGCGGACCGTATCACGCTGCCCCGGATCCTCATGAGTTCTCTATCGGAGGCACTCATGTACCTTGCGAGCCGCCAATACGTTGGTGGCGCCGAGGACGTGCTTCGGGGTTTGTACCGTCAACACGCCTCGACGATGTACAAGGAACTGTGGATGCTCGCCACGGACTACCGGAAGACCCTTAGTGTCTACGACGTGAAAGAGCTCCAGTCGGGAATCGACGGCTTCTTCGCGCGACTGGAGGCGGCTCCGCTCCAGGCGCGCATCTCGGTCCTGCGCCAGTTCTACGCACTCCTCCTGATGCTCCGCGCCGCAGAGCTCCTCGAGGCCCTCAGCGGGTAATCCCTTCCGCGTGGCGGCGGGAGCGCTTGACTTCTGTCCGGAAAGGAAAAGAGCCCAGGAATTCTGCATCAATTCGTGGGCTGGAATCCGCCGCCGCACACTCCGTACAGTTCGGAGACGAGGACCATCGTGACGGTCACCCTCGCAGTCTCGCTCGCAATTGGGATCGCGTTCGGCGCATTCTTCTTCCTAGCGGCACAGGATGACGCGGTGCTCACCTTCACCTATCAGGTTGAGCTTGAGCTGAATGGGACCGGCGAGGTCCGCGTCTCATTGCCGATTCCCGTTCCGGAAGCGCAGCTCGCCCGTCTGGTGATCACCCCCGTCTCGTCCGTATTCTTCTTCAACCGCAGCGGTGCCGAACCTGCCTTGGACGTCACGCTGCGCGACCGGACTTGGATCAACGCCACCTCCGCCGTTCGCTGGGAGTTTTACGATCCCGTGGACGCGGACTTGACCCGGACCGACCCATCGGAGCCGCTCTGCACCACCGCGTGTTTCACGGGAATCGCGCTCGCCGTCGTCAGCGGGGACGTCACCTCAGTTCGAGTTCGCATGAACGTATCGTGGAGCGGAGGATGCGAGGCGCACTACTGGAGCCTCGACTCCTCGGTCCCGCCGGGAGTCCACGCGGTCACAGGCGCGTGGGTCACCGCATTGTGCTGAGCGCGCCGGTCCCGCCAAATCGTTAAGTAACGTCCGTTCATCTCGCGTGCGGAGGCGAATCCCGTGCCCAAGTACGTCTACCTTTTCGAGGAGGGCAACAAGGACATGCGCGACCTCCTCGGGGGCAAGGGCGCCGGCCTCGCGGAGATGACCTGCCTGGGCCTGCCGGTCCCGCCTGGTTTCACGATTACGACGAGGGCGTGCAACTTCTATGCGAAGAACCAGCGGTTCCCGCCCGGCCTGGAGAAGCAGATGCGCGAGGCGCTGGCTGCGGTCGAGGCGAAGGCGGGCAGGAAGTTCGGGGACACCGCCGATCCGCTCCTCCTCTCCGTCCGGTCGGGGGCGAAGTTCTCCATGCCGGGAATGATGGACACGATCCTGAACCTCGGCCTCAACAAAGAGAACGTCCAGAAGCTCGCGTCGCTCAGCGGGGACGAGCGCTTCGCATGGGACGCCTACCGCCGAATGATCCAGATGTACGGTCGCATCGTCATGCACATAGGGGGTGCCAAGTTCGATCGAATCCTCGAGACGTGGAAGGCTCGGACCGAAGGCGGGCGGGACACGGACCTGATGGCGGAGATGCTGAGGTCAATCGTGGACGAGTACAAGTCGCTGTACCGGACGGAGACGGAGTCGGAGTTCCCCCACAAGCCGTACGACCAGCTGCGCCAGGCTGTCGTAGCCGTCTTCGGCTCGTGGACCGGGAAGCGTGCGGTGGACTACCGGAACTTCCACGGCATCCCGCACGACCTCGGCACCGCCGCCAATGTGCAGGCTATGGTCTTCGGGAACCTCAGCGCGAACTCGGGGACCGGGGTGGCGTTCACGCGGGACCCCGCGACGGGCCAGAAGGGCCTGTACGCCGAATACCTCGCGCAGGCGCAGGGGGAGGATGTCGTCGCGGGAATCCGCACGCCGCTGAGGATCGACGCGCTTCGAGACGCGATGCCGGACATCTACGTGGAGCTCGAGGGCGTCGCCGCCAAACTCGAGACGCACTACCGCGACATGCAGGACATGGAGTTCACCGTCGAGCGCGGGAAGTTCTGGGTGCTCCAGACACGGACGGGCAAGCGGACCGCGCAGGCCGCCGTCCGAATCGCGGTCGACATGGTGAAGGAAGGCCTCATTACGAAGGAGGAGGCCCTCCTGCGCGTCGAGCCGCCCCAGATCGTCGAACTCCTCATGCCCCGCTTCCTCCCCCGGGACAAGGAGGCGGCGAAGAAGGAGGGGAAACTTCTCGGGAAGGGAGTGAACGCGTCGCCCGGGGCCGCCGCCGGGGTGGCGGTGCTCGACTCGGACCTCGCGGAGACCCTCGGATCGAGGAGGTTCCGGGCGAAGGAGGCCGCGGACCCGGTTTCTTCCGTGGAGGAGACTGTGGACGCCGCCAAGGCGGAACTCTGGGACGCCACAGGACACTTGTGGATCTCGCGCCTTCGCCCCGAGGTGTTCGTGATCAAAACCAGCGAACAGCGTTGGGTCGAACTCGATCAGTTCAAGGAGAATCTGGCGGTAGGCAGCCGGGAACGTCCCGTCGAGCTGCGCCTGAAGGTCGTCCTCACGCGCACGGAGACGTCCCCCGAGGACGTGCACGGCATGCTCCACGCGAAGGGGATCCTCACGGCCAGGGGCGGCGCGACCGCGCACGCCTCCGTCGTCGCACGCGGCCTGGGACTCCCTTGCGTCGTCGGGTGCGAGGCGCTCAAGGTGAGCTACGAGGACGCGACGTTCACGCTAGGCGGGAGGACCTTCGCGCAGGGGGACCTCGTGTCGATCGACGGGGCGACCGGGGAGGTGTTCGGGGACCTCATCGCGGCGGTCGAGCCGGACTTCGAGAAGGAGGACGAGCTACGCACGATCCTCGGGTGGGCCGACGAGATCGCCGCGCCTTTCATGGTGTGGGCGAACGCGGACTACCCGCGGGACGCCAAGAACGCGCGAACGTACGGCGCGCGGGGGATCGGGCTGTGCCGCACGGAGCACATGTTCTTCGAGAAGGATCGGCTCCCGATCGTGCACGAGATGATCCTGTCCGCGGTGGCCGCCCGAGGGAAGGAGTCGGAGGCGTACGGACGGTACGTGGCGGCGCTCGGGAAACTGGGGACGTTCCAGCGAGCCGACTTCGCGGGCATCTTCCGGGCGATGGCCGGGCTGCCTGTGGTGATCCGGCTCATCGACCCGCCGCTCCATGAGTTCCTGCCGAAGCACGAGGACCTCCTCGTCGAGCTCACGGAGTTGCGCCTGAAGGGTGGCGACCCGAAGGTAATCGCGGAGAAGGAGGAGATGCTGGCGGCGGTCGAGGCGACCCGAGAGGTGAACCCGATGCTCGGGTTGCGGGGCTGCCGTCTGGGCATTACGTACCCGGAGATCACGGAGATGCAGGTCCGCGCGATCTTCCAGGCGGCCGTCGATGTCAAGCGCGAGGGCATCGACGTCCATCCGGAGATCATGATCCCCCTCGTCGGCCACGTGAACGAGTTGAAGAACCAGCGCGAGGCGCTCGAGGCGGTTGCGAGGCGCACGATGGATGAGGCGGGAATGCTCGTGGACTACAAGTTCGGCACGATGATCGAGGTGCCGCGCGCGGCGCTGACGGCGGACGAGATCGCGAAATACTCCGAGTTCTTCTCGTTCGGGACGAACGACCTCACGCAGATGACGTTCGGGTACTCGCGCGACGATGCGGAGGGCAAGTTCCTCATGAAGTACGTGGAGGACGGCATCCTGCCATACAACCCGTTCCAGACGCTGGACGGGATCCCGGGGAAAGGCGAGGACGCACGCGGCGTCGCGAGGCTCATGGAGATCGCGGTCGAGGAGGGGCGAAAGGCGCGCCCGGGCCTCAAGATCGGGATCTGCGGGGAGCACGGCGGCGACCCTGCGAGCATCGCGTTCTGCCAAGGCCTCGGTCTGGACTACGTCTCGTGCTCCCCGTTCCGCGTGCCGGTGGCGCGATTGGCGGCGGGCCGGACCGTCGCCGGCCTGCGGACGACCGTGGCGAGGGACAAGTGAATGGCCGACACCACGACGCTTCTCGTCCTCCTCGTCTGCGCGTTCGTCCCACCGCTCCTCTTCCTCGGCCTGGTCCGGAAAACGGAGCGCTACGGTCAGGAACCGTTCGGCCGGGTGTTCCGTACCTTCCTCTGGGGGGCCGTGTTCGCGGTCATCATCGCCGTCATACTCAGCGTCATCCTGATCACCCTGCTGAACGAAAGCCGCGTGTACGTGCTGACCGGGCCCGACCCGCGAATCGAGCTCGTCTTCCTCGCCCTCATCATCGCACCATTCACGGAGGAGTTCGCGAAGGGCATCGGCATCTTCCTCGCCCGCCCGATGATCGACGAGCCGGAGGACGGCATCGTGTACGGCGCGGCGAGCGGGTTGGGGTTCGCGGCTTCTGAGAACCTGCTCTACGGGTTGGCGGCCCTTGCCGCCTCCGGAAGTCTGGGTGTCTCCATCGTGGTGATCGGGGTGCGCAGCATCTCGAGCGCGCTCCTCCACGCTTCCTCAAGCGCGACGTTCGGATACGGGATCGCGCGCAAACGCCTGTGGCCCCAGAAGATCAAGATCCTTCCGTACTACCTCTTGGCGGTGGGGATGCACGCCGGGTTCAACCTCCTCGCCTCCCTGAGCGATCTGTACACGGGACCTCAGGGGGACCTCGCGGCCCTGATCGGCCTCGTGGGGGCGATCGCCCTTGCTCTCATTGCCTTCTCCCTCATCCGAGCCCGGATCCGGAAGGAAGACGAACGACACGTCGCATACTAGCCCAGCCAAGCGTGCGTCGCCAACCTTCTTATCGCGTCGGAGGATGCGAGGGCGATGCACTGGCGGTTCGTCCTCGACGGGGCAAGGTACAGCAAGGACAAGGCGCAGTTCAAGGACCTGCTCCACGACCACCGCCTGACGTGGCGTGGGAACATGACGACGTTCGTCTGGCAGAGCGGAAAGGAACGCGTGCACGCGGAGTACGAGCGGGACCCGAAGGGCGAAGTCACCCTCACCGCCACGATCCACTGGGAGGGACGCGCGAAGACGCCCTTCCTCAACCAGCTCAAGACCTGGGTGTTCTCCCTAGACGGGCAGGCGTCGGAGGAGAAGCAGACGAAGGAGGCCGCAGTCGCGGCCCGGGAACGCGTCGAGCGCGAACTCCTGTTGTGGAATGCGGTCCACGAGCCCGACGTCCGGGCCCTGCGCGCGGCCGGGCGTCCGGAGGACTGGATCGAACGCGACGTCAAGGCATGGAAGAAGGCCCGCGACACGAAACGAACCGAACTTCTCGGGCGCTAGTGGGGCGCGGCCCGCACATCCGAAGGATTGTAGCAGTCGAAACAGAAGCCGAAGCGCCGGTCCTCTGGAAGAATGTGGAGGCGCACGCCGCACCGCCGGCACGTCGCCAAGCGCTCGTCGGGGTCCGAGGCACGACGCACGTCCGGACGAAGCCGCACCGCGAGCACGAGAACTCCCAGACCGCGCGCGGGAACCGCCACGAGTGATAAAAACGTTCGTCCGCGCCGCCAGCGACAAGCCTTTATCGACACCGCCGATGCGGTCAGGTGCCCGGACTCTTCGCGACGATCGAGGGGATCGACGGCACCGGGAAGACGACCGTCGCCGCCAAGGTCGCGGAGTCCCTTGAGTCCGCCGGGATCCCGACGGTCCCAACGACCGAGCCGACGCGAACGTGGCGCGGCGACGCCGTGAAGTGGGCGATCGAAAGCGACGTCGACGCGGTCACGGAGTCGTTCCTCTTCCTCGCTGATCGGGAAGCACACGGCCGCCAGATCCGGTCGTGGATGGACGAGGGGAAGCTGATCCTCTCCGACCGATATGCGGACTCCACGTATGCGTACCAGGGAGCCCGCCTCGCGGCGAAGAGGCCGGACGCGATGGAGTGGCTGCGGGTCCTGAGCGCCCCGTATGTCCTCGCCCCGGACGTGACGTTCCTCCTCACGGTGCCGCCCGAGGTCGCGCTGGCCCGCATCTCCGGTCGGGAACGAAGGGTGCGATTCGAGGAACTCGAATTCCTCCGGGCGGTCGACGCGAACTACCGGATGCTCGCGCGCGACCCGCGTTTCGTCACCCTCGACGCGACGCGAGGGATCGGGGAAGTGGCGGGGGAGATCGGCACGGACCTCGTCCGACGCTACCGCGGATGAGACGAAGCGCCCGGGAACCGGGTGAGAAGGGCCTTCGCGAACACGATCGCCCGCTCCCGGTCGCGCTGTTGGATGGCGACAAGAAACGCCCGGCCGAAGACGACCCCGAGGTAGTCAGGCCGTGCATCTGCTTCGAGGTATTCGGCCTCCGCCCCCGGAAGCACGAAGGAGACATCCTCGGGCGGCGCACATAAGCGCTGGCGGCTGCGTATCGCTGGTGATTATCGATAGAGTCTCCCCTCCCATGCCGTCGCGAGGACCCGCCGAAGTCGTCTCATGGGACTCCGCGTGAGGATTCGCGCGATGGAATCCGGCGGTGACGGAAGATACTTAACCCTCAGCCCGCATCGCGGCCGCCGATGGGGTGCACTCGTGGAGTCCACGGCGTCTAGCAAGGCGGCTCCCCACCCGCACGGCTCCCACGACTACGCGGGAATCGTCTACGGAGACGTGGGCAGCACGTCCCTGAAGTGCGCCGTGTTCGAGCCCCTCGAGCGGAACGAGTACGTCCAGATACACCACGAGACCGCGGGCTGGGTCCTCGGGCGCGTCGACGACATCGAGCGCAAGACGGACCTGTCCCTCGACCGCACCCTTCTCCTCGGGGCGGGGGAGGACGTGGACATCGAGGAAAAGGTCAGCGCGCAGGTCTCGATCATCGGCTACCGAGACGACCGCGACCTCCTCCAGGTGCCCCGGACCCCGTTCCGGGCGGGAGAGCATGTCCACCGGGCGGAGGAATCCGTCATCCGGAAGGTCATCGGGCTGCGACACGACACAAAGCACGGAGCCTACGTCGGGCTGCTGAACGGCCACAACATCCAGATCTTCCTCGACATCAACGCGATGGCGCAGAAGCACGTGAGCGTGCTCGCGAAGACGGGCGGCGGGAAGTCGTACGCGGTCGGCGTCCTGCTCGAGGAGCTCATGAAACACGGCGTCACCACCATGATCGTCGACGCGCACGGGGAGTACGCCTCCCTGCGGGAGAAGTCTCGCGACGCGGACTCCATGAAACGGTTCGACGTGAAACCACGCGCCTACGATTCACAGATCCAGGAGTTCTCGCCGGACACGAAGGTGAATCCACACGCGAAGGCTCTGCGCTTCACGCTGTCGAACCTGGACGCGAGGGACATCCTTGGGCTCACGAGCTCCGGCGGCCGCGTCCGGCAGCACCTGACGCAGCTGCGCAAGGCTCTCGACCTGCTGCGGACGTCGACGAAGGACTACAGCATCGTGGACATCATCCGCGTCCTCGCGAGAGAGGCGGAAGAGGACGCCTCCGTGAACGGCCTCATCGACGAGCTCGAGTATCTCCGTGAGGTCGACATCTTCGCGCGCGAGGGCACGCGGATCGACGAGCTCGTCGTCAAGGGGAAGACCACGATCATCAACCTGAAGGGGACGCCGCCGGACATCCAGGACCTGATCGTGAACCGGATCTGCACGGCCCTCTTCGAACTGCGGAAGGTCGGCCGCATCCCGCCGATGATGCTCGTCGTCGAGGAGGCGCACAACTACTGCCCGCAGGTCGGGACCGTGAACTCCTCGAAGATCTTCCGCACGATCGCTTCGGAGGGTCGCAAGTTCGGCCTGGGTCTGGTCATCGTGACGCAACGCGCCGCCAAGGTCGACAAGAACGTGCTGAGCCAATGCAACACCCAGCTCATCCTCAAAGTCACGAACCCGAACGACCTGAAGGCAATCGCCGCCAGCGTCGAGGGGCTTACTGCAGCGATGGCGGACGAGATCCAGCGCCTCCCCATCGGCGTCGCGATCGTCGTCGGCGGCGGAGTCCAGATGCCTCTCATGGTCGAGGTGCGACCTCGCGAGACGAAGCACGGCGGCGAGTCCGT
>CAYNEM010000018.1:0-47151 GCA_964396265.1 uncultured Methanomassiliicoccales archaeon
TACTCTCGCAATCAGCGGTACGACGGCCAAAGCGGTGGGGATACACCCGGTCCCATTCCGAACCCGGAAGTTAAGCCCACCCACGTCCTCAGCGGTACTGCGGTGCGCGAGCCCGCGGGAAGCCTACCCCCCGCAAGGGGGGCTGGGGTCGGCGACCCAGGTACGCTAGTCGCGCATCCTTGTGGTGCGTGACAAAACGTGCCGCTTTAACGGCCGCCGGCCCTTGGGACGCTGTCGGCCGCTACTCCTTCTTTTTCCGCAGGGCGCGCGACCCTTCTCGGGAAGTCTTTCGACGACCTGTGAGACGACGGCGGAGCCCGAACACGAGAAGGACCGTCAGAATTGGCAGCGCCAAGACCTCGAACTCGGGGACGAGGAGGAACGGAATGGTCACGCGGGAGTCTCCAATGGCTGTCGGGACGTCGAACAGGATGCCGAACGTCCCCCCCAACGAGGAATGGACGACCCGGAGTCGGACGACCTGATTCGGGCTCAGGACCTTCGCTCCGACCCCGGTGACAAGGCACTGGACGTCGTCCCCGTAGGTCTGGTCGTTCAGACAGGAGCCGATCGTGTCCACGACGGCATTCACGGTGGTGTCCCAGATTTCCAGATGTACGTCGTACTCCACGACCCGGGTCCAGGCGAACATGAAGGCCTCTCTCTGCGAGTGCTCGGAGAGATCGACCTCCAACGCCACGGCAAGGGGGGACCATGTGGCTCCGTCCCACCAGCGATAGGCCAGGTCACGGTTGTTGTCAGCGTACAGGAGCATCATGTCGTTGCTCGTCGGGTCGGGTCGAACCTGGACAAAGTTAATGTTCCCTGTGAGACCTGGCTCCGCGGTTACGCCGCCAAACCCTCCCGACTGCGTCCACGTCCGCCAAACGATCTGTCGAGGGTTCGAGCTCGGGTTGAACACGAACATCGCGCGATTCGTCGTCGCCTCGAATCCCACGTCGATCCCACGCTGATTCTTCTGCGACGTGCCGACGGGTGCCGGACGGGCTGCCCAGGAAGCCCCCGTCCACGCGCCGAATTCGAGGTCGTTGTTGTTCAGGATCATGCCCACCGCAATCCGGTTGCTGGAGGCCTCGGGGTCCGCGGCCGCCGTGACCCACAACGCCTTGTCCGGAAGGGAGTATGCGGTCGTCGCTGCGCCCCACGCAGCCGTGAACTCCCGGTATCGTAGGGCGCCCCCATCGTCCCCCCAGATTACGAAGGCGTCACCCGAGGCCCGTTCGTACGCCACGTCGAACGACTCCTCGTCCTTCGATCCCAGAATCCCGGGCATCTGTACTTGGTTTCCCCAAAGTTTTGTGGCGCCGTCCCATCGAAGAGCGTGGAGGGTGCCGGCGTTCGTCGCCACTGCCGTCATGATGTCGTTGTTCGTGGGGTTGGGAGTCAGACGGACGTAATAGGGCACGTCGGCCAGCGGGGTACCCGCGTTCCCGTTCGCGCCGTCCCACGTGCCGGCGACGCGCTTACGGTACCTGAGTTGAGCGGTGTTGTCCCCAAACGCAACGACGACATCCCCGGATTGCTCCTCGTAGGCGATGTCAAACCCCCGCGTCTGGTCGCGACCGAGGTTCGTGTTCCAGTTTGACGCCCACACGGCACCGTTCCAAGTCTGCACATAGAGGAAGCTGTCGCTCGACAGGATTCCGACGACCTTCTCGGGGCTCGACGGGGAAGACGCCACCACGACCCAGTTGATCGTAGAGGCTGCCGGGTTCGCGGACCCCTCTGGACCGAAGAATCGACTGTCCCACTCCCGATACCTCGGGTTCGCGACGGACCCTTCGCCGTACACCGCAAGTCCGTGGCTCAGGAAGAGGTCGAGGAGGGCCTCCCAGTCGCCTGCCGGAATCGCGGTCCCCGCGGTCGTGTCTGCGTACCAGCACGCGCTTTGTCCCGCGCGCACGACGGTCGAGGCCACGGGACCGGGACCCGGCGTCGGAGACGCCACCTTGTTCGTCGTGCACGCGGTCTCCGTCGCGTGGTTCGCGCTTCGCAGGTAGAGTTTCTGGTTTCCGGGGATGTCGAACAAATGCGGGCCGTCGACCGACCGCATGCCCTGACTCGGAGCGCTCCGCAGGCCCTGCCCGAGAAGCCCCGTGTCGACGTTCGACTGCCAGTCCGTCGTCATGAATACGAACGTGTGGTTGGCGGTGAGGTTGACGAGCGCCGCATCGAAGCCGGCCTCGAGCTGGCGCGAATCGATCGCCGTCGGGACGTCCGTGACCTTCTCCCAGGGGATTGTGAGGCTCGCGTTGTGGCGGTAGAGCGCTGCCTCGAGGATCGTGCCGCTGCGGCCGACCGCTTGGTACGCGTAGTCCATCCCGTACGGGACGCCCTCGACGGTCACGTAGAGACCCGTGTCCGACCGGTTGTCGCGGTCCATGTACACGGAGGCGGTGTCGACCCCTCGCTGCGCGGGCAACGAGACCGGTCCGACGTACCGCCGCACGACGCGCCCCGCGTACGGGGGCGGGTACCAGGCGGGGATCGTCGTCTCCAGGATGTAGTCCGTGTAGGCGGAGCAGTCCGTCGCCTGGCACGCGTTGTAGTCGAGGAGCCCGTCCTGATCGACGTCGGAGAGCTGGTCCGCGTCCGACACGTTGTCGTTGTTGAAGTCGAAGGCCAGGAGGAGGCCGAGGGGCTCCTCGACCGCGTCCGGGACCTGGTCTCCGTCCGCGTCGAGCGTGGGGGATTCCGCGGGCGGCCGGTCCCGGAAGTTCGGGATGTCCACGCCGCCAAGGATGCGGCCGTCCACGCGCAGGTAGAGAGAGACGTTCGACCGGACGACGGCCTCGTGCGCGCGGATATCGATGTTCTCGTTGACCTCGGTCGTCCTTGACGCGGACCGGACATCGTTGTCCGCATCGACTCGGACCGAGTAGCGATTCCAGTCCGCGAAAGCCCCGTCGACCGTGACGTTGCCCGGAGCGGCCGCGATGTAAGACATCGAGACCTGCGCGTCCGTGATGGTGACGGGCACCTCGACACCGTCCTCGAGGGAAGCCGCGACGACGCGAAATCCCACGGATGCCTCTCGCGCGGACGCGAGGAGGTCGGCGCGCAAGACGTAGAACTCCGCGGCGTTGAGGGTTCGGCCAATGGCAAACGTCCCCTCAGGCGAGAAGGGCGCGGTCGAGAGCATCGGATCCGTGGGGTCGATCACCCCGTCGGCAGACTCGTCCAGGAACAGGCTACCCATGACCGCACTGGGCGGGAGGCTTCCGTATTCCCGGACCGTGACCGAGGCCAAGCGGATGACCGCGGCGAGAGGGCGCACCGAGAACGCGAGAAACGGCTCCTGAGTCCCTCCAAGAACATCCGCGGCGATCGTCCGCTGGGATACCAGGAGGGCACCGGTTGCCCGGCCAACAATCGCGTCCGCCGCGTCGCCTTCGCCCAAGGAGCTCCAAGTGTAGAACAGGATTCGCGCGCGGTCGATGGTGTATCTCGGACTGGGGAGGATATGCGCCTCGATCTGGTTCTGCGCGCTCGCGACTTCCAAGGTGCCGGAACGGCGGAGGGATCGCCAGTCGTCCGAAGCGGGACCCCTTGCATCGTCGTACTCCCATGCCTGGCTTCCCGCGAAGCCTCCTTCCCATCCGTAGAACTCGGCCGCGGTCTCCGCCCCCATGCCGCCGATCTGAAAGCCCGTCGCAGGATCACCGTCTCCGTCGACGAAAGCAAACACGGACTCCGTGTGGCCCACCGGGACGCCCCACAGGTTCCCTGTTACCCTCGCGTAAACGAGCAGATGTTCGTCCACCTGTCGGATCCGGTATTCCGATATGTCAAGGGCCTGGCTGGATTCCCCGATCGTGTCGTCGTATCGGGGAACGCTGGCCCAGTCGCCAAATCGCCCGTCGATCACGATTCCGCCTGGCGGCGCGGGTTCGGAGAAGAGGATCGCGAATACGGGGACTAGCAGTAGCATGAGGACGACGATTGCGATGCTGCTCGCTGAGCGCCTGCGAGAATGGATTCCCCCGGTCCGGAACGAATGCCTTCGGGCGCGGCCGTCGGAAATCCCGTTTCCGTTGATGAGGCCATTGACCATGCCCTCGCCGGGCGCAACGCGACTCGCCAGGCCATTCACGCGACCGGTCGCACGCGTCATGGCGCTCTCGCGGCCAGTCCTTCCGGAGAAGCGGGTACCACTGATGCGTCCGGCCGCCACGGCTTGACCTTCCGATGCGCGCGTCCCCGGAGGCTCGTCCAAAGGTTCCGGCGGTTCCAGTTCCATCGAGGTGTCCATCGCGTCGACAAGCACGACGCTACATTTCGAGCACGAGCGCTCGCCTTCGCCGAAAAGCGCACCGCAATTCGGGCAGAGGCTCAGAGGATGAGCTCTCTCCTCAGGACGGCTTCCGCCTTCAGGCGAGGATCCGGGAGGGTCGGGCTCTGCGGAACGGCCTCGCTCCTCCAGAACTGCCTGGGAGGGAACCTCCTCGATCAAGGCCGCGAGATCCACGAAGTCCCTGAGCCAGTCCTCTTGACGAGTTGTCGCCACGGGGACTTCGGACTCGGCTCTGGGCTGGATTCTTGCGGCTTCAGGCTCGGTGAGGGGGGCTCCCGCCTCCAAGACAGGCTGGTCAAGGCCGCCCGCACGCGAGTCCGCGGCTTCCGCGAAGTCCTTGAGCCGCTGCGCGAGGGCGGGGCCGATGCCTGGTAGCGCATCGATCTCCTCAAGGCTCGCCTTGCGGAGCGCTTCGACGGTGGTAAATTTTTCCGCCAGGGTCCGTGCCCGGCGCTTTCTGACGCCCGGAACCTGGAGAAGGGACGTCAGGAAGCTCTCGTCCATCCTTGAAATCTGTGTTGCGGATGATATAAAGAGATTCGTGCCCCTATACCGAAAACGATAGGGGAGACGCGTGGGGAAACTCGTCGGATCGCCCAACGGCCGCTACTCCTCCTTTTTCCGGCGCAGGCGCCGCACCCCGACGATGATGAAAAGGACCGCCATCGGGATGAGAAGGGTCTCAAACTCCGGAATCATCGCCGGGAGCGTGATCCGGGAGTCGCCCGTGGCGGCAATGTCGTCGAACTGGAGGAGGAACGTCCCCCCAAGGGATGAGTGCGCGACC
This sequence comes from uncultured Methanomassiliicoccales archaeon, assembly GCA_964396265.1. GTDB lineage: Archaea > Thermoplasmatota > Thermoplasmata > RBG-16-68-12 > EA-27 > EA-27. Next base: position 5,103 of record CAYNEM010000018.1, read on the forward strand.
CGGAGCCGCACGACCTCGTCCGCGGCGATCGTCTTCTGCGGCACGCCCGCGACGAGGCACTGCGTGTCGTTCCCGTACGTCCGGCGATCGAGGCACGAGCCCACGACCTCCCGCACGGCGTTTGTCGTCTTGTTCCAAATCTCGAAGTGGACGTCGTACTCGACCACACGCGTCCAGGCGAACATGAACGGCTCACGCACCGAACCGGCGGACAACGCCGTCTCGAGCGCCGGCCCCAGCGTCGACCACGCAGCGCCCGACCAGTGGCGGTAGAAGAGGTCGTTGTTCGTGTCGTGGTACAGCGCCATGATCTCATTCCGGTGCGGGTTCGATCGCAGCTGCACGAACCGGAGGTTCGCCGTCGTCCCCGGGAGGGCGGTGACGCTCCCGAAACCGCCCGCGGCGGTCCACGGCCTCCACGCGATCTGTGTCGGATTCGCGTTCTGGTTGAATGCATAGATCGCGCGGCCCGTGTCCCGTTCGAAGGCGACATCGATCCCGCGCTGGGCGATATTGTTCGCGAGGATCACGGCTGGGCGCGCCACCCATTGCGTTCCGTCCCATGCGCCGAACGTGAAGTTGCCGTTATCGAGAACCATCCCGACGGCGATGCTGGAGCTCGTCGGGCGGGGATCGTAGTCCGCGACGACCCAACGCGCGTCCGAGGGCAGGGTGTAGGCCACGGTCTCCGCCTGCCATGCGGTCGTGAACTCCCGGGCACGGAGCTCGAGGGCCTCCGATCCCCAGATCACGAAGGCGTCCCCGGACGCCCGCTCGAACGCGATGTCGAACCCTTCCCGGATGTCCGTCGTAACGGTCCCGGACATCTGGACCTGATCGCCGAAGACGTCCGTGGCCCCGTTCCATCGCATCGCGTGCAAGGTCTGCGCATTCGTCACCACGCCCACGAACACGTCGGCGTTCGTCGGCCGGGATCCGGTGCGGACCCAGTACGGGACGTCGGTGAGGGGCGTGCCGGCGTTCAGCGTCGCGCTCCAGGTCCCTCCGGTCCGCTGGCGGTACTTGAGCTGGGTTGTCGCGTCACCGAACACGACCACGACGTTGTCGGTCCCCTCTTCGTACGCGATGTCGAATTTCCTGCGGCTGTCAGGTCCCCCGACCGCCACATCCCAGTCCGCGGTCCACCCCGCGCCGCTCCATGTCCGCACGTACAGGCGGTTGTTGTCGGACATGATTCCCACGACCATCTCGGGACTGACGGGGGAAGCGACGACGACGACCCACTGCTCCAATCCCGGGTTCGAGGGGGGCATTAGCCCTTCCGCGCCGAACGACCCCGTCCACTCCCGGTACCGAGGATTGGAGGTCCCTGTCTGGGTGTAGACGACCAGGCCGTGCGCCACCAGGATGTCGAGCAGCGCCTCCCAGTCCCCGGCGGAGATCGTGGTCCCTGTCGTCGCGTCCGCATACCAACATGCGTTCTGCCCCGCGCCGACCTGAACGGACGCCGAAGGGCCTGCTCCCTGCGTCCCCGACGCAACCTTGTTCGTCGTGCACGCGGTCTCCGTCGCGTGGTTCGTGTTTCGGAGGTAGAACCGCTGGTTCCCGAAGATGTCGAGGACCCGCGGAGGCGCCTCCGGCGCCCCGGCCGATCGCGTGCTCGGGCTCGGCGCGCTGCGCAGGCCCTGCCCGAGAAGCCCCGTGTCGACGTTCGACTGCCAGTCCGTCGTCATGAATACGAACGTGTGGTTGGCGGTGAGGTTGACGAGCGCCGCATCGAAGCCGGCCTCGAGCTGGCGCGAATCGATCGCCGTCGGGACGTCCGTGACCTTCTCCCAGGGGATTGTGAGGCTCGCGTTGTGGCGGTAGAGCGCTGCCTCGAGGATCGTGCCGCTGCGGCCGACCGCTTGGTACGCGTAGTCCATCCCGTACGGGACGCCCTCGACGGTCACGTAGAGACCCGTGTCCGACCGGTTGTCGCGGTCCATGTACACGGAGGCGGTGTCGACCCCTCGCTGCGCGGGCAACGAGACCGGTCCGACGTACCGCCGCACGACGCGCCCCGCGTACGGGGGCGGGTACCAGGCGGGGATCGTCGTCTCCAGGATGTAGTCCGTGTAGGCGGAGCAGTCCGTCGCCTGGCACGCGTTGTAGTCGAGGAGCCCGTCCTGATCGACGTCGGAGAGCTGGTCCGCGTCCGACACGTTGTCGTTGTTGAAGTCGAAGGCCAGGAGGAGGCCGAGGGGCTCCTCGACCGCGTCCGGGACCTGGTCTCCGTCCGCGTCGAGCGTGGGGGATTCCACGGGCGGCCGGTCCCGGAAGTTGGGGATGTCCACGCCGCCAAGGATGCGGCCGTCCACGCGCAGGTAGAGCGAAACGCTCGACCGGACGACCGCCTCATGGAGGCGCAGGTCGATGTTCTCGTTGACGGTCCGATTCCTTCCGCTCGACTGCACATCGTCGTCGACGTCACCGCGCACGGGGAACTGCGCCCAGTCCGCGAAGGCCCCGTCGACGGTGACGTTCGTGGGAGCACCGTCAAGGTAAGCGAGCGTCACGTCCGCGTCCCGTAGCGTGACCGGCACGTCCGCGCCGCGGACAGGGGCGACAGTGAGGACGCGGAAGCCGATCGAGGCGTTCGGCGCCGGCGCCGGCAGGTCCGCGACGAACAGATACGTTTCCGCTCTCTCGAGGGTCCGCCCGATCGGGAACGAGGCCGAGGGGACGAAGGAGGACGTCCCGAGGAGCGGATCGGTCGCATCGAGGACGCCGTTCGCGTCCTGATCGAGGAACAAGCGGCCGACGAGGCCCGCGCTCGGATAGGAGCCGAGCTTCTCGACGTCGATCGTCGCGATCGCGATGGGCGGGGCGAGGGGCTTCACGGTGACGGAGAGGAACGGGATGGCGGTGCCAGTGACGACGCCCGGGGCGACCGTGCTCTGCACCACCACGAGCGCCCCCGTTTGCGCGCCGACGACGCCGTCGGCCGGGTCGCCATTGCCCGCCCGGTCCAAGGTCTGCAGGAGGACGCGGAATCGGCTAGGCTGGTACGCGGGGCCGACGTCGATACGCGCCTCGATCTCGCTCACCCCGTTCGCCGCGGCGCCACCGCCGGAGAGGTCGAAGGCCCGCCAGTCGTCCGAGGAGGTCCCGGCGCGCGTCGGGTCGTACTCCCAGACCGAGGTCCCCATGACCATCCGATCCCACCCGAAGACCTCGACCGCGCGCTCCGCGCCGAGCGCCCCGATACGGAACCCCGTCGCAGCGTCGCCGTCCTCGTCCACGAACGCGTACAGAGAGTCGCCCCCACCCGCGTTCGCCTGGAATGCGACCCCGGAGACCCGGGCATACACGAGCACGGCTTCGTCCGCAGCCCGCATGCGGAAGGAGATCATGTTCACGTCGGGATTCACGACCTGGTCCGCGGCGTCGTCCTCGTATGCAGGAACGCCCGCCCAGTCCTCGAAGAGCCCATCGATCGTGATGCCTCCGGGCGGCGGTGATGTGGACAGAAGCGTGGCGAAGATCGGGATCATGAGGAGCAGGAGGACGGCGGCGGCGATGCCGGTGACGGAACGCATCCAGTCGCGCGGCGTTCCAGCCTTCGGCGGCGTCCATCGCCCGCGGCGGCCGTTCGTGAAGCCGTTCCCGTTGACGAGGCCGTTGACCATGCCCTCGCCGGGAGCGACGCCGCTCATCATTCCGTTCGTTCGCCCGGCGGGGGAGACGAGTCCATTCACCCGACCGCCGTTGACACGCGTCCCGTTGATCCGTCCCATCCCGCTCACCTTGCCGTTCGTGCGGCCCTTCGTGCCGTTGATCCTGCCGTTCGTGCGACCCGTCGTGCCGTTGATTCGACCTATACCGTTGATTCGACCTGTACCGTTGATCCTGCCATTCGTGCGACCTTTCGTGCCGTTGACGCGGCCCTCCATGCGAGGTCCGACGCGGGGAGAGATGGAGCGAAGACCGGACGAACCGTCCGGTGGCCGCTGCAGCTCGTCCGCGCGGCGGAGCGCCCGGCGCGCCTCTGCGGTGCGCCCCAGTCGCTCGAGCAGCTCGGCCTTCGTCTGCCACGCGCCGACGAGCGCAGGATCGATCGAGAGCAGCCGGTCGTAGTGCGCGAGCGCCTCGACGACCTTCGCGTCGTCCACGGCCTTGGCCGCCTCGCGGGCCGGGACCTTCGCGGGGGCCCTCGCCGCCGGGGGCGCCTTGGGGGCTGGCGCGGCAATCTCGCGCGCGGGCTCTGTGGCGGCGACCTGCGACCACCGCCGGGGGAGCATCGACATGTCGCCCTGCGCGCGCAGAACGCTGAGCACTTGGAGGCGGTAGTCCTCTTCGCGGTCCGGCCGCAGGTCCGCGAGTTTCTCGTAGGAGGCGACCGCGGCCGTGACGCGGCCGAGGCGAAGCAGGATCCCGATCTTCTTCATCCAGGTGCGCTCGAGGGTCGGGTCCGCCGCCAGGATGTCCTCGTACTGCTGCAACTCCCGCTCGAGCTTCTGGGTCGGAGTCTCCGCGCGCTCCTCCGAGACCCGCCGCCATCGCTCGAGGAAGTCCTTCGTGATGCCGGGCTCCTCGACCTTCTCCTCCACCGGCTTCCCGACGGGCTCGCCCCTCCGATGGCCGCAGATTGCACAGCGCTTCAGGGTGCTCGGGATGAGGGCGCCGCAGTTCGGGCAGATCGGGAAGAACGAGATCTCCTCTTCCTTCTCCGCGACGAGGGACTCCGCGGCGACCTCGCCTTCTTCGAACTCGACGCCGCACGAGGGGCACTTCGTGTCCTGCGGCCTGAGGAAGGCACCGCAGTTCGTGCAGATGAAAAGGGAGCCCTCGCCCGAAGTCGCCTCGGGCGGGAGGGCGACGACCGGCTCGAGTGAAGTGGGCCCGACCTCCTCGCCCTCGACCGCGGAGCCGCACTTCGGACAGACGCTCGCGTCTTGAGAGATGAGCGCGGCGCACGAGGGGCAGAGGTAGAGACCTTGGCCCTCCTTCTGCAGGACGTCGGCCGATACCGCAGCGATGCCCTGGCCTTCCTCGGCAACCTCCTCGCCCGCAAGGGTCGTCCCGCAGGACGGGCAGACGGCGAGGTCCTTCCCGACGAACGCGCCGCATCCGGGGCACAGGTTCAGCGACTGTCCCTGGGGCTGCAGTACGTCGGCCCTAGGCGTGTCCTCGAGCTCAGGGATCTCCACCTCGGGCACTACGGTCTGTTCTCCCTCCAGCTCCGTGCCGCAGAACGGGCAGTTCGCGACCGTCTGCGCGATCAACTTCCCGCAGTATGGGCAGAAGTATAGCGACGCATCCTTCTTGTACCAGAAATCAGGACGGTCGCCGGACCTCTCCGCAAACTCTTTGACGCGACGCGCGAGGACGGGGCCGAACCCCTCGATCCCCTCGATGTCCTCATGGCTCGCGGCGCGGAGGGCCTCGAGGGTCGGGAAGCGCTCCGCCAGGGCGGTGGCCTTCCGTTGGCCGACGCCCGGGATCATCGCGAGCCAGGACCGGTACGACTCGTCCACGACAGCCTTTCCTGGGAGGGCCGTGTATAAGGGGTCTATGGAGCGGCTCGTGGCGTGTCGTGAGCCTCCTGTTTACGTGTATCGCACAAAATCTTATGTCATGGTCAGGATCGTCGTGAACGGGTCGAGGGGAAGCTCGAGCACCTCCGCGCTCCTCCCGTGCGCGATCCGGACGAGGATCTGGTTCTCCGTATGGCGCAGCACGTGCGGCGTCAGCCCGCCCGCCTGGAGACGCTTCACGAGCCCGTCCGCGAACGCGCGCGCCCTCGCCCGGTTTTCCTCACGACGGTTGAACAGAAGACCCGTGGGATAGTATCGACGGAACTTCCCGTCCTCGATCGAGGTGAGGAGCTTGTGGCCGACGAGGACGGCCGCAATCTTGAACACGCTTTGGCGGCTGACGTCGAGGGTGCCGCACAACTCCTTCTGCGTGGAGCCGGGCGCCTCGAGCACCGCCCGGAACACATCCCTCGCGCCCGCATCGGAGAGCGCGCGGAACACCGCCGCGTCTCCGGGATCGATGAACCCTTTCGGGTGGAACGTCCCCGTACGGTCCCTCGTCACGAGGTCCGCCTGCACCATCCGCTCGAGATGCCACCGCACCGCGTTCGCCGACAATCTCGCGCCCCGAGAGAGTTCGCCGACCGTGGCGCACGGCCGCTGGCAGAGAAGGCGGAACAGCTCCCTCCGTTGCGGGTGCATCAGCAGGGACTCGCGCGCCTCGGGCGGTGCCGCCCCTTCCTCGTGCGCGAGGGCCTTCTCCATCGCGCGACCGATGCCACGGGCCACGTCACTCCTCCGAGAATTCCTGGACGATGTAGGAGAGGACGTCCTCGGCCTTGAGGCCCTTGAAGTCGTCGTCCGTCAGGAGCTCCAGAGCCTTCCCCAGGCGCTCTCGCACCGCCGCCGGCAACGAGTTCTTCGCGGCGAGCAGGACCTTCAATTGGTTCGGGATCTTCGCGCCGCCGCGCGGCCGGAACTCACCCTGATCCACGATCAACCCGAGGCCCTTCACGATCGTGTAGGGATGGGACAGCTCACTGTGGCGCGTGCTGCGCGCCTTCACAATCTTGAGTCGCCGCGTGTTGGGGGCCTCGAGGGGACGATAGCGGAGGTGGATCACGGAGTCCGCCAGGTACATCGGGATGACCGTCTCCTGGCCGGTCAAATCCCCCGCGCCGTGCTCCTCTAGGGTCGCGAGAACCGTGCCTACCTTTCTCGTCTCCTTCAGCATGAAGCCAATCAGGTCACGTTGTTCGTACATGTCCTTCGTGGTCCACATCACGGGCGTGAGCGGGTCGATCGCGATCCGGGCTCCCGCGCCCTTCCACTGCTCGACGAATGCGGGCAGCTCCTTCCGGATGAAGTTCGAGAACTCGCGCCCCGACGCGTCGATGAAGACGAGCAGCTCGTCGTCGATGAAGTCGAGGATATCCCCCCACCCCATCTCGACGGCCTCCCGGATGATCTGGTCCTTGTTCTCGTCGAGCGAAACGAAGATCCCTTCCTGTCCGTCGAGGAGCGCGCGGCGGATGAACTGGGTCGCGAAGGTCGTCTTGCCCGCCCCCGAGGCCCCGATCACGACCGTCGTCGAGCGGTCGTTGAAGCCTCCGTCGAGCAACGGGTTGAGCCCGAAAATCCCGGTGCGAATCTTCCGCACGCGTGCCCATCAAGAGGGCCCGTATAAAAACGTTGGTCGGCCGCTATCCTCAGGGAGACTACGGCGGCGCCGACGCGGAGAGTGCCTGGTCGAGGAACGCCGCCAGGGCCTCGGCGCTGACCCCGCGTCCGAGCACGCCGTCCTTCCGCGCCGCCATCGCACCTCGGCGGAACAGCGCGACCGAGGGGACGACCGCGACGGCGTACCTCTCCCAGAGCGGGTTGTCGTCTTCGTCGAGGCGGACGAAGGCGAACCGGCCCCCGCGCTCGGACGACGCTTTTTCGAACAGCGGGCGGAACCGGCGACAGAACGGACACCACTCCGCCCAGAAGGCCACGACGGTCGGCTCGTCCGACCGAAGGACCTCGCGCTCGAACGACTCCGCGTCCGCGACCTCGAAAACCGCCATCGACCGTCTTCAGGGGCTCGTCCCGATGTAAAGGTTTCGTCCCCATCGCCGATATGGCGGGGCAAGGCACAAACCATTATCCCGCGCACACGGCATCGGGTCGCACTTCTTCCGCTTCGTGGAGAAGGGATGGCGATGGGGCCGGCGTGCAGCGAGGAGTTGAGCACCTACTTCGCACGACTGCAGGCGGCTGCCGACGCATGTTACCAGGTCGCCCGGGTTGCCCGCTCGAAGGGCTTCGACCCGGAGCTCGAGGTCGAGATCCCGCAGACGGAGGACCTCGCCTCCCGCGTCGAGCGTCTCCTCAAGGACTACGACGTCGCGGGGGTGGCGGCGCGGATCCGTGAGCTCAGCGAGAGACACGACCGCGAAGAGGTCTCCATCCTCGTCGCGAAGGAACTCGCGAGACGGCCCTCGAAGTCGAAGGCCGAGGCGCTCGAGCGCGCGGTCCGCGTGGGCCTCGCGATCCTCACGGAGGGCATCCTCGTCGCTCCCCTCGAGGGCGTCGCGAGCGTGAAGGTCAAAGCGAACCGCGACGGGACGTCCTACGTCGACCTCTCCTTTGCGGGTCCGATCCGGTCCGCCGGCGGCACCGGGCAGGCGCTGAGCGTCCTCATCGCGGACGTCGTCCGACGCGAACTCGGCCTCGAGCGGTACGTTCCGACGAGGGAGGAGATCGAGCGGTTCAAGGAGGAGATTGCCGTGTACCGCCGCGTCCAGCACCTGCAGTACACGCCGACCGACGAAGAGGTCGACCTCGTCGTCTCGCACTGCCCCGTGCAGATCAACGGCGAAGGGACCGAGGACGAGGAGATCTCCGGTCATCGCGACCTGCCCCGGATCGAAACGAACCGGGTCCGCGGCGGGGCGTGCCTCGTAATCGCGGACGGATTGTGCCTCAAGGCGGCGAAACTCCAGAAGCACGTGAAGCGGCTCAAGATCGACGGCTGGGAGTTCCTCGACGCGTACCTCGCGCGAAGGGCGCACGCGGAGGCGAAGGAGGAGACCGAGGCGATCGACCCCAGCGACAAGTTCATCCAGCAACTCTTGGCGGGGCGACCGGTCCTCTGCCATCCGAGCCGGAAGGGCGGGCTCCGCCTCCGGTACGGTCGCGCGCGGAGCACGGGGCTGGCGGCGCTCGCGATCCACCCTGCCACGATGTACCTCCTCAAGGAGTTCATCGCGGTCGGAACTCAGATCAAGATCGAACGTCCAGGGAAGGCGGCCGCGGTCACGCCGTGCGATGCCGTCGAACCACCGCTCGCCCTCCTGAAGTCCGGCGACCTCGTGACGGTCCCCACGGTGGAGGCCGCGAAGCGCGTCCGCGACGAGGTCGAGTCCATCGTGGACCTCGGGGAGATCCTCATCCCGTACGGGGAGTTCCTCGAGAACAACCACGTCCTCATGCCCGGAGCGTACGCCGTGGAGTGGTACCGCGAGGAGTTGCGGCGCGCGGCGGGGGAACTTCCCGCGAATTGGCGGGAGCCGACCCCGGCCGAAGCGATCGAGCTCAGCGAGCGACATCGCGTGCCCCTCCACCCGAACTTCAACCTGTTCTGGCACGACCTGCCGGTGGCCCGGCTGCGCGCGCTGCGATCCGCGATCCTCACGCGCGGATCCTACGATGGCCGCGCCCTACGCATCCCCGCGGAGCCCGACACGAAGGAGACGCTCGTGGAGCTCGGCGCGGTCCACCGCCAATCGGGCACGGAGTGCGTCGTCGAGCATCACGCGCTGCCCCTCCTCCGATGCCTCGGCATCACGCGGTCGGACGGCCTCCTGAAGGCAGGACCGGACGTCGAGGTCGAGGATCCGCTCGCGTACGTATCCGCGCTCGCCGGCTTTCCGATCCGTGCCCGAGGACCTACGCGCATCGGTGCGCGCATGGGGCGCCCCGAGAAGGCGGCCCTGCGGAAGATGTCGCCCGCCCCTCACGTGCTGTTCCCCGTCGGCAAGGAAGGAGGCCCGCAACGGCTCGTCCGAGACGCGGTCCGCGCGGGGGCGATCGACGTCGAGGTCGGCCTTCGCGTGTGCTCGGCGTGCGGGAAGCGGTGGTTCCTTCCGAAGTGCACTTGCGGAGGGCACACCGGCAGCAAGGGCGGGCCGCGAGTCCAAACGATCCCGCTCGCCGAGGTATGGGAGGCCGCCGTGTCCCGGATCGGGCTGTCGAAGCCTCCCGACGTGAAGGGCGTCCAAGGCATGATCTCCGCGAGCAGGACGCCGGAGGCGCTCGAGCGAGGCATCCTCCGCGCGAAACACGAAGTCAACGTCTTCAAGGACGGCACGGTCCGCTTCGATCTCACGAACCTCCCGCTGACGCATTTCCGGCCGTCGGAGATCGGCCTCAGCGTCGAGCGCGCGAGGACCCTCGGGTACGTCCATGACATGCACGGTCAGCCCCTCGTCTCTCCGAACCAGATGGTCGAGCTCCGGCCACAGGACCTCGTCTTGTCGAAGGAAGGCGGCGACTGCCTCCTGCGGGTCTCACGGTTCCTCGACGACCTCCTCGAGAAAGTGTACGGAATGGCCCCGTTCTTCCGGGCGTCGAGCCCGGACGATCTCCTCGGCCAGGCGGTCGTCACGCTCGCGCCGCACACGTCCGGCGGTGTCCTCGCGCGGATCATCGGCTACACGCCCGCACGTGCGGCCTTCGCGCATCCGTATCTCATCGCGGCCCGGCGTAGGAATTGCGACGGCGACGAGGACTCCGTGATCCTCCTCCTCGACGCGCTCGTGAACTTCTCCCGATCGTTCCTCCCGGCGAGCCGTGGGGGACTCATGGACGCACCCCTCGTCCTGTCGACGCGCATCGATCCGAACGAGATCGACAAGGAGGCGCACAACCTCGACCTGTCGAACGCGTACCCCCTCGAGTTCTACGAGGCCACCCTTCGCTTCGCCCACCCGCGGGACGTCGAGCCGCTCATGGACCTCGCCGGGAAGCGCGTCGGGTCCGTGCTGCAGTATGAGGGGTTCGGCTTCACGCACGAGGGCGGGGACCCGAGCGCGGGGCCGACGGTATCGACGTACACGCAGGGAGACATGGAGACGAAGCTCGACGCGCAGCTCGAGCTCGCGCGGAAGATCCGCGCGGTCGACCCCGACGACGTCGTCACGCGCATCGTGGTCCACCACCTCCTCCCGGATATGATCGGGAACATGAAGGCGTTCTCGAGCCAGGAGTTCCGATGCACGAAGTGCAACGGGAAGTACCGGCGTCTGCCCCTTCGCGGGAGGTGCACGAAAGATGTGGTCGCCACCGGCGGATCGAGAAAGCCGTGCGGGGGCAACCTGACCCTGACCGTGCACGAGAGTTCCGTCCGGAAGTACCTCGAGATCACGAAACGGATCACCGAGGAGTACGACGTCTCGAACTACCTGCGGCAGCGCATCGCGCTCGTCGAGGAGGCGATGAAGTCTCTCTTCACTGATGCCTCGACGCAGAACCTAAAGCTCGACGACTTCTTCTGAAGTCCTCGAAGTCCACGCGCGAGGAGGGGGATTGACACCGCCACTTCGCCTGCAAGGGGATCACGGACCCGCGTCCGTCTGGCGAAGCCAGTCGTCGAGGCGCTTCATCCCTGCCTCGAGCTGGACTTCGGGCCGCACGCCCAAGACGTCGTACATCGCATCCGGGGATGTGTGAAACCGGATGTACTCCGGCGACTCGCCATCATGCCGGAGTTCAAAGGTGTGTCCGAAGATCCGCCCTACACGATTCGCGAACTCGTTCAGGGTGACAGGGGATCCGGCGCAGAGGTCGACGGTCTGGTGCCCCCACGAGCCGCGGACCGCCGCCAAGAGCCCCCGCACGGCGTCGTCCACGTACATGACGTCGATTAGGTTACCGCCATCCCCGAAGATTGTGAAGTCCCGCTGGTGCGCGCGTGCCGCGCGGACGAGTTTTGTCGTGATCTTCCGTGAGGGCTCGAAGGGACCGTACGCGCCGAAGAACCGCAGGATAAGACAGCCAGAGAACCAACCCCGCTCGTATGCGGACCTCGCGTACAGCTCCGCGGCAAGCTTACTGATCGCGTAAGGGATCGTAGGCCGCACGGGAGTTTCAGGGGAGACCGGGCCACGGTGCCCCATGTAGACCGCACCGGAGGACGCGAACACGAGGGAGCCGCCGCGGCAGTGATGGAGGACGTTCGCGATCGGGGCGATGTTGTTGTGGACGTCGAGCGGCGGGTCGTCGACGAGTTTCGCGACGCGGGTGTCCGCGGCCAAGTACAGAGACGCATCCGACCGGAGGGAGCCCAGGGTCTTCTCGACCATGCCCGGGTCCCGGAGATCGACACGGATAGGCGACACGTGGTCGAGACCCGAGGCTTCGAGCCATGCGGGGAACGTCTCCGACGTGAAGAACGTCGCACTGACCTCCCAATCCCGAGGGGCCGCGAGGAGGAAGTTGCGACCGAGGAATCCCGACCCTCCGGCCACGAGCAGTCTCACGTCGCCTTCCCCGCGTACCAGTCCACGACATGCCCGATGGCCTCCTCCAGATCCGTCGGCCGGAAGTCCGGGATGATGGACCGCAGCCGTGCGTTGTCCGCGAAGTGTCGCGCCACGTCGGTGGGGCGCGGGTTCGGGACCTGCACGATCTCACCCTTCCACCCCATGACCTGGGCGATGATCCGGAGCAGGTCCGCGACCGATACCTCGCGGCCGCGGCATACATTGACGATCCCTTTGCGGTACCCAGCCTGCGTGAGTTTCACGATCGCGTCAACCGTGTCCTTCACGTAGATGAAGTCCCGCGTCTGGGTCCCGTCCCCGTGTTGGACCGGCGGGAGACCCGCCTCGATCCGCTTGATCGTCATCGGGATCACGCCCGCGTAGGCCTGGTCGTTCTGTCGCTCCCCGAAGTTGTTGAAGGGGCGGAAGATGAAGAACGGCAGGTCGTACATTCGGTCGTACGCCTGGATCAGAAGGTCCTGCGCCGCCTTGCTGGCCCCGTACGTCGTCGTCGGGTTCAAGGGGTGCGCCTCTGTCATGGGGACGAACTGCGCCGTCCCGTACGCCTCCGACGAGGAGCAATGGACGTACATGCCGAACTTGTCCTTCCGCAGGAGCTCCAGCAGGCACATCACGATCCCGATGTTGTTCTCGAAGGTCCACCGCGGCTGCCCGTACGATGCGGGCAGGGGGATCGTGGCCAGATCGAACACGATTTGGATCTGCTCATCGGTGATGATCTGCTCCATCACGGACCCGATGGAGGCGTCTCGGATGTACAACCGCAGCCGGTCCCCGAGGGACTTCCGGGCGCTCGCGAGGTTCTCCTGACGCCCGAGGAACAGGTTGTCGACGACCACCACCTTCGCGGGGCGCTCCGCTCCAATCCGATCCACGAGGTGGCTGCCGATGAATCCGGCGCCTCCCGTCACCAGCACGTTGACGCCCGCAAGATCGACATCGGTCACGTGTTCTTCCCTCTCCGAGCGATCTCGTGAACCGTCCCGAGGGCCCACCGTGCGGACTGGTCCAGCCGGTCCCACAGCGAGAATCCGTCGACCCTGGGCGCCCTTTCGTACGCACCCTCCGCGATTGACGCCACCCTGCGTTCGTCATGGACCGCCGTCGTCCACCGGCGTCCTCGTCGCCCGATCTCCCTTCGCATGCTGTCGTCCTTCACCAGCGGCTCCAACGCTCGGTAGATAGACGATACGTCCTCCTTCGTGTGCGCGACTTTCCTGTGTCCCAGCATGACTTGGACGAGCTCCGCGTGGGAGGGCTGATAGGGGGCGCCCACCGCCACCAGCGGGCACTCGAGCCCCACGAGCTCCGACGTGCGGAGGATCTGATCCTTGCACGCTTCGTTGAGATAGACGAGGGACGGTTGCTCCATCATCATGGACTCCGCGGAGCCCAGCGCGTAGCTCCCGAACCCGATGTTGTCGAAGTTGATGTGGCACTTCCGCTTCACCGCCAGGCATTCGGCATACGGGAGGCCCTCGATCAGGACGGGCTCGACATCATAGGCCCTGCGGAGCAGAGCGACGGCCTCGAGGAACGCCTCGGTCTTCTTGATCGCCCGCATCGTGGGCGCGTGGCAGATCCGGATCGGCGACGAGGGCGGGTTCCCAGGCGCGTACATCGGATCGTCGGGGTCGAGCGGGATCGGAAGCCACTCCGAACCCGCAAGCTCCGGCAAGAGGTCCGGGACCGTCACGAACACGGGAATCCGATGGCGCGCTATCAAGGCTTTCACGGATGGGTCGACCTTCATCCGCAAATCCGTTCCGTGATACTGGAGCACGACGCGCTTGCCCCGGCATGACCGGGCGAGATTAAAGGGGGTGCGCACGAAGTCGAGCGTGAACCCCGAAAGGAACGAGTTCAGGTGGAGGACCTCGGAGGCGTCCAACACTTCGCGGCATGTGGCCTTGTCGCGACTCCACAGAAGGTCCGCGTCCGTCTCGTAGGGACTGGACCCCAGGACGATACTCCGCGCATCGTGCCCGCGCGCGCGAAGGCCGCGCGAGAGACTGGTCCCGATGTTGCACAGATTGTGGTATGCGACATTGGTCACCCTCATGGCGCGGCGCGACATCCCAGAGGCTATTTAAGCGCTCGTCGGAAACCACGCGATGCGCGGGTGCAGATGGATCGCGCGGCACAGGAAGGGCCGCACAGTCAGGCGGGGCGACCGCCGCCTACGACCTGTTCGGTCCGGCGGCGGATCGCGTACGCCCCGGCGAACGCGAGCGCAATGCCCGCGAGGAGCAAGACGCCGCCGATCCATCCGGCGAGGACCTGCAAGTCCTCGGGAGACGGATTCTCGAGGAAGGGGATCTTGAGCCCGAACGGCATCGCGGGCCATGGCACGACCCAGCCTAGGAACGCACTCATCAGGAAGCTCCCGATCCCACCGGCGATACACCCGAGGCCGGCGATGGAGACGCGTGGCATGCGCAGCTGGTAGCCGCACCGGTTGCACACGAGCGCCTGCGGGTCCGCAATGCGATCGAGACAGCTCGGACAGAACGCCCGGCGGCGCGCCCACGGGGGCGTCGGCAGCTTCACCATGGACGCGGTCCGGTACACGCGAGGCGTACTTGAGGCTTGTCCGCCGTGCGGTCGGGTCGCGGCATCTTTATCACCGGTGTTAGGGTTCGCGCGCCCGACGATGCGGGTTCTCCACGTCGTGAAGAAGCTCCCTCCGCTCGTCGGCGGCGACGCGACCGCCGTCTCAGCGCTCGCGCGCTCGCAGAGGGCGCTCGGCCTCGACGTGCAGCTCGCCACCTACAACACGGACGCGGCGTTCGATCCGGAAGTGAAACGCGTGGGCCCCCTCCTGCGAAGGACCGACCTCGACCGCATCGCATGGAGGCGTTTCCGCGGGATGACGGCGCTGCGGACGTGGGCCTTGGACCATCTGGCGGCAGACCGCGTCGATGTCGTCCATGCGCACGCGGTCGACATCGCATACGCCGTCGCCCCCGCCGCGCGCAAGAACGGGGTGCGAACCGTCCTCACGTGCCACGGCGTCTGGTTCCCCCAGCTGCCGCCTTGGTCGCCTCGCGGGCGGATCGAGCGGCTCCTCCTTCGACGGATGAGGGCGGATGCGGTGACCTCCGTGGACACGGCGTCCGTGGCGGCCCTGCGCAAGCTGGGCTTGACCAAGGCGCGCCTGATCCCGAACGGCGTGGACCCGGGCGAGTTCCCAGAACCGCCGCCCCGCGAGGGCCCCGTCCGGGTCCTGTTCGCGGGCCGCCACGAGCGGCAGAAGGGGCTCGACATCCTGCTCCGCGGGGTCGCCGAGGCACGCGACCTCGGGGCAATCGGCTTTGTGGTCGACATCGTGGGCGAAGGAACCCTGACGGAACGGCTGCGTCTGCAGGCTCGGGACCTGGGCATCGAAGCCCTCGTCCGTTTTCCCGGCGTGCTCTCGCGTCCGGACCTCTGCGCGGCGTTCGTGTCCTCCGACGTGTTCGTCCTTCCCTCGCGGGCCGAAGGACTTCCGATCGTGATCCTCGAAGCGTGGGCTGCGCATCTGGCGGTGATCGCGACGCGGGTCGGCGGCGTGGTCGACCTCTGCTCGGAACAGAACGCGCTCCTCATCCCGCCCGAAGACCCGGGCGCCCTCGCACAGGCGATCCTCGGCATGTTGCGGGACCCGAACTGGCGGGGCACGCTCGCGGACAACGGCCGCCGCCTGGTCCGGGAGAGATTCACGTGGGATACAATCGCGAAGTCCTACGTCGACGTGTACGGCGAGACTCGGTGATCCCGTGCGAATCGTGTTCGTGTCCCATTTCGCGGGAGGTGTCGACGCCTCCTCCGCGACGGACGCCGAACTCGTCGCGGCCCTGCGCGCGCGAGGTCACGAGGTACATGTCCTCTCGCCGTACCGCGACCCGGAGGTGGGGCGTGGAGGCGGGTCCGTCGCAGCCGGACGCCTCCCCCGCGCCATCCTCGCCCTCCCGGGATACATACGGGTCGCGCGGACTGCGTGGCGCCTCTCCCAGGAACGGGGGTCCCGCCTTTTCGCACAATACCACGTCTTCCAGCCGGCGACCGCCGTCGCGTTCATCGTCGCGCGCCTGCGACGGGTCCCGCTCGTCGCTCGAGCGCACAACCTGTTCCCCGGGAGCTACCGAAGCCGCGCGGAGGCCGTCGCCAACCGCGCGCTGTTCTTCGGATATCGACGGATCCTCCGCCACCGCCACACTTGGGTCCTCGTGTCCGGTCCGGAATGGAAAGAGGACGCGGCGGATCGGCTTGGCCTCCTCCCTGATCGCATTCGGATCCTGCCCGACAATGTGACCCCTGCACACGATCCTGGAGACGAGGTCAAGGAGCGCCTTCGGGATTCTCTGGGGCTGCGAGGCACTGCCGTCGTCTTGAAGTTCGGGAGCCACACGAAGGAGGGCGTGAGGACGTTCGTCGAGGCGATGCGCCTCCTGCCCATGGGACGCGCGAAAGGCGTCGTCCTCGCCGACCCGGAGTGGGGATCGGCCTATCGCACCGAAGCCGAGAGACGTGGGGCGTCGGACCGCGTCCTCGTGCTCGAGGCTCGGCCACACGACGAAGTGCGCGCGTTCCTCGGGATTGCGGACGTGTGCGTGGGCATCCTGAGCCCGCATGCGATGGCGCGCGGCTCGATCCCTCGCAGCACTCTCGAGGCGATGTCCGCGGGAGTCCCGGTCGTCCTCTGTCGCGACGTCGTCTCCTCGATCCTGGCGCAAGATGGCACGAACTGCCTGCTCGTCCCGCCCGACGACTCGCGCGCCCTCGCCGATGCTATCGGTCGTCTCCTTCACGATCTCGCGCTCGCGGAGGCGCTCGGTCTGGGGGCGCGGCACACGATCGCGAGCCGGTTCCATTCGGACCGGATCGCAGAACAGCTCGAGACATTCCTCGCGGAACTCCCCGCGGACGCGAGGGATTAAGGCGCGCCGGTTCATCGAGGCCCCATGCGCGCGGTGTTCGTGCTCGGCCATGCGAACCCGTTCCCGGGCGCCGCGTGGGCGCGCGTGCGGGCCCACGCCGAGGCTCTCGCATCGAGCGGGGACCGTGTGGACATCGTGGGGCTCGTGACGCCGAAGGGCATCAGGCACGCGGGAATCCGCCGCCAAGACGCCGTGCGTCTCCTGAACCTCGTCCCAGGACTCTCCACGAATCGGGCAATTGGGATCGCCGCGAACGTCGTCGCGTCCCTCCTCTCTGCGGCGCTCGTGTGGCGGCTGCGTCCCGATGTCGTCATCCTCTCAGTGCCGCCCGGAGCGTCCGCGGTGGGCGGATTCCTCGGGGCAAGGCTCGCGCGCGCGAAGACAGTCCTCGACTACCGCGACGCGTGGGAGGAATTCGCCGTTGGACAGAACCGGGGGATCCTCGGCCGTCGCATGATCCGTGGCCTGGCCGCGTGGATGAACCGCATGTACCGCGCTTGCGATCTCGCCGTGAGCGTGACCCCCCCGCTCGTCGAATCCCTTGTGGCGCGGGGCGTAAGGAATCCGCGGCTCCACCCGAACGGCGCCGACACGTTCTCCTCGTGGCGCGCGGGCCGCAAGGGGGATCGGAGCGCTCTCGGGCTCGCCGAGGGGGAGGTCGTCCTCGCGTACGTCGGAGCAGTCGGTGGTTACTATCGGCTCGACGTCGTCGTGCGCGCGATCGCCCGACTCCCGAAGGACCTGCTAGCCCGCGTGCGCCTCATCGTCATCGGACCGGGCGAGGGAGCGCACTGGGCCGCCGTGGAGAGGATCGCCTCGGAGTCCGGAATCTCCGAACGCGTGCATTATGCGGGTGTCCGCCACGAGCCGGCGGGCGTGATGGAGGTCTTGGCGGCAGCGGACGTCGGACTCATCCCCTACGACGACAATCCCCTGTGGAAGTCGGCGCTCCCGACGAAGTTCCACGAGTACTGCGCGGCCGGTCTGCCCGTCGTCGCGACGGCCTGGCCGGATTCGCTCCTCGCGACGATGATCGAGAAGCACGGCGTGGGACGGGTCGCCCCGCCCCTCGACGTCGACGGTCTTGCGGCGGCCCTCGCGTCGCTTCTCACGGATGAAGGGCTCCGCCGCGCGTGCGGATTCAAGGCCCGCCAGCTCGCCACACAATACGATCGAAGGGTCGTCGCGGGCGCCTTCGCCTCCGAGGTACGCGGCCTCGCGGGGGAACGGTAAAGTAGGGTCGCGCGACTCCCTCCGCCGTGAAGCGGTCGACCGCCGCGGCCCTCTTCGGGCTTACGCTCGCGGCGATCCTCCTTCGCCTGGCGCCGTTGCTCCGGAACGCCTACTGGGGTTCGGACTTCGGCGAGTACTTCGCGCTCACCCGCGGGCTCGTCGACGACGGCTTCCTGCGGCTGCCCTACGACGGACGCGGCGTCACCTATCCGTACTTCCCCGGATTCTTCGTGTTCCATGGCGCGTTCGTTCTCGGCGGCATCCCCGTCGATGCCGCGCTCGTGTTCCTCGCCCCCGTCGTCGGGGGGCTGAGCGTCCTCCCTCTCTTCCTGATCGCCGCGCGAGCGACCGGGGACGACCTCGCGGGGCTCGTCGCCTCCGCGTTCCTGGCCGTCGTCATGCTCCACGTCTACGCCACGTCCCACGCGGTGCCCGCGACGCTCGGGGACTTCCTCCTGCTCGGTGCGTTCCTCCTCTACATGGGGATCCGACGCTCGCCGAAGATGCTCCTCCTCGCTGTCCTCGCGGCGTTTGCGATCATCGTGACGCACCATCTCGCGACCTACGCGCTGATCCTGGCGGTGGGTGGGTCGCTCCTCCTTCGCGCGGCGCTCGACTCCAAGATCACCCTCCGGGCGGTCCGGTACGAGCTCACGTTCCTCTCCGTCGTGGTCGGCGCGACCCTCGCCTACTGGCTCGTTTACGCGAGCAAGCTCTGGGAACTCATCCTCGTGAACTCGCCGTTCTCCACGGGGGTCCTCCTCGGCGGCGCTCTCCTAGGCGTCGCCATCGTGCCCGCCGCCATCCTTTTGCGGGCGCGGGTCTCTTGGCGGTTCCGCCCCAAGGGACGATCCTTCCGCGCCGCCCTGATCGCCATGGGGCTCGCGACCGTCGCCTCCGTCGTCATCGTGGGCATCGCGACCCTCGGTTCCGTCCCGGGGACCTCGATCCGGCTCACGCCGCTCCATGTGGCGGTGTTCGCGCCGACGCTTGCGTTCCTCGCCTTTTCCGCGGCCGGCCGCCGATCGATGGACTTCTCCCGCGAGGGCACGGACGAGACCGGATGGTTCATGGCCCTCGTCCTTTCCGTCGCCGTCGGCGGGGCGCTGGCCCCGACGGTCCTCATCCCATATCGGCACCTCGAGTACCTGGCGATTCCCGTCGCAGTCATGGTGGGTGCGGGCGTCCGGTGGCTTTCCCTAGGGGCAGACGATCCCGCGAAGCGGTTCACGGTTGTCGGAATCGTGGGAATCCTCGTCGCCTCCTCCGCGGCCGTCTCCGTCCCGCCTCCGGCGGCGATGGCAGGATTCGACGAGGGGACGGGCGCGCCTTCCGCCACCGCGGCCCTCTGGGTCCGCGAGAACGCCGGAGGCCTCGTCGCGGGGGACCATCGGCTGTCCTCCATCCTCTTCGGGTTCGCCGGGGTCGACGCGACGTGGGACCGCGAGGTCCGGTTCTGGCACGTAAACAACCTCACGGAAGCCCTCGGGTTCATGGGCTCGGTCCCCCTCCGGGATCGGTCGGCTGCGATCGATTGGATCGTCATCGACGGCAGCCTTCGGAGGGGCTTGCAGACATCGCCGTTCGATCCGGCTCTCCCGTTGCTTCCCGCGGAGGAGGCGAAGTTCTTCGGGGGGCCATTCCACAAGGTCTACGACTCGGGGACCGTCCAAGTGTACTTCGTGAACTGGGGCCTTGTCTAGGCGCAGGACCTCGACGCACGCGTCATCCCGAACGGGGCGGGCCTCACGGCTTTGGCGGCGTCGGGAAGCAGACCGCGCAGCCCGGGTCGATTGCCGCGATCCGCTTGTGATACTCGCAGAACCGCTGCGTGTTCATGATCCGCTCGAGGAGCTCGTTCATCACGCTCACCTGTTGGGTCTGCGGCATCCCGTTCGCGATCCGGGCCGCTGTCTGGGCGACGAAGGCGTCGATCTCCGGAAACAGTTTCACGAGCTCACGGTCGATGCCGCGGCTCGCGGTCTTGTAGTGGCTCACGGCGGCCTGCGTGATCCCGAGATGCTTCGCAACCTCGACCTGCCGCATCTTGTACTCATCGAGGAGGACCTGGGCGAGGCGAGCGCGGATCGTGGGGAGGAGCTTCGATGTCACGATCTCGAACGGCTGCAGCATCCGGCCTCGCGCCCTTTCCTATGGGAAACGCGAAGCGGGGTATGAACATGACGGGTCTATACTTCGGCGGCTGCCGCGTACAGACGCTGGCGTGCGTCCTGCAGGCTCCACCGCCAAACGACGCGTCCGCTCGCACGAAGCCGCGCGAGGGCGTAGCGCAGCGTGCGCGGCGGAAGATGGGTTGCCGCGACCAGGTCCTTGTGCGTCAGGGGACCGTTCTCCGCGAGAATCCTGAGGACTCGCTCTGCTGAGGGCGGCAGGTCACGGGCGGCAAAGAAGACCACGGGACGCGGGTCCCTCAGGGTTCATGATATCGCCGAAGCCATGGGAGTGCCATAAACGTTGCTGACGCGGCAATCGCGCCGGATGCAGCCCGGTGTCGTCAACCGTCCGCTTGCGCGAACGTGAGATACGAAAGAACCCCGTCGACGAGCCTCGACGTGCGGACCACGAGAAACGAATCGCCCGAGCCGATGGTCAGCGTCATCGCGATGTCCTGGTCGAGGAGCTCCGCGGCGCTATAGGAATCCGACTGGGGCGGGAACGGGTGCACGCGGACCCTGAGCGCCTCCACCGCCAAGACGGCATCGGCGACGACACGAACGTGCGTCGCACGGATCTCAAGACGGTACGGACGCCCGCCGATCTGGGAGGGCATGAGGACGCCGGACTCCTCGCGAGGGCCGATCCGCGTCGTGACGTCCGCATCGAGGCGACCGATCGCATCGAGCTCGCGCGCAAGGTGATCTGCAAGGTCCCGGGCGGACTCGACGATGGCGGAGTCGCCGGACAGGGAGACCACGGAGAGACCCGTGGCGAGCAGGAGGAACGCCGCGACGGTCATGGCGGCACGCGTGGCGAGATCGTCGATCATCCGACGACCGCCAGGCGCACCGGGCCCTCGCCTTCGTAGGACACGCGGACGACATGCAGGCCCGGCGACAACCACAACGGACCGTCGTCGCCCGCCATCGGGACCGGCGGGTCCGCGATCAGGAACGCCTCCTGTTGGCCGGAGACCCGATAGCGCGCGGTCGCCGCAAGAGGTCCCCCCGCGACGTCGCCGATGAGGATGCGCTCGATCCGCCCCGTGATGCCGCCGCGGAGGTCCACCCGGACGTCCTCGACGCCGCCACCGGAGACATGGAAATGCTGCGCGACACGCACGACCGCTTCGACCGCCTGCATCGCACGGACGGACAGCTGCTGGGACTCGTACGCGGACAGGCCGGTGAAGACCGTCGGCACCGTCAGCGCGACGACCACCGCCGCAACAAGGACGCGGAAGGGAAGCTCCACGGGCCTCACGCGCCGCGCACGACGGGGATCGACCACACCTTCGACGGATACCCCGCCTTCTGGACGGTGAAGGCGATCTCGCCGACGTTCACCATGGGCGCTAGTTGGGCGCGCACCCTCAGCGTCACCGTGCCGTCGCTCGTCCCGTCGTCTTTGTCGAACGCGACGACCGTGCCCGCGACCGCGCCTTCCGCGGTGACGACGGCATCTCGGATCGGTGCGCCCTCTGCGTCGAACGCCGTCACGCGGATCGTCACCATCTTGGACGCGGCCTGATCCTCCGAGATGTTCCCGAGGTCCACGCTCGCCGGGTCCGCGCTCACGCTCTTGATCACCGACGGGGTCTGGATCGTGAGGACCCATCCCAGCACGACCGCCAGGACGAGCCCCGCAACGATGACCGTGATCATCAGCTGCAGGGGCATTCCCTCGATCCCGCCCGTCTCGTCTCGTATTGTTCGCATGGAGTTGCTCCCTCCGCGAGGAGCAAGCTCCCGCGGGACCTTGGTCGCTCCGCGTACATGCAACACGTAATCCCGGCGATGCGGCGAGGGGCTGGTCTCCCCCGCGGGTGGAATCGTGTCTGATTCGTAAGGGAAAACCGTTATAAGCGCACCTCGGGTTCTCGGCTCGATGATCACCACGGAGGAGGTGCGTGCGCTGACGGATCGACAGAGAGAGGTTCTCTCGATCGTCGTCGAGAACAAGCTCTTCAAAGGCAAGGAGACGAACATCATGGAGCTGGCGGACCAGCTAGGCGTCGCTCCCGCGGCGGTCTACCGGCACCTCGTCGAGATCGAGAGGAGCGAACTCCTTCGCGTCCAGATCCTCCCGTCCGAGAAGGGCACTCAGATCTACGAACGACTCCGGCTCGAGGTCCGGCCCCGCCGCCACTACACGAGCGAGGCGCTCAACGAGACGCGGAAGGAGATCCTCCGCTTCCTCGTGGGCCGGCCGGGCGCGACGCTCGTCGAGCTCTCCGAGGAATTGGGGATCAACGACCGCACGATCTACCACCACCTGCGCGTGCTCGAGGCGATCCAGCTCATCGCCCGCGAGCGCAGCCGGGCAACGAAGCGTGGCGTTCCGCCATTCATCTACAACATCTCGGACCACGGCCGCGCGGTCCTCCAGAACTTCTCCTCGTGAAGGGTGGACAAGCCACCAGGGAGAATTGAACTCCCGACCGCTCGCTTACAAGGCGAGCGCTCTACCGACTGAGCTATGGTGGCGTTGAACTCCCGTAGTCGATGTCCCCGGAAAGCGTTGGCGGCGAAGAATGGTGTAGCCAATCTTTAATACGAGTACCTCGCATCCCGCGGCCCCGAGGGGAGCCGCGAACTTGCCCGCATGCCCGACCTGCGGCAGGGACCTGACCTGGATCCCGCAGTACGAGAGGTTCTACTGCTACGCGGAGAAGGCGTACGCCGCCAAGGGCTATTCCACCCCGCCCGCGGCCGGCCCCGCGATCCAGCTCGCTGGCGCGGGGAAGGAGTCGCACGTCGGCCATTACCACTGCCCCTCGTGCGACCGCGAACTTTCGTTCATCGCGCAGTACGACCGCTATTACTGCTACGAAGAGAAGAAGTACGCCCCGAGAGACGTCACGCCGGTCGCGCTCGGCGGCGCGGCCGTCACGGTCGTCGAACCACCCTCCTCTGCGCCCCCTGCGGAGGTAATCCCGACGCCCGTCGAGGCTCCCAAGGCTGTCGAACCCACGGTGACGCTGCAACCCTCCATGCCGCCCGAGCCAGCGCCCATCGCGACGGTGGAGACGCCAGTGCCGGCCACCGTGGAGCCCCCTTGGACTCCGGCTGCAGAAACGGCCGCGGCCGCCGAGGGCCCGCTGTCCGCCGAGGAGTCAGGCCCACTCGACACCGGAAAAGGAGGGAGGCGACCTCCGCTGAAGCGCGCCCGGGTCCGGGCCGCGAAGAAGCCCCAGCTTGAGATCTGGTCGAAGGCGTACGGGCTCAGTACGAGGGGGACGCGCGAATCCCTTCGCAACCGCCTCCTGCAGTACATGGACGACCATCACATGCCCGACCGCGAGGAGGTCACGATCGTCGAGGCCGCCATTCCGATGGCGACGGCGACGTCCGAACCAGCGCCCGAGGAGCTCGCAACCTCGCCTGTCGAACCCCCTGAGGTCATCATCCCTGACGCCGAGCCCGTCCTGCCGCCAATCCCGGAGCCGGAGCCCGTCGGCGCGCAGCCTGAACCCGAACCCGCGAAGGAAGCGTTACCGCAACCGAAACAGGCGCCCGCGCTTGCGCCCGAGCCAACGTCCGTGTTCCTGCCGGAAGCCCGGCCCTCCCCCGTGCCGGAACCCCAGCCGGCCCCCGAACCCGTGAGGGAAGCGCCGCCGGTCAACGAACCCGTGTCGCAACCCGAACCGATCCCGGAGCCACAGCCAGCGATTCCGGAAGTGCAAGCCCCAGCGGTTCCTGAACCTCAGGCGAGGCGGACTCCCGAGCCCTCGCCCGTTGAAGTGCAGGCGACCTCCCGCCCGGCGGAGCCCTCCGTCGAACGTTTGATCCGCGAGCCCGAGCCCCTCCAAGAGCCCACGCCGACCCCGAAGACTCCTGTGGAGCCCTGGCTCGAATCCCCGAGAGAGGTCACGCCCCCGAGCCACGCGCCGGCCCAACGATTCATTGAGAAGCCCGCAGAACCGGTCCCTCAGCCGGCCCAGCCAGCCCGCGTCGTCGGCGAGCCCATCGGCGCGCAGCCGCGCGCTGCGTCCTCCGCCGTTCGGATGGAGGCTCCTCCGGCGAGGGCGTTGCAGGCACCGACGAGGATCCAGGAGCAGCCTGTGACACGCCTCGAGGTCGCGAAGGCCCTGCCGTGCCCCAACTGCGGCCGTGAGCTGACGTACATCAGCAAGTACGAGCGCCTCTACTGCTTCTCCTGCGGACGTTACGCCCCGAAGGGTTACGGCCAGGACCGGATCGCGGCGGAGCCGCCGAAACCCCCCACCGCCAGCCCTGTCGTCGCCAGCGCCCCGATCCTCGAGCCGCCTAAGCCGGTGGCGGCCCCGAAGGCCGTCGAGGTGCGACCCGAGAACGTGTGCCCGTCGTGCGGGCGCACGATGCGGTACATCAAGGAGTGGCAGCGGTGGTGGTGCGACTCCGAGAGGAAGTATGCGCCGAGGCGCATCAAGAACCCTTGCCCGACCTGCGGGAAGGAGCTCTCCTTCGTCCGTCAATACGAACGGTGGTACTGCCCGTTCGAGAAGAAGTACGCCCCCAAGTCGTACCAGGCCTCCTTGCCATCGACGGTCGAGCGAGCGGCGCTCGCCGCGACCACGCCTGCGTTGGCCCAGGCGAAACTCGCCGCAGCGGCCGCCACCGTCACGACGGCGCCCGCCCAGGCAACGGCCGCGATGCATGCGCACAAGGGACCGGGTGCGGGCATCGGGCTTGCGATCGCGGGCTTCTCCCTGGTCATCGTCTGGTTCCTCACGCTTCCGGTCGTCGGTGCGCTCGAAATTCTCGGCGTCGTCGGTCCTCTGGCCCTTGGCCAGCAGGCATACCAGATCCTCGCGCTTCTCGGGTTGACCGGGCTCGTCCTCGCGATGGGGGGCATTACGCTCGGATTGTCTTCGCTTCGCAGCAGGACCGATTGAATCCATAATCCTTATCCGGGGCCCTCCTCTCGTCGCCCCATGCGCCTCCCGGAACTCGTCACCCAGCTCCGCGACCTCCGTCCCGGGAACCCGAGGGAGATCATCAGCACGTGGACGGAGAAGGACGTGCTCGACGGGAAGGTCGTGGACGCGTGGGTCATCATCTTTCGCACGCGAGGCTGCTACTGGGCGCGCAAGTCCGGGTGCTCGATGTGCGGCTACGTGAACGACGTCGCAATCGAGGTCACCGAGGACGACCTGCGCACGCAGCTCGCGTCCGTGCTGCCGGAGCACTGCGGCCAGCCGTTCGTGAAGGTGTACACGAGCGGGAACTTCTTCGACGAGCGCGAGGTGTTCCCCGAGGTCCGCGCGGCGATCGTGAAGGCGCTCGGGGAGCGTTGCGAGAAGGTCATGGTCGAGACGCTCTCGCACCTCGTCCGCCGCGAACCGCTCGAGGAGGGCACGCGGCTCGCGCAGAAGTTCGAGATCGCCCTCGGCCTGGAGAGCGCGAACGACGTCGTCCTCCGCCACGCCGTGAACAAGATGTGGGGGCTTCGAGAGCATGTCCGCGCCGCCGAGCTCGCGCACGAGGTCGGCGCGACCGTGAAGTCCTATCTCCTGCTCAAGCCGCCGTTCCTCACGGAACGCGAGGCGATCGAGGACACCGTCGAGACCGCGCACGCCGTCGACGCGGCGAGCGACACGATCTCGATCAACCCGATGAACGTGCAGCGGAACACCGTCGTCGACTACCTGTTCTCGCGCGCGGAGTACCGGCCTCCGTGGTTGTGGTCCGTGGCGGAGGTCCTGCGGCGGTGCCGCGACCTCAAGGCGCAGCTCAAGTCCCACCCGACGGGCGGAGGGATGCGTCGGGGCGCACACAATTGCGGAAAGTGCGATGGCACGTTCCTGCGCGCGATCGAGGCGCGTTCCCTGGGGCTCGGGGACACGTTGGACGACCTCGCCTGCGACTGCCGCGAGGAGTGGTCGGACACGCTCGAACTCCAGGGATTCCTCCAAGGGGCGCCGGACCTCTCCGCGCTCGTCCGCGGATAAGCCTTTTCTGGCGGTCGCCCATGCCGCCAACGGGGTTCCCCGTGCAGACCTACTCGCTCAAGCGCGGTCACTACAAGAACGTCGAGGGCATCCGCCTGAAAGACGTGATGGAGACGCTCTTCGGCCCCGCACAGGACGAGGGCGGGAAGTTCGTGTGCTCGTACGGCGCGCTCACGAGGATCGTCGCGTGGGCGGACAAGATCGCCCTCCACGTGGACACGCAGGCGAACCCCAACGTCGACAACGAGACCGCCGTGCGCACGCGGCAGGCGTGGAACACGTTCCTCGAGCGGGCGACCGGGTTCGACGCGAAGCAGCGTTCGAAGCGAGTCCAAGAGGAAGCGAAGAAGGACGTGCCGGGCATCGAGTGAACCCGGCGAAAGTTTCTTTTGGCGGTTCGCGCGTAGGCCGGGCCCGTCAGAAGGGATCAGGCTGCGGCTTCTCGACAGGATGCGCGAAGGGCGGCGCCCGCTCTACGCCAATCAGGGGGTCGGCCAGTTCAGCCACGGCCTCGCCGGGCCGTTCGTGCCGTACTACGCAACGCGCCTCGGTGCGACGACCGCGGACCTCGGGTGGCTGCAGGCGTTCTCGAACCTGTTCCCGAACGTGCTGCAGATGCCTTGGGCGAGGCTTAGCGACCGCGTGGGGCGGCGCGTCCCGTTCCTCGTCTTTGGCGGCGTGGCGTCGTCCCTCCTGTTCCTGCTCATGGCGGCGTCCGTGTCGCCCTGGGAGCTCATCCTCGTGGTCCTCCTGCAGGCGATCGCGACCTCGATGGTCGTCCCGAACTGGAGCGCGCTCCTCGGGGAGAAGACGGGGTTCCGGGGACGGGGTCGCGTCTTCGGCAGCCTGAGCCGGGTAGGCGGCGCTGCGGGCCTCGCTGGGACCCTTCTGGCGGCGTGGATCGTGTTTCAGGCGCCACCGACCGCGGCTTCGGCGTTCCAGCTTCCGTTCCTCGTCGCGGGCGGCGTCGGGGTCCTTGCCTCGCTCGTCCTCCTCCTCGTCCGGGAGTCCCCGCGCAAGGCCGCAAACGGCGGGGCGACGCGCGCGGACCCCGCAGATCCGGTGCGGCGCGCCGACTTCCTTTACTTCGTGAAGGCGCAGGCGTTCTACAACTTCTTCATGTCGATGGCGTGGCCGCTGATACCCATCACGGTCGCCCTCGTCCTCGGCGCGAGCAATCTGGACATCGTGATGATCGCCGTGATCTCCGCGCTCTCCGCGATCCTCGTGCAGACCCAGATCGGCCGCCTCCTCGACAAGGTGGGCCCCTCCGCGCTGATCAAGGCGAGCCGGTTCCTGTTCATCCTCGTCCCCCTCGCGTACGGCCTCGCGCGCGACCTGTGGGTCGTGTACGTCATCTCCGCCCTCATGGGGGTTCCGACCGCGATCGCAAATATCGCGTTCAACGCGTACGTCCTCGACGTCGCGCCCACCACGAAACGAGCGGAGTACTTCGGCGTGTTCAACGGGGCGATCGGCGTCGTGACCTTCGCGGGCACGGTGCTGGGCGGATACCTCGCGCGGCTCTTCGAGGGCATCCTCGCGGACCTGTGGACGGGCCTCTTCCTCGTATACATGCTCTCGTTCGTCGGGCGGTTCGCGGGCGCCTTCCTCTCCCTGCGCATCCGCGATCCGACGAAGTACCCGGAATCGATCGACCAGGTCTGGCGGCGGTTCGAGCACTTCTTCGTCAACGGTCGGCACTAGGCGGTTCAGATGCCGTAACGCACGCGGTGTACGTCGTCGATACCCCATGTCCCCGTCTCGAGGAACGCGTAGTCCGCCGCCAGGGCGCGACCGTCCGTGAGCAGCGACTCGAAGCCGAAGTGGTAGGGGTCGCCCGTCCTGTTCTCGAGCCGCGCGAAGAGGTCCGGCCCCTCCGGGGCTAGATGGTAATAGCGCCGGACGAGACAGGACTCGAGCACCGCTCGCTCCCGGTGTCCTTCGTATGGATGGTTTGGATCCGCACGGATCACGGAGACTTGGCCGAGGCGGGTCGCGAGCAGCGGGTCCCGAGTGCCCTCGATGTCGAAACGGACCGTGAGATCGCCGACCTCGACAAAGAAGTAGAAGGCCGCGAACGGGTTCAAATCGTTCGGCCTGCGGAGATGGACCTCCACGCCGCCAAAACCCTGGCGGTGAATCTCGACGGCGATCGCCGCGCGCACGAATCCCTCCGCGTCGTCCAGGCCGCCACGTTCGATGGCCTCGTCCACCGCCAGATCGACCGCGCGGCGCACCGCCCCGAGGACCTCCGCGGACGTGAGGTCTCTGGGAGCCTGAACGTATGCGCGCAGCAGTCCTCCAGCCAAGGCGAGGCCGCACGCGACGACGATCGCCAAGGCCTTGTGGAAGTCTCGCACCCGAGCAGAAGAACTCGCGCCGGACGTGACCTTGCGCCGTACCTCTACGGGAAAGGATGAGGCGTCCGCTCCGCCGACGGGGCGGACGCCCGGGATCTCGAGCGCTCGGAGCCTACCCGAACAGGGCACCCAGGCCCGCGGCCGCCTCTTCCTCGGAGACCTTCTCCTCTTCGTCCTTCTTCTTGTCGTCCTTCTTCTCCGGGGCTGCTGGCGCAGGACCTGGCGCCGCTGCCGCCGCGGGGAGGGCCACCGCCGACTCGATCGCCTTTGCGATGTCCACGCCCTCGAGCGACGCGGTGAGCGCCTTCACGCGGGTGTCATCGACCTTCACGCCTGCGGCGGTGAGCACCTTCTTCAGGTTGTCCTCCGTCACGGGCTTGCCGGCCGCGTGCAGCACGAGCGCGCTATATACGTATTCCATGGTTTTTCACCTCCTTGGGATTATCCGAACAATGCACCGAGACCCGCCGCGGCGTCCTCCTCGGACACCTCCTTCTCTTCTTCCTTCTTCTTGGGCTCGGCCTTCTTGCCGGCCGGCGGCGGGGCCGTTCCGGCGGTGAGCCGCTTCTTCGTCTCCTCGTCGAGCGCGTCCGGGGCGAGCGCGGCGAGCGCGAGCGCCTGGGCCTGCGCCTTCGCGAGCAGGAACTTCACGGATTCCTTCGTCGGGAACCCTGAGTTCACGGACAGGCTGAGGGCGTCGCGGAACGCCTTCGAGAGAAGGAAGCGGATCGAGAACGCCGTTGGGTAGGCGGCGGCCAGGGACAGGCCGAGCGCGTGGCGGATCGCGGTCGCGACCTGCGCGCGCACCTGGACCTCGTCGATGGACAGGACCGAACGGCCGTACACCTGGCCGGCCTCGTACGCGCCACGCAGGTCGAGGCCGACGATGAGCGGGTACACCTCGAGCCGCGTCAGGACGGAGGCGACCTCCCGCGGGATCTTGTCGCCGCCCTTCACGAGGAGCTTGTCCTTCTTGATGACCACCTTCCCCTTCTCGATCGCCGCGGGGATGCCGGCCTTCTGGAGGTCGGCGACCACGGGGCCTGGCTTGAACGGCGTGTCCCCTGCGCGCACCCAGATGTCCGCGGGGGAGATCTCTCCGCCCTTCGCGGCCGCGGGCGCCTTGGTCGACTCGAGCTCCTTGAACAGGCGGAACGGATTGAGGCTGGTCGTGACGAGGGCGATCTGGCCGCCGAGGGAGGACGCAAGGTCCCCGAGGCCTTTCTTGTCCTTCGCCCCGCGTTCGAGGGCGATGCGGATGAGCGTATTCTTCGCGACGCGCAGGTCCGCCTTCGCTCGCAGCTTGCCGCGCATCGCCTGGAGTTGCAGGGCGGGGATGCCGTGGACGTCGACGATGCCCACGACGGTCGCCTCCTTGATCTGCCGCACGAGCTCCTCCACCTCCTGGACCTTGGCGGGGTTCGCGCGGGCGGTCGTGACGACGGTCATCACATGTACCTCACGGCGGGGCCCATCGACGTCTTCACGAACGCAGAGTGGATGTTGAACTTCCCGCGCTCGAGCTTGTTCGTCACGCGCGTGATCAGGAAGTCGAGGTTGTCCGCGAGGTCCTCCGTCGACATCGTCCGCACGCCGATCGGCGCGTGGAACGTGCGGAGGTTCTTCGACCGTACGCGGACGGTGTTGCGCAGGGAGCGGATGAGGGGCTCGACGTTGGCGGTTGGCGGCACCGGCCGGGGCATCTTCCCGCGCGGGCCGAGGACCTGGCCGAGACGCTTGCCGATCACGGGCATGAGCGGCGCCTCCGACAGGAAGAAGTCGTATGACTCGGCGAACTCGCGCGCCTTCCGCTTGTTCCCCACGATGTCCTCGATCTGGTCCGGCGTGATCACGATGTCCGCGTGGCTGCGCGCATTGAACGCGAGCTGGCCGCTTGCGAAGATCGCGATCTTGATCGGCTTCCCTCGCCCCTTCGGCAGGACGATCTCCTCGTCAAGGCGGTTCTTCGCGACGCTGAGGTCGATGTCCCGAAGGTTGATGGCGACCTCCACGGACTCCGGGAAGTTCCGTGCGGGCGCGGACTCCAGAGCCTTCTTGATCGCCTCGATTGTTTTCGCTTCCGCCATCGGCGGAACACCTCCCGCAGTATCCGGCGCGACGCGCCTCCTGCAGTGGGAAGAAGACGAGAATCGGCGGTGTATTTGAGCGTTTGGCTAACCCGCGAGTGCCTTGTCGTGCTTGCCCGCCCGGATCTCCACGAAGATCTCTTTGGGCTTCTTGCCCTCGACCGTCACTCCCATGGAGACGCACGTGCCAATGACCTCCATGACGCGCCTCTTGAGGTCCTTGCCGGCGAGCGTGTCGCGCTTGATCTCCGCGATCTTGATCGCCTTCTGAAGGGAGATGTTCCCGACCATCGTCTTCCCCGCCTCCCCGCTCCCCTTCGCCGCCCCGATCTCCTTGAGGATGAGCGCGGACACGGGCGGCGTGCCGATCTCGATCGTGTACGCCTTCGTCTTCGAGTCGATGACGAGGGTGACGGGGACCTTCATCCCGTCGAACGCCTTCGTCTTCTCGTTGATGTCCTTCACGACCTGAACGATGTTCAGGCCCAGGGGACCGAGGGCGGGGCCGAGGGGCGCGCCCGGGGTGGCCTTGCCGCCATCTACGAGGACGCTCAGTCGTTCCGGCATGGAAGAGCCGCCACCGGGGGTTGCGATATAAACGTTTCTGGAGTGGGGCGCTACTTCTCCGCCCGCTCCTTCTCGATCACGCGCACTTGGTTGCCTGGCACGGTGATCGGGATGGGCACCATCGCCTCGAACAGCTCCACAGTCAGCTCCTCCTTCGCCTCATCGATCTTGTTCACGCGCGCCTTCTCGCCCTTGAACGGCCCGGCGACGAGCTCGATGATGTCGCCCTCCATGATGCCGCTCACGATCGGCTTCGGCGTGAGGAAGTGCTCGATCTCCTCGAGCTTCGTCTCACGGATGTCTCCGCTCCGCTCGCGACCGGCGAGGCCCCTCGCGCGGCGGATGCCGCGCACGACCTCCTCGAGGCGGTCGGGATTCATGCTCTCCACGAAGATGTAGCCCCGGAGCGTCTCCGGCGCGAGGATCGAGAAGACGCCGATGTCCTTCTCCTTCGCGCGCGCCGCCAGGGAGTCGGCAACCGTCCGCTCGTGGCCGATGCTCGTCTTCACCGCCATGATCGCAGGCCTCGCGCTCGCGCTGATCGCCTTGTTGTCGGTCGACTGCTCCTCATGGGAGGAGGTGGCGGTGAGCACGACGTGGACCTTGTCGCCGAACCGGACCCCGCGCGGGCAGGTGACCACGAGCGTGATCTCGCGCGTGCCCTCGCTGATGAGGTGGACTTCCTTCTCGTACACCTTCGTGAACGTGACGTCCCACGGCTTGTCCTCGACCCCGTGGACCTTGACGCCCCACTCCGGGATCTCCGCTTCCTGCGTCCCATACTGAAGGTCGACCTTGATCCGGATCGTGTCGTCGTCGGCACCGAGGTTCGTCACGTCGAACTCGAAGTCCTGGGACTTCCCCGCGGTGAGTGACGTCGAGTCCGCGCCCTTGAGGGCGACGCGAACGCCGTAGGTTCCTGGGGCGTATCTCGGCGGGGCGGGCTGTGGCGGCGGTGTCCGCGTCTCGTCATCCGCCGCGCCTTCGAGCAATCCGCCCATGGTCTCACCGGAACAGGCCCGCGAGCCAGGGCCCGAGGTATGTGAACCCGAGGTAGATCAGGAAGCCGAGCGCCCCCAAGACGAGGATGCCCGCGGCGGTGATCGTGACGATCTTGCTGTACTCGTCCGGCGTGGGCCGCCGCGCCATCTGGAGCACGCGGCCGTATTTCCCCTTCCCCAGGCGCTTCGCCCTCT
Organism: uncultured Methanomassiliicoccales archaeon; assembly: GCA_964396265.1. Taxonomy (GTDB): domain Archaea; phylum Thermoplasmatota; class Thermoplasmata; order RBG-16-68-12; family EA-27; genus EA-27. Next base: position 37,606 of record CAYNEM010000018.1, read on the forward strand.
CCTCGATCCGCTTTTGGATCTCCCAGGACCGCTCCACGATGGTGGTCGCCATCTATCGCACCACGTCCACGCCGACCTGCGTGGCTTTGCGCAGCTCCCCGGGACCGAAGATCTGCTTGCTCTTCACTCCGGTCAGGATGACCATGACCCGCATCTTGTGCTGGAGGGCCGGGTCGACCGCGGCGCCCCAGATGATCCGCGCGTTCGGCGAGATCCGGGACTGCACGAGCTCGGCGGTGCGCTCCGCCTCCGTGACGGTCATGTCCGGCCCGCCGGTCACGTTGATCAGGGCGCCCGTGGCCGCGGAGATGTCCACGTCGATGAGCGGCGAGTTGATCGCCTCGTCGACAGCGTCCTCCGCGCGGTTGTCGTCCTCGCCGTTGCCGACCCCGATCATCGCGACCCCGCCGCCCTTCATGATCGTCTTGATGTCGTTGAAGTCGAGGTTCACCAGCCCGGGCTTCGTGATGACCTCCGCGATGCCCTTGATCGCGCGCATGAGCACGTCGTCCGCGACTTTGAACGCCTGGTTGAGCGCGAGGCGCGGCACGAGCTGGAGGAGCTTGTCGTTCGGGATGATGATCGCGGTGTCCGCGAAGTTGCGCAGCCTCTCGAGGCCGAACTCCGCGTTCTCCCAACGCACGACGCCCTCCGCGCGGAACGGCCACGTGCAGATTGCGACCGTCAGCGCACCAAGCTCGCGAGCGATCTGCGCGACGACCGGCGCCCCGCCCGTCCCCGTGCCGCCGCCGAGACCGCACGTGATGAACACGAGGTCCGCGCCTTGAAGGGCCTTGCGGATCTCCTCCTCGGACTCCCGGGCGGCCTCCTCGCCGATCTGTGGGAGGGCGCCAGCGCCGAGCCCGCGTGTGCTCCGCCGCCCGAACAGGATCTTGTGGGGCGCGCGGACGATGAGCAGGTGCTGGGCGTCCGTGTTGCACGCGTACATCTCTGCGCCGACCACGCCCGCCTCCGCGAGGCGGTCGATCGTGTTGCAGCCCCCGCCGCCAACGCCGACGATCTTGATGTTCGTCCGGAGCCCCGAGAGGATCCTCTCGAGCTCCGTGTCGTCCGCGCCGTATCCGGTCATGTGCGCAGCGTCGCGAAGGGGCGTTTCGTCCGTTGCACGCGTCAGAACTTCCCGTACGATGGAATCGGGCATCGGATGGCCTCGGTTGCGGAGAGCCTTTAGGCTACCGCGTTGAGGCACATATTCTAAGGCCGTTTAAAACCTTTCCGGCGCCCCGGGGACGAGGAAGCTCCCATCGCGGGAGAGGAGTGTCACCGCGTCCAGTGACTACCTTTTTATCGCGCGGGTCCCATGGCTTCGTGCGGTGCCGATCAACGCGGACCGGATCCGAAAGCTCATGGACCACGGGCTCACGGAGTACCAGGCCCGCGTGTACCTCACCCTCCTCGACCTCGACACGGCGACGGCGTCCCAGGTGACGCCCCACGCGCGCGTCCCGCGGACGCGCATCTACGCGACGATGCAGCAGCTCCACGAGAAGGGCCTCGTGGAGATCATCCCGGAGACGCCCCTGCGGTACAAGGCGGTCCCGTTCGCACGGTTCCTCGAGAAGACCACCGGGGAACTGCGGGAGCGCGCGGAGGTCCTCGACAAGAACATCGAGGCGCTCGCGAAGGAGTTCGCGGTCATCGGACAGATCGCGCCGGAGGAGAAGGGACGCTTCGAGGCGATCTACGGGCGGCGCAACGTCCGGGAGCGCCTGATCAAGATGTACGAGCACGCGGAGAAGGCGTGGATCGGCATCGGCACCTTCCGCAGCCCCGGGCGCGTCATGCGCGGGTTCGGCGATCACATCATCGAGAAGGCCGCGAAAGGGGTCCGCTTCCGGTACGCCTTCCCCGTGACGCCGGACAACCAGAAGGACGTGGACCGCCTCGCGAAGTACGCGGAGATCCGGAGCGTGGACTTCCACGTCCCGATGTACATGCACGTCGCCGACGCGAGCGAGTTCATCATGTCGCACCCGATCCCGGACGACGACTCGTTCTACCGCGGGGACGACATCTGCATCTGGACGGACGACAAGGCTCTCGCGCAGGCGGTCGCGAACATCATGGGGCGCATCTGGGAGGACGCGAAGGCCGTCCCGGAGACGCGGTAGGCTACTTCGGCAACCCGGTCTTGGCGGGGCGCGCGCGTGTTCCCGTCGCAAGCTCGACCAAGTCCTGATCCGCGACGTACCGGAAGCGGTTTCGGAGCGTCACCTCGCTCACGCCCGCGACCTTCGCGACGAGCTTCTGAGGGCGGCGCTCCCCGCACGCGAGGCCCGCCAGGTAGATCGCCGCCGCGGCCGTGCCGACGGGGGATAGGGCAAGGGAGCCGTCCCCATCGTCGATCTCCCGCAGGATGCGGTGCGCCTGTCGTTGGACCCTCGTGCTGAGGGCGAGCTCGCTGCAGAACCTGGACACGTAGTCCGCGGGCTTCGAGGGCGGCACCCGGATGCCGAGATTGCGGAGGAGGATGTGGTACGACTTGCCGATCTCCTTCTTCCGGACACCCGTCGCTTGCTGGAGCTCCTCAAACGTACGAGGCACCCCGCCCATACGGCACGACGCGTACACGGCCGCCGCCACGATGCCCACGATCTTGCGGCCTCGGAGGAGTCCCTTCTCGAGGGCCTTCTTGCTCAGGAAGCCCGCCTGTTCCTTGAGGGACTTTGGCAGCCCGAGGCGGGAGGCAACGCGGTCGAGGACCATCATCGTCTCCGGCAGGCTGCGCTCCCCAGGGCGCGAGTGCTCGCTGTGCCGCTGGAGCTTGCGCATGCGGAAGTACTTCTCCCGCTCCTTCAGAGGGATGCGATTCCCCCGGCTGTCCTTCGTGGCGAAGGGGATCACGGTCGAGAGGCCGATCGACTGGCCGGTGAATCCTCGCGGCGCCCCCGTGCGCGCGAGCTTGTCGTGCTCCTCCATGCTGAACGCGCTCCACTCGGGACCCAGATCGATGGACCGCTCGCTGATCACGAGTCCGCAATCGTCGCACACGACGTCGCCGTGCTGATCGTCGCGGACGAGGTGCGAGCCCCTGCACTCCGGGCACGCACGGACCTCGTCGACCTCGGGATGTTTTGCCGGTCGGGTGGCGAGCATGTCAAGCACCCGAGGAGCCATCGAATATAACAGACTTATAACTGATGGTGTCACGGAGAAAGAGAACATCTCTCTGATGCGTGCCCTGAACGGTCCGCAGACGCTTCAGGTCACCACGAGCTCGTCGAGGAACTTCTGGATCCGGACGTTCGGTCGCCCCGCCGCGTCCGCGATGACCTGCTTCGCGGGCGGTTCGTCCCGGTAGGAGGGGATGCGATCCTGGAGTCGATCCTCGAAGGTCGGGAGGAGAGGGTTCTGATAGAACACCCCGATGGGGATCGCGTCGCCCCACTCGACCGCGACCTTGAGCGCCTGGAGCTGCTTCTCGTCCGTCTCCTCCAGCGTCCGGACGAGCGGGTCGAACCCGCGCTCCTCGAGCTTGTACACCCGTGGCTGCCGCTTCCCATGCGTGTCCAGGCGATCTTCGCCCCCGTACCAGTCCTTCGTGTTCAGGTTGTTGTACGTGGGGCACGGCTGGAGGACGTCGATGAACGCGTACCCACGATGCTGGACCGCCTTCACGAGGAGATCGCGCAGATGCTTGATGTCGAACGAGTATGCGCGGGCGACGAACGTCGCACCCGAGGCGATCGCGAGCCAGAGCGGGTTCACTGCCTCGTTGATGTTCGGCTTCGGGAGGGACTTCGGCTTGAGCCCGAGCTTGAGCGTCGGGGACGCCTGCCCCTTCGTGAGGCCGTACACGCCGTTGTTGAAGATCACATAAGTCATGTCGAGGTTCCGACGTCCCGCGTTCACGAAGTGTCCGGCTCCGATGCCGAGGCCGTCCCCGTCGCCGCCGATCGCGATGACCTCGAGGCCCGGGTTCGCGAGCTTCGCCCCCATCGCGAAGGGGAGCACGCGGCCGTGGAGCGTGTGGATCCCGTACGTGTCGATGTAGTGGACGGTCTTCGCGGAACACCCGATCCCCGAGAACATCGCGACGTTGTGCTTCGGGAACTTGAGCTCCGCGAGGGCCATCTGGATCGCCTTCAGGATGCCGAAGTCCCCGCAGCCGGGGCACCAGTCGTTGTGGACCTCCGTCTGGAAGTCCGCGGGCTTCAACACCGTTTCAGACGCCATGGACCAACACCTGCCTGTTCGGGGCATGCCCGTCGAGCACCGCTGCGAGCCCGTCCCGGAGCTCGTTACATGACATCGCGCGTCCCTGGAACTTCACGATCGTGTGCGTCACCGCGATCCCCGTGTGCTCTCGGATGATGCCTGCGAGGGCCGCGGAGTAGTTCATCTCGACGTCCACGATGTTCTTCCGTCCCCGGAGAAATTCCGCCGTGCGTTTCGAGGGGAACGGGTGGAGCAGGCGGAGCTGGAGGAAGCCAATCTTGCGGCCGTCCGCGCGCAACGCCTCCATCGCGTCCAGGATGGCGCCCTTCGTGGAGCCCCAGCTCACGACGAGCGTCTCCGCGTCCGGGTCGCCGTGATAGAGGAACTGGTCCTCCTCCGGGATTTCCTTGGCGGCGAGGTCGAGCTTTCCCATCCGCTTGTCCATCATGAGGATCCGTAGGACGGGGTCCTCCGTGATGTGGCCCTCCTCGTCGTGCTCGTCGCCGGTATTCCAGAAGATCGTGCCTGGCATCCCGAGGACCGCGCGCGGGCTGATGCCATTGGGCGTAAAGCGGAAACGTCGGTACTCGCCGTCCTCGATCGGGCGCGCGAGCTCCCCCCGGTCGATCCGGACGCCGTCCATCGCCGGGTAGGGCACCGTCTGGTTGCTGTTCGCGAGTGCCTTGTCCACCAAGTGGATGACCGGGGTCTGGTACCGGTCCGCGAAGTTGAACGACTTCACCGTGTCGTAGAGGGACTCCTCGAGGTCGCCCGAAGCGAACACGATCCGGGGCGAGTCGCCGTGGCCCGCGTGGATCGCGAAGCGAAGGTCGCCCTGCTCGTGCCGCGTGGGCATCCCCGTGGAGGGGCCCGCCCGCTGGTACAGCGTGATGACGACGGGGACCTCGTTGATCGCCGCCCACCCGATGCCTTCCATCATGAGACAGAAGCCCGGGCCTGAGGTCGCGGTCGCGCTTCGTGCCCCCGCCAAGGCGGCTCCGTTCGCCATCACGATCGCGGCGATCTCGTCTTCCGTCTGGATGATGACGATCGAGTTGCCGTTCTCCTTCAGGAACGCCGCCTCTTGCGCCTCCGGGGCGTCGGGCTCTAGTCCCGCCGGGAGGATCTGGTTCGCTTCGAGGTATTCGCTCTCGTCCGAGGCGGGCGTGATCGGATAGTACGTCTGGAAGCGGCACCCGCTGAGCATCTTTCCGAGGCCCACGGCCTGGCTCCCCGCGAGGTACACGCGCTTCTCCGTCGCCGGAACTGGCGAGAGGCGGTGGGAGAACTGGTCCACGCCCGCCCCCCGCACGTGGTCGTACGCGAGCTGCGCGCCGTACACGTTCATCTCCGCGACGCTCTTCTTCGCGCGGAACACATACTGCACGGCCTTCGCGATCTGCTCGAACTCGTACTCGAGCAAGCCGAACGAGGCGGACACCGCCAGCACGTTGACCATCCGGCTGAGCTTGGTGAGCGAGTCCACGTTGAACTTCTTCTGCACGTTCGCGAGCATGTCCGACATGGGGATTGGCCGGAGGTGCACGCCGCGCTGCGCCGCGGCGTTCAGCACGTCCTGGATCGTCATCCCGAGGCCCCGCGCGATCAGGTACGTCTTCAGGTCCTGCTTCACCCGCGCCTCCAGCGTCGGCACATCGTCGATCCTCGTCTTCACCAGACTCGGATCGTACACAATTGCCCCGTCCGACGTCACGTCCTGCGCGTGACGGAACACCGTCTCTGCGTCGAACGTGGCGAGGACGTTCACGGGGTCCATGTGCGAGTGGATCGGCTTGGCGGCGACGCGGATCTGGAAGTAGCTGTGCTCGCCCATGATATTCGAGTAGTACTCGCGCTTCCCGAAGACCTGGAGGCCGCCGTACGCACACGCGCGCCCGAAGATGTTCGCGCTCGAGTCGACGCCGCTCCCTTGAGCACCGCCGATGAGCCACGTGAGCTCGTTGTTCGTTACGGTTCATCCCCCGCCGGTGGCCGCGTCAAGGCCGATCGCGCAGTCGCAGTCCTCGATCTCCCCGCAGTACGGGCATCGACACGCGCAGTCATCGATCGGTCGTCCGCAGTGGTCGCACTCCTCCACCCGCACTTGACGGGAGGAACTCATGCGTATCCCCGTCCACTAGCCCGGCCGCCTTATTAGTGACTGTGTAACTGTGCGTGTGCACAGCGCGCGCTGGGACCGCGCTTTCGTCCGACAATACTCTTTTCCATCGAGAGGTCCATGCCCTCGCCAAGGGAGGCGATATACACGCGACATGACGCAACGGAAGGCCTCCCGCGTGCGGCTTAGACCGTTCCGCATCGAGGATGCCGCGGACGTGTGCCGCATCTACCCAATGTTCTTCGTGGACAACGCCATCGACATCAAGGGAGGGAGGCTCACGGTCGCCGAGATTGGCGGCGAGGTCGTCGGCTTCGTCCTTTGGTCGCCGGCATTGGAGACCGCGTGGTTCGATCCCGGGGTTGAACATTGGGCGGAACTGTGCGAGCTGCACGTCCACCCTCGGTTCCAGAACCGGGGGATCGGCACGCGGCTCGTCCGCGCGGCGATCCGACAAGCGCGACGCGACGGTTTTCCAGCGATGTACCTCGAGACGGAGGAGTCCAACGCCGCTGCCCGACGGGCGTACGAGAAGGCGGGCTTCCGGGAACACGACCGGCTTATTCGGTACAAGGCGAACCCGTAATCGTCAGCCCGACAGCTTTGCAGTGTCGATCTGCGCCCTCTGCAGTCTCCCGCTGTAGTCGACATACACGGTCTTCACGTACGTGAACTCCTCGACCGCCGTCGGGCCCGCCTCGCGCGTGTCCGTCGGCCCCGTCGCCTTGATGCCGCCAAACGGGAGCTGGACCTCCGCGCCGATTGTGGGCGCGTTCACGTATGTGATGCCGGCCTCGAGGTCCTGCATCGCTGCGAACGCCTTGCGCACATCGCGGGTGTAGATCGAGGAGCTCAGCCCGTACTCGACGGAGTTCGCGACCGCCACGGCCTCGTCGTAGTCCTTCACTCTGATCACGCTGAGGACCGGGCCGAAGATCTCCTCGCGCGCGAGGCGCCCCTCCGGCTTCACTTCGAAGATCGTCGGCTCGAGGAAGAAGCCGCGGTCGTACGCGCCGCCGCGCAGCTTCCTGCCGCCAACGAGCAGCTTGTCGCCCTCCTTCTTCCCGGTGGCGATGTACCCAAGGATCTTCCCCTCTTGTTCGGCGCTCGCGACGGGACCCATGTCCGTCTTCTCGTCGAGCGGGTCCCCGACACGGAGCTTCTTCGTGCGCGCGAGCAGGCGGCCCATGAGTTCGTCGTAGACTCCCGTTTGCACGATCAGCCGCGACGTGGCGGTGCACCGCTGCCCGGCGGTCCCGAACGCGCCGAAGATCACGCCGTCCATCAGGAGGTCGAGGTCTGCGTCGTCCATCACGAGGATCGCGTTCTTGCCGCCAAGCTCGAGGCCCGCCTTGATCATCTTCTCCGCGGCGGCCTTGTACACCTGCTTTCCGGACTCCGTGCCGCCCGTGAACGAGACCGCGCGGATGTCGGGGTGCGCGACGAGCCGGTCGCCGACGATGGAGCCGGGCCCGACAAGGAAGTTGAACACCCCTGGCGGGAAGCCGGCCTCCTCGAGGACCTCCGTGAACTTCGCGCCGCACAGGGGCGTCAGGGACGAGGGCTTGAACACGACCGTGCACCCGCTGATCAGCGCTGCACCGGTCTTCCAGCTGGGGATCGCGATCGGGAAGTTCCACGGCGTGATGAGCGCGACCGGACCGACCGGGAGTCGGATCGTGAGGCACATCTTGTCCGGGAGCTCGGACGGGACCGTCTGCCCGAATAGGCGGCGGCCCTCCCCACTCACGTATTCGAAGAAGTCGATGGCTTCCTGGACATCGCCCCTGCCCTCGGCGATGACCTTGCCCATCTCCATCGTGACGATGCGGCCGAGCTCCTCCTTTCGCTTGCGGAGGATCCCGGCGGCGTCGAGGAGAAGATCGCCGCGGCGAGGAGCGGGCGTCTTCCTCCACTTCTCAAACGCGCCCTTGGCGGCTTTGACCGCGGCGTTCACGTCCTCGATGGTGCCCTGGGGGAAGGTGCCAAGGACTTCCCCCGTGGCGGGGTTGATCGTGGTGAGCCTCGTGCGTGAGCGAGGATCCACCCATTTCCCGCCGATGTAGAAAGCGTGTTCCTGAACCATGCCGCCACCAGCGCAAGCAAAGGGGGAATGGGACTTAACCCTTCTTTCTCAAGATCGCTCTCAAAATCGCGCCGTCCGGGTTGCTCGAGTCCGCTCGCCTAAGGAATCCGGGTGCGTCCTGCCTGCTCGAAGTTCCGATCGAATGTGAAGGCTTGGTCAATCCCAAGCGCTCCCATCACGACGAAGCTCGTGCAGTCCGTGAAGCTCCATCGCTTATCCGCGTGTCGCTCGAATATCTCCAACGCGGACTCGAAGTGGTCTCGGTCGATCCACAAGAGCGTGACGCTGGGCGACGCGAGAACCGAACGAACGAAGCGCGCCGCCGCCTCCACGTCGGTCTCCATCCGGATGAGCGTCGCCGCCTCATTGAGGACGAAGTCGGTGGTGACGATCGCCCCGTGGACGCCACGCGACACTTGGTTCTGCAGGGCCTTTGCGGCCGCGGCATTCTTATCACCCGGAACGGCGAGCGCGACCCACGCCCCCGTGTCGTAGAAGATCATCAATCCCTGCCGTAGAGGTAGAAATCGTGCCGCTCGGAAGCGTCGGGGTGACGCCCCCTCTTCTTGGTCACTGGGAAGGCCCGGAACAGTGGGTCGTTTGGCTCGACCGCATCCCTGAAGGTGACTCGCCGGATGGCATCGCGGACGGCCTCCTTGATTGTGGTCTTGCGGGCCCGAGCGTAGGCGGCGAGAATGGCGTACTCCGTGTCGGAGACTTGGGTCTGGACCACCTTCATCGGATGTTAGATGTTACATGTAATATTAAAGATTTCCGATGAGGGCCTCGGAAGTGCGGCCGCTCCGTCGCATCACGGATACCGGGCAATGCTCGGTCTTGAGGCCCTAGGACAGGTCGGTTGGCCGGTGTGTTCGCAGCGGCGACCCCCTCAGCCGTTCCCTTCCAACACCTTGCGAAGGTTCTCCGTACTCGATGTGATCGCCTCGCGGAACGAACGCTCGACGGCCCCGCGGAACAGCTTCGCGAACCCCTTCACCTGCCCGCTGACGGCGATCGAGACCTTCGTGCGGGCCTCGGCGGGTTCGAATCGGCAGGTCACCTCATAATCGAGGGCACCTCCGGTCCCCTTGAAGTGGTACATGCGGTTCGCTTCGAACTGGTCGACGATCAGGTCGTACGGCATCCTGCGGTTCCGGGCGAC
>CAYNEM010000019.1:0-41703 GCA_964396265.1 uncultured Methanomassiliicoccales archaeon
TCCATGGAATTGCAGAACGTCAACAAGTCGGCCACGGTGCGGATCGTCACGCTCGTCCTGCCGTTCCCTGAGCTGTCGATCAGCGTCCTCGCTTTCAATGGCGGCAACGGGAACAACGTGGACGCCCAGCCGACGAACCGCCAGCTCACGATCAGCGCCACGGTGAACAACACGGGCACGATTCAGGCCCTGGGCGTCGTCGTCTACTTCTATAGCGTGGACGTGGACGCGGACCGCGACGGATACACGGACAACGAGCACGCGCTGTATCTGCAGACCGGCGCGTTCATCGGATCCTCGAACCCACCGGCGATTGTGCCGCCTGGTACGACGGTCTTGACCGGTCTTTGGACGCCCCTGGGAGACATCGAGATCTCCCGGGTCGTCAGCGCGGTCGTCGACCCTTCGACCGGCCCCGATCCCCGTGCGGGCGGGGCCGTCCAGGAGCTGAACGAGGCGAACAACCTCAACATTCGGACCATGACGAGCTTCATCTGGCCGGACCTCCACCTGGACACGGACCCCGTCGTGCGACTCGACCCGCCGATCCCTATCGCAAACAATGCGATCCAGGTCACGATCTCCGTCAGTAACGACGGGACGAGCACGGCAATCAACGCCGACTTCGGGGTGTTCACGACTAGTAACGTGTCCGTGGGACCGACCACGACGCTGAGCGTCCCCCGGGGGACCACGATGGACGTCAACCTCATCTGGGTCCCAACCGCACCCGGAAACCAGACGATCCGAATCCGGGCGAACGCCACGGGCTCCCCGAGCCTCGACCCTAACCAGTACCGGAACTTCGACTACGACTATGCAGACGTCCCGTCGGACAACTTCGCCGACAAGGTCTACAACGTGCGGACGGAGCCGGACCTCTCGATCACGATCACGACGGCCCCGCCGCCATCGCCCTTCCGCGGGGAGCTGTTCGACCTCGACGTGGACATCACGAACTCGGGGCAAACGGAGGCGTTCGACATCGACGTCGCCATCATCGACAAGACGATCCTGCCCTGGGTCGAGATCGGCTCCGTCACCCTCAATGTGCCGACCGGCACCCTGAGTCGCACGATCCGGACGACCTTGGGCATCCCCACGAGCGGCCCGCGGACGATCGAGGTGTCCGTCGACGCGCGGGACGCGGTCTTCGAGCCGAACGAGCTCGACAACAACGACACGATCATCGTCACCGTCCAAGCCCCCGCGGGCTCGGTGCGCACGCTGACCCCGACGGACGGGCAGCAGTTCGTCCCGGGCGTCACGATAGCCATCACGGGCCGGGTGATCGACCAGAATGCAATCCCCATCGCGGATGTCCTGGTCACCGTGAGGCTCCGCAACGCGCAGGGCGTGGAACTCATCAACCGCAGCGGCACGACCGGAACAGATGGCTTCTTCTACGCGTTCCTTCCCCTCGATGCGAGCCTTCCCGACGGTACCTATACCCTCCTCTTCGACGCCCTGGACAGCTCGATCCAGGACCTGCCGATCAACATTGGCGTTCGCGTGCCGTTGGCGTGGTGGCAGGCGCCCTTCCTCGGACTGGCCGTGTGGATCTGGATCATCGTGATCATCGGTGTCGTGGCGGCCGCCGGAGGAGGCACGGCGTACGTGAAGTTCGTCGGACTCGGGAAGCTCGTCGAGTGCGGCGAGTGCGGCGCCTTCATCGGGGAGGATTCCACCTCGTGCCCCAAGTGCGGCGTGGAGTTCGAGAAGGACATGGCGAAGTGCTCGAACTGCAAGGCGTGGATCCCCGTCGACGTGAAGCAGTGTCCCGAGTGCGGCGTGGAGTTCGCCACGGGCGAGGTCGAGATGGCGGACTACGAGGCGAAGATGCGCCAGCAGTACGAGGATGTCAAGCGGCGGTTCCGCCAGGAGGCCTCGCAGGACCTCGGGCGCACCCTGAACGACCGGGAGTTCGAGGACTGGTGGCGCACGCAGCCGACGTTCGTGACCTTCGAGGACTGGCTCAAAGAGGAAGAGGACATGCGGCGCATGGGGAGCAAGCCGTGCCCCGTGTGCAGCACGCTCAATTCCGTGACCGCGATAGTGTGTCACAAGTGCGGCACCCTGCTCAAGGAGGCTGCGGACAAGCCGCGCCCAGGAACTCCGCCGTCGAAGCCCGCCGCTCGCCCGATTCCCGCCGCCCAACCCCGGACCCAGCAGGAGGGGGAGGAGGGCGGGGAGGAAGGGGGGCCGTACGAGCCCGTCGCGAAGAAGGTCGTGAAGAAGCCCCTCGGAGGTGCGCCGGTGGTCCAGAAGAAGGTCATCCGACGGCCGCTCGAGGAGCAGAGGGAAGGCGAGGAAGGCGGCGAAGGGGATCAGATCTAGTCTGCTCCCCACCACCCCATTTCTTCATCCCTCAGCGGCACCGTTCGAGCTGGACGTTCGCGCGAGCCGCTCCGCTCGGGGAACAGGCTTTGGAATGACGGAGTCCTAAGCCGGCTTGGCGCCGGGCGATGCCGTCGGCGCTCCCTTCGCGAGCTCGTCGCGCACCATCTTCATCGTCTCGTCGGGGTCCTTGTAGTATCCGGAAACGATCCGTGCCACGTCGCGGTAGTTCGCGATCTGCTTCTTCTTGATGTACTCGAAGATGTCGATGCGACGCTTGACCTCCTGCTCCATGCGCCGCTGCGTCCAGTTCCTCGCGAGCATGATCTTCTCGTACACGTACGAGTGACCGCTGTAGTTGAACGTGTCATCCGCCGGGTTCCACGTGTACGCGGAGTTCGTGATGAGCTCGTTGGACTCCGGGTCCGTCCCGACGATCTCGATGAGCGCCTTCACCCGCCGCGTCATGTCCGTGCCAACCTTCACCTGTGCCTGGAGGAGGACGAGGTCGAGCGCGGCCACGAGCGCGCGCGGGAGGTTGATCGGGTCGTTCTCGAGGCGGTGGACCATGGCCTGGACGTCGTCCGCGTGGAACGTTGTGTACGCCGATTTCCCGGTCGCCATCGCCTGGAAGACGACGAACGCCTCCGCGCCTCGCACTTCTCCGACCATCAGGTACTGCGGGCGCTGCCTCATGGCGGCGTTGAGGAGGTCGAACATGTCGATCTCGCCCGCCACGCGACCGGACTTTGTCCGACCGCCGAAGCCCGCTCGCGTGAGGAGGGGCACCCAGTTCTCGTGGGGGAGGTTCAGCTCGCGGGTGTCCTCGATGCTCACGATTTTCATCTGGGGGGGGATGAACAGCAGGATCGCGTTGAGCGTCGTCGTCTTTCCACTTGCCGTGCCGCCGCAGATCAGCATGGACTGCCCGTTCTCGATGGCAAGCCACATGTATCCCATCATGTCGAGGCTCATCGTCTTGAACCGGATTAGGTCCAGGGGGGTAAAGGGGTTCTCTCGGAATCGCCGGACCGTGAACGAGGAACCGCGCTTCGTCACATGCTTCCCGAGCGTCGCCTGGAGGCGCGAGCCGTCGGGAATCGTCGCGTCGAGCATGGGCTGGGCCACGCTTATGTGCTTCCCGCACCTCTGGGCGAGCCACACGACGAACTGGTCGAGTTCCGCATCGCTCGTGAACTTCAGGTTCGAGGGGATCGAGCCGTACTTCCGGTGGTAGATGTAGAAGGGGACCCCGACGCCGTCGCACGACACGTCCTCGACGTTCGGGTCGATCATGACGACGTCGATCGCGGAGTACCGGATGAAGTCCCTCATGATGAAGTACATGATGCGCTCCTTGCTGACGGGGTGGAGATCGACCCCGAGTTCCCGCAGGAGCCCGTCGACGACCCGGCGCAGGTACGTCTCCCGCTCCTTCGCCTGGGCGTCCTCGAGCAGCTCCAGGTTCTCCACGAGGATCTCCTTCAGAACGTCGAGCAGCTCGATCTCGTCCTCGACGAGCTTCGGCTCGATGACCTCGTAGAAGTACTCGTTGATTGTCGTGTTGTACAGGACGCGCACGTAGGAGAAGTTCGGGATGGCGGGCAGAATCTCGATCTCGTGCAAGCCCGGGTCCACGATCTTCGGGATCGTCGTGACCTTCCCCAGGGTCGCGTCCTCGACTCCCGAGACGCGGGGCGAGAGGACCTTGACCGCCTTTCCGCCCAAGAGGCGGCGCAGGTACTTCTTCTTCATCGAGTCGATGGCCGTGACCAGCCCGCTCTTCTTCTTCTCATCAATCTTCGCGAGCATTTGGGAGGCCTGCTCCCGCGCCTGGTCCGCTTCAACGACCTTGGCCGAGGCTTCCTCCTCTCGGCGGGTCAGTTTCGCCAATCGATCCTGGTCTTCCTTCCCTGCAGAGGCCATTTTCGCCACCCTAGATGAACTGGAAGCTCACGAACGCGATCACGAGCATCATGAAGGAGTGTCGGAGGCCATTGGCGACTTTGCCATTGTCCAGGACGCCCGCGAGGATGCCGTCGCCGACGGCGTGCGTGACGGCCGCGATGAAGAACGCGACCTGCAGGCCGATGATCACGTCTCCGATGTTCGCGGGCAGGATGTCCGGGATATCCTGGCCGACCTCCGCCGCCTGCCGGGCCAGCGCGTCTGACGACTCCTTGATCTTCGGAAGGAACGTCACGTTCAGAATCCAGATCGTGACGAGGAACACGAGGAAGGAGATGTAGATGACCGCGATGTAGGTCGACATGGCGATCTTCCGCTCGTCCTCCGTGAGCTGGTTCTCCTTCGCGTCGTGACTGACCATCGCCAGCACGTCCGCGACGTCCCCTCCCGCGTCGCTCGACTTCACGATGATGCTCACGACCCGGTTCACCATGGGAGTGTCCACGCGCTGCGAGAACAGCCGGAGGGCCTCCGTGGCGGGGACGCCCCAGTCGATCTGCGCCGCCATCTTCTTGATCTCGTCCGTGAGCCTGCCGTAGCGACCCGAGGAGGCGACGATGACCGCTTCCGCAAGGGTCATGCCGAAGCGGCCTGCTTCCGCGACGTCGCGCAGGAACTCTGGGAGGCGGCGCTCGATCTGCTTGACGTTCTTTTGCTTCCGGGCGACGTAGAAACCGTACGGACCGCAGAAGCCCGCGATGCCGAGGACCAAGAAGTTCATGAACCGGATCCCGGCCGGTTCGCCCGGTCGCAGCCCGATGTTCACGGAATTGATGAGGTTGAGGAACGCGATGACGAAGAACACCAGCAGGACGGCGAAGCCGACGCCCGCGACGATTCGCGTCCCGTCCTTCTTCGAATAGAGGTTCAGACGAGCTTGCTCGAAGTCCTTGCGCGCCATCTCAAATCTCCTGTTCCATGTTCCAGATCACGAAGATGAAGCCGAACTGTGAAATCGGGATCATCAACCCCACGATCACGTACAGGAGCGTGAGCACGAACCCGCTCTGGTTCCGACTGATGAGCGCCATGATGGCCATGATGACGACGAGGAACAAGGGGAATGCGACGACGACCGTGACGAACGCCTCTGCGAGCATCCCCAACGCCTCCATCTTCTTCCTCATCTCGAGACGGTCCTCCTTCTCATACTGTTCCGCCTTCAGGAGGAAGTACGGCTTGAGCTGGCCACCGGAGGTCGAGGTCGTCACGACTCCCTGCAGGAAATCCTGGAACTTCGGGCTCGGGCTGCGGGAGGACCCCCGCTTGATCGCGGTCAGGATGTCCACTCCGAGGAGCTCGGTGTCCCGCGTGATCCACTCCGCTTCCTTGGCGACCTCCCCATACACCGACTGACGACTGAGCTCCTTGAAGATCACGTCGACGGGCACGTCCGCGGACGCCATCGCGGAGATGAATGACATCGCGCTCGTGATGCGCGCTTCGATCTTCTTGGACCGCTTCTTGGCTGCGGACGCGGGCCTACCACGGTAGAGGAATCCCCCGGGGAACCCGAAGAGGACGACATACCCTAGCAGGAGGGGGAGGCCGGAGAACAGGAATACGAGGAGAAGGAACGTGCCTACGGACAGTCCCACCGCCAGCCACAGGAGGCTCACCAGGAGCGCCAGGAACGCCGAGAAGATCGCGAGGATCGTGATCGTCATCCATGCGAACGCAAGGTATTCCTCGGGTCGCATCCGGATGTGGGCCTTGATGAGATCGTCCTCGAGGTCTTGGTTCTCTTTGAACCGGGACGCCACGAAGGGTCCCATGATCCGCCAGCACATCGCCGCGTAGCCCGTGAGCGGCACCGTCACCGGCTTGGCGCCCTTCGGTAGCCTGATCAGGCGGTGGTGGACCGCCAGCTTCGTCTCGTCCGCCCCTGGGCGGAACCGCTTCGTCTTCGCGAGCGTGCCCTTGGTCTCCAGGCGGCCGAACGTGGCGCCTTCAGCCAACGGTCTCGCCTCCCGACAGCTCTCCCGTCGGCTTCGCCTCGCGAACCCAGCCCATCTCGTCCCGGACCCGCTTCGCGGTCTCCTCCGGGTACTGGTAGTACGACACGACAATCTTGGCGATGCCGCGGAAATTCGTTAGGTTCTTTTCGAGCATGTAGTTGATGAGGTCCACGCGGCGCTGGAACTCCCCCTCCATCTCCTCATGGGTCATGTTCTTCATCTCCATGATCTCGTCGAACAGGAACGAGTGGCCCTTGTAGATGAAGGAGTCCGTGGCGGGGTCCCACTCGTACACCGTGTTCGTGATGAGCTCGTTCGTCTCGGGTTCGAACCCGACGAGCTCGACGACCTGCGTGATCCTGCGAACGGTCGAGTCGCCGACGCGTGCGTGCTTCTGGATGACCACGAAGTTCAGCGCCGTCAGAAGGATGCGCGGCGTGTTGATCGGCGGGTTCTCCAGGCGGTTGACCATCGACTTCACGCTGTCGGCGTGCATCGACGACATGGTCGGATGGCCGGTCGCCATCGCCTGGAACATCGTGTACGTCTCCTTGCCTCGCACTTCGCCGACGATGATGTAGTTCGGTCTCTGTCGAAGGGCCGCGCGCACGAGGTCGAACATGTCGATCTCGCCTGGGGCCTTGCCGTCTGATCCGCGCTCGCCGATGCCGGACCGCGTCACCCCGGGAATCCAGTTCTCGTGTGGCAGGTTAATCTCGCGCGTGTCCTCGATACTAACAATCTTTGCGCCCGGCCGGATGAAGAGAGCGGCGCTGTTCAGCGTGGCGGTCTTCCCGCTCGCCGTGCCCCCGCACACCATCATGGACTTGCCGTGCTCGACCGCGATCCAGATGTACGCGACCATCTCCGTGCTGGCGGTACCGAACTTGATGAGCTCCACGGGCGTGAAGGGGTTCTCCTTGAAACGCCGGATTGTGAAGGACGAGCCGCGCGTGGTCACCTCCCTCGCGTACGTCGCCTGGACGCGGTGGCCCTCCCAACTGGTCCCGTCGAGGATCGGGGCGGCGACGGAGATCTGTTTCCCGCACCGCTGGCCGAGGGCGACGACGAAGTTGTTCAGCACGTCGTCGTCGGGGAAGACGACACTCGTCTTGACGGACTCGAACTTCTGATGGAAGATGAAGAGGGGGATTGCGACCCCATCGCAAGACACGTCCTCGATCCGCGGGTCGTTCATGAGGCAGTCCACAGGTCCGTAGCCGACGAAATCCCGGACGATGTAGTACTCAAGTTTCTCCCGCGTCGCAGGGTCTAGCTTGATGCCGCGACTCTTGACGAACGACTCGATGGCCTCCTTAAGGTACTCCTTCTTGTCCTTCGTCGCCATCTTCTCCCATTCGTACTCGAGCGTACGGTCGAGCGCATCCTTGACGGTAGCGACCAGCTTCTTCTCCTTCTCTTCAAGCGCGGGCTCCCACACCTGGTAGACGTACTCCGCCTTCATGCGGTCGTAAATGATGCGAGCGTACGCGAAGGGCTCCCGGATGGTGAACACCTCGATCTCGTCGACCCGCGTCTCGTCCACGGCCGGGACGTTAGTGAGGTAGGACCCTCGGGTGCCCTCCCACTTCGCCGCCACGGCGAGGGAACCCTTGGGCATCATGACCTTCCGTCGTTTCTTTCCTCGTGCCATCGGATCACCTCAGAGGCTGCCGACCCTCACGTCGACGACCGCGTGCAGCAGACGAAACGCAAGCACGGGAAGCACGTTGATGCTGTCGAGGGGCACGTCGAGCTTGAACTGAAGCGTGAACGCGTAATTCCGGTCCGCCTCGTTCCACACCGACTGCACGAGGTAGATGGGATTGTTCGCGGTGAGTTGCAGGGCAATCCCGCCCACGCCGAAGTCCGCGATGAGATCGGACTCGGCCGGGAATGACTCGTAGTAGTCGGCGCTGATCTCGGGGAAGGCAGCCGAGAGCGTGTCGTTGAAGAACCGGTACCAGGCCGGTCCGTGGCGCGTCGTCGCGGTGATCGTGATGGCGGTCTGGATGTCCTGGTACGTCTGGATCTCCACGCCTTTGAGCGTGGCGGAAAGACCCTCGGCTCCGACCCCCGTGACGCCTCCCGAGCCCACCACGAAGAGCTCGATCAGGCTGAAGTCGACCTCCACGCTCGTGTCCGGGACGTGGCGGACTTGGAACGCGGGTTCGCCCTTCACGACCTGGCCATCGCGCTGTGCGCGGATAATCGCGCCGTTCTCAAATGCAAGGTTCTGGGGGAGGAAGTATCGGTTGAACACTTGGAGGCGGACGCTCCCTCCGCATGCGCAGTCGGCCTCTGGCACGGTCGTCATGTTCCCGCCGATGTCGTAGTCGAAGGCGACGGACCATTCCGAGCCCTTTTCGTCCGCCCGCAGGTCCCCGATCGTCGGGGTCGTAAAGATCGGCACCCCATCGACGCCCAGCCGCACGGAGGAGAACGATGTGACCTCGACATACCTCTGTTTGGCGTCGTAGGCCGTCTGTGCCGCGAGGATCTGGAGGTCGATGCTCGACTTGAAACTCCCGAACTGGTTCAACGTCTCGCCCATGTGGGAGGCCTCTGCGTCCTTCATCCACACGGGCACGTACTGGTTCGTGATCAGCGAGAGGAACGTCAGGAACACGAGAAGGGACATGATCGTACCTACCGTCGAGGCCACGCCGTCCTCGCACCGCCCGAGGAGAGGTCTTCGCAAGAGAGGGTCACCGCACGTTCCGGATCGAGGGCTCTTCCGGACACCGCAACATCCTTGGCTTCGGTATATAACCGTGTTGATGAAATTATGTGGGCGCGCGAAGAATCCCTCCATGAAGGGCGACTTCTCGGGACCCCACATCCGAGCCGCGGGCCGGCCCCGAATGCCACGCGGGGCACTGTCCCATGCTCGCACCGCCAGACGACAGACGATCCTCCTGTTCGAAGGCGCCAGTGCCCTCCCCCAGGTCCCAGCCGTGGAAAACGTTTAAGCGGGTCCTAGCCTTCGCGCACCTCGCGCTGCGGTAACTCAGTTTGGGAGAGTGCGAGACTGAAGATCTCGAAGTCGCCGGTTCGAGCCCGGCCCGCGGCATGGCCCAACGCGTGCGGATTGGACGGGGGTAAGTGCGCGCCGACATGACCGCTAGTCCCGTCGCCGCCTCGATCGGGAACGACGGGGACCGGGACGCCCTGCGTCGGAAAGGGCTGCGGCTCGTCTGGATCGGCGAGGGCTGGAACGCGATGGAGGCCGTGGCGGCCTTCGTGTTTGCATGGCTCTCCGCAAGCTTCGCCCTCCTCGCGTTCGGGCTCGACAGCATCGTGGAGCTCTTCGCGGGGATCGTCCTCATCTGGCGGTTGAGGGGGGAGTGGACGGGACACGAGGAGGCCGCCGCCGAGCGGCGCGCGCTCAAGCTCATCGGAATCACGTTCTTCCTCCTCGCGATCTACATCGCCGCGCAGGCGACCGCAACCTTGCTCGGGTACACCGCCAGGCCGAACCCGAGCGTCCCGGGGATCGTGCTCGTGATCGCGAGCGCGGTCATCATGACGCTCCTGTACGTCTGGAAGTCCAAGATCGCCAGGCGCCTTCGGTCGCGCGCGCTTCGCGCGGAGGCCGTCGAATCGCTCGTGTGCGACGTGCAGGACATCACCGTGCTCGCGGGCCTCGGGCTCAACGCCCTGTGGGGCTGGTGGTGGGCGGACCCCTTGGCGGCGATCGCCCTCGTCCCGCTCCTCGTCAAGGAAGGTTGGGAAGCCCTGTTCGGCGACGAGCACGAGAGCTGAGCGTCCCGCGAAACCTATTTATCGGCCACACTCCTAGGTCGCCCCTCTCATAGGAGGGAACCATGCCCGAGTGGAAGGGACCCATCAAGCAGCTCGACCGGTTCCGCTACGAGATCCCGCGGTCGTACAAGCCGCAGATGCGGACGGACGGGCTCATGTTCGTCGACGAGACGCTCCTGCCGGGCGTGCTCCAGGACCAGGCTCCGGAGCAGGTCGCGAACGTCGCCACGATGCCCGGCATCGTGGGGAAGGCGATGGCGATGCCGGACATCCACTGGGGATACGGGTTCCCGATCGGCGGCGTCGCGGCCTTCGATATGGACGAGGGCGTCATCTCACCCGGTTCGATTGGTTTCGATGTGAACTGCCTGGCGGCCGATTCCCTCGTGTTGACCTCCCACGGTTACAGGCTGCCTATCTCGCGGCTTGAACGCATCTGGCGTCAGACCCCGCTGGCGTGCGTGAATCCTACGCACAAGACCATGAGCACCGACGTCGTCGCCTTCATGCGATTCCGTGCGGAGGTCGCGTATAAGGTTCGGACCCATCTCGGTGTCGAAATCACTGCGACCGCGGAGCATCCGTTCCTCACGCCGAAAGGCATGGTGCCGCTTAAGGAAGTCGGGGATCTTCCCATCGCGGTCTACCCTTTCCGGGGTGTGGACTACGAGGAGCCAGACGAGGTAACCCTCGCGACGGAAAACGACATCGCCCGCTTGCTTCCGCCGAATCGGCTGGCCCAGGTCCTCCCCTTCCTGCACCGCCGGGGGCTCCTCCCGCTGACGGCCCGACATCCAGGACTCCCGTATCTCCTCAAGATCCTCGGGCTCGCCCTCGGGGATGGTCATGCGTCGCTCAAGGTTCGGACCTCGGGCGTCACATTCTACGGCCGAGCCGAAGATCTCGAAGACGTTCGAAAGGATGTGAAACGACTTGGTTGGAGTCCGAATAATGTGTACTCGCGGACACGCCTGCACACAATCAAGAGGGGGAAAGGGAGCTATTCCTTCGAATACAACGAGGCCTCGTTCATGGTCAGTTCCGCGGCGTTCGCTGTGCTCCTCCACGCACTCGGCCTCCCTGTTGGAAACAAAGCAAAGCAGGATTTCGTGCTCCCTGAGTGGCTCATGAAGGCGCCCTTGTGGCAGAAACGGCTCTTCCTTGCGGCCCTCTTCGGCGCCGAGATGAGCACCCCCAGCACGCCCACACACCACGGATACAACTTCTACTGCCCGACGTTCTCCATCTCGAAGCGAGAGGGCTTTCAGGAATCTGGCCGCGCCTTTGCGAAACAGATCGGCCATCTGATTGAGGACTTTGGAGTGCGGGTCTGCAAACTTGGATCGGATGTGCTGCGCGTCCCAGGAAGCGGGGAACCGTCCTATCGGTTCAAGGTGCTCGTGGCGAACGACAGCGAGAACCTCATCCGATTCTACTCCACGATCAACTTCGAATATCAATCGGAAAAGAGGTTCCTCGCAAACGGTGCTGCGTACTACCTCACCCTCAAGGAGATGGTCCTGAAGCACAAGCTGCATTCCGCCGGGACCGCCCGTGCGATGAGGGACCGCGGTGTTTCACGGGACGAGATTCTCGAGGAGCTCTCGGGAATCTACACGGGCCGTCCGTTTCTCACCCACCGCCTCGATGGCCGAAAAAACAAGCCACGTGCCTGGCCGCCGTTCCCAACCTTCCCGGCTTTTGTCGAGCGGCTCCGTTCATCTGCAGGCACGTCCGGGGTCGTTTGGGATCGCATCGCCTCCGTCGCTGAGGTTCCCACCGACGAGGTGTATGACTTCACCGTCGCAGACGAGCATCACAACTTCATCGCGGACGGATTCGTCGTTTCCAATTGCGGCGTGCGACTAATCCGGACAGACCTCGATGAGAAAGATGTCCGCCCGAAGCTCCGCGAGCTCGTCGACACGATGTTCGTGAACGTCCCGAGCGGTGTCGGGAGCGAGGGCAAGGTCGCATTGACGCCTCGCGATCTTGAGTCGATCATGACGGACGGCGTCCAATGGGCGATCGACCACGCGTACGGCTGGACGGGAGACCGCGAGAGGATCGAGGCTCGCGGTTGCCTCGCGGACGCGGACCCGCACAGAGTCGGGGCGAAAGCCCGCGCGCGCGGCGTCGACCAGGTCGGAAGCCTCGGCGCCGGAAATCATTTCCTCGAAATCCAGAAGGTCGATCGAATCTATGACCAGCATGCCGCGGACGCGCTCGGCATCGGACGTGTGGGCCAGGTGGCCATCATGATCCATACGGGCTCCCGCGGCTTCGGCCACCAAATCGCGACGGACTACATCCGCACGTGCGAGGACGCAGTCGACCGATACAAGATCGCACTGCCCGACCGCCAGCTCGCGTGCGCTCCGATCGGGAGCAAGGAGGGGCAGGACTACTGGAAGGCGATGTGCTGCGCCGCGAACTTCGCGTGGACGAACCGCCAGCTCATCACCCACTGGACGCGCCAGTCGTTCGAGAAGGTCCTCGGCCAATCCGCAGACGCACTCGGCATGGAGATCGTGTACGACGTGTGCCACAACATCGGAAAAGTCGAGGAGCACGACGTTGACGGGAAGCGCGTGAAGGTTCTCGTCCACCGGAAGGGCGCGACGCGCGCGTTCCCCGCGGGCCATCCGGAGACGCCCGCGAAGTACCGCGACGTGGGCCAGCCGGTTTTGATTCCGGGGGACATGGGCTCGTGCTCCTTCGTCCTCGTGGGCCTCCCGACGTCGATGGAACATTCGTTCGGGTCCTCGTGTCACGGCGCAGGCCGGCAGATGTCGCGCAAGGCTGCGGAGCGGAAGTTCCGGGCGAACGAGGTGCGGCAGGCGCTCGCGCAGAAGGGCATCTACCTCCATGCGGCGAGCCAGGCGGGGATCGTCGAGGAAGCGCCGGGCGCATACAAGAACGTGGAGGACGTCGTTCGCGTCGCGGAGGGCGCGGGCCTCACGAAGATCGTCGCCCGCATGGTGCCGCTCGGGGTCGTGAAGGGGTGAAGGTCGGGCTCCTCCCCGTGGGAGACGTGCCTCAGGGTCTACTGTCTCGCCTTTCTGGACGGTTGGCCCGCTTTGGGATCCGCGGGGAGGTCCTCCCGCAAGTCCCCGTCCCGGGGAAGGGGCACAAGGAAGGCCCGGGACCGCTGCGCGCCGAGGCCCTCGTGCGTCTGGCGGCGGAAGGAGGGGGCATGGTCTTGGCGGTGACAGCGGTGGACGTCTGCGCAGAAGGGTACGAGTTCGTCTTCGGGTACGCGAATCTCGGGTCGGCGGGGGCGGTCGTCTCGATAGCCCGGTTGGGCGACCCGGATCCGGACCGAGTTCTCGACCGGGTGGTCAAGGAGGCCGTCCATGAGCTCGCCCACACGTGGGGCCTTGCTCACTGCGACTCTCCTGCGTGCGTGATGCACCACAGTGAATCGGTCGACGATGCGGATGCGAAGGAGGAGGGGTTCTGCGAGAACTGCCGAGGCCGAGTCGCGTTCGGAATTGGAAAGCTCTGACTCAGATGCTGCGGCGCAGGTCCGCCGAACCGACCCCTCACGCCCCTGGGCTCCTCGTGTTGCGCGGAGGGACGGGCTTCCTCTCCCCGAACGCCCCGACGAACAGGGTCGCCGCCACGATGGCGATCGACGCGTGCGCGAGGAACATCGCTCCCGTGGAGAATGTGACCGCCAGGAAGCTTGCAAGGATCGACGAGGGAAGCTTCCCAAGCCCGACCGCGGCGTGATACGTCCCCAAGCTCGTCGCGCGGAGGTCGGGGGGCGAGAGGTCCGCGACGAGCGCCCGCTGGGTGCCCTCGACGAAGGCGTAGGAGATCCCGAAGAGGAAGAAGAAGGCGACCAGGACGAAGGGGTTGCGCACGACGGCGAACCCGACGCACCCCGCCACGAAGGCCGCGTACCCGGCAAGGAGGACGGGCTTCCGGCCCACGCGATCGGATAGGGATCCCGCCTGCACCGCCACCAGGGCGTACACGATGTTGAACATGACATAGTCGACCACCGCCAGCGTCGGGCCGCCGATGCCGGGGACGTCCAAGCTCGCGACGTACGCGATCAGCAGCAGGATCGAGAAATTCGCGAGGGAGTAGACCGCGGCCACGATCACGAAGAGGCGCAGCCGGACGGGCAGCGCACGCAGGCTCACGCGGAACCGCAGGGTCATCGCCGGCTTCCGGGACACCTCGCGGATGGTGAGGATCACGAGGAACGCGAGCGCGGCCGGAATCACCGCCAGGAGGAAGAGGTCGCGGAAGGCCTGCGCCTCGCCCCGCTGCGCGGCGAACAAGGGGAAGAGGATCAGGACGAGGAGCGGTCCCAGGACGGCGCCAGTCGTGTCCATCGTGCGGTGGAAGCCGAACGCCTTTCCCACCGTCTCCGGGCGGGTGGACTCCGCGATCAGCGCATCCCTTGGCGGGTCGCGGACGCCCTTCCCCACGCGGTCCCCCAGCCGCGCGACGAGGACGTGAGGCCACACCGTTGCGAAGGGGAGGATCGTCTTCATCAGCGTGGAGACGCCGTAGCCGAGCGCGACGAAGGGCTTCCGTCGTCCGAACCGGTCCGAGATGTGGCCGGAGACCAGCTTGAGCAGGCTGACCGTGCTCTCGGCAATCGACTCCACGATGCCGATGATCAGGAAGGTCGCCCCGATCGAAAGCATGAAGAGCGGGAGGAGCACGAAGATGATCTCCGAGCTCACGTCCGTGAGAAGGCTCGCGATCGCGAGGAGGAAGATGTTCCGCGTGAGGCCGTGGGTGAGGCGCCCTCGCGTCCCTGCCGCCACGGGGGAGGGAGTGACCTGCGCGGTAAGAACATGCCCCCAACGGATAAATACGGAGGCCCTCATCGACGCGTTGGATGCTGCCCGCGATCGAGATGCGCGTCCTCGACCGAAACGCGGAGTGGATGGGCGTCAAGATCCTCGACCTCATGGAGAACGCGGGGAAGGCGGTCGCCGAGGCGGCGTTGCGCGAGCTCGGCGCGCGTGGGAAGAAGGTCCTCATCGTGTGCGGCCTGGGGAACAACGGGGGCGACGGCCTCACCGCGGCGCGTTACCTCAAGCCGGACTGCGAGGTCACGGTCCTCCTCGCGAAAGGGCCCTCCGAACTCTCGACGTCCGAGGCGCTCGTGAACTTCGAACGCGTCAAGGATTCCGTTTCGATTGTCGTCGCGGGCGCAGACGAATCGGGGAGGATGCAGGTCTCGGACCTGATCATCGACGCGTTGCTCGGGATCGGGATGCGCGGGGACGTCCGTGAGCCGTACGCCCCCCTCATCCGAGGGATGAACGCGAGCGGGAAGCCCATCCTGTCGGTGGACGTGCCGAGCGGGTTCGGAAGCGCCTTGGCGGTGGCGCCGACGGTGACGGTCGCCCTTCACGCGGCCAAGGAGGGCATGACCGCGGCGAACTGCGGCAGGGTCGTCGTGGCCCCGATCGGCATTCCGCCGGAGGTCGAGCGGACGATCGGCCCCGGTGAATTCCTCTACTACCCGACGCCGGGCGTGGAGTCGCACAAAGGGGACAACGGCCGGCTCCTCGTCGTTGGCGGCGGTCCGTTCACGGGAGCACCGGCGCTCGTCGCGTGGGGCGCCTATCGAATAGGCGCGGACGTGGTCCACATCGCAACGACATCCTCCGCGTATCCGATCATCGCGTCGATGGCGCCGGAGTTCATCGTCCACCCGCTCGGAGGCCAACGCCTCGTCCGCGAGGACGCGGCCGCTGTGCTCGAGCTTGCATCGGGAATGGACGCCGTCGTGATCGGCCCCGGACTCGGGACCGCCGAAGGGACGAAAGAGATCGTCCGGGAAATCGTCCGGGGCCTCACGCTGCCCCTCGTGATCGACGCGGACGCGTTCCCGGCGCTGGCCGGTCACTTGGACGTGCTCCAGGGAAAGCGGGGGGTCATGACGCCCCACGCCAGGGAGTTCGAAGTCATCAGCGGGGAGAAGATGCCTGCGGAGCCCGTCGGCCGTTCGGAGAAAGCGAAGGCGTTCGCGAAGCGGACGGGCTTCACGGTCCTCCTCAAGGGTGCGCAGGACGTCGTGACGGACGGTGGGCAAGCGAAGTTCACCGTCGGCGGAAACCCGGGCATGACCGTCGGGGGGACCGGAGACGTCTTGGCGGGCCTCACCGGGGGACTCCTTTCGAAGCGCGCTGCCCCCTACGAGGCCGCACGGCTCGCCGCATTCACGAGCAAGTACGCGGGCGACCTTGCGTTCGAGGACCTGAGCTACGGGTTCGTCGCGAAGGATGTTGCGGACCGCGTCCCGCGCGTGCTGAAGGAGTTCCTGTGATCAGCCGACGCAGCCCTTCTCCGTATACTTCACAGACGCGAGGGCACCGTACACGTTCTGGTGGCTCGCGAGGAGGTCCTCGTCCCGGATCCACCACCTCTTCGCGTTCGTCGCAAGGGCGGTCTTGAACTCGATACCGTGCGGGAGGGTGAACTCCGGCCGGATCGTCGTCCCGTCCGGGTACGAGAGGAGCTCGCTCTCCATCTCCATGAAGTCCCCCACGCGGACGGTCCCCGTGCCGTCGGCGCGAATCCCGTATTCGATGTCCGTGACGATCGTCGGATACCACTTGGAGGAAAGCTGGTGGAACAGCTCGAACATACCACCGCCCGCCTTCCCCGAGCAGATTGCCTCGAGCGCCCCCCGCTGCGCGGGCGTGGCCTTCCGGTCGATGTACGCACGGCCGGTGCCGTTCCCATTCTCGATCAGGCCCGGGAACCAGTAGAACAAGGCGAACTTCGCTCCGTCGAGCTTCGTCTTCCCGAACGTCCCCTTCCGGATCCGCCAAACGCCCCCGCCGTGGCAATGGCCTTCGGTCGGCCGCGCGTTGAAGTTGCATGGGCAACCCCACGCGCAGTTGCACACCGTGAAGTAGTCCGCCTCGAACTCCCATTTCGCGGGGGGCATCTGGTTACCTCGGGCGACGGCACAGGAGAAGCCCCCCATAAGCCTTGCCGCATCACCGCCGAACCGCCGCCATGCTTAAACCGACGTCGGAACTGTGCGACCCCGTGGCGTACGCCCCTGTGCCCGACGCGCCGGCGATCCTTGTGGGCGACGACATTCTCGCCGTGGCCGACCTGCACATCGGCATCGAGGCGGAGCTGCAGGAGTCCGGAGTCACGCTCCCGAGCCAGACCCGAAAGGTCGCACAACGCCTCCGGCAGCTCGTCGAGAAGACCGGCGCGCGCCGCCTAGTCTTCCTCGGGGACGTCAAGCATTTCATCCCCGGGGTCAGTCCCACGGAGAGACGGGACCTGCCGATCTTCTTCAACGACCTGTACGAGGTCGTCGACGAGATCCACATCGCGGCGGGGAACCACGACCCTCTCCTCCGGCCCTACATCGGGGAGATCGTGACGATCCACAAGCCCACGGGTTTTCGCATCGGCGACACGGGGTTCGTCCACGGTCACGCGTGGCCTGCAAAGGAGGTCATGGCTGCGAAGGTCCTCCTGATGGGACACAACCATCCGGCGGTCGTGTTCGTCGACGGGCTCGGCGCGCGCCACGTGCAGCCCTGCTGGCTCCGGGTCCCGTTCCGGAAGAAGCACGAAAGGTATCCGGTGATGCCGGGGCAGGCGATCGTCGTCCCGGCGTTCAACGAGCTGTGCGGCGGCACGCCGGTCAACGACATCCGGGCGAAGTTCCTCGGACCGCTCATCACGGACGAGGTCATGCGCCTCGACCGCGCTCGCCTCCACCTGCTCGATGGTACGGATCTGGGCCTGCTCCACGACCTCCGGGTCGACGCGCGGTTCCGATGGCAGGACTACCGCCAATAATTCGACGGGGAAGGACCGTCCGCGAGGAATCACTCCGTTGCTCCGGCGTTCGAGAGCGCCTCCGCGGTGATGCGGTGGCCCTGCTCCCGGGCGAGGCCCAGCGCCGACTTCCCGCTCTTTCCCCGGAGGTTCACGTTCGCGCCGTGCTGGAGAAGGATCTCGACGATTGCCGTCTTGCCCTCGGCCGCCGCTTCCATGAGGGGATTGGACGCGCCCCCTTCGTACAGGTGGTTCGGGTCCGCGCCGTGCATGAGGAGCAGCTTCACGACCTCGACGTTCCCGTTCGCGACCGCACCCGTCAGGGCGGTGAACTGCCTCTCGTCCTGGCTCGCGAAGTTCACCTCGGCCCCCTGCGCCAGCAGGAACTCCGCGATCTCCAGATGACCCGTGAACGCCGCGAGACCGAGGGGCGAGAAGCCGTCTCCCGAAAGGGAGTCCACGAGCCCGGGATCCTCCGCGACGAGCTGCTTCACCCGCTCCAGGTCACCCAAGGTGGCGGCATCGTGAACCGTCAACTCGGGCCCGTGCAGGACGATCGCGTCCGCAACTGCGGGCCTGCCGTAATAGACGGCGAGGACGGCCGCGTGAACCCCCTTCTCCGTCCGGGCATTCTTGAGGTCGGGCGCTTGCGCAAGCATCCCCTGGACCCCGGCCAGGTCGCCCTCCCTCACGGCCTTGAGGAATTCCTCTTGGGACGCCATGCGCGGATGCCTCGGTGCGGCGAGTCCGCGGGGGCACTTAACCCCTCTGGCGGTGGATGGGCCCGGTCGGACTCGAACCGACGATCTGCGCCTTGTAAGGGCACCGTCATAGCCGCTAGACCACGGGCCCGGCCGCGGATTGGCGGCGTCGGGTTAATCCTTCCGCTCCGGGGGCTCCCGCGACTCGGGGGGCCTCGCGGTCGCAAGGTCCCGTTCCTCCGCATGCTGGCGTTCCAGCCGGTCGAGCGCTTCATGCCACTGCCGCGTCTCATCCCGGAGCTCTTCGATCTGACGCTTGAGACGTGGGGACGGCAGGAACAGGTCGCCGACGCCGCGACCGACGACGGATCCGACGACGACGAGGGGGAACAGCACGACCAAGGACAGCGCGATGCGCGAGATCGAGAACGCGATGAGCGGTGACGAGCCCGTGGCGACGCCCGCGAGGACGGGGCTGAAAAGGTAGACCCCGACGAGGACGGAGGACAGGATCGCGCAGGCGACGCCCGCCCCGGCGGCGACGACGATCTCCGCGTCCGTCAGGAGGACCCCGAGGAGGAAGCCCACGAGCAGGGGCACGAGGAGGAGGATCGCCCCGGGGTCGCCGACCGGGATTGCCGAGAAGTCGGAGAAGAAAGAGGCGATGAAGAACGCCGCGACGATCACGGCACCGAGGAACGTCCACGCGAGAAACAGGAGGCGCTTCCGCCAAGCGGATCGGGTCCCTTCATCCAACGGGAACCACCCCCATGGGATCGTAGTACGGACCGAGCTCGAGGATCGTGAACAAGTCGAAGCCGACGAAGAAGTAAATGAAACGCGGGGCCCAGACGACCGGGTAGTACCTCCCGGCGGCGTCCGGCCTGTCGAAACGATTCATCTGATCGACCCCCTGCACGGGCACGACCGACTCCACGACCCGGGTCTCGCCCGGGGGGATGACGATGCCATGCCCCGGTTGGGTCGTGAACCCGCCGGAACGGATCAGTGTCCTGGGAAGGCTCGCGGCGTCGAACCAAGGGGACGCGTCCCAGGGATCCTCCATGTGCAGCCCGAAGTCGACGTTCGTGACCTCGATCGGGATGCGCCCGGGATTCGTTGCGGTCATGGTTACAAGGAGAACGGGGTCCGCGCCTGAGGTGCGGTTCCAAACGATCACGACGCCGGTGACGGCGACGTTCCCGCTGATGTTCACGTTGATCTCCGCGACGTTCACGTAGTTGATGCTCGTCTGGACGTAGATGATCCCCGAGGCCGCGGCGAGGACGAGGTAGGCAACCGCCAACACGCGGGCGAACAGGTGCACGGCGCATCCCTCAGAAGACCTTCTTGCAGATGGGGCACTCGCGAGCGTCGATCGCGCACGACGCGTGGTAGATCTTCGGGCAGTTACACGTCACCTGCTTCGTGCCCTTCGCGACTAGATTCCCGCACGTCGCGCACACGCCCTCCTCGAGGAAAATGTCGTCCGGCTTTCGCGTGATGATCTCCCCGGCGAAGTGGCACTGCACGTAGTGCCCGGGGGTGATCTCGCGGAGCGCTGGGCGGACCTCCTTGCACACGTCCCGGCGGTACGGGCATCGTGGATGGAAGGAGCAGCCCGACGGCAAGTTGATCGGCGACGGGAGGTCGCCCTTGATCTCCACGCGTCCGTGTTTGGCGGCGGGGTCCGGCACGGGGACTGCGGAGAGGAGCGCCTCCGTGTAGGGGTGCATCGGGTTCTTGATGAGCTCCTCGGACGGCGCGAGCTCCACGATCTGGCCGAGGTACATGACCGCGATCCGGTGGCTCATGTACCGCGTCACCGACACGTCGTGTGAGATGAACATGAACGGGATGTCGTACTCGTCCCGGAGGCGGATCATGAGGTTCATGATCCCCGCGCGGATCGAGACGTCTAGCATTGAGACCGGCTCGTCCGCCACGACGAACTCCGGGCGCAGCACGAGGGCTCGCGCGATCGAGACGCGCTGCCGCTGGCCTCCGGAAAGCTCGTGCGGATACCGGGACATGAACTCCTCCGCCGGCCGGAGTTCTGCGGACTCGAGCGCTTTCGCGACCATCTCCTCTCGCTCCGCGAACGTCTCGCCGACGTTGTGGACGACGAGAGGCTCCGCGGCCGTCTGAAAGACGGTGAAGCGCGGGTTGAGGGACTCGTAGGGGTCCTGGAAGATCATCTGCACGCGGCGGCGGAACTCCTTGAGGGCGTCGCCGCGCATCGTGGAAACGTCCACGCCGCGGAACATCATGCGGCCGCGGGTCGGCGTCTCCAGGCGGACGAGCAACCGTCCCGTCGTGGTCTTCCCGCACCCGGACTCGCCCACCACCCCAAGGATCTCGCCTTGCTTGATGCTGAACGAGATCCCGTCGACCGCGTGCACGAACTGCTCCTTCCCGAACAGGGTGCCCATGAACCCGGACTTCACGGGGAACCGCTTCTCGAGGCCGTCGACCTGGTAGACCGCGTCGCCCTCGGGCTCCCCGGTGTCCGCGTGCTCGACCGCCTCGACCATCAAGTCGCCCTCAGCGTTCCCTCGTAAATCTCTTTCGCGAAATGACAGAGGGACCAGTGGTCGGGGGCGACCTGCACCAGCGGGGGCTCGACGTACTTGCAGACCTCCTGGGCGAACTGGCACCTCGGGTGGAACCGGCATCCGGACGGCGGGTTCTTCAGGTCGGGGGGCGAACCGGGAATCGAACGGAGACGGCGTCGTGGCCCCTTGATGCTCGGGAACGCGGAGAGGAGGCCGATCGTGTACGGATTGGCGGACTTCTCGAACACCTCGCGGACGCCCCCCTGCTCGAACAGCTTCCCCGCGTACATGATGCCGATCTTCTCGGCGACCTCCGCGACGACGGAGATGTCGTGCGTGATGATCATCATCGCGATGTTGAGCTCCCGCTGGAGATCGCGGATTTCCGCGAGGATCCGGTCCTGCATGATCACGTCAAGCGCGGTCGTCGGTTCGTCCGCGATGAGGAGCTGGGGGTTGCAGGCGAGCGCCATGGCGATCATCGACCGCTGCCGCATGCCGCCCGAGAACTCATGGGGATACCCATCGACGCGCGATCGGTCGATGCCGACGAGGTCGAACAGCGCGAGGACCCGCTCGCGGCCCTCCTCCTTCGTCATGTCGGGATAGTGCGTGAGGAGCCCCTCCATGATCTGGTCCCCCACGCGGTAGACGGGGTTGAACGCGTTCATGGCGCTCTGAAAGATCATGGCCACCTTCGACCAACGGACCGCAGCGATCGCGCGCTCGATCTCCTTCTCTCTGCGCCTCCGGCGGCGCGAGGCGCTGAAGCCGCGGAGGTGCTGGGCCGCGGCCTTCTGGAACTGCACGCGCAGCTCGTCGTCGGACGTCGTCCCACGTTGGACCAGGAGACCGTTGATCTCTGTGTAGAACTCGAACTCGTCCTCCATCTCCTCGGCGGTCTCGAGAATCTTCCCACCCCCCGCCTGGTATGCAGCGAGCTCCTGCTCCTCGCGCTTCAGGACCTCCTGGACTCGCGCCATCCAGTCCGGGTGGCGCAGCAGCTCGTCCACCTCCGTCGGGAGGTCAGAGCGCACGAGGACCTGGCCGTCGAACACGACCTGACCACCCACGATCCGGCCGTTGGGCGGCAAGAGCTTGGTGACCGCGAAGGCGGTCGTGGTCTTGCCGCATCCGGACTCTCCGACGAGGCCCATCGTCTGCCCTCGGTTCAGATCGAACGTGACATCGTCGACGGCGTGGACGGTCCCCTTCTGAATCCGGAAGTACACCTTCAGGTGGTCGACCTTCAGGAGGGGGTCCGTCCGATCACCTCTTCCGTAGGCGCGGGTTCACGATCTCGTCGAAGGCGCGTCCGACGAGGAAGAACGCAAGGCTGATGAGGGTGATCGCGAGCCCGGGCGGCAGGAGCCACCACCACGCGCGCAGGGCATCGGACTGGGAGACGAGCTGCAGCATGATGCCCCAAGACATCGTGGCGATGTCCCCAAGCCCGATAAAGCTCAACGCTGCCTCGGTGAGGATAGCCCCGCTCACCGAGAACGTCATGTAGAGGAACGCGAGGGGCATCACGTTCGGCGCGATGTGTCGGAACACTATGCGCGTCGTGCTCGCGCCGGTGACCCTCGCGGAATCGATGAACGGCCGCTCCTTAAGGGAGAGCACCTCCGCGCGGATGATCCGGGCGACGCCGGGCCAGCCGAGGAGGGAGATGACGAGGATGATGTTCCAGATGCTCGCTCCGAGCACCGCCGCCAATGTGATGATGAGGGGCAGACCGGGCAGGACGAGGATCACGTCCGTGAATCGCATGAGGATCGCCTCCGTCTTCCCGCCGACGTAACCCGCGATGAGGCCCACGACCACGCCCACGAGCACGGTGAAGAACGCGCTGAGGAAGCCGACGAGGAGGGCGATGCGGGAGCCCCAGATGACTTGGCTGAAGATGTCGCGACCCTGGCTGTCCAGCCCGAGCCAGTACTGGTTGCCGCTCGGATAGCCGGCGCACATCTTCCTCGGGTTGGCCTGGGTGCCACAGTTGTACTGGTGCGCCCACGAGGGCTCGGAGGGGGCGAGGAACTGGCCGACGACGCTGAGGGAGATGACCCCCGACACGTGACCCGGGCCTCCCCCGTAGGTGGCCCAGACGGCGGGATGCAAGGCGCGGTCGTTCTCCTCTCTCCAGATCTGGGGGATACCGTTGACCGGCGATGGCAACGTTCGCTTCCACGACACATTCCCCTGGTCGACGCGGAGGGAGTACAGGACGCCCTTGTCATCCAGCGGATCCGATGCCGTGCCGTTGTTGTGGGTCGCTGCCGCGATCAACACGAGGCTGTCTGAGAAGACCGCGGGCGGCGAGGTGAACTTCGCGTCAAGGCCGATCAGCGTCAGGTCGCGGTACATCCACTTCTGGCTCGCCGGCGGGATAAGCCAATCTCCGCAATCCCCGACCCCGTCCCGTCGAATCGCGTACAGGCGACCGCTGTCCGAACCGATGTAGATGATGTCGGCGTCAATCACGGGCTGCGTGAGGTTGCCTCCGTCGGGGATGGCGAGGGTGGGGCCCAAGAAGGCCGCGCCGTCGTATCCGGGGAACGTGCATTGCCATTCGCCGAGAGGGCTTCCATCCGAAGCGTGCCGTGCGACGAGGAGGCTTTCCGGGGCAGGATCCACATCGGGCGAGTCGACGTAGCCTGTCGTCGCGTAGACGACCTCGCGAAGTCGCTCTGGACCGTCCGCCGCCAGATACACGACCGGGGGCGAGCGCCAAGGGGAACCCATGGGGACGTGCTGCTGGGCGGCGTTCCACCAGTAGTTTCCCCCGTCTGACGCGTTGAGAGCAAACAGTCGCCCGTCCTCGGTTCCGACGAACACCACGGAACCCGTCTCGTTGAACGCCGGGCTGTACGCGGGAGATCCGCCTTTCTTTGAAAGCGGCGAGGCGGCGATGTGGACCTCGGACCCCAGTGATATGTTCCAACGCACCCGATAGTCCCAATCAGTGACCTGCTTCTCGCGGCTCCCTCGCTGGATGGTTCCGGGGATCGAGACGTCAATCGCGTAGACTTGCCCTGTCTCTGTTCCCACGACCACGAGGTCCTCGGAGGAGCGCTGGGTGACGTACGAGTAGAAGGCAATGTGGGGGTGACCGGACGCGTCGAACTCTAGACTGTTGTTGAAACCCGTGTGCCAGTCCGACCGTAGGGTGGTCGACCTCCATGAGCCCGTCCAGTTCGCGAACTTCAGGTCCAGGTTCGTCACGTCTTGGTAGGCGATTGCGGGATTCCCCGTGGGATCGAACGCCAGGCTCGTCTCCACGCCGACGACGGCATTCGGCGGATCGTCCACCGTTACAGGGGGTTCCCAGACCCCGGCGACGAGTTGCTCGACGAAGCCCAACGAGCCGTTCCGAGCATCGAAATACGCGATTGCGGGGAGCTGGGTAATCGGGTCCAAGGCGAGACTCGCGTATGTGCCGACGTCCTGCATCGCGAAACTCTCGTTCGTCCACACCCCAAACCCATCCCGGTGGGCGTACTTCAGCTCCTGCGCAGTCGCATCGTAATACGCAACGTGCGCGTCGCCTGCGCTGTCAAGGGCGAGGCTCGCGAACCGCCCCACATCTTGGCCCAAGCTGTCGTCGGCGACCTCAACGGTGAACGTCACGCCGTCCCCGAACGCGTACTTCAGACGGCCCGCGTCACGGTCGTAATATGCCATGTGAACGCCGTTCGTCGCATTGACCGCGAGCGAAACGTATTCTCCGACGTCCCCCTGGTCCACAATCACCCGGTTCCACGCACTCCCGTTCCACCGCGCGTACTTCAGGGATAGAGAGGTCTGATTGTAATACGCAAGCTGCGGGATTCCGGATTCGACGGCCACGGACGTGTGGAAGCCCACACTCACAGAGTCGCTGGGGTTCAGCGGCTCCACGCCCCCCCCGCCCGGCCCCGGAGTCGTAAGGAACACCCATGCCTCATTGACCAGCGTTGCAACCTTCGGGATACCCCGGCCGAAGTCGTAGTACGAGATTACGGGTCGCGTAGGGCCCGTTGTGTTCAAAGCGAGGGAGGTGAACTCCCCCTCGTCCTGGAAAACCGCGCCCGGGATCTCATGGTACTCCCAATCCGGCGAGCTGCCGTTGAATGTCAGGTAGTTCGCGCGACCCTCGACCCGCGCCAAATGGTTCAAGTCGTGGTTGAACGCCGCCAGGCCAGTGATCCGTCCGAACAGCCGAATCGGGGGTTCCGGCTCAGGGGCTAGTCCGTACCCACGGGCCGGGTCACGGATGATTACGAGGGTCCCATCGCTCGTTCCAAGGTATATCTCGTAATCCGCTGGCCTCTCCACGTGTCCGCCATAGTTCATGACCAGAGGGGCGAGGGAGATCGACCGGCTCACTCCGTCGATGTCGCTGCTCACGTTCACGTTGCCGAAGGCCCGCCAAGCGTTGTCGCTGACGACCAGCTGCTGATTGATCGGGACAGGAAGGTACTCGTCCGAGGTGACGAACGCGTACAGTCGATCGCCTGCGGGCACGTAAACGCGATCCGCGGGGGGTTCGATCCTCGTGGGCGCGGTCCGGAACGAGGAGCCCTGCGTGATCGCAGGCGCAATCGCGAGCTCCGTCCCCCCCTGGGCTGAGCTCACTTCCCAGTAGGTGTCCAACTGGATGAGGTCCTCGTCCGGGGCCGTCCACCGGATAGGGTCCCGGAGGCCCATGAACGGCGCGGCAAGCGCAAGGAGAAGGAACGCGATCATGATCGCGAGCCCCACCACGCCGATCCTGGACGCCTTGAACAGGTTCCAGTTCATGGCGAAGAGCCGCTGCCAGACGCTGATCTTCTCGCGAACCCGACGCCACAGAAGGCTCTGCGGTGTGGCCACGCCCCCTTCGACCGCCATTCTAGAGCCTCACTCGAGGGTCGAGCCACGCGTACAGCACGTCCGCAATGAGATTGGCGAGAATCGTGAGGAGGGCCAGAAGGTAGAAGGCGCCCTGGACGGAGGCGAAGTCCTGCTGGATCGTGGCTGTCACGAGGAACGCCCCCATCCCCGGCCATGAGAAGATGGTCTCCGTGAGGACGCCCCCGCTGATCACCCCGCTGATGCTCAGGGCGAACGCGGTCACGACCGGGAGCATGGCATTCCTCGCTGCGTGGTGGTACATCACCCGACGTTCGCTCAGCCCCTTCGCCTTGGCCGTCGTGATGTAGTCCTCGCCCATGACCTCGAGCATGCTGTTTCGCATGAGCAGGATCGTCCCGGCGAGGCTGAGGATCACGAGGTTGAGGAGCGGGAGGGTCATGTGCCACAAGATGTTCGCCGCCAGCGAGAACCCTCCTTCCTGATACGCCGAGAGATCGGCGTAACCGCCGAGCGGGAAGAGCTCCCACTTGAAGGCGAACGCCCAGAGCAGGATCAGGCCGAACCAGAAGACCGGCATGCTGTAGAAGAAGAGGCTCACGACGATGGAGCTCAGCTCCATCTTCGAGCCCCGCCGCCATGCGAGCACGGCGCCCATGATAATCCCGAGGAGGTACGAGATGATCGTCGCGGCCCCGAACAGCAGGAGGGAGGGTCCTATCCGGTTGTTAATCTCGGTCCAGACCGGCTGTCGCGTATAGGGCGACGTTCCGAAATCGAAGACCAGCATGTTCGTCATGTAGGCCCAGAACTCCTCGAGGATGTTGTTCTCCACCGTGATCATGACACGGCTGAGCGTCACGGTCTGCGGCGAACCATCGGGTGTTCGCACGGAGGCGGCCACTTGGGCGATCAATGCGCCGGACGCGGTCACGTTAATCGTCACACGGGCGGAAGCGGCCTGGTACCCCCGAACGTCGAGTTTCTCTCCGACGAGCTGAAAGGGGGTCGGATCCAGAGGGTTGACGGAAACCCCCGCGAACGCGGTGAGGTTCCCCGACAGGCTCCCTGTCGACCTCACCCGGATCGTGTACGCGCCCACCGCTCCCGCTGGCCAATCAAGGCTTGTGTCGTTGTTGATGTACCACTCGCCCACGGACGAGCCTTGCTTGAGGAGCGTGACGGTCGAATTGAGCACCTCGCCTGCCGGTATGTTCCGCCGGATGAGGTCAATGTTCACGTTGTCGCCCGGGACTACCTCCGAAGGAAGTCGCCCAGAGACCGAGGGCTGGACCTCTATCCGGGGCGCCCGCGACACGATCGACTCTCGCGTGTAGTTGAAGTAGAACGCCTCCGCGCGATCCCTGCTGTCCGTGACGTTGATGCGGATCTCGTAGGTCCCGGCAACGCTCGTCACGAAGGATGCCCGATATCCCGCCCCGGGAGCGGGCACCCGCTTCAGGAAGCCGAACTCGACAAGGATGTCCTCCCTGGATTCGGGGGTCTGTCCCGGCTGGATGAAGAACCTGGAGGGATCGCCGGGCATGAGGCGGAAGATCACGAAGAGGAGGACGAGCACGATGACCAGTGTGATCACCGTGTGGATCGCCCGCCGGATCAGGAAAGTCCGTAGCCTCATGCCCATGTTCTGACCTCCGGTCCTTCGTCGTCACCCCGCAACGGGGAAAGGGAAAGAAAGGAAGAGCGGAGCGTGGCTAGCTCCGTCTCTTCCGTTCGGCCACAACCCCCGCGACCAAGGCAGCGATGCCGATTCCTGCGAGAATCGGCAGCACCTCGAGGCCGGGCGTGGAGACGGTCGGACACGTCGTCGTAATCGGGTACGAGTTCCCGTCTGGACATAGCCTCATCTGAACGTCGGGCGGGACAATCGTGACCTGACGGCCGCCTGCGGCATCTACGTAGCCCGCCTTCTCCGCCGTCACGTTCAAACTGTAAGGCGTCGCGACGGCAATCCCTGCCGCCGCCCGGAGCGTCACGGCCGACATGTCCGCGGCAGCGCCGCTCGCCGGGATCGGGGTCAACGAGCCGGCTGGGCTGACGATCATGCTCACGAGCGCGTCCGGGACGAGCACCCTGTCCTGGTCCCGCGCGGTGATCCGCAGAGGCAGGTCCGAGCCCGAGGTCACGCGGTCCCCCAGCGGTAGCTCCAGCGTCAGAGACAGGAACTGCACACCTGCGGGGAACACCGTGATCTGCGTGCTCCGCTGCACGCCGTCGGGGAATCCGACGGAACTCGCGTCGACCGCCGCGTCGACGATGACCGGCGTTTCCGAGCCGACGACATCCGCACGATACGTCGCGGTAACCTCGCCGTTGCCGTTCGTCGTATCGACCACCGAACGAGCAGTCGTCGCTCCAATCGTCAGGTTTCCGGCCCCGACCGTCAAGGTGACGCTCGCGCCGGGCAGTGCCTGGCCGGTGTTGTCGAACACGTTGACCGTCACGGTCTCCAAGCCTCCGGAGGCCATCGCGGATGCCGATGTGATTACCACGACGATTCCAGCGCCAGACGGCGGGTGGATGCCCTGCAGGGACCAGAAGTTCCAGATCGTTCCGGACGTCACGGTCCAGTTCACGAACCGGTCCTGGCGGTAGCCCTCGATGTTCGTCCTGTAGTAGAGGACGTCGTAGGGACGCGCCTCGGACAGCGTGAGCTGCGCGGCACGGATCAGAGTCTGACGGGTGTCGCGGTCCAGCTCGGCCCGCGACGCGGAAATCGTCGCGTCGAAGGTCGCGTTGTTGAACCCGACGTAGTTCTGCCCCGTCGGCGCGTTGATGCTGTGGAAGAAGCTGAACAGGTAGTCGGGGTCCGTCCCTCCGATGCGCCAGCCCAGGATGTACATGTCGAAGTTGTGGGCCGTAATCAGGGATACGATCTGGCCGAAGGCCGTCGGGCGGGAGACCGCGTTGATCCCCACCTGCCGCATCGCATCCGCGACCATCGCGCCCGCGGAGGCGCGGACGGGGTCGTAATCCGCCTGGGGCGTCAGGATCTCGAATTCCGCGTTCCCCATCACGGGCAGGGAGCGGCAGCCCCCATCGTTGTCCTTGTGGCACGCGCCTGCCGGGTCCAAAGTGAACCCCGCCTCGGTGTACTGCCCGCCCGGCGTCGCGAGGTCGTCGAGGATCGCCCTCGCGGCGGTGAGGTCAAACCCGGGCTTCGGGATGTTGTCGTTGTACCAGAAGGTGTTCGCGGGGCTGAGCATGCCGTGACCGACGACGCCGAAGTTCTGGAGCAGGTTCTGCACGATGGACCGCTTGTCGATCAGGTGCGAGACCGCCTGCCGGAACCCAAGGCCGACGTCGTTCGCGGGATTGTTGTTCTCATAACCCCACGGCGACTCGCGCAGATTGTATCCCATATAGAAGAAGCCGGGCTCGGCGTTCGATTCCACGGCGATTTCCGGGATCTTCAGGAGGTCCGGGACGAACTCGGCCCCGACGTTCCAGTGGTAGAAGTCAACCTCGCCGGACTGCAGGGCGAAGACGCCGATCTGCGTGGTCTTGTACACTTTGTACCGGATGCCCGTGATCGTGGGCAGCTGGAGGATTGACGCGAGGCTGGCGTCATAGACCGTGGTGCCGCTTACGCCCGTGTAGAAGTTTTCGTTTCGGACGACGTGCGCCTCGACGCCGGGGACCCATTGGTCGAACGTGAACGGCCCGTGGCCGATCACGTCCGCATCCGTCAGCGCCCATGCGTCGGCGGCGGAGTAGACGTACGCGCTGCTACCCGTCACGGTCTCCGAGGATGCAATCCCCTTCCCGTGCGTCGCGGCGTTCGCGTTGCCGCACTCCGGGATGCCCCTAGCGGTCGCCTCCGCCTGCGGGATCCAGACCGCGCAGCCGAAGTCCGCGGCGTGGCGGCCTCCGCCCGTCCGGGACCAGATGTGCATGGGGAGCATGACCGGCGCGATCGTCGACTCGTAGAAGAGGGCGAACGACTCCGTGAGGTTGAACTGGACGCCGATACGGAGCGCATTGTTCACGCCGCCGAACATCGACGCCTCGCCCTCCCAGCTGCGCTGGATGCCCGGGGCGACCGGGTCGGAGTCGAACAGGGCGATGTTCATCTGGCGGCTTCCCCCCTCATAGGAGGAGGCTGTGCCGTCGCGGAGAAGCACGCGCATGTCCGTGATGAACCGGGAGTTCTGCGCGTTCACGTGGTAGGAGAAGAAGAAGTCCCAGGGCGTCATCTGCACGCCATCGTGCCACATGACTCCGTTGAAGTCGTAGTAGATCACGATGCCGAGCGCAGAGAGCGTTCCTGTCTGTTCCGCCCAGACGTCGTATTCCGACGTTTCGAAGATCCCATTCTCGTTAAAGTCCACGCCCTTGGCAATCCATGCCATTGGACGGTCCACCGTCGGGTGAGGCTGGATTAGACTGTCGTAGATGCGATAATGCACGTCCGAAGTCCAGACGTCGTTCGCGATCGCGGGCAGCAGATTCCGCGTCTTCATCTCATCCTGGCCGCCGACCAGCAGATCGAGGCCGGCCTGCCGGGTCTCGCCCTTCGCGGGCGTGTACGCGGCGGTGAGCCCCGGGATCCCCGAAAGGATCAGGATGGCCACCAAGCTCATGACGACTGACACAAAGAGTCCCTTCACCCTTGC
The DNA here is from genome assembly GCA_964396265.1 of uncultured Methanomassiliicoccales archaeon. Taxonomy (GTDB): domain Archaea; phylum Thermoplasmatota; class Thermoplasmata; order RBG-16-68-12; family EA-27; genus EA-27. Next base: position 30,543 of record CAYNEM010000019.1, read on the forward strand.
GCTACGCATTCGTTCCTACCTCCTTCTCCTGTGCCCCTTGGAAGGGGTGGCACAGTTCCCCCGCGCCCCCGCGAAGGATTGGCTGGCCCCGGCAACGCCGCGAACCGTATAAAAGGCGATTTGTACGCTCGTTTGTGGGATATTAGGTCTTTGTGGCGCGGTCTCTAGTCCTTTTTTCCCGGGCGGGCCGTGCGTCACGCATCCATGCTGGGAAGATCCGAGGAGAAGTAACGCTTCATACGGCCCTCCTTTTCCATTCGGACGAGGCCCTCGCGGTTCAGGTGGCGGAGGTTGTACGAGACGGTCTGCTGGCTCACGCCCAGCCCGAGCGCGATGTCCTGCTGGGTCGGCCCCCCGTCCGTACGAATCAGCGTTAGGATGTGATGCTGCAGATCGCTCAACCGGATGCCCTTGTTCCGCGGGATCTGGACCTCGACCGGATAGAAGCGTTTGAACACGCCGTCGCGGTCCGCCTTGATGAACCCCTGCATCTCCAGTGTGCGGAGGTGGTGGGCGAGCGTGCCGTTCGTAACCTTCAGCGCGTCCTTCAGGAAGTTGTAGTGCTCGCCGGGGTGGGACATGATGTATCCGTAGATCTGCCCGCGGACGAAGTGGTCGAGAACCTCCTCCTTCCGGAGGCGAGAGTAGAGGGGGAAGAACACAAGGTTCGACAGCCCGTACTTCCCGAACTCCGTGCTGGCGAGGGCGGCCAGGAGTGCCGCCCCGATGCCGGCGCTGACGGCCGTCTCGGGTCGGGTCAAGATCGGGCGCGATGGCAGCGGCGGGATGACGATGAGTGAGTAGGTCACCTCGTCGACGAATGCGTTCCCCTTCGACGCATAGAAGTGGACGGAGATTTCGACCGCTTCGGCCGTTGTCATCCGGTAGGTGAACCGGGCGAACCCGCTCGCATCGGTCCTCGCCTCCGCGGGCGTCACCGTCCCGACCGAAGCGACCGAGGTGACCACAGCGTCCTCGACCGGCGCACCGAACTGGTCGACTACACGAACGCGGAGGACGGCCGGGTTGCCGCTCCGCACCTTGGGCCCGGACGAATCGACGGACGCGAGGAGCTGCACCCGGTCCTCCCCGCCGCCCTCGAGGCCCGGGGCTTCCGCCACCACGGAGAATGAGGCCAGCATAATCGCCGCCGACGCGGCGAAAAGGGCGAGCGCGACGAACCTTCCGGTCCGCATGCTGTTTTCTCTCCGGCCCCGACCTTCTCATGGGAAGCCGCGTATTTAAGAAGATTGGGGCTTGCGTTTGTGGGCGAGCCGGGCTCGCCGAGCCGCCAAAGGCTTTAGGGGGTCTCGTTCATGCGCGCCCCATGGTGGACCGCGCCCGGGGCACGAGAGACTTGGGCCCCTCCTACCTCGCACGGCACGGCCACGTGGAGGCGGCGCTCCGTCGGACGGCGGAGTCGTTCGGCTTTCGCGAGGTCCTTCCCCCGACGTTCGAGCCCCTGGAGCTGTTCCACCGGAAGGCCGGGCCGGGGATCGAGGAGGAGATGTATGTCTTCAAGGATAAGGGAGGACGCGACCTGGTGCTGCGGCCGGAGCTCACGGCGGGCGTCCTCCGGCACTACGTGAACGAGCTCACGAGCGCGCCGAAGCCCATCAAGCTCTACTCCTTCGGGCCCACGTTCCGGTACGAGGAGCCTCAGCACGGACGGTACCGGGAGTTCTTCCAGTTCTCGTGCGAGATCCTCGGAGGGTCGCCCCTCGATGCGGACTCCGAGGCCATCGCCCTAGCGGTGAAGTCGATCAGGGCCACGGGGGTGCGGCAGGTCGCGACGCGGATCGGCCACATCGGCATGCTGCGCGCGTACCTGAAGGTCGACCGGGAGCGACAGGACAGGATCCTGCATGCGCTCGACAAACGGAATCTCGAGAAGCTCCACACGGAGCTCGACGCCGCGGGGTTGGGAGACCTTGAGCGGACCCTGCGTGACCTGATCGGCATCCGCGGCGGGCCCGAGGTCCTCGCGAAGGCGTCGGACTTCCTTGGCGGCGTTGGTGGCGAGGGCTTCGACCTCCTCCGGAGAATCGCGGAGCGTCTGGCGGCGTACGGGGTGCGCGACATCGAGTTCGACATGGGCATCATCCGCGGACTCTCGTATTATACGGGGATGGTGTTCCAGATCCACTCTCCGAACCTGGGCGCAGAGGACCAGGTCGGAGGCGGGGGGTCGTATGCGCTCGCGGAGCTGTTTGGCGGCGAACCGATCTTCTCCACGGGCTTCGCGATCGGCGTGGACCGCATCGTGCTCGCGTCGGAGGCCGAGGGCGTGGCCGTCCCGCCGCCGAAACTCGACGTGTACGTGATCCCCATCGGGGAAGCCGTGCGCGGGAGAGCATTCGAGGTCGCCTCGCAACTTCGCGAGACGGGCCTGCGCGTCGATGTCGACCTCGTCGGCCGCGGGCCTTCGAAGAACCTCGACTACGCCAACGCGATGGGCGCGCGGTGGTCCGTCCTGGTCGGCGAGAAAGAGCTCGCGAACGGTGCGGTCGCGCTGCGCAACATGGAGAGCGGCGAACAGCGGGAGGTCCCTATCGCAGAACTCAGCAGCGTCCTCGGGGTGGACAAGCCCATCTTCAAGGGCGGGGTGGAATTCCACTAGCGAGCGCCTGGCTCAGCGTGCCTCGCCGAGGACGGATTCGAGGAGCCGCGCCACCGCCCTCCGCAGCGTCTTGCTCACCGCCGCGCGCGAAACGCCTGCGATCTTCGCGAGCTTCGAGAGCGATGTCTTCGCGGGAGAGTCGAAATACCCGAGACGGTACGCGAGCTCGAGCAACGAGCGCTGCCGCTCCGTCATCGCCGCAAAGGGCCCGCGATCCCCCCGGAACGGCCGCACCGCCGAGACTTTGTACTCGATGCGGAGGTCCTCGAGGAGTCCGTATACGAGCGGGAGTCGCTCCTCGGCCGCGTAGAACGTGACGACGGTCTCCTCGGGACCGATCACGAACGGCTCCGAGGGGACGAGGTCCGCCCCGAACTCCTCCACGATTGCCGCCAGGTCCTTCGGAATCCGCCATGTGATAAGCGCGGTCACCTCGCGACGCGCCTCGTCCTGTGCGAGGACTTCGAAGTGTCGCAGGGCGTACCGCCCGAGGAGCTCCCCGCGGCGCCGTTCGATGCGGTCGTTCGGCGGCAGTTCCCCCTTCCGCCGGATTCTCACGACTTGCGTGACCGTGCCGCCGGCGGCGAACGAGTGGAGGACCTCGAGGTTCTCGTTGTGCTCGAAGAACCGCGGGTTCACGAGGCCGAGGTCCGTCGCGGCCTTCGTTCGCAAGCGCAGGGTGACCTTCCGCATGGTTTACAGGTAAACCGCCAACTCGATATAAGCCTGGCCACTCGTGGAGATGGGATAACCATGGCGGAGACAGCTCACAAGGGCAGCGAAGGGTTCAGCGACCACGACATGCGCAGGGCCGAGTCCGTGATCACGTGCGACCTCCAGGGGATGGTCAAGACCTACGGGGGCGGCGCGGACAAGCTGTTCGGCTACGCGCATGGCGACGTCGTGAACAAGTTGTCCGTCGCGGCGTTCCATCCAGAGGAACGGGTGGCGGAGCTCGTGCCGCGACTGTTGAAGACCGCGGTGGACGCAGGCCTCTTCGAAGAGGAGGTCTTGCTCGTGAAGAAGGGCGGCGCCCGGTTCCGCGCGCGCCTCGCGGTCCGGCCGATGTACCGAGAGGGGAACCTCGTCGGCTACATGGGCCTCACGTACCCGCTCGAGTGAGTCGATGGCGACAGCCAACGCCACGGCACCCGCGCAGGTGACCATCGGCCAGCTCTGGTTCCGCGCGTTGCGCGCGCCGTTCCTCGTCGCGTCCGTGATTCCCGTGATCCTTGGCGGCGTCCTCGCATGGGCGTACGGTTCCGGTGTTCTCGCGTGGGGTCCGTTGCCCGTGTTTCCCCAGCCGGGTTACTTCTTCCGTGTTGACCTGTTCTTGTTGACCCTCGTCGGCGCGGTCTTCGTGCACCTCGCGACGAACTTGCTCAACGACAACTTCGACTACCGGAGCGGGAACGACTTGGCCGTGAAGCATCAGAACCCATTCGCAGGGGGCGGCCGCGTCCTGACGACCGGCCGGCTCTCCGTCAACGCGCACCTCGGGGTCGCGCTGGCGTTCCTCGGCCTCGGCTCTCTCATCGGTCTTTACCTCGTCACACAGACGAGCCTCACGCTCCTTTGGATCGGCCTCGTTGGGGTGTTCGCGGCCTTCTTCTACGTCGCGCCGCCGATACGGCTCGCGCATCGGGGGGTCGGCGAACTGTTTGTGGGCCTCAGCTTCGGACCGCTCGTCGTCATGGGCACCTATTTCGTGTTGACGACCCGCCTGGACTGGGGCCCCCTTTTTCTGTCGATCGCGTTCGGCTCCCTCGTGACGGCAATCCTGTGGATCAATGAGTTCCCCGACGTCGAGGCGGATCGTTCCGTTGGGAAGGCCACGTTCATGTCCCGACTGGGGTACGAGCGGTCGACCTACGTCTACCTGGAGCTTCTCCTGCAGGCGTACGCGTTCGTCGGCTTGGCGGTGGTCACGGCGACCGCGCCCTGGACCGTCCTCCTGACGTTTCTCACGATACCTCTCGCGCGAAAGGCGTATCTCGGTCTGCGCGCGAACGCCCGCGACCCGATGGCGCTCATCCCCGCGAACGCCGGCACGGTCGGTCTCACTGTCGTCTTCGGGATCCTGGGGATCGCGGGGGTCGCCGCGGGTGCCGTGTTCGGCTTCTGACCGACGCTCGATGGGGCTCGAGGGCCCCGTCTGCAAGAACGAACGGTAGCTCGTTCGGGCGATGCCACAGGGCTCTGGGTTCCTCAGTTGGGGGTCCTCGAACACGTCGGAGAGGAACTCGCCTTGGCGACGGAACGCCCCGGTCGGGATTCGAACCCGAGCACTCGGCTCGACAGACCGAGATCATAGACCGCTAGACTACCGGGGCGCGGACGCGCGAACCCGGCGTTCCCGCTTAAACCTATCCACGCTCACGGTCCAAGGGGGACGTAATCCTCGATCGAGAGGGACGCCCGGCCCGCAGCGCGCGCGAGCGCTCCGTCGGCCGTGACGACACGGAGCCCGAGGAGCTTCCCGAGAGCAATGTACGAGGCGTCGTAGATCGCCAGGCCGCGAAGATACGCGAGATGAACCGTCCTCCGGGCGAGCTCGCCGACGAGGGGGTGTCTCCGAAACCCGTACCCGTCGAGGACGACCTGGGCCTGCAGGCAAGCGGTCTCGTCGAAGTGCGAAGAGTATCGAAGGGCGTTCAGAACCTCGAATGGAAGGACCTCGGGAACGTGCAGCTGAACGTCCTGTGCGACGAAGTCATCCCGCAGGAACATGGCCTGGTCGCGTCCCTGCTCGTGGAGGAACCACTTCACGATGACGCTAGCGTCGGCGACCAAGTCCATATCGGCCGTCCCTCCCTTCCCGGATGAGTCTCGTCGAGTCGAACCCATGCGGCACCGTGACCCGGATTCGGTCGTTAAGCTGCGCTGCGCGGATCCGGTTCTTCCGCGCCTCCTCATCGAGGATTCGGGAGACGGCCTGGCGGATGGCGTCGCTCCAGTTGATCGTGACGGTGTCCATGCGCTCCTTCGTGGCTTCGTCGACGCGGACCGTGATGAGTGGCATCGTATAGACAGGATATACGGTCTATAAGAATGTTGCGTGCACCGGAGTTATTCGCCGGTGCGGCCGGCCCGCACTTATGAGGTAGGACAGTTCGAAACCTCCTGGGCGGTTCGCCTGTTGGGAGTGCTGTCTCGCTCGAAAGCGGTCTGGCAAACGTTTATCACGAATCCACAGGTCTCGGGCATTACTAGGAGGAGCAGCGTGCGTCGACGTGCCGTTCTCGTGTCCGTGTTGATGGCGTGGACGCTCGCGCTCACCGCCAATCTGGGTGCCGACGCTTCCGTGCGAGGCGATGACAATGCGCCCCTCGGCGATCTACCGATGGAGCCGACCGAGGTCACGTACAAGATCCCTGCGGACTACGACACGTTCGTCCAATGGTGGCAGAATCTGGAAGCGAACTACCCCGGATTCCTCCATGGCTGGTCGCCGAACCAAGCGTACGGCCTCGGGCCGGTACCAAGCTCCACCGCCCATCCCCCGTACGACCTGTGGATGGTCCGCCTCACGAACGAGTCGGTCGCGGGGCCAAAGCCCGAGGTCTTCTTCATGGGCAATCCGCACGGGGACGAGAAGGCGGGCCCGATCGGCGCGTACTGGTCCGTCGACTGGTTCCTGCGGCACGCGACGAACGATACGTGGAACACGCCGTACGACGACTGGCTGAACTGGCTCCTCGACCATCGCGAGGTGTACTTCCTCGTCTCCCACAACCCGGACGGATTCGATCGCATCGTCCGATGCGAGGCGAGCGGCATCGACCTCAACCGCGAGGCGGACCACGACGGTCCGGAAGGCGCCGGGAGCTGCCCGCGAGGCGCGTCCCAAGTCTTCGAGACGGTCCAAGGGCGGACGGTCGCGCGCTTCATGGAGGAGCACCAGGTCCGCGCGGGGATGGACTTCCATGGCGGCATCCGCGCGCTCCTGTACCCTTTTGGCTCCACGCGCCCCGGGGTCTCGGCCGCGAGCCCGGTCACGGGCCGCTCGTGGGCCTACGCGCCTCCCGATTTCGCCTTCTTCGATGTCTTCTCGCACCGGATGGGTGACTACATGCTGGACCTGGGCAACCTCGGTCCTCTGAACGTCGGCACGCCGCCGGGGATCGTGGGCTACGAAGCGCACGGCACGTACCTCGCCTGGGGGTACGGGTCGAACACGGCGGCCGCCCCCGCGGAGGCGCCCTATGTGAACAACGGGCCGTACCGCGGGTCGGGCGCCCTATGGATAACGCCGGAGCTGTCGACGATCAAGAACCCGCCCGAAGCGTCCTACGGCGGGGACCTGAGTCCAGGATTCGGGATGGACGTCCGCAACATGCTCCTCGCGATGATCGACGTCGCGCAGCCCTACGCGCGGTGGCATCCGACCGGTGTCGTTGATGGCGTCACCGTGCAAGCGGGCTCCTACGCGAACCTCGCGTGGCAGGTGAACGGCTCGCTCGTCGTCGACGACACGTACGTCGTGTGGAGCACCGACCCGGACCCGATCGGGAACCCGCAGGGCTCCTCCGGACATCAGACGACGTTCGCCGGCCAGTTCTGGGGCGGCACGGGGTGGGAGGGCGCGAACCAGGGGACGACCAACGGGTACGTGTGGCGCGAATCATGGCAGGCGCCGAGCACGACCGGCACGTACTACGTCGCCGCGCGTGCCAAGGTCGACCAACGGTACGCGCAGGTCCTCCGTCCGGACATCTACGGCTCCGATTCCTATCTTCGGATCGTGAAGGAACGCACGATGCCCGGCTGGTCCGAGGACATCGTCGGGGCGGACGGGCTCGAGCACATGGAGTACACGGAGTGGTGGGACTCCGACGTCCTGCGCATCGAGGTCCTGCCGGATACCACGCCGCCGGTGATCACGCTGCGCTCCCCCGCGGACGGCGCCGTGGTCCGCGCGGGCACTCGGATCGACTTCCATGTGGCGGACGGGAACCCGGGGACGAGCACGTTCTCCGTCGACGGCGGTACGCCCGCTCTGCTTCCCCCGCCATGGGACGTGAACACGAACGGATGGACGGACGGGACCCACTCAGTCACCGTCACCGCCACGGACGCGGGTGGGTACGTCGCGCAGCGGTCGGCCTCGTTCGATTTCGACAGCACCGCGCCCGCCATCTCTCTCGTGACTCCTTCTGCGGGTTCGATGCTTGCGGTGGGATCGTGGATCGATCTCCAGGTCGTCGACCCCCACCTCGTGTCCGTAACGTGGGCGATCAACGGTAGCACAGCCCCGTTGGCGGCGCCATTCGACATCGACACGACGGGATGGTCCGAGGGGGCGGTCACGGTCACGATCATTGCCTCCGACGTCCCCGGGAACGCCGCCACGCAGGCGTACGACTTCACGATCGACGTCGGTCCTCCCGTGGTGTCGCTCGTTTCCCCTGCCGCCAATTCCGTCGTGCGGGCGGGGACCCCGCTCGACTTCGCGGTCGCGGACGTGAGCGCGACGTCCGTCACCTCGGACGACGGGGGAGGGGCCGTCGCGTTGGCGGCGCCGCACGACATCGACACGACCGGGTGGCCGGACGGCCCCGTGACAATCGCGATCGCCGCCACGGACGCGTTCGGGCGGCAGACCTTCGCCTCCTTCCCATTCACCTTTGACAGTTCACCCCCGGCGGTCACGCTCCTCTCGCCCTCGTCCGGGAGCGTCGTGCGACCGGGCACGGTCGTCGACCTCGCCGTTTTCGACGCGAACCTCGTGGCGGTGTTCTGGGATACGGGTTCCGGGGAGACGACGATCCCGGCGCCGTTCGACGTCAGCACCGCCGGCCTCTCCGATGGAGCGTACTCCATCCAGGTGCGCGCGCTCGACGCCGCGGGGAACGAGGGGACGCTCTCGTTCGCGCTCGTGATCGACGGGACGCCGCCGACAGTCTCTCGGATCGACGTGGGGACGGTCGTCCGACCCGGCCACGACGTCTCCTTCGCAATCGATGACGCGAACCTAGGCGCGACCACCTTCGATACCGGAGCCGGTGCGCAGCCGCTCCTCCCGCCCTGGCAGATCGAGACGGTGACCTGGACCGACGGAGACTACGCGATCGAGGTCCGGGTGCTCGATCTTGCGGGCAACGAGGCGACGCTCGACGCGATGATCTCGATCGATGGGACTGCGCCGCTCGTGGCGGCGGACCTCGCGAACGACGACCTCATCCGTCCGGGCACTCCGATCCGCTTCACCGCCACGGATCTTCACGGTCCTGCTCTTGAATGGGTCTCGATCGATGGCACCCCGACGGACCTGATGCCGCCGTGGTCCTCCCAACATGAGGTGGACACCACGGGGTGGGTGGATGGTACGCACGCGGTTTCCGTGCGGGCCACCGACCTTGCAGGCAACCTGGTGATCTACACGATTCAACTCACGACCGACGGGACTCCACCAACGATCGGCCCTCCAACGGGGCAGGACGTGCGGGTCAGGATCGCGCTCGACGTGAGCGTGATGGTGGAGGAAGATCACGGGCCCGTGGACGTCATCCTGCAATGGCGCTTCGCCGGCGGCGGGTGGAACGCGCTCCCGATGGTGTCCGGTGGCAGCGGCGTTTGGACGGCGAGCATCCCCGGACAATCCGAACCCGGTACCGTGGAAGTGTACGTGACCGCGACGGACGAGCTCGGAAATGAGGGGCAATCCGAAATCGCAAGCGTCCAAGTACGGGCGGTGCCGCCTGCGCCTGCATGGGAATCGACCGTCCGTCTGATCGCGATCGCCCTCGCCGTGGCGTTGGCGGTAGGTGCTTTGATCTTCCTCAGGCGAAAGAGGAAGGGGTCAGCGTAGCCGCCATACGCGCTTCGCCCGGACGAACGGCGACTCGGGGAGCACCGCCAGCATCATGAGAAGGAGCACGAGGAGCGCCGCCAACCCAAGCGCAGCGAGGGGATCCGTGGAGCCCGTCTCGATCGCGAACAGGGGCAAGAGCGCGAGGGAACCTCCGTACGCGACCGCGAGTGCCAGCCCGGAAACGCCGAGGGACCGGATGGCGACCGCGCGCGTGCGACGGGCGATCCCATCTTCCTCCCGGAACGCCGCCAGCACGGGTCCGTACGCGGCGACGTGGTACAGGAGGACGTTCATCCCGAGGAGGCCGACGATGTACGCGAGCAGGAACGGAACGGGGCGGACGGAGACGAACAACCCGAAGCCGATGCCGAACACGCCGTACGCGATCGTCGTGAACCGCGCGGCGAGCGGGCGGCGACGGACCGCGGCGTACGCGCCCGCGACCACCGCCAGCGCGACAATGGAGGCCGCGCCCAGCCGCTGGTTCGGATGCCCGATCGTGGCGATCTCCAGGAACGGCGGCACCGCCAATAGGAGGACTAGGGCGAGGGCCACTCCGCGGAGCACGCGGTCCGTCAGCGCCGACGCGGGTACGGTTTCACCCCCTTGAGCGCCACCGCCAAAGGCTCGGCCGGGTTCCAGTCCACGACGTCGGCTAACTGCCTCAGGTTCTGGATCGTGGACTCCCGCTCCATCCGCAGGACGCGGTATCCGAGGTCCGCGTACGCGTCCCGCGGGAACATCGCGCGCTCGACCTCCACGGGGTTCGGGGACACGACGAGGACGTCGAACCCGTGGCCGCGCATGTCCGCGATCACGTCGAGCGCGGTCGCGTCGAGGAGCGGGGAGACGATGATGATCTGCGCGTCTCGCGGGAAATAGCGGCCGAGGACCCACGCGACGTGCTCGAAGGGCCACTCGCCGCCTGCGCGGACGTGGACGAGCGCGTCGACGATCCGGTACAGCTGCTTCTTCCCATACCCGGGGTACACCCAGTCGAGGACCTCGCGCTGCACGATGAGGCCGACGCGGTTCCTCGTCTCGAGGATCTTTGACGCGAGGCTCACGACGGCGGCGACGCCGAGCTCCGTGGTGCTGCGGGCGACCGGGCCGACCTCGGACTCCCCGCGCGCGTCGAGGATGAGGATCGCGTCCCCGCTCCGCTCCGCCTCGTACTCGTTCGTGAGGAGCTTGTCGCGCCGGGCGGTCGCCTTCCAGTTCACATGGCGGATCTCGTCCCCAGGAAGGTAGTCGCGGAGGGAGAAGAACTCGAGTCCCGTCCCGAGCTGGCGGCTGCGGACCTGTCCCGTGAGCGCGCGAACGCGGCGCGGGACGACGCGCACTTTGCGCACGTCCTCCATCTTCGGCGCGACGACGAGGTGGGCCTCGGACCCGACCACCTCCTCTCCGAACCGGAGGCCGAGCGGTTCCCGCGCGCGCAGGAGGACCGGGCCGATCCCGTATTCGCCTTTCACCCGGGGAACGACCGTGTAGGCGACCTCGACGACCTCGCGCGGGCGAAGCTCGAGATGGACGTGTGGACGTCCCTTGACCACATCGAGGTTCGTCGGGAGGTTGTCGAACACCTCGAGGCTCGGGATCCGCGGACCCTCGTTCACGATCCGGAGTCGGACCTCGACCTCCTGTCCGACGGCGGTGCGGTCGCGAGACATCGTCCGAGTAATCGTTACGACGGGCGCGGGAGCGGTAAGCAGGGATCCGACTCC
>CAYNEM010000020.1:0-38452 GCA_964396265.1 uncultured Methanomassiliicoccales archaeon
CCGCACCCGAGGTCCAGCACGCGCGATGCCGGCGGCAGCAAGGACGCGAAGAGCAGCGTCTCGGGCCACGGATGCGTTCGGGACACATCGAACTCTTCCGCGATGTCGTCGAACGCTGCCGCGATCTGCGCGCGGGTCGGCACGCCGGGCACAGACGCGTCGCGGGTCAAATCACTTCGCGAACGAGACCTTCTCCAGCTGACGGAGGGTGTACTCGCGGATCGCGTCGACCTTCGGCAGGTCCTCCACGATCTTCCCTTTGGAGAGCCACTTCCGGAACATGGGTCGCATCGTTCCGCCGCAGGTCGGGCACGTCTCCGTGTTCACCTCGATCGTGAGATCCGCCTCACAGCGGTACACGTCCTTCCGCCCGCCGAACTTGCCGCGCTTGGCGACGGGCTTGCCCTCGACCTCGATGAGGTCGAACGCGAAATCGATGCTCGGGGCGTTGCTCAGGCTCGTACCCACGCCGAAGCCCTCCGCGCCCGCCTCCACGAGCGACGGGATGGACCTCTCGTCAAGCCCGCCGCTCACGTAGATCTTCACGTTCCGGTGCCCGCGCAGGTCGAGCTCCCACCGCACCTCGCGGACGATGTTCGCGAAGTTTCCGCGGCGGGAAGAGGGCGTGTCGAGCCGCACCCCGGCAAGCTCGGGGATCGCGTCGAGGGCCGCCAGCGTCTCCGCCTTCTCGTCCCAGTACGTGTCGACGAGGGCGATCCGCGGCACGTCCTTCCGGAGGTGCTTGTGCATGGCGGTGAACGCTTCCTTCGGCCCGCCGAGGATGATCGTGAGGGCGTGGGGCATCGTGCCCACGGGCTCCTTCCCCAGGAGTTCGCCGCCGAGCGGCGTCGTGATCGCGTCGAGCCCACCGATGTAGACGGACCGCTCGATCATCGGTGCGAGCGCGGGGTGCATGCGGCGGATCCCAAAGCTGATCACGCGCCGGTCGCCCGCGACCTTCCGGACGCGGCTCGCCTTCGTCGCGATGCCGGAAGCCTGACAGATGAAACCGAGCACGGGCGTCTCGTAGATAGCGAACTCCGCGTAGGGGCCCTCGATCGTCATGATCGGCACGGGGACGCCACGCGCCGTCCGTGGGCGGAAGACCGTGCCCTCGGGCGCGGCCCACACGGAGACCTCGCGACCCTCGAGCAGGTGCACGGCCTCCTCCAGGCCGGCGAACACACCCCACTCCCAGTCCTGCGGGAGGCTAGGCGCCGTGAACTCCCCGTGGACGCGAGTCCGCTCCTTGCCCTCCTTCTCGAGGATCTCAAGGGTGCGGAAGAAATAGATGTCGCTCGTCCGCCCCTTGCGGATGTCGTCCTCGCTGGCGATATGAAACCGGGACACCGCGTCGCCTCTCAGTCGGCTGACTACTCCAAACTCCATATGAACGTATCCTTCCCCGGGTCGTGGGGACAGCCGCAGCCGGTACCGACCAAGGTTCATCCTCTGGGAGAAGGACGGTCAAGATTTCGCGGGCCCACAAAGAGAGTTTCATAACTTTAAAGTGGGCGGACCCTTTCTATCCGACGTGCAGTTCCCGGATTTTGAGCTCCTCCACTGGTTCGAGGAGACGGCCGAAGGCTACATCCACATCTCCCACAGCGAGATGCTCGGCTTCCGGTTCTCCGAGTTCCGGACGCCGCTCCCGGACCTGGATCTCGGCCAGGCGACGCCCCGGGGCAGTCCGAGGCTCCGTTCCCTGATCGGTGCGCAGCACCGCGTGTGGCCGGACGGCGTCCTCGTATGCAACGGCGCCTCAGAGGCGAACTTCCTCGTGCACGCGGCGCTCGTCGGCCCCGGGGACCAGGTCCTCGCGGAACTTCCGCTGTACCCGCCGCTCGCTCACGCGCCGATGGGGTTCGGGGCGACCGTGACGCGGGTCCCCCGACTGCCCGACGAGAGGTGGCGGCTCGACCTCGAGGCGCTCGAGAAGGCGATCACCGCGAAGACCAAGCTCGTCGTGCTGACGAACCTGAACAACCCCACGGCCGCGCCCCTCGTCGAACGCGACCTGAAGCAACTCGCGAACCTTGCCGAGGCGCACGGTTTCTACGTGCACGTCGACGAGACGTTCCGCGACCTGGGATTCGAAGAGACGCCGCCGACCGGCGCACAATTCGGCAAACGGTTCGTTGTCACCTCCACGCTCACGAAGGTGTACGGCCTCGGAGGGCTGCGCATCGGATGGGTCGTCGCGGACCCCGAGGTCCTCGAGCGGATCAAGGGGGTGAAGGACTACACCTCCGTGTGTCCGAGCGGGGTTTCCGAGGAGCTTGCGGCCTGGGCCCTGGAGCGCAGAGGGATGTTCCTCGAACGCGCGGCGGCGATCGTCAAGGACAACCGCAAGGTCGTGCACGCATGGCTGGAACGGAACCCGAAGGTCGAATGCGTCCTCCCCTCGAACGGGAACCTATGTTTTCCGAAGCTCCCCGTGAACGTGGACACGCTCGCGACTCGGCTGAGAGAGCAGTACAAGGTCGCCATCGCCGCCGGGAGGTTCTTCGGCATGCCGGAGCACTTCCGCCTTGGGCTCGGCGGGCGCACGGCGGATCTCGAGAAGGGGCTGATGCTACTCGACATGGCGATGGGCGGCCTCGCGCGTGCGAAGCCGAAGACGTGATCACCGGGTTCTCGGCTCGTGTTCCGGGACGTCGTATCCGAAACGATCCGCCAGCTCTCGAAACAGGTCCCAGAGGGCGACGCCGAATACCCGCCGCACGTTGTCCTCCGTCATCGCGATCGTCCTTCGCGTGGCGGGCCTCCGCTCGAGGATGTCGTCAATCTGACGAGTGAGCTCCTCCACGAGTGGCCGTTCGGGGGTGGCCAAGACAAGACCCGGCTTGACACGGCCGCCCGGGTACAAAAAACCTCGCTAGGACCTCGCACGCGAGAGCAGGCGTCGGTGGAGCGGGACGACCGGAATCCCCAGGAGGCGACCCTCGGGTATCCACTCTGCCCCGGTCGGATCGCCCTCGGCCTCGCCCACGAACGCGGTCCCCCGCCAGAGGAGATGGCTAAACGCGTGGCGCACGGGCGCAAGGACCGCCAAATACGGCGCGTCGACCCCCACGGATCGCAGGTACCTTCGCGCCGCCGCCTCCTCCGATTCGCGGGCCTCCCGTCTGCCGCCTGGGAGCGCGTACAAACCTTCGTGGAGGCCATCTAAGCGACGCGCGAGAAGCACGGAGTCCCCCCTTCGGGCAACGACGAAGACGACGGGCACGATCGGGACCTCCCGCTTCGCGGGCGCCCGCGGAAGCTCGTGCTGGACGCCCGCCGCGAACGCCACGCACTCGGAGGAGACTGGGCAGGAGCCGCACCGGGGCGCCTTCGGGAGGCACGTGGTCGCGCCCAGCTCCATCAGGGCCTGGTTCCACTCCCCGGGCGACGACCGAGGGACGTATCCCGTCGCCAGCGCAAGAATCCGGCGCTTGCCCACCCCCTGGGAAAGGTCGTCCTCGATCCGGTGCATGCGGGCGAGGACCCTGGCCGCGTTCCCATCAACTGCGGGCACCCGCAACCCGAACGCGATGCTCCCCACGGCGCCAGCAGTGTAGTCCCCGACTCCCGGCAGCGAACGCAGGTCCTCGAAGTCCGAGGGCACCTGGCTCTTGTAGCGTTCGACGATCATCTTGGCGGAGCGGTGAAGGTTCCGGGCGCGGCGGTAGAACCCCAAGCCCTCCCACGCGCGGAGCACGTCGGCCTCCTTTGCAGCCGCCAAGTCGCGAACGGTCGGGAAGGCCGCAAGGAAACGTTCGTAATAGGGAACACCCGCCTTCACGCGGGTCCTCTGCAGGAGAACCTCCGCAACGAGGATCGCGTACGGGTCCCGCGTGCGGCGGAAGGGGAGATCGCGCTTCTGTCTCCGGTACCACGCGAGGAGCTTCCGGCGCATCGCCGCGCGGTCCGGCTCGACCACAACGAAGCAACGGCGCGCCGGTACTTAACCCGGGGCGCCGATAGCAGCCCGTGGACCCACGCGTTCCCATCCCCGTGGTCGTCGCAATCCTCCTGAACCGACACCGCGTGTTCATGGTCCGCCGTGCGCGGACGCGACGGCTGCCGAACCGTTGGGAATTCCCTGGCGGCAAGGTCGAGACGGGAGAGCGCCCTCAGGCCGCGTTGCGGCGGGAGCTACGCGAGGAGCTCGGCATGCGCGTCGGCCGTCTGGCGCTGTTCAGCGCCTGTTCCGCCGTGTACGAGTTCCCCGAGGGATCCGAACACTACGTGCTCCTCGCGTATCGCGTGGGCGTCCGGGTGGGACCGTGGTGCCGTCGGGGCCGATGGATGGACGCGAAGTCCCTCCTCCGTGTGTCCATCGTCGAGGGGTCTCGGCCCCTCGTCTCCGACCTCGTCGCGGCGGGGCTCGTGGGCCCCAGCCCAGGTTAGACGGCGGCTCGGGCGAGAACAGCCCGTACGGATCACTTCGAAGGCTTATCTGCCGGCGTGCGCTTACATACCCATGGTGGGCATTCGCGCCTGGGCCGTGGCGGCGCTTGGCGTCCTCCCGGTCCTCCTCGCCCCATATGCAGAGGCGCAACCCGTGGACCTCGCAATCGAGCTGTTCGAGTGGGGCCTATCGCCGCAGGAGCTCCGCGTGGCGCCTGGCGAGGAGATCCACATCCGGCTGCACAACAACGGCACGGTCGCCCACAACTTCGTCATCGAGGACCACGTGAACTACGATCCGCTCATCGCCTCGGGCGGTCAGGCGAACGTCTTCTTCATCGCGGGCACCGCGGGGACCTTTCCGATGTACTGCGCGGTACCGGGCCACCGCCAGCTCGGGATCGAGGGAACGTTCGTGGTCAACCAGACGCAGACAGATCCGCAGACGCTGCCCGTCGATATGACGCCGGTGGTCGTGGTCGCCCTTGTCTCCGTGGCTGCCGCCACCGCGGTCGTCATCCTCCTACGCTTCCGTCGGCGTTCGGACGGTTCCCCTTAGCCCGAGGCGGCAGACCCGTCACTTGAACACCTCGCCGGTCTCCCGGCTCCAGAACAGGAGGTCCAGCGCCGCCATCGGAATTCGGACCTCCTCCGCGAACCGCCGCACCCGCTCCTCGATCCCGAGGTACCGCGCTCGCGGGAGGGTGTCCGGAATCGAGCGCAGCACCGCGTGGCGGCGGAGGTTCTTCAGCACGTGCCGGTCGAGGATCGCGAGATCCTCCCCGCGACCTACGTTCCGAAGGTAGTGGCTGGCCTCCTTGTATCCGAACCCATCGATCTCGCCCACGAGCCACTCCCGCGCATCGACGGCGATGTGGAGGGTGTCGAGCTTGCGTCGGAACGCTCCGGGGTCCTCGACGAAACGCCCCCGGGCCGAGACCAGCCATGCGGCCTTGTGGTTGTGGAACCGTACGTGGCGGCGGAGGACCGCGGCGATCTCTGCAGGAGTCCCGCGCCAATCGAGACCGGATGCGGCGAGTTCCCGGACCGCGCCATCGGACCTGCGTGCGCTTGTCTGAACCGCGAAGAGACAGAACGTGAGCTCGGAGAACAACCGCTCGTCCGTCGCGTTCCTCAGACGGCGGAATTCCGCAAGCCTTCGATCGATGTCCCCGCGCAGGCGTCGCCAGTCCGCGCGCAGCTCGTCGAGATGACGATATTCCATCCCTCACGCCGCCGCCCAATCGCGCAGCATGCGGACCAACGTCCGCACGGGCACGCCGGTCGCTCCCTTCGGGTAATACTCCTTCTTCGGGGAGTCCGCCCCGCCATCGTTCCACACCGGCCCCGCGATGTCCAAGTGGACCCACGGACGGCCGTCCGTGAACGTCTCCAGGAACTTGCCGGCGGTGATCGCGCCCGCGGCCCTGCCGCCGACGTTCTTCACGTCCGCAAAGTCGCTCTTGATCTGGTCTGCGTACTCCGCGAACAGAGGGAGCTCCCACGCGCGCTCGCCAACGGCCTGAGACGCGTCGAGCACGCGTCGCGCGAGCTTCCGGTCCGTGCCCATGACCGCGAACGTCTTCTTCCCGAGGGCGAACACGGCCGCGCCCGTGAGCGTCGCGACGTCGATCAGGACCTGCGGGTCGCGCAGCAGCGCGTAGCCGATCCCGTCCGCGAGGACGAGGCGACCCTCCGCGTCGGTGTTGAGCACCTCGATCGTCTTCCCGCTGATCGTCCGGACGATGTCTCCGGGCTTCTGCGCGTTCCCCCCGGGCATGTTCTCCGTGAGCGGCGCGATCCCGAGGACGTTGAGGTGCAGCTTGAACTCCGCGCACGCGCGGAGCGTCGCGAACACCGTGGCGGCGCCCGCCATGTCGTACTTCATCTCCCACATCGGGCCGAGCATCCCATCCTGGGGCTTCAGGGAAATGCCGCCGGTGTCGAACGTGATCCCCTTGCCGACGAATGCGATCGGTTTCTGCGTCTTGGGGCCGCCGCGCCACTCGAGCACGACGAGTCGCGGCGGCTGCGCGCTCCCCTTCGCGACCCCCCAGAACGCCCCCATGCCCGCCTCCTGGATCTGCTTCTCGTCGAGCACCGTGCACGTGAGGCCGACCTGCTTCGCCATGGCCTCGCACTGTCCCGCGAGCTGGCGGGGCGTCTTGTCGTTGCTCGGCGCGTTGACCATGTCCCGTGCCATGGACACGGCGTCGGCGGTCACGCGCGCGACGGACGCGGCCTTGTCGATCGTTCGCACGTCGCCGCGCTCTAGTGTGACCAACATGAGCGTCTGGGGCGCGGGCTTCAGGTCCTCCTGCCTCGTCCGATAGCGGGAGAACCGGTACGCGGCGAGCAGGGAGCCCTCCACGACGGCTTCCGAGGCTTCCGCGAGATCCATACCGCCGACGCCCGCCCCGTGGACGATCGTCGAGAGGCTGGTCAGCCCGAGCTTGCTCGCCTTGTTCACCGCCTTGGCGGACGCTTGACGGATGCGGTCGAGCGTGAACCCGTTCCGCGTCCCTAGGCCCACGACGAACACACGGGTCGCGGGCATCTTGCCGAAGGTCGGGAGGACGAGGATCTCCCGGAACTTCCCCTTGAGATCTCCGGACGCGATCAGCTGTGAGATCGCCCCACCCATCGCTTTGTCGACGGCGCCGGTTGCGCCGCCTGGCTTCGTGATTCCTTCGAACAGATTTACAACGACCGCCTCATCCTTCCAAGCGGCGATGTCTCCGACCGCGGCCCGAACGTCCATCCGACTCCCAAGAGGCGCGGAACCGGAGCGACGTATTTCAACGTTCGTGGACGCCGCCCGCCAGGATCACTTCTGGATGCGGGACACCCAGGCGAAGAAGGCGACCCAACCCACGATCGGAAGGGCGAGGGGGGCAAGGCTCCCCATCGCGAGTTCCGCCCACATCGCGACGACCATGAGGACGAGGATGACGACCGCCCAAACCAAACCCGCCTTGAACTCGAAGGACCAGGCCATGCGTCTTCCTCCTACACGAGCGAGAGGTGGCTCGCGCTCGCCATGAAGAACAGCATCGGAAACGACAGGACCATGTTGAACCTCGACGCGATGAGGGTGCGCTTCCCCCAGACGGGCATCTCCGGCGGCAGGGGCTTCCCCTGCGCCAACCCCTCGACTGCCGCGATGACCTTTTTCTGGTTGACCCAGATGATACCCCAGACGTTGAACAGCAAGAACGTCCCGAACAGTGCGCCCGCGAGGATCGAGAGGTCCCAGGTGCCGATGGGCACCGCGCTCCCGGTCGCCAGCGAGAAGTAGTCGTTCGCCGCCCACCAAGAGAAGAAGTACAGCCAGCCTGCCACGACCGTGACCACGGCAGACCAGCGGAACCATAGGAGGGCCCGCTTCAGGAGGCGGGGTATGAGGATGTTCTTTGTGGGCGCGTCGAGCTCCTTGAACGTCGGCACGTTGACGAAGTTGAACCAGTACAGGAGCCCGATCCAGGTGATGCCCGCGATAATGTGCGTCACCCGGAGCGCGATGAAATAGTAGTCGATCGCCGCCATGTCGCCTCGCCGTCGCGGAGGAACCATCGGGAGTATTTGAAATCGCGGTGTGCGACGGATACGCAGGTACGGACCGCGGGTAGCCGCTAGGCGTGAAACACATGCTTCCGAAATGCGCAAACTCTTTCCGTTGGCGGTGATTCCGCGGAGCCGATGAAAGTCGGGTCGCCCCGTCTCGGAGCCGCCCTCGCGGTCGCGCTCGGTCTCGCCGCGACTCTCGCCCCGTCCCCCTATGCCGCCGCCCTGGACGTCAGCGCCTACCTCGAGATGTCGAACAATCGCTTCGTCGCGGACTTCCTCCAAGTGGACTTCGATGACAACGTGACGATCTTCGTCAACAACACGGACCCCCTCTTTCACACGTTCGAACTCGACGATTTCGGCCTCTCCTCAGGACGTTTGGCGGAAGGCGCGAGCTGGAACGCGACGTTCACCGCGAACCGAAATGGGACGTTCTACTTCTATTGTGCAGAACCGGGCCACGCGACCCGGCTCAGCGGCGGACGGTGGACGGCGATGGCGGGTCGCCTGCAGGTCGGTCCGACGAACGAGATCGATCCCGACGTCACCCCGATCATCGTCATCGGTATCATCGTCCTGGCGGCCACGCTGGGCGGTGTGGTGTACGTGGCACGCCGGGCCAAGTCGGGCGAAAAGAAGTAGTCAGGACTGCGCCCGGAGCAGGCGCTTCACTGCGTTTCGGGACGGATAGGCCGTAGTGCCATTCATGTGGACCGCCGCCACCGCGTTCGCGTAACCGGCGCATCGCTCCAACCGCCAACCCTGCGCTCGGCCAAAGACAAAGCCCGCGTTGAACAGGTCCCCCGACCCCGTGGGATTCCGTGGCCGCACCCGGAACGCGGGAATCCGAACGAAGCTCTTACCCGAAGCGACCGCGCAGCCGCGCGGCCCCCGATGTACCGCCAGGATCTCGACCCCGAGGGCGCGGGCCTCCCGGGCGCATGCCGCCAGATCCCTGCCGCCCAGCACGCCGCGCACCTCCTCCTCGTTCGCGAAGAAGATCGTGACCTCGGGGAGTACCTCTAAGACGCTCGCACGGCGAGAGTCCGTCCATCCCTCGGGGTCCGTGGCAACATCCAGGGAGGTCTCGGCCCCGCGGTCACGGGCCCTGCGGAGAAGGGACCGCGTCGGTCCCCCCTGCAGCTTGGGCGTCCACCAGTATCCCGAGCGATGTACGTGCCTCGCATCGAGGGCTCTCGCGGGGATGTCCTCTGGCCCGAAGGCCAGGTTCGACCCGTTGTACGTGATCAGTTGGCGGCTGCCGTCCGCGTGAGTGAGCGCCACGGTCCGCCCCGCCTCCAAGGTCTTGCGGACCTTGACGAACGAGACGACATCCCCCTTTCGCAACGCCGCCGCCAGAGAGACGCTGACGGGATCGCCGCCAAGACACGCCGCCAAACCTGCGCGGAGCCCCAGGGCGGCGCAACCGAGCGCGAAGTTGGCGGCGTTTCCGCCGGGCACCATAGGCATGGATGGAGTCCACAGCTGACGGTCTCCGAGAGAGAATCCCTTCAAGGGCGGCGTAATAATGTCGACGCAGATGTCGCCGATCGCGACCGCGTCAAGCATCCGGGGCAGATGGGGCGGGATGGCCTTAAGCGAGTGGGAGTTTCAGTCCCACTTCTCGAACCGGACGGTGTGGAAACGCATCTCCCCGCACAGCGCCCTCGTCTGCTCGACCATGTCGTGGAGGCCGCAGATCCAGGCCGTCGTGCTCCCCGGGTCCTTGACGACCTCCTTCACCGCCACCTGCACGTATCCCTTGCGGCCCTTCCAATCCGCCGTCTCGGGGCGCGAGATGTTCGGGACGTAGTGGAAGTTCGGGTACTTCCTCTCCCACTCGAGGAAGAGGTCGTGGTACAACAGCTCCTTGACGTATCGCACGCCGGTGAACATGTAGATCTCGTGGTCCATGAGGCCGTGCTGGATCAGGTGCTTCGTCATGCCGACGAACGGGGCGACGCCCGTGCCCGTCGAGATGAAGGCGATGTCCGTGTTGATCGGCTCGCGCAGGATGAACGCGCCCAGCGGCGCCATGATCCGATAGCGGTCGCCGGGCTGCCGCTCCTTCAAGTAGTTCGACATGAAGCCGCCCTCGACGACCTTGATGCATAGCTCGACCGCGTCCTTCTCGTGGGGCGCGGAGGCGATCGAGTACGGGCGGTTGATCGTCTTCCCGTCCTTATCCACGAAAAGGGAGAGGAACTGGCCCGTCTCGAAGTCGAACACGGGGCTCGTCCCGTTGTCGTCCATCGTGAAGTAGATGAGGTACGTCGACGGGGTGATCCACGTGACCTCGCGGACCTTCACGAAATGACGCGCGGCACGGAACTTCGGTCGCGCCTCGTGGGCGGTCGGCACAGACGTAGGAGCGGTCATCGTCCTCGCAGGGGGTTGCCCCTGAAGCATAACGACGCGCGCGATTCTCGGGCTTCATTTAAAGGTTATGCCACGTAGCATCAAAAGTGAAATGTCGCCACGCGCTGAACGCTGTTCTCGCCGGTGATAGCGTCGTTGTCGTTGCGCGCGACGACCGATCAAAACCACGTCACTTCTCTTTGGGGAGGAACACCGCGCTGTACAGGACTCCCGCGACCAGCCCCCCCACAATCGGGCCGATCGTGTACACGTACCACTGCGAGAAGTTCAGCGTGGCGAGCGCGGGACCGAGCCACCGGCCGGGGCTGATCGCTGCCCCCGTCAGGCTCCCGCCGGCGAACCAGCACATCGCGGCCGCGAGGCCGATCGGGAGGCCGGACACCTGCTTTGCCGCGCCCCTCGGGTCGATCGCGGTCGCGAAGACGACGAACACGAGGAAGAACGCGAGCACGACCTCGATAGCGATTCCCTTGATCGTGGACGCGGTGGACTCCACGGGGTCGAGCGCGAGGCCGAGCTGGGGCGTGCCGAGGCCGCCGGGGGCGGTCGGATAGATCACGAGGAGCAGCAGTCCGGCGAGGATGCTCCCGATGAGCTGAAAGAGGATGATGGTCCCGGCGAGCGTCGCGCGGATCTTGCCCGCCGCCAGAAGGCCGACGGTCACGGCAGGGGTGATCTGCCCGCCGGACACGTGCGCGAGCGCGGAGGCCATCGCCATGATGACCGCACCGACGGCCAAGCCGCGGGCGACGAAGGCTGTGCTGGCGTCGAGTCCCTGCGTCGAGGTCGCGACGACGGTCCCGGCCCCCACGAACACGAGGGCGAATGCGCCGAGCATCTCGGCGATACCTTGTTTCCACCACGGCTCGTCCGGCACGGCGACCCCGTGCGGATTCGGGCCATCGTATATGACGCTTGCCGGAGACGCCTCACGCGATGTAGCCCGTGTTCCCGCGGTCGAAGCCCTTCACGAGCTCGAAGCTCAGGGCCTCGGGCTGCCACGCGACGTCCGGGTAGACGAGGTTCGGGAAGAACTTCGACACGTCCTCCGCGATCTGCGTCACGGGATGGCCGTCCCCGAAAAGCTCCCGGCTGATCGCGTACACCTTCTGGCGGCACTGCATCTCGTCGATGAAGCCGACCGTGTGGAGGTATTCGTGGAGAAGAACGTGGAACGCGTACGCGCGGTAGAGCTCCGGGTTCGTCTCCTGGATCCGCGCGAGCGGCACCTTGTTCATCACGATCACGTTCGTCGCGATGGGATAGAACGCACCGATGAAGCCGTGCGGGTGGTTCCCCAGGTCCGCCAAGGCGAGCATCAGGCCGCCCCGCGCGTACCCGACGTCGCGTTCGACTGCACGCTTGACGATCTCAAAGATGTCCGGGAGGCCCTTTGCGCCTTCGAGGAGGATGGGATAGTCCATCGGGGGAACGACGTGGGCGCACCACTTGAAGGTTTGTCCGGGGTTCGTGAATCTGGGACTATCGAGGATCCAGGACCGACGACCAAGGTTCAAGTATGGAACGCCCGTCCCGGCCACCGCGCCGGGATTCGGCATGGACCCGATTCTGTTCATCGTATTGGCGGTAGCGCTCGGCTTCAAGCACAGCTACGACGCCGACCACCTCGTGGCGGTGTCTAATTTCCTCGCGCGGAGCACGAGCCTCCGGAAGACGACGCTGATGAGTGTCAGTTGGGCAGCGGGCCACATGGCGACCGCGTCGATCATTACGGTCCTCCTTTACATCGGGCGGGACACGTTTCTGAAGTCGGTCCTCGAGCCCCTCGAAATCGCGGTTGCGGTGATGCTGATCGCCCTGGGGTTCCTCAGCCTCGCGTGGGAGTTCGAGATCCTCCCGAAGTTCGGCCATGCCCACCGCCACCGCCACGACGAGGAGGCGGAGCACGAGCACCTCCACGTCCACCCGCGGCCATACCGGGACCATGGGGCGATGTTCGGTATCGGGATCGTACACGGCCTTGCGAGCAATGACGAGCTTCTGATCCTGTTCGTCTCCGCGCTCAGCGTCACGTCCCTAGCGGGCCTCATCCTTGGCGTGGCCGTGTTCAGCGCGGGCGTCGTGATCGGCATGATCTCATTCGGCCTCGCGCTCTCATACCCGCTTCAGAGGTGGGATGAGCGGCGCGTGCGGCGCGCGGTCACCGTCGTCGCGGCCTCCCTGAGCATCCTTTATGGAGTCCTCATCCTGCTCGGCTTTGGCGGCTTCAGCCCGTTGCCGTGACACCGCTCCCGTGGCCGTCCCGCAATCCTTAATCCGCGTACTCGTCTCCCGGAACCTGTGGGCCTCCTCATCCGGTTCGCGGGGCAATTCGTCGCGGGGGAAGAAATTGGGGACGCCGTACGCGCGACCAAGGCCGCCAACGCGCGCGGGTACGACGGGATTCTGAACCTGCTCGGCGAGCATTACAAGGAGAAGGCCAAGGTCGAGGCCACGTTGCGGGACTATCAGCGGATCCTCGACGCGATCGATAAGGAGAAACTCCGCGCGACCGTGTCCATCAAGCCGTCCCAGTTCGGCCTCGAGTTCGGGCGCTCGTACTGCGACTCGATGGTGCTGCCGCTGTTCGATCGGATCCGGGCGATGGGCGGCTTCCTGTGGCTCGACATGGAAGGCTCGCGCTTCACGGAGGAGACGCTTGCCATCTATGAGGACCTTCATCGCCGCCACCACGACGTCGGCGTGTGTCTCCAAGCAAACCTGAAGCGTACCCCGGAGGACCTGGACCGCTTGCTAAAGATCGGTGGCAAAGTGCGGTTGACGAAGGGAGCCTATCGCGAGCCGGCTGAGATCGCGCATCAAACGCCTGCCGATGTGAACAGGGCGTACGGCAGACTCCTCAAGACGTTGTTCGAAAACGGCGACCGGTTTGCCGTGGGGACTCACGACGGCACCTTCATCGATCAGGCGATCAAGCTCGCGGAAACCCACCGGCGGATCTGGGAGTTCCAGATGCTCAAGGGGGTGCGCGAGCCTTTAAAGCGGGAGCTGAGGGCGAAGGGCCTGCGCGTCAGCGAATATATCCCGTACGGGCCGAACTGGCTCCCGTACTTCCTGCGGCGCCTGCGAGAACGGCCGCGGAACATGTTCACGATGATGCGGTCGTTCGTCCAGGGGTGAGGCGGTGGACGACGCCTCCTTCCGGAAGGCGTTCACCGTTCTTTGGCGGCGACTCCGAGTCACGAATTGGGCCGAGGGCATGGACCCATTCGAGATCCTCGTCTCGATCGTCATGAGTCAGAACAGCACGGACGCGATCACCGGGAAGGTGATGCACGCGTTGGCGGCGGAGATGCCCGTGCGGCCCGCGACGATTGCCCAGGCCAACGCCGCCAGACTTGTGCGAATCCTTCGGCCCGCGGGACTCGCGCCTCAGAAGGTGCCCAGGATTCGACATCTCGCGCGAGAAGTCCTTCGGCGATACGACGGGGACCTCGCGAATCTCCTCGATGTGCCGACCACCGCCGCGCGTGCGGCACTCATGGACCTCCCCGGGATCGGCCCCAAGACCGCGGACGTGTGGCTCAGCCTGTTCGCCGGACGGGACACGATGCCCGTGGACACGCACATCGTACGCCTCGCCCAACGGTGGCGGCTCGTCCGCCGGGCGCGCTACGAAGAGATCACCGCCAAACTGAAGGACCTCATCCCCCCGAGACAGCGCGCGAGGGGGCACCTCGTCCTCATCCAGTTCGGACGCGACGTGTGCCAGGCCCGCCGCCCGCGCTGCGAAATCTGTCCCGTATACGATTTGTGCGACGCAGACGTGAAGCGACCGAGGGCGGCGTAACCCGACGATACAGTCTATGGGGTAGCCTTAAAGAGCATTCCCCCTTTCTACGCGTGGTTTCCCATATGCACCGTCATGATGTCCTCGTGTTGGGGGGAGGCCTCGCCGGCGCAATGGCGGCGCGGGCCGCGGCCGCGGCCGGAGTGGACGTGGCGATAGTCTCGAAGCTCCACCCACTCCGATCCCACACCGTCGCGGCCGCGGGCGGCATCAATGCGGCCCTCGCAGAGGGAGATTCGTGGGAGGGCCACGCGTTCGACACGATCAAGGGCTCGGACTACTTGGCGGACCAGGACAGCGTCGAGATCGTGTGCCGGGAGGCGGCGGCAGCTGTCGTCGAGATGGACCACCTCGGCACGCCGTTTTCGCGGGACGAGGCCGGCAAGCTGTTCAACCGCCCGTTCGGGGGGCACGGCCTACCGCGCGCGTACTTCGCGGGCGACCGCACGGGCCTCTCGCTCATGCAGACCGCCTGGGAGCAGCTCGTCGCGAACGACATCATGGTCTACACGGAATGGGCGGGCACGAGCCTCATCGTCGAGGAGG
This sequence comes from uncultured Methanomassiliicoccales archaeon, assembly GCA_964396265.1. Lineage (GTDB taxonomy): Archaea > Thermoplasmatota > Thermoplasmata > RBG-16-68-12 > EA-27 > EA-27. Next base: position 14,699 of record CAYNEM010000020.1, read on the forward strand.
GCCGGTTCGCGGGCATCATCGCGTACAACGTCGCCGACGGGACGCTGGACGAGTTCCAGGCGAAGGCCGTCGTGATCTGCACGGGCCCCGGCGGGCAGATGTACGGGAAGACGACGAACGCCGTCACCTGCACGGGCGACGGCCTCGCGATGGCGCTCCGCGCGGGCTGCGCGCTGAAGGACATGGAGTTCGTGCAGTTCCACCCCACGTCGCTCCACGGCCCCAACATCCTCATCACGGAGGCCGCGCGCGGCGAGGGCGGCATAATGAAGAACGCGAAGGGGGAGCGGTTCATGGAGCGCTATTCCCCGAAGATGCTCGACATGGCCCCCCGCGACATCGTCTCCCGCGCAATCCAGACGGAGGCGAACGAGGGCCGCGCGTATCCCGAGGGTTACGTGGACCTCGACCTGACCCACCTTGGAGCGGAGCGCATCCGGGAGCGTCTCCCGGAGGTGCACGAGTTCGCGGTGAACTTCGCGGGCGTTGACCCTGCGGAGAAGCCGATCCCGATCGAGCCCGCGCAGCATTACATGATGGGCGGCATCGCCACGGACAACGCGGGCGCGACGGCCGTCCCGGGGATCTACGCGGCGGGAGAATGCGCGTGCGTCAGCCTGCACGGGGCGAACCGCCTCGGGGGCAACGCCCTCCTCGAGTGCATCGTGTTCGGTCGGCTCGCGGGTGTGGCGGCGGCCTCCTTCTCGAAGGGACACGAGCAGGTCGCAGGCGGTGCGGCCGCCCTGGCGGCGGACGACCGACGGATGGACGGCCTGATGGCCTCCGAGGGGAAGGAGAGCACGGAGCGCATCCGGCAGGAGCTCAAGAAGGTCATGTGGGAGAAGGTCGGCATCTACCGGAACGAGCCGGACATGTCGCTGGCGGTGGGCGCCGTCCACGACCTGCAGCGCCGCTACGAGAACGTACGCGTGGGCGCGAAGAACAAGATGTTTAATTACGCGCTCCTGGAGGCCGTCGAACTGAAGAACCTCCTGGACCAAGCCGAGGTCATCTCGAAGTGCGCTCTCATCCGGCAAGAGAGCCGGGGAGCACACTCGCGGACGGACTACCCGAAGCGGGACGACGCAGACTGGCTGAAGCACTCCCTCGCGTGGCAGCGCGGAGGCCGCACCGAGATCACGTACGAGCCGGTGCGGATCACCAACTGGGAACCGAAGGAGCGGACGTACTAGTGGCGACGATCAGCGTCTACCGGTTCGACCCGGAGCAGGATCCAAAGCCGAGGTACGACGAGTTCGAGGTGGATGCGGCGCCGGGGAGGACCGTCCTCAACCTTCTCCACGACATCCACTACGGTGAGGACCCGTCGCTCTCGTTCCGTCGGTCGTGCCAGTCCGCGATCTGCGGCTCGTGCGCGATGCACGTGAACGGCCGCACCGGGCTCACGTGCAGCATGCAGGCGAAGCCGCTCCTCGACCGCGACGGCTATCTCGTCGTGGAGCCAATGAAGAACATGCCGGTCCTGAAGGACCTCGTCGTCGACATGGGTGCGTTCTGGGACAGCGTCCGCGACATCGACCCGTTCCTGCAGGCCGGCCGCAAGGTCCCGACGGGGCCGTACATCGTGCCCAAGGCGAAGATGGAACCCCTCAAGATCGCGCAGGACTGCATCATGTGCGGCTCCTGCCTCAGCGAGTGCACCTCGAGGGAGGCGAACCCGGACTTCCTGGGACCGGCGGCCCTCGCGAAGGCCTATCGGTTCGTCGCCGACGAGCGCGACGAGAGCCAGCACGGCCGCCTCATGGCCTACAGCGAGGCGAATGGGATCTGGGACTGCGACACGTGCCTCTACTGCAACGAGGTGTGCCCCATCCATGTGAAGCCGATGGACGCGATCATGCGGATGCGTGAGATGGCGATCGAGGCGGGCATCCAGAGCCAGGGCTCGAAACATGCGATCGCGTTCTACGACACGATTCTGAAATCGGGCAAGCTCAACGAGTTCGCGACGGCGAACAAGTCCCTTGGCGGGAGGGGCATGTTCCGCCAGCGCGATGTCGCTGCGAAGGTCGTCATGCGCGGGAAGATTCCCGAGATCCGCAAGAGACCGATCAAGGGGATCGAGGACGTCAAGAAGCTCGCGAAGCTGGTCGAGCGCAAGAAGAGAAAGGAGGCGAGGCGATGAAATACGCGTACTTCCCGGGCTGCGTCGGGCAGGACAGCTGCAAGGAACTCGACGTGAGCACGAAACTGATCTCGGACGTGCTGGGGATCGAACTCGTCGAACTCGAGGACGCCACGTGCTGCGGCGCCGGGTTCGTGCAGGACGTGAACTACGACCTGGCCCTTGCGCTCAACGCCCGGACCCTCGCAATCGCCGAGAAGCAGCACCTCGACATCCTGACCGTGTGCTCCACATGCCAGTTCAACCTCGATCGCTCGAACCAGGAGCTCAAATCGGACGCGAAGAAGCTCAAGGACGTCAACAAGATGCTCGCGGAGGTTGGCCTTCGGTACAACGGGACCGTCGCGATCAAGCACCTGCTGTGGGTCCTCGTCGAGGAGGTCGGGCTCGCAGAACTGCAGCAGCGCGTGAAGGTGGACCTGTCGGAGCTGAACGTCGCGTCGTTCTACGGGTGTCAGCTAATCCGGCCGGGAACCTTGCACGGGCACGACGATGCGGACCGGCCCGCGTATTTCGAGAGGCTGATCGAGGCCCTCGGCGGAAAGCCCGTGGACTACGAGGAACGCAAGAAGTGTTGCGGCTTCCCGATCACGTTCGTGAACGAGGACGCCTCGATGCGGATGAATGCGAAGAACATGCTCGTGGCGAAGGGTAAGGGCGCGGACGTCATGACGACGTCGTGCCCGTTGTGCCACATCAATCTCGACATGTACCAGGGGAAGGCGGAGAAGGTCGCCGGAGCGCGCATCGACCTGCCGATCCTGCACCTCCCGCAACTCGTGGGGCTCGCGATGGGGATCTCCCCGGAGCGGCTGCGGATGAAGCGGCACATCGTGTCAACGAAGCCCGTGATCCGAGCCCTCCGGGCGAAGGAAGAGGCGACCGTCCCCGTGGTGGGCGACTGATCACGCCGTCGCCGCCGACTTGGGCATGAACGTCACCTGCCCGAGGCGGAGCAGCGTCAAGACAAGGAGACCCTCCGCCGCGAGCGTGGCGAGGAGGAGTACGTCCGTGAACGAGACGGATTGGGTGATCGGGCCGTAAAGGGAAGCGGCGAGGAGCGCCAACGCCCCCGCGATCCCGATGCCCACGAACGGTTTCGAGCCCCACGAGAGGGTCGGCACGTACACGAAGACGACGAACGCCGCCAAGAACTGAAGGAGGAACACATCGCGCCTCGCGAGGTGGTTCGGCAGGGCGTAGAAGTGCAGCAACCCGACGATGAACATCAGCAGGGAGGCCACGAAGAGGACGGGGCCGTTGGGCGTCACAAAGGAGTACCACAGGGCCTGGAGGAGGCCGACCACCGCCAAGGCGCCCGCGAGCACCGCGATCACGAACGGCACGTCGATGAAGTCGAGGACGAGGAACGGCGAGGTCGCCCCGGCCGCATAGTACAGGCGAAAGGCGAGGGTGAGGAAGGCGACGCCGACCGCCACGGAGTAAACGAACCACCCGCGGGCCTCCCGGGGTTTCGCCACGCCGCGCGCAAGGCGGGTTTCCGCTTAATCCTTTTCGCCGCGCGCAGACGCGCCTGAGGGAGCCGGGCGCATCGAGAAAGGTTTTTACCGCGCACCCTCTTCGCTGCCTCACATGGCGCGGCGCGGCGCGTTCCTCCTCCTCGGGTGCCTCGCAATTCTTGCTCTCGCGGGTTCCGCGCAGGCTTCGAGCCCGTCCGAGCGCCAGATCCAAGAGCTGTTCTGGGCGATCACGTGGTTCGCCCTCGCCGTCTCCGCGATCGTCTACGGAGCCCTCTTTTACTTTCTGTGGCGGTATCGCCAGGGCGCGTCGCCCCCGAGGCCGAGCGGCCCCGAGGGCCACTCGGAGGGAGACCGCAAACTCGAGATCCTCTGGACGACATTCCCCATCGTCATCCTCGTCATCATCACCCTGATCTCGTTCCCCGTCCTCCTCTACACGGACTCCATACCGCCAGCGGACGCGACGATCCACGTGACGGGCGAGCGCTTCACGTGGCGGTTCAAGTACGAGGAGCCGGGGGTCGACGAGCTGAACTGGACCGAGACGATCGGCGAGGCGTGGTTCCAGCGCGGTATCGTGGTCGTCTTCAAGGTCACCTCGGCCCAGAACGATACGATCCATTCCTTCGCATTGCCTCAGCTCGGCGTCAAGATCGACGCGATCCCTCACAAGGTCAACACGGTGTGGACCCGCGTCGACGTGGCCGGGGACTACCTCACGCAGTGCGCCGAGTTCTGCGGAATCGGCCACCATGGCATGCGCGCGACGATCCACGTGTTCGAGCCGGAGGTCGGCCGGAAACCGTACGGGCCGCCGCCACCGCTCATCCCCTTCACGAACGTCGAGCTCCGCGGCTTCGGAAGTCCCCCGTGGAGCATCGACCCGCAGCGGATCAACGCGACGGACGGCGAACCCCTGCGCCTTCGAATCTGGAACAACAACTCGCAAGCGTACACGTTCCGCATTGACGCCCCCGTCGGCCAGGAGGTGCCCGTGCCCGCGTTCGGACACGCGTGGCTGAATGTGACGGTCGACGTCCCATCGGACATGGACATCCCGTACGGCCCCACGAACACGACCGCGCGAGGGAACCTGATGGTCGGGACGCTCAACGTCACGGTGGCGTTCCTCATCGAGTTCGAGGAGTACACGGTCCGTCCGAATCCGCTCGTCCTCCCGAAGGGGCAGGTGAAGTTCCTGTTGCGAAACGTCGGAAGTCAGGCCCACAACTTCGCGATGGACGGGGTGTATGAGGACTTGGGCTGGTCCGCCCTCATCCCGCCTGGACAATCCGTCGTGATCGGCCCGTTCGACCTCGAGACGGACGCGGGCGGTCACTACTGGTGCGCGGTCCCCGGCCATCGGGAGCTCGGGATGGAGGCGCCGTACGCGGTCGGCGCCGGAGGGTCCTCGGTCAGCGAAAAAGTCCCCTTGTTCGAGATGGCGGCGATCACGTTCGCGATCGGCATCCCCGCGACGCTGGCGTTCGTCGCCCGTCACGCGCGCCGCCGTGAGGAATGAACATTCGACGTCAGCTGCTTTCGGCGGCATTCTCAGCGCGAGGAGACGACGGTATCGAGGGAACGGGAGGCATCCCTCGAAGAATCGTCGCTGCGTTCAGCACCACGACGGCAAGGAACAGCGTCGCGATCCCGAGATGAAGGGTGACCAAGACCGGGTACCATGCATAGGCCTCGAAGCCCGAATACACGGAGAGCATACCGACCACCGCCTGGCCCGTGACAAGGGCGAACGAGAGCGACGTGAGGTTACGTACGGTGCGCCACGATCGATAGGTCCGAAGGACGACGATGAGGAGGGAAAGGACGAGGAACCCCTCGACCCACGCGGCGAGGCGATGGGAGATCTCAGTTTCGGCCCCCGCGCGTGCCTCTCCGCAGTCAATCACGTTCCGACACGCGAGCCCATTGTTCGTCGCTGTCACGTATCCCCCGACCACGATCACCGCCCATGCCCCGACGGCGGTTGCGATCGCGAGGCCCCTCAGAAGGCGCACGGGCTCACGCCCACGGGTCCGCGGGAGCCACGCGGCCATGCCACCGACTGACGATCATGTTGTAGAAGAACGGCAGCTGGCCGAACCCGAGGAGGAACGCGCCGATCGACGAGAGCAGATTCAGCGGGGCGAGCTCGGGCCAGTAGGCGAGCTCGGCCGTGTAGTCGAAGGTCCGGCGGAGCATCCCGCTGAGCCCGATGAAGTGCTGCGTGAAGAAGGCCAGGTTCATCCCGACGAGCGTCAACACGAAATGGATCTGGCCGAGGCGCTCGTTGTACATGCGGCCCGTGATCGTCGGGAACCAGAAGTACGCGGCCGCGAACAGGCCCATGACGGAGCCGCCGAACAGGACGTAGTGCAAGTGCGCGACGACCCAGTACGTCTCCTGCAGCTTGTAGTCCACGGGGATGGAGCCCTGGTACACGCCGTTGATGCCGCCGATCGTGAAGAGGGCGATGAACCCCACCGCCCAGAGCAGGGGTGTCTTGAAGCTGACGCTGCCACGCCAGATCGTCGCGAGCCAACTGAAGATCTTTACACCCGTGGGGACCGCGACGGCCATGGTGGCGATCATGAACGGGGCCCGGATCGACAGCGAGAGGCCCGTCGTGAACATGTGGTGCGCCCACACGATGAACCCGATGAAGCCGATGCTGAAGATCGCGATCGCCATCGCCTTGTACCCGAACAGCGGGCGGCGCACCATCTTGGGGAGCACCTCGTTGATGACGCCCATCGCCGGGAGGACCATGATGTACACCGCGGGGTGGGAGTAGAACCAGAAGAGGTGCTGCCAGAGAATCGCGTGCCCCTCGTTCCCCGCGCACGCCTGGGCAGCGTTGAAGAAGCATGTCCCCACGCTCCGATCCAGGAACGCGAGCGTGAGGGCGCTCGCGAGCACGGGGGTCGCCATGACGACCATGATCGACGTCGTCATCACGGCCCACACGAACAAGGGAAGCTTCCAGAACGTCATCCCGGGCCTGCGCAGCTTGACGATCGTCACGAGGAAGTTGAGGCCGCCGAGGATCGAAGAGGTCCCCACCATCAGGAGCCCCGCGAGCCAGAGGTCCACCCCATTGCCCGGGGTCAGGTTCCTCTGCGTCAGCGGCTGGTACCCCGTCCATCCGGCGTCCGCCTGGCCGATCCAGATAAGGACGGCGGCGGGCGGGAGCATCCAGAACCCGAGCGCATTGATCCGCGGATACGCCATGTCCTTCGCCCCGATCATGAGGGGCACGAAGTAGTTCGCAAAGCCGACGAAGACGGGGATGATGAAGAGGAAGATCATCGACGTCCCGTGGGTCGAGAAGATTTGCGCGTACTGCTGGTCCGTGAGAATCGTCGGGCCGGGCGTCGCGAGCTCCGCGCGGATGAACATCGCGAGGATGCCCGCGAGGATGAAGAACCCGAATGAGAACACGATGTACAGGATGCCGATCTGCTTGTGGTCCGTCGTCGTGAGCCACTTCAGGAGGAACTGCTTCCAGGTCGGATACTCCGCGACGACCCCCGCCTCCACGCCGACTTTCTCGATCGTCGGGTAGGCCACGGATGAACCCCGGTATCGCCGCCTAAAGGTGGTGCGCGTAAATAGTTTCCGTCCTAGTCCAACGCGACGACGACGATGAGCAGTGCGACGAAGACGAGCGGGCCCACGGGGAGCAGGCGGAGGACGCGCGGCTCGTATCGAAGGTGCATGTAGTACAACGCGACCATGGCGGCCTTGATGACCGCGGTCCCCATGAGGAAGACGATCTGCAGCTCGCTGGAGATGCCCCATGCGAGGCCGAAGGTGGGGATCTGAACCTCGACGACGGTGACGACCGCAAGGAAGGCCAGGACGGCCACGTACGGCCTCTTGAGCTCGTGGGCGACCGCGTCCATCCTGCGCGCCGCTCTCGTCGTGGTCGCCATGGTCACCGCCCGATCAGGTACATGAGGGGGAACAGGAAGATCCACACGACGTCCACGAGGTGCCAGTAGAGTCCGACGACCTCGACGCCCTCGTAGTTCTTCTTCCCGTATCGTCCCTTCCACGCCATCGCGTTCAGGTACGCGAGCCCGAGGAGGCCGCCCGCGACGTGGGCCCCGTGGAACCCCGTCTGCGCGTAGAACGCGGTCCCGAACGTGCCGAGCTCGGGTCGGATGAGGTTCGGCCATGGGGTCAGGTTCTCCGCGAAGAGCTTGCTGTACTCGTAGACTTGAATCCCGACGAAGAACGCCCCGAGCCCGAGGGTCAGTCCGAGGAACAACCGGAGGTGGCCTTGCTTCCCGACCTGCGCGCTGTGGACCGCCTCGGCCATGGTGAAGCTGCTCGCGAGCAGGACGAACGTGTTGATCGCCGTGAGGGGGATGTTCAGCGGGAACTCGGAAGAGCCCGGGGTCGGCCAGAAGGGCGCGCGGACGCGGAGCGCGAGGCCCGCCGCGATCAGGCCCGTGAAGAAGAACACCTCGGAGATGATGAACAGCCACATCCCGAGCTTGCGCACGCTGATGCCGGTGAACGGGTGGTCCTCGGACTCCTGTTTCACCGCGAAGGAGATCCCGCGGAGGTCTTGCCGCACCCAGCCGCCGACCCCCAAGATGAGGAGGGCGACGCCCACACCCACGAACAGCCAGAACTGGGTCGCGAGCCCCCCGAAGCCGAAGCCGCCCGCCAAGGCGAGGACGAACGGCCAGATGGACGTGTGGTGAGCCGCGTGCTCGGAACCGCCCTGAGCGGCGTGCCCGTCCTCCATCCGGCGGCGCGCATGAGAGAACCACGTATAACATCTTCGGTAACAGAACCGGTGCCATCGGTGCCAGCCAAGCCTTATGTACAGACGATGGTTGAAACGCCCGTGGTCACGCCCCTGCGCGACTACCTGTCCCTTCTCAAGTTGAGGATCGCCGCGCTGATCCTCCTCGTCGCAGCGTCCGGCTATCTCGTGACGACCGGCCCCGCAATCGAGCCGTTGCCGTTCGCGATCCTCCTCGCCTCCGGCCTCCTCGCATCGGGGGGCGCGAGCGCCGTGAACCACTACGTGGACCGCGACCTCGACGGCTTGATGGCCCGGACGAGCCGCCGCCCGATCCCCTCGGGTCGCGTGCGGCCCTTCCACGCGCTCGTCCTTGGGTTCCTTCTTCTGGCGGCGTCGATGGCCCTCGCGCTAGCGATCAACCTCCTCACCGCCGCGTTCATCGCCCTCGGCTTCGTCGTCTACGTCTTCGTCTACACGATTGCGCTGAAACGCAAGCACGTCTCGAACATCGTGATCGGGGGACTTGCGGGCTCCTGCCCCGCGCTCGCAGGGAGCGCCGCGGCCTCGGGGGCGGTCGGCCTCGGGGCGCTCCTCATCGCGCTCCTCGTCTTCCTGTGGACCCCGGGCCACTTCTGGGCGCTCGCGTACGTCCGCAGGGACGACTATCGGCGGGCGGGGATCCCGATGCTCCCCGTGGTGATGGACGAGAAGACGACGGTGGCGTGGATCGTGGCCTCCACCGCCATCGTCCCGCCGTTCGCCCTCCTCTTCTGGGTCCTGCAAGTGTCCGGGTTCGCGTACCTCGCCGTCGCGATCGTGGCGGGTGCGGTCCTCTTGGCCTTCGCGATCCGCTTCCTGAGGTCCCCGACCGTCCAGAACGCGTGGATCGGCTATCGGGCCTCGGGGCCGTATTTGGCGGCGATCCTCGTGGCTCTCATGGTGGACAGCCTCCTGCGCGGTTTCTAGCTCGCAACGTCATGACGCAATGATTAAGTGGGGCGCGCGCTACTTTCCACGGCACTTGTCGATGAGTCCAGGGGGACGATTGGGCACGGGCGTCACGGAGCCGCGGCCCGAGGTCGTGCTCGGGCTCGAGGACGTCTACGTCAAGGAGAGCCGCATCTGCCTCGTGGACGGGGTAAGGGGACGCCTCCTCTACGTGGGATACGACATCCGCGAACTCGCGAAGCACTCGAGCTTCGAGGAAACGTGCTTCCTCCTGTGGAACCAGCGGCTCCCGCGCCAGGACGAGCTCCTGACGTTCCGCCGCGCCCTCGCGGAGGCGCGGACGGTGCCCGAGGACATCGTGGACCTCCTGCGGAAGCTGCCCCGCGGCACCTTGCCCATCGACGCCCTGCGCTCCGCCGTCTCCGTGCTCGCAAGCTATGATCCCGAGGTCGCCGATGCCTCCCGCGACGCGAACCTGCGGAAGGCCCAGCGCCTCACCGCCAAGGTCGCCACCCTCGTGGCCGCGTACCATCGGATCCAGCAGGGCAAGCGGCCCATCCCGCCCGACCCCGAGCGCAGCCACGCGGAGGACTTCCTCCGCATGCTCACCGGCAAGGAGCCGGACCCGCTCGACGCGAGGACGATGGACGTGGCCCTCATCCTCCATGCGGACCACAGTTTGGCGGCGTCGACGTTTGCGTCGATCGTCGCGGCCTCCACCCTCGCGGACCTCTACTCCACGATCATCGCGGCGATCGCCACGCTGAAGGGGCCCCTCCACGGGGGGGCGAACGAGCAGGCGATCCGCATGCTCCTCAAGATCGGCAGCCCCGCGAGCGCGAACACGTACGTGGAGAAGGCGCTCTCCCAGAAGGAGAAGGTGCCCGGCTTCGGCCACCGCGTGTACAAGAACTTCGACCCCCGCGCCCTCATCCTCCAGGAGTATGCGAAGAAGCTCGCGGAGAGGGGCGGGGACATGACGCTGTTCGACACCGCCCTCGCCGTGCAAGAGTCCATGCTGCGCAACCTGGAGGGCAAGCGGGTGTACCCGAACGTGGACTTCTATTCCGGGCTCACGTTCTACCTGCTCGGCCTGCCGCCCGAGGTATTCACGCCGATCTTCACGGCCGCCCGCGTCCCGGGCTGGACCGCGCACTGTCTCGAGTACTGGCAGTCGAACCGGATCATCCGGCCCTTGGACCACTACGTCGGCCCGACGGACGCCACGTACGTTCCGATCGACCGCCGCTGATCACGCGGCGCGGAACTTGGGGACCGGCCGCGCGATTGCGGTGATGCGGAACGTCGCCTTCTTCGGCGGGGCGTGGCCGTGCCGCGTCGCGGTGCCGCCATAGGCGGCGGAGAGGGCGAGCGCGGAACGGGACAGGATCTTCCGCATCTCCCGGAGGGAGTAGACGCGTACCGCGTGGGACTCGGAGAAGCGGTCCACGACGCGGCTCCCCTGGAAGACGTAGAAGTGGAAGTCGATCGTTAAGCGGTGCTTGGCGCGGTCGAAGGTGGATTCGCTGAGCCTGAGCAGGCGATACGGCCGGTCTCGGACGAGCCAATCCTGGCGGCCTGGGATGACCCCGGACTCCTGCCAGAATTCGAACACGTACATGCCGTCCGTCGGCAGGTGGTCGCGCACGGAGGTGAAATGGGACAGCACCTCGCGGTCCGACAGCAGGTATCCGAAGCCGCCGAACATGCTGATGGCGGCGTCGAACTGGCGGCGGAGGTGGAACCGCGCCATGTCCCCGTGGACGAACGTCACCGGGAGGCGCTTCCTCCTCACTTTCTGGCGGGCAATCGCCAGCTGGGGTTTCGACACGTCGAGGCCCACGACCTCGTAGCCGCGGCGCGCGAGCTCGATGGCGTGGTTCCCCGTCCCGCATCCGAGGTCCAGGATCGACGCCGGTCGCCGACGGAGGCGCTCGTGGAACAGCTTCTCGAGGTAGTCGCAGTCCGCCTTGTAGTCCAGCAGGTCCTGGTAGATGGCGTCGTAGTAGCGTGCGAAACGTCCGTAGGCGGGGCTGGGCACGCCCGCGCGATCGCGGGGCGAGTCAGATGCGCATGGCTCCGGGGCACAAGTAGAAATAGCCACAACGTAGCTTCATCCCCGTGGCTCGCAGGAAGCCCTCCACAGAGGCGTCGAGGTTCGAGGTCGCCGGCCACGAGCTCATCGAAAAGGTCGTGAAGCGCAGCGGGAACAGCGGGCGCGTGTACCTGCCGCCGGACTGGATCGGGAAGCGTGTGAAGATCATCCGCCTGGAGTAGTGAGACCGTGACCGTCCTCGTGCGTCCCCTCAAGACATCGGACCTGGCAGCGGTCTCGCGGATCGAGCGCGCAATCACTGGTAGCGGCCGCACGGGGAGCCTCGCGCGGAACTTGCGGAGGCGGCTCTCGAAAGGGGACCGTGCGTCCTGCCTGGCGGCGGTGGACCGCGGGACCGTCGTCGGCTTCATCGTGGGCGAGATCCGCCCGTGGGAGTTCGGAGAGGACCGCGAGGTCGGCTGGATCCTCGTCGTCGGCGTCGACCCCCTGTATCAGGGGAAGGGGATCGGCCGCCTCCTCGGAAACTCCCTCCTCAAGCACTTCCGCCGGAAAGGGGTCCGTCGCGCCAAGACCCTCGTCGAATGGGACGCGGGCGACGTGATCACGTACTTCCGCTCTCTGGGATTCGCTCGGGGAGACGCCGTCGCGCTCGAAGCGGAACTCCGCTGAACGGACCGAATCTTAATAGACCCCGTTCGAAATCCGCCAGAGGGACACGCATGGCGGTCGAACTGCAAGCCCCGAAAGATGGCCACCCGATCCGGCTCCGAGGCGACCGGCTCGACGTGCCCGACGATCCGATCATCCCCCTCATCGTCGGCGACGGCATCGGACCGGAAGTCACCGGGGCCGCGCGAAAGGTGCTTGCCGCAGCGGTAGAGAAGGCGTTCAGTGGGAGACGGCGACTGCACTTCTACGAGATCCCCGCGGGCGAGGCGTCGCAGAGTGAACACGGAGAGATGCTCCCCCAGGCGACCATCGATGCGATCCGCGAATACGTCGTCGCCCTCAAAGGGCCGCTCACAACCCCGGTCGGCGGCGGTTTCCGGAGCCTCAACGTGACCCTCCGCCAGACCCTCGACCTGTACGCGAACGTCCGTCCGATCTTCTGGATGCCGGGCGTCCCGAGCCCGATGAAGCACCCGGAGAGGATGAACATGGTCATCTTCCGAGAAGCGACGGAGGACGTGTACGCGGGAATCGAGTGGCAGAAGGGGAGCGCCCAGGCGAAGAAGGTCATCGACTTCCTGAGGAACGAGATGCACGTGAACGTCCGCGACGACGCAGGCATCGGCATCAAGCCGATCAGCGAGTTCGGCACGAAACGGCTCGTGCGCAAGGCTATCCAATACGCGATCCAGCACGGGCGGAGGAGCGTGACCCTCGTCCACAAGGGGAACATCATGAAATACACGGAAGGCGCGTTCCGCGACTGGGGTTACGAGGTCGCGAACGCGGAGTTCGCGGACGCGACGGTCACAGAGAAGGACCTCGACGAGAACTACAGCGGCGTGCCGCCGCGGGGGCAGATCGTCATCAAGGACCGCATCGCGGACAACATGCTCCAGCAGCTGCTCACGCGCACGCAGGAATACGATGTGCTTGCGCTCCCGAACTTGAACGGGGACTACATCTCGGACGCGGCGGCCGGCCAGGTCGGAGGCCTCGGCGTCGCGTCGGGAGGGAACATCGGGGACTCCGCCGCCCTCTTCGAACCCGTGCACGGGACCGCTCCCAAGTACGCGGGGCAGGACAAGGTGAACCCGACGGCAGAGATCCTGGCGGGGCAGATGATGCTCGACTACCTGGGCTGGGGCGACGCCGCTCGGATGGTGCTCGAAGGCGTGAAGAGGACGATCGCCGCCAAAATCGTGACGTACGACCTCGCGCGCCAGACCGAAGGTGCGAAGGAGGTCCGCTGCTCCGAGTTCGCGAGCGCGGTCATCGAGCGGCTATGAGCGGTGCGCGCGTTCGGACCTTGTTCTTCGATTTTGGCGGCACGCTCGCGGAGCAGATCGCGGATCCGCTGAACGTCTGGCTCGAGGTCTTGCTCGCGCGAGGGCTGGATGTCAGCCGCGAGGATCTCGGAGTCGCGTACCACGAAGCGAACGCGTGGTTCCATGACGTCGTCTTCACCTACCATGGGCACACCAAGGAACTTTGGCCTGAGTACGACAGGCGAGTCCTCGCCCGCCTCGGGATCGACGATCACACGGGGCAGCACACCAGGGCGGTGCAGGAGCGGTTCGACCGCGTGCGGTGGCATCGCCTCTATCCGGAGACCCAGGCCGTCCTCGATGCCCTCCGGGGCGACGGGCGTGCAATCCACGTGATTTCGAACGCGACCGATGAGATTCATGCCCGGATTCAAGAAGTGGGACTCTCAGGATACTTCGACAGCGTCACTTGCTCCCAGGAGGCGGGCGCGAACAAGCCGGACCCGGCTCCGTTTCGGCTCGCCCTCCGTAGGGCGGGTTGCGCACCAGGCGAGGCAATCCATGTGGGCAACACCTATGCAGAGGATGTCATCGGTGCGCGAAGCGTGGGAATTGCACCGGTTCTCGTCGACCGCAAGGGCACTCAGTCCCGTGCCGACTGTCCGTGCATCTCGAATCTGACAGGCATCCTGGATCTAGTCGGTTGATGCCGGCCAAGAGAAACGGCTCATCGCGTTGGCGGCGAAGGCATAAAGGCCGCTCCACCTTCCTCCCCCGATGGCCGGGCCCCCTTGGCTCCCCTACGTCCTTACCGCTTTCTTGGCGGTGTCAATCGGCGTCTTCGCACAGCGTCTCGTGCACATCGTCCGATTGTTACGGGTGGGTCAGGTGGAGGAAAGACGATGGGACCACCTGCCCCAAAGACTGAAGTCGTTCGTTTTGAACGGCCTCGTGCAGCAAAAGGTGTACCGGTCGACGGCGGTGGGCGTCCTCCACTCGTTCATCTTCTGGGCGTTCGTCATCCTCTTCGCGAGCGTCCTCGAGATCACTGCGCAGGCCTACCGGGAAGGCTGGCAGACCCCCGTGCCGTTCGGATGGATCCGGTACCTATACCTCGCCGAGGAGGTGGTCGCGGTCCTAGCGGTCGTCGGCATCGGAATGGCCCTTTACCGGCGGTACGTCGTCCGTCCGAAGAAGCTCCTTCACGAGGGCTTCCTCGACGCCACGATCGTCCTGATGTTCATTCTGGGCATCGTAGCCTCGCTCCTGCTGTTCAACGCCGCCGAGCACGCGAGGGGCGTGGCGCTCGAGCCCGATTGGAAGCCGATCTCCGCGTGGCTCGCGAGCGTCTCCATCGTCCGCCTGGACCCCACCCTCTGGTGGTGGGTGTTCTGGGCCGCCCACGTCGGCCTGCTGTTCTCGTTCCTCGCGTACATCCTGTACAGCAAGCATTCGCACATCGTCTTCGCGATCGCGAACGCATTCTTCGTGAACCTTGAGCCGAAGGGGGCGCTCAGGCCCATCGGCCTCGAGAAGACGGAGACGTTCGGCGCGCACCGTCCGGAGCAGCTGAGCCCCCGCCAGCTCCTCGACGGCTTCGCGTGCACGGAGTGCGGGCGGTGCACGGACGCCTGCCCCGCGAACGCGACCGGCAAGCCGCTCGACCCGATGCACCTGATCGTCAACTTGAGGGACATGCTAATCGAGCAGGGCCCGGCAATCCTGGCGGCGAAGACGGAGGGCCTCCCGGACATGTTTCAGACCGTCCACCCCGAGGATGGCATCTGGGCGTGCACGACGTGCTACGCGTGCGTGTACGAGTGCCCCGTTTTCATCGAGCACGTGCCGAAGATCATCGACATGCGCCGCCACATGGTCCTGATGCAGGGCAAGATGCCGCCCGAGGCCCAGGAGACGATGCGCAAGATCGCACAGAACTACAATCCGTGGGGCATCGGTTGGGACCAGCGAGGGAAGTGGGCGGAGGGAATGCGCATCCCCACCCTCGCCGAGGACGGCGGCGACGTGGAATACCTGTTCTGGGTGGGATGCGCGGGGTCGTTCGACGAACGGAACCAAAGGGTGACGCGGGCGTTCGCGCGCCTCCTGCAGAAGGCGGGCGTGAAATTCGCAATCCTCGGGCCCGAGGAGAAATGTACGGGAGACCCCGCGCGGCGGATCGGGAACGAGTACCTGTTCCAGAAGCTCGCGAAGGAGAACGTCGCGACCCTGAACCGCCACGGCGTGATGAAGATCGTGACCGCCTGCCCGCACTGCTTCAACACCCTGAAGAATGAGTACCCGCAGTTCGGCGGCAACTACGAGGTCCTCCACCACTCGCAGCTGCTCGCGGAACTCATCGACCGGGGGAAGCTGAGGCCGACGAACCCGTTCGCGGAGACCGTCACCCATCACGACTCCTGCTACCTCGGCAGGTACAATGACATCTACGACGAGCCGCGGCGGGTCCTCGAGGCGATCCCGCTCCTCAAGACGGTGGAGATGTCGCGATGCCGGGACAAAGGGTTCTGTTGCGGCGCGGGGGGCGCGCGGATGTGGATGGAGGAGACGATCGGAGAGAAGGTCAACCACCGCCGGTTGAGCCACGTGCTCGAGACGAAGGCGGACGTGGTCGCCACCGCGTGCCCCTACTGCCTCATCATGATGGACGACGCCGCCAAGACGAAGGACGCGGACAAACAGCTCGAGCGGGCGGACATCGCGGAACTGCTGTATCGTTCGGTGGGCTGACCTTCGACCCTAAGGGAACGGACGGGCTAGATACGCTGGCCGGTCCAGGCCACGACTGACTACGGGCCTTCTCCGGTCGTCATCGCACTCCTACCCGATCCCGTCAACCTTCGCCGCCATCTTGAAGTCCCGGTTCGTCAGCCCGCCCGCATCGTGGGTCGTGAAGCGCACGCGGACCTTCGTCCAAGAGTTGAGGAGGTCCGGATGGTGGTCGGCCTCCTCTGCAAGGGCGAACACGCGGTCCATGAACGCGACGGCCTCGAGGAACGTCTCGAACCTCCATGTGCGCTCGATTGCGTTCCCGACACGCTTCCACGCGGGGCTGCCCTTCAGCTTGGCGGCGATGTCGGCGTCGGAAAGGGGCTCCATACTCCTCCTGAGGGGGGTAGGGCCTCGGAAGATAAGTGACTTCTGGGCGTCAAGTTCAAGAACGTTCGCGGGGGTGACCAGCCGGGGGAATCTCCTTGCCGACCGCGCAACAGCTAGCAAAGAGCATCGTGAAGGACAGCCTGAGACCGAAGGAGTACGAGGTCGTGACAATCTCGACGTATCCGCATACGATCGAGCTCGCGGAACAGGTCGCCCTCGAGTGCCAGAAGGCGGGCGCCGACCCGATCACCCTGCTCGAGACGGACGAGGTGTTCTACGGGCAGTACAAGAACTACAGCCTCGACAACCTGCGGAAGACGTCCGCGCACTGCCTCGGCCTCGCGGAGTACACGCAGTCGTACATCTGGCTGGGCGGCCCGAAGGACCCCACCCGGATGGCGAAGGTCCCGCGCGAGCGCTGGGAGGCTTCGAACCAGAGCGAACAGGCCCACACCGACAAGTGGCTGGAGACGAAGCCGAAGAGCGTCGGGATCGCCCTCGGCCAGGTCACCCGCGAACGCGCCGCGCGCTACGGATTCAACTACGCCGCTTGGAAGCGGGGCGTGGAGAACGCGATCGCCATCAACTACCGCCAGATGGAGAAGTTCGGGAAGACCGTCGCGGGCCTCCTCTCTGTTCCCGTGAGCGTGCGCATCACCGCGGACAACGGCACGGACCTGCGCTTCCGCCTCGCGGGAGGCTCGAGGAAGGCGCACGTGAACGACGGCGTCATCAGCGATGAGGACTTCGCCGCGGAGAACCGCGACGCGAGTCTACCCGCCGGGGACGTCTGGGTGGCCACGGTCGAGGACAGCGCGAAGGGAACGATCGTTTCCGATGTGAAGATCCCGCAGATGGGCAAGCTCATCGAGGGACTGGCGTGGACGTTCGAGAACGGCCGCGTGACGGACTACACCGCCAAGAAGAACCTGAACAATGCCCAGACCGGCTGGGAGGCGGGGACGGGCGGGAAGGACGTCCTGGGCGCGTTCGCCCTCGGCATCAACGCGAAGGCGAAGTCCGGGTTCCTCCAGAACACGATTCCGGCCGGGTCCGTGACGATCGGCATCGGGGACAACCGCGGGGTCGACGGGACGAACAAGAGCTCGTACGGGTTCTACGCGTTCCACTCGGCTGCCAACGTGGAGATCGCGGGGAAGACGGTCATCGAGCAGGGCCGCTGGGCCATCTGATTCGTCACGACGCGAAGTAGGGCTCGCCGCACTGCGGGCACTTCGTGAGCCCGTGGGCCGACATGACGGCGCCTGGCGGAGCGCCGCACTTCGGGCACGCGCGGTTCGTGCCCGCGCCGCCTCGGCCAGCCTGGCGCGAACCCAGCGCGAGGAAAGCGAACGCGCCGAGCAGAAAGAGAATAAATCCGGCCGCGAACACCACGGAGCCCGATCGTCCCGTCATCGCCGCGAACACGCCTCCGACGACGAAGATGAGCACGCCGAGCGCGACGAATGCGATCCCGAGGAACATCCGAGGGTCTGCGCGGCCGCGTGTCGGGGTCGTGAACTCGTCGTAGAGGCGCTCGAGCCACATCGGATCCTTCGGACGAGGCCCCTACTAGTGAATCCTACGCCGCGATTCGCGAACGTGATTCGGTCCGCGCTCGCGCGGCTGTCACCGGACGTTCGCGCGGCGTCAGGCGCCCTTCAGCTCCTTCACAAGCGCGGGGACGAATTCGAGGACGTTCGCGACCACGCCGTAATGTGCAACCTCGAAGATCGGGGCGCTCGGGTCCGTGTTGATCGCGACGATGAGCCCGGCGTCCTTCATTCCCGCGATGTGCTGCATCGCGCCGCTGATTCCGCACGCGATGTAGAGCTTCGGCCGGACCGTCTTCCCGCTCTGGCCCACCTGGCGGGTCTTCGGGAGCCACTCCAGATCGGTGAGCGGGCGCGATGCGCCCACCACCCCGCCGAGGGCCTTTGCGAGCTCCTCGACGATCCTCAGGTTCTCCTTCTTCTGGATGCCCCGTCCCGCGCTCACGACGATATCTGCAGAGGCGATGTCGATGTCGGCGATCTGCGGCTTCTCGACGGCGAGGAACTCGCGCCCGTTCTTGGCGGCGTCGACCGGCACGTCCACCCGCGCGACGGTCCCCCGCGCACCTGGCCCGACCGGCCTCACGGACCCCGGCCGCATCGTGACGATGTACGGTTGCTCGCTCCGGACCTCGAGTTCGACCGCCATCTTGTCGTTGAGGATCTTGCGGTGGGCGACGAGGGTTTCGCCTTCCATCGCAACGTCCACGCAGTTCGCGATGATGGGCGCGTTCCACTCCGCCGCCACCCGCGGGGCGACGTCGTACCCCTGGGTCGTGTGCGCGAAGAGAACGACGCGCGGTTTCGCCGTCGAGCGCAAGCCTGCCAACGCCTGCGTGTAGCCGCCAGCCGTGTACGCCGCCAACGCGGCATGGTCGACGTGAAGCACGTCCACGCCGTGCGATGCGACCTCCGCCGCCAGCGAGTCCACGCCGTGTCCGAGGAGAACCATGCGGAGCGTTCCCCCGGTCTTGGCGGTGAGTTCGCGCCCCTTGGCGACAAGCTCGTACGTGGAGCCGACGACCTTCCCGTCGCGATGCTCCGCGACCGCGAGGATCGTTGCGGCCATGGTCAGCCTCGGAAGAGTCCCTTCTCGCGCAACAGCACTGCCACGGCCCTCGCTTGGTCCAAAACCGACCCGCCGATCATCTCCGCATGGCTCTTCACTTCAGGTCGCGACACCCTACGCACCGCCATCGTATAGGGACCGCGGAACTCATCCCAGGATGCCCGGCCGAGGGCCGCCGAGGTCACCTCTTCGATGGGCTGCCGTGCGGCCTTCATAATCGCGGGGAGCGCCGCATATCGCGGCTGGTTGCTCCCGAACTGGATGGTCAGCAGCGCGGGACGCGCGAGCGAAACGACCTCCTGGTCCCCGCCCTCGAGCTCCCGCCAGACCTTCAGCCCGGCCTCCTTCACCTCGACCCGCGTGACGACGGACGCGTGGGGGACGCCGAGGAAACCCGCAGCGAGCACGCCGGTCGCGGAGTGAGAATAGTCGTCGCTCTGCACGCCCATGAGGACCAGGTCGTGGGGGCGCTTGGCGATCGTCGCGGCGAGGATCCGCGCGATCTGGAACGCGTCGATGGCGGCGGGATCGTCGAATGCGATGCGCACGGCCTTGTCCGCGCCCTTCGCGATGGCCTCGCGGAGCATCTGCTCCGTCCTCTTGGGACCTGCGGTCACCGCCGTCACTGTCCCGCCATGCTTCTCCTTGATGCGCACGGCCTCTTCCAGCGCGTACTCGTCCGCGCCGTTGATCTTGTAGTTCAGCGCGTCGCGCTTGATGTCCTTCCCGTCACTGGAAACCTGGAACTGAAGGTCGGGGTTCGGAATCTGTTTCATACAGACGACGATGTTCAGTGCCACGTCGACGCCCCGAACGACACGTCCGCCTTAGCTATTCCCTCTACGGGTAGATGCCCCGGAACTTGTATGCTTCCGCGACGCGCCCAATCGCGACCATGTAGGCGCCCATGCGCATGTCGACCTTCTCGCGCTTCGACGTCTCCCACACCGCCTCGAACGCCTGCGTCATGTGCTTCTCGAGCTTCTCCCGCACGTCCGCGTCCGTCCAGAAGAACTGCTGCAGGTTCTGGACCCACTCGAAATACGAGACCGTCACACCGCCGCCGTTCGCGAGGATGTCCGGGATGACGACGATCCCTTTCGCCGACAGGATGTCGTCCGCGTCCGGCGTCGTGGGTCCGTTCGCTCCCTCGGCTACGATCTTCGCCTTGATCCGGGGTGCGTTCTCCGAGGTGATCGCGTTCTCGAGCGCGGACGGCGCCAGGATGTCCACGTCGAGCTCGAGTAGGTCCTCGTTCGAGATCGGCTTCGAGCCCGGGAATCCCACCACGGACCCCTTCTTCTCCTTGTGGACGAGCACATCCTTCGGGTCGAACCCCTTCGGGTTGTAGACGCCGCCCTTGCTGTCGGAGACCGCCACGACCGTGCATCCGAGCTCGTCGTGGAGCAGGCGTGCTGCGTGGTACCCGACGTTCCCGTATCCCTGCACGGCCACCGTGGCACCCTTCGGGTTGAGCTTGATCCTCTTGCACGCTTCGCGCACCGCGTACATGAGGCCGCGGGACGTCGCCTCGTCCCGACCGCGAGAGCCCCCGATTGCGATCGGCTTGCCGGTGACGACGCCGGGGACCGCGTACCCGGTGTGCATCGAGATCGTGTCCATGATCCAGGCCATCGTCTGGCCGTCCGTGTATACATCGGGCGCCGGGATGTCCTTCTCCGGACCGATGATGACGCTGATCGCGGAAGCGTAGCGCCGCGTCATCCGCTCGAGCTCGCCCTTGCTCATCTCCTTCGGATTGCAGATTACGCCCCCCTTCGCGCCGCCGTACGGCAGCCCCATGACCGCGCACTTCCACGTCATCCAGCAGGCGAGTGCGCGCACCTCGTCGATGCTCACGTTCCAGTGGTACCGGATGCCGCCCTTGAACGGCCCGAGGGCGTCGTTGAACTGGACGCGATACCCGGTGAACACCTTGAGGCGCCCGTCGTCCATCTTGACGGGGAAGTTCACCGTCAGCTCGCGCTTCGGGGTCTTGAACAGCTCGATGAGGTCGGCGCTGAGCCCCAAGCGCTTCCCGACGCGGTCGATCTGCTTCTTCGCGATCTCGAACGGGTTGAGGTCCTCTCGTGCTTTTCCCATGGTTCCGGCCCCTTTCGACGTCACAAATGTGAGGTAGCCCGTCGGAGACGGAAGGGGGGTTATAAGTCTTATGACCGTTCGATGGGCCGCCGAGGGGTCGTCATCGGGCCGGGCTTCCCGCATAGTCCCCGGGGTCCACGACGTTCCGAAGCGGGCGGCCGTCGAGCCACGCCTCCACGTTGTCGACCGCCGCGTGGAGCGCGGCCATGCGCTGCGGGGGGACGTTCCAGGCCACGTGGGGGGTGCCGAAGAAGTTCGGGAGCGCGTGGAACGGGGAGGAGTAGGGATGCCCGGGGCCCTTCGGGTACCGCCACCAGACGTCGGAGGCTGCGGTGAACGACGGCACGGTGCGGAGGTGCTCGAACAGATCGTCCTCCCTCACGATGTCCCCGCGGGCGATGTTCACGAGGACCGCGTCGCGCTTCATCCGCTTCAGCTCGTTGGCGGCGATCAGGTGGTGCGTCACCTTCGTGTGGGGGACCGCGATCACGACGAAGTCCGCCTCCTCGAGGACCCGGGGCAGGTCTCGAGGGCCTCCAACGAAGTCCGCGGAGAAATCGGACGCGCCTCGGCGCGTGACGGCGACGACCCGCATCCCGAACGCCCGGCCGAGCCTCGCGACCTCCTTCCCGATCCCGCCCAAGCCAACGATCCCAAGGGTCGCGCCCCGCAGTTGCTTCCCCGACACGCCCTGGGAGAACTCCTGGTTCCGGATGTTCGTCGCGTGGAAAACGACGCGCTTGGCGGCGGCGAGGAGGAGTGCGAACGCATGCTCCGCAAGCGCCGTGTTGTACGCCCCGGCGTTCCCGCACACGACCAGGCCCGAGGGCAGGCGTGCGAACGGCAGATGGTCGACCCCGGCGAGCACCGTCTGGACGAACCGGAGGCGTCCGTAGGCGGTGGGATCCTCCGGGAACTCTCGCGGGAATCCGGCGCACAGATAGGCGTCCGCGCGGCGGAAGAGTTCTCCCAGGGAACCCTCTGCCGAAACCGTCAGAACCTCCGCCTTCCCTCTGAGACGCGGGGTCGCCTCGCCGAGGCGGTCGAACTCGAGGTCCGGCGACAGCAGGACCGCCTTCACGCGTAGCGCATCGACTTTGTGGCTATCAACGTTCGCGGAGGTGCCGTCGCTTCCACAGGTACAGGGCAAGCAGCGCTCCGAACGCCAGGGCGATGAGGCCGTACGCCAGGAGGTGCTGGTCGCTCGCAGCCACGGCTCAGCACTCGCTGTACCCACACGAGTGGCAACGGACGCATCCCTCCTCGAACACGAGGACGCGGCCGCACTCCGGGCACTCCGGGTTTAGTCCCGCCTTCACGATCGCGCGGTCGTCCCGCGCTTCCTTGTCCGTCTCCGAGTCCGTCTCGACCGCGCCGGGGTCCTCGAACGCCTCCACGGGCTTCTGGACGCCCGTCGCCTGCGCGCCTAGGTGCCGCTTGATGGCTTTTGCAATCGCGTCCGGGATGCTCAGGACGTGCTCCGCGTGGTCGTACGCGATGCGTGGGGAGCGGATGCCTTCGAGCTGGTCGATGATCTCGTCGGCGGGGATGCCGGAGCGGAGGCACAGGGACACGAGGCGCGCTAGGGCCTCCGTGAACGAGGCAGTGTATCCGCCTCCCCGTCCGGACTGCGCGAAGATCTCGAACAGCCCCTGCTCGTCCTCGTTGATTGTGACGTACACGGCGCCGTATCCCGTCATCACCTTCTGTGTGCGACCCGTGATCACGTCCGGCCGCGGACGGGGCGTCCGGGGCTGCGCGGTCGGAGCCGGCGGCGGGACCTCCACGCGAATCTCCGCCTTGACCTTCCCCTTCTCCGAGACCCCGACGTTCAGCACCTGTTCCGTCCGCGACTGGTCCCGATAGACGGTGATCCCTTTGCACCCGAGCTCGTACGCAAGCAGATACGCTTTCTTCACGTCGTCCGCGGTCGCGTTGGCAGGCAGGTTGATCGTCTTGCTCACCGCCGCGTCGCAGCTATCCTGGAAGGCCGCCTGCATGCGTACGTGCGACTCCGGCGAGACGTCGAAGCTCACCGCGAACGCCCGCTGCCACTTCTCCGGCACTTCCCGCAGGCCGCGGCACGAGCCGCCGTTCTTCAGGATCTTGTCCATGAGGTCGTCCCGCCACCAGCCGCCTTTCTTCGCGGTCTCGATGAAGTACTCCAAGACGTAGGGCAAGTGCGTCCCGTCCATGACGTTCTTGTACCAGATGAGGGAGAACTCCGGCTCGCAGCCGCCGGACGTGTCCGCGATCATGGACAGCGTGCCCGTCGGGGCGACCGTGGTCACGTATGAGTTGCGGACCTTGACCCCGAGCTTCTCGTGGCGGCTCCCCTTCCACGCAGGGTACACGCCGCGGGTCTCTGCGAGCTTCCCGGACTCGTCGTAGCCGACGTCCTTCACGAACTTCATGATCCGGCGGCCCCAGTCCACGCCCTCCGGGGAATCGTATGCGATGCCCAGCTTGAACAGCATGCGTGCGAAGCCCATGACGCCCAGGCCGATCTTGCGCGTCATCTTCGTCATCTCGTCGATCTGCGGGATCGGGTAGGCGTTCGCGTCGATGACATTGTCGAG
>CAYNEM010000021.1:0-28639 GCA_964396265.1 uncultured Methanomassiliicoccales archaeon
GGGTGGGATCCCCGAGCGCGTTGCCCTTCAGGACCCTCGAGTCGAACCTCTCGACGACGATCTCGCCACCCGTCATGCCGTCTACCGCCAAAGGAGGGAGTGCGGCTGGGCGGGATAAGGATGCCCGCGTCACCGGACCTTTCCGTGCGTCCAACGAGCGCTGCCGAAGACGAGGACCACCGCCACGAGGAGTACAATCACGGACACCGACAAGATCATCGCGAGGCCGACCACGGACACCATCAAGGAGACAACCACGAGCACGAACGCGGCCGCGATGACACAGACGGGCAACGTCAACGTCATCAGTAGCGGCTCGAGCACCCACCGCGACGAACCCGTGCGCATAGGAACTCTATCAGTCTGGGACCTAATAATCTTTAAAGAGGCCGCGCCGATGGTCGCGCGTGCCGGACCCGGACAAGGCCTTCGAGGGCACGAAATTCCTTGGAGGCCGGGAGCAAGACAAACGACACCCCGAGAGGCTTCGACTCTTCGCGGACCATCTGGAGGACGATGAGCGTGTCCTATGGGTCCTCCCGTGCCGGAATTCCACGCTCCTCCTGACGCATCGCCGCCTCCTCGATCTCAAGCCGCAGCTCGTCGCGCACGGGGCGTGGAACGTGATGAAGTTCGAGGGGTTCTCCTTGAACGCGGAGATCCCGCGCGGGACCGCGAGCGCGGTCCGTCGAAAGCCCGTGCCCCTCGGGCCCGGCGGCAAGGTGATCGGCGGCGAGATGCTCGAGATCACGTCGCATGGCAAGATGTTCACCTTCGTCACGGAGCCGTACGGGGAGGGGTTCACGCCCGACGACCTCACGCGGTTCCTGACGGCCCTAGGGGGCCAGTAGGCTCGTAGCGAAGAGGTAGAGAAAGACGAAGGCAGGTATCAGGAACAGCCACCACGGAGCCGCGACCCGCCAATCGTCCACGCACCGCCAACCGCCATGGGCGCGAAAAGGCTTTTCCTTCATCTGGACGAAGGGTTAAGAGTCGCCGCCAATTCTGCAGGCCGGGGAACCACATGCTTCGCCACGCGAGCGCGCACTGGGCGGGAGGACTGAAGGACGGCAAGGGAACGATCGACTCGAAGAGCGGCGCCCTGAAGGGCGTCCCGTACTCCTTCTCGCAGCGATTCGAGGACTCGCCTGGCACGAACCCGGAGGAGCTGATCGCCGCCGCGCACGCCGCCTGCTTCTCGATGGCCTTCTCGAGCGAACTAGGGAAGGCGGGCATGGCGCCTCAGTCAATCGACACGAAAGCGAGCCTCACGTTCGAGAAGACGAACGTCGGGTTCACGATCACCACGATCCACCTCGACTCCACCGCCAAAGCGCCGGGGGCCGACCGCGCGAAGTTCTTGGCGGCGGCCGAGGCCGCGAAGAAGACCTGCCCCGTCTCCCGCGTGCTCAACGCGATCATCACCCTGGACGCAAAGCTGGCGTGAGATGCGGCCTCTGTTCGTCGTCGTAGGCGTGATCGTCTTGCTGATGGGCGCGGGCTGGGCGCTCCAGGGCGCGTACGTGATCCCGGCGACGTTCATGCGAGGGCCCGGGTGGATCGGCATCGGCGCGGCTTTGGCGGCGGTCGGCCTCGGCCTCGTGTTCCTCGGCCTCCGCGCGAAGGTCACGATGAGACCAAAGGCCTCGTGAACTCACGACACGAGAAGCGTGATGGAGTCGTAACCCGTGGCGCCTTCCGAGAACGGCGACGCCTTCATGTCGGTCTGTGGCACCCCGTCCCCGTTCACCGCACGCGCGAGGATTCGGAAGGAGCCGCTCCGAGGGGGTGTCCAATCGAACGTCCAGAGCACCCAGGTGAGGCCGGAGAGCGCCGGGGCCTTCAGGCTGGCGGGAGTCCACGTCTCACCGCCGTCCGTGCTCACCTCGACGCTCTCGATCCCCCGGTCCCCCGCGAAGGCGACGCCGCCAATCGTGGTGGGCCCCGAGATGACGGAGTCCGCGCGGGGCGTCGCGACGATGGCGGTCGTCCGCACGAGTCCCTGATTCGTCCATCCCTTCTGCTGCCAGAATCCGAGGACCTCGCCCTGCACCGGCGTGATCCGCGTGAGCCATTTCGCGTGGAACATCCCGTACAGGCCGGGGACGACGATGCGCGCGGGCAGCCCGTGGTTCACGGGCAGGACGCGGTCGTTCATGCGGAGGGCGAGGAGGGTCGCGGGGTCCCGCGCCCGGGTGAGGGGGATCGCGACCGTGTATCCGTCCGCGCACGTGAAGAGGATCCAGTCCGCCGCGGGATCCACGACGGCCGCATCGAGCAGGTCCGAGAGGCGGACGCCGCTCCATTTGGCGGTGCTGATCAGGTTCCCGCCGACCTCGTTGCTCACGCATTCGAGCGTCACGTGCTCGTCGATCACCGCCAACGCGAGAAGGTCCGCCTTCGAGTACGTCCTTGGCGTCGTGACGAGACCGTCGACGACGAGCTGCCACGTCGATTCGTCGACCGTCGGGTCGATC
The DNA here is from genome assembly GCA_964396265.1 of uncultured Methanomassiliicoccales archaeon. Classification (GTDB taxonomy): domain Archaea; phylum Thermoplasmatota; class Thermoplasmata; order RBG-16-68-12; family EA-27; genus EA-27. The sequence continues at coordinate 2,478 of CAYNEM010000021.1, forward strand.
ACGTTCTTCGAGACGACATAGAACTCCTCGTTCGGCGTGACCTCCTTCGCGAACAGCTCGGACACGGACGCGAACGCGAGGCGGGCGACGCGCGTGCCCAAGGCGCGGAGACCGTAGAACGCCACGACCGCGATCACCGCGGCAGCAGCGGACCATTTCAAGAATTGGCGGCGGGAGATGTCGAAGCCCTCCGGGTGCTTCGCGCGGACCTCGACGAGGAAGTAGTCGAGCACCGACGCGAACAGCCATCCGCCCAGCAGTTGGCTGAACGACGCGGCCCACGCGCCCTGGTACGTCTCGGCCCCGAGGAACCCGCCGCCGATCAGCGGCAGGATCACGAGCAGCGCGACCGCGGCCGAGCCGAAGGCGTAGATGGCGAGGACGGCCCACCGGTTCGGCACGCGTCGCTCGACGAGGCGATAGAATGTCGCGGACACGCCGAAGACCGCGAGGAAGACGACGATCGCCACCGCCAGACCGAGCGCTTTCGCGCCCTCCCCCATCGCGCCGATGAACCACGCCTCGAGCGAGCCCGGGATCCGCCCGACGACGAAGTCGACCGCGACCTCCGGGAGGAACACGCCGAGGCCTAGCAGACGGAGGATCAGCGCCAGGAAAAGCGCGGCGCCGCCCGCGATCGCCCCAGCCGCGAACCGCGGCCAAGGAAGCGCAAGGACGCGGGACCATAGGCGGTGCCACGCGTTCGGCACGGGCCGGCGAGGGTGCCCGCGGTCAAGAACGTTTGCCGGAATCCCCGTTCGTCCTCATCCGGAGGGTCGAGCGGAACGGGCGTCCTCCGCGATCGGGCGGGACGTGAAAGAAACGATTGTGGCGACCCCGCCCCCGATCCCGAAGACAAAGGGGGTGATCGCGAAGGGCAATGGGGGCCACTTCAGCGAAAGGACGACCGCGGCCCCTTCGCTCCCGAGGCTCGTGACCTTCAGGACCGACTGCCGCTCCACGACGCGTGCCAGAGATGTTTGCCTATTTCAACGCTCGGTGCAGGTTCTCCGGGGAGGGATCCGGCACAGGAGGCGTCCAACGTTCCGGCCCGGATTCCTTTCCGAAGGAGAGTGCCAGATCGTCCGCGTCTCGTCACCGCCGATAGTCGGATTCGCGGTTCAGGCGCCCCAACATCTCGCGCGCATAATCGTATTTTGCGTTGATGCGAAGCGCCTCCTGGAACTCCCGCCGCGCCTTCTCCTGCATCCCCTTCATCATGTACACGCGTCCGAGGTTCGAGTACGCGTAGAAGTAACAACAGTACCTTCCCGCCTTCTTGGCTTTCTCGAACCATGGGATCGCCTCGTCGAGTCGCTCGAGCTCGATGAGGTACGCTCCGATGTCGTTGTAGGGGTTGCCGAATGACGGGTCCACGGCGATCGCCTTCTCGCACTCCACGATCGCATCCTCGTGCCGGTCCTGGAACGAGTACACCCAACCGAGGAACGTATGCGCCTCCGCGGTCGGGCGCACGGCGATCGACGCAGCGTACGCGTCGACGGACGCCTCCCAGTCGCCCGCGCTCTGATAGATGTACCCGATCTGGAAAAGCCGTTTGGCGGCCTCATACCTCGCGAGCTCGTCCGCCGCCATCGGCGGCCGCTCCTCGGGCTTCGCATACGTGTCGTCGACCACCGCCAGGAACTGCTGCTCGTGCTCGGACTCCGGCCTCCCATGCCAGACGTTCTCCAGCATCCGCGCGAGGAGGAGCTCGCGGCCGAGGTCCACGGGCGACGGGTGAAGGCGCGCGCCCTCGTCCGCCCGCATCGGCGACGCCACGTCCGTCGTCGAGAGCTCGACGAACTCGTCCCCGCTCCGGAGGACTTTCACGAGACCGAACGCCTCGTGGTATCTGCGGAAGACCGCGAACCCCATGTCCGCGATCGCCTCCTTGGCGGCGGGGGCGAGATGCTGGATCGCGTCCGTCGTCGTGACGCGGTCGAATCGCGCGTTTGGCGGTGGAGAGGAGACGAACGTCACGCGGTCCCCGAAACCATGTGCTTCGAGCGCGGCCTTGGCGGCGGATGCAAGCCGTTCGTCCTCCTCCCAGACGCTCACGGTGGCGGGCTCGACGAGCCGCGCCAACAGGGCCTCGACGTACCCGCCGCCAGCCCCGAGCAACAGGACGGAGACGCCCTTCTCCAGTTCGAGCATCTGCAGAAGCATCGCGAGGTAGCGCGGTGCGGGCAGAACGACCTGGAGCTCTTTGAACGCGGTTGGGAGAGGCGCGTCGAGCGGGGCCGCGAGCCGAAGCTCGGGTGCGAGGAAGCCAGCGACCGGAATCTCCCGGAGCACGGCGCCTAAACGGGAATCCGCGAGGATCTGGCGGCGTTCGAGACGGCTCCACACCGCATCCGGGTCCGTCCTCTCACCCTCCTTGGAAGTCGTTCGCGTACATGTCGCGGACCGCGGCAATCTCCTTCTGCGTGAGGTCCGGTGCGTCGGATGCCGCCAGGTTCTCCTCGACCTGCGCGGGCGTCTTCGCGCCGGGGATCGCCACTGACACCTCCGGGAACGCGAGGACGAACTTGAGCGCGGCCTGCGCGAGCGTGCGGTCCGGACGGGCGAGCAGCTCCTTCAGCGCCTTCGCGGCGCGCACCTGACCTCGGACCATCTGAGGGGGCCACTGATGGCGGATGTCCCCGTGGGGGAACGTCGCGTCCTCGCCATACTTCCCCGTCAGGAAGCCGTTCGCGAGCGGCTCGCGGGCGATGATCCCGACCTTGTACCGCTCCGCCATCGGGAACACCTCGTCGATCCACTCCTGGCGGTAGATGCTGAAGGGGACCTGGAGGACGGTCGGCTTCCCCGTCTGGATCGCGAGCACGGCCTCGAGCGGCTCGTGCACACTGACGCCGTAGTGCCGGATCTTGTTCTCCGCCTGGAGGCCGTCCAGCGCCTCGTACGCCTCGGGATTCCCCATCAGTGACAGGGGCGGATTGTGCAGCTGGTACAGGTCCACGTGGTCCGTGCGCAGGCGCGCGAGCGTCCGGTCGAGGGCGAACGCGAGGTAGCCGGGGCTGAAGTTCATTCGGACGCCGCCGTGGTAGAAGTCGCCGCCGACCTTCGTCGCGATCTGCACGTCCTGGCGGCGGTCCTGCAACGCGCCGCCGAGCACTTCCTCGCTGTGCCCCCAGCCGTACACGTCCGCCGTGTCGAAGAACGTGCACCCCCCATCCACCGCTCCCCGCACTGCCGTCGCGGAGGTCGCGTCGTCGGTCGGGCCGTACGAGTTCCCGTGCTCGTTGCCACCGATCGCCCAGGCGCCGAAACCGACCTCGCCCACGCGGAGTCCCGTCCGTCCCAGCGTGCGGTATCGCATCCGCGCGGAGGAAGCTCCCGTCGGGCAAGAACGTTGCCTCCCTTCGGACGGTGGGAACTGCTCGTCGCTACGGTAAGAAAAAGAGCGAGCTGCTGAAGAAGGCCACCACGATCAACCATATGCCGACGAGGGTGGCAGGCCCCATCACCATCGCCCGCCGCACGCCATCCGGCAGGTCCTGACGGCGAATCGCGACGAACGTGCCGAAGAGAAGCGAGAGGAAGACGCCGATGTCCGTCAGCAGGACGCCGACGAAGCTCATGAGGCGGATGGTCCGCTGCCACGTCAGCCGCTGCTCGGGCGTCGAGTTCCAGTCCGGCTGCTCGATCAGACCCCGCGCGTGGAGGACGACCGTGCCCGCCAACATCAGAAGAGCGACGACCGTGAACATCGCAAGGATTGCGCCGGTGCCCTGTCTCGGCGGTCCCCACGGGGCCGCGACCATCCCGGGCGGGGGCTCGACCTGCATCGGCGGCACCATCTCCGTTCCTGGCGGTGGCGGCTGCATCAAGCGGCGTGGCACGGTCAGACGCCGTGATAAAGCTTGTGTGGCGGCGGAAGGGCTTGCGCCGGCCGAGCCGGAATGGAGGGACGGGTGCACCCTCCGGGCCCGAGCGCGGGGGAGTCCGGACGTGCCCTATCCCTGACACCAAAAGCTGAATAGTCCCTGTCAGACTGCGGGCGGCGTTGATCGAGGGAGACCGCGTCCGACTCCGTAAGATCGAGCGACCGGACCTGCCCTCGCTCCATCGGTGGCTCAATGACGAACCGCTGATGACGTGGGCCCGCTTCTCGCCCGACCACATGGTCACCCTCTCCGCGCTCGAGAAGGAATACGAGCGAGAGTTGGCGGGGGAGGACCACGAACGGACGACGTACATCATCGAGGAACGCGCCTCGTCGAAGGCGATCGGCTGGTGCGTGATGCGGACGTGGGACCGCAAGCACGTGAACACGAACGTCGGCATCGGCCTCGGGGAGAAGGACCTCTGGGGCAAGGGCTACGGGACGGAGGCGATGAACCTCCTTCTCACGATCGCGTTCGACCATCAGCGGTGGCACCGCGTGGAGCTGTGGACGCTCGCGGAGAACGAGCGCGCCGTGGGTTCCTTCGAGAAGTGCGGCTTCCGGAGGGAGGGGCTGGAGCGCGAAGCCGCGTACTACAACGGCGCGTATCACGACATCCTGCTGATGGCCCAGCTCCGGTCGGAGTGGGACGCGCGGAAGACCGCATCGTGAGGGATGCACGGCGAGGTTCACGGGAACCTGGAATCGCGCGCCCTTTGATTTTCACGGGGCAGTCGATAAGTAGCCGGACGAGAAGTCGAAAAGCGATGGCGGACAGCCGCCCGTGGTGGCGGAAGCGAGTGAAGCACCGCGACGCGGTCGCCCTGTGCGTCCTCTCCTCCTCGTTCCTGATGGCGGGGGAACTCATGGTCCCCGTGCTCCAGCAGGTGTACCTGCAGTACCTCGAGCCCGTCCTTGGCGACCCGCTCCTCCTCACCTTCCGCGGAATGCTCGTCGTGTTCGCCTTCACGACGTCGCTGGGCGCGGTCCTCGTGCTCATCGGCGGCTGGTACTTCATGCAGGGCCGGATCCCGAGGGGCCGGTTCCTCGTCGGCTTCGGCGTCGGCCTCACGTCCCTGAGCCTCGCGAACAAGCTCTCGTACTACACGCTCGCGTACGGGACGCCCCTCGCGTTCCTGGTGCCCCTCGCGACCTCCCTCACGGGGGTCGGGATCCTCTTCGGGTTCTCCGCGCACATCCTCATGGGCCGCTACGGACAGATCATGAGGAAGCGCGTCATCTCGGCGTTGCGCTTGTGGCGGCAGACCCAGGTGGAGGGCGTGCGGGAGGAGGTACAAGAGCCCCGCCTGACCCGCTGGCTGAGGAGGAAGCCGACGCGGGACAACAGCGCGGGGGCCCACCTTTCGGTCGACGGGGAGGACGAGCCCGAGACGGAGATCCTCTGATCATCTGCCGGAGGGTCCGAGACCGGGGGCTCGTCGAATGCTCGCCAAAGTACACTGTCTCATTCCTGATACTCTGGGCTTCAGGACCTAAATACCCCCGCGAATCCTACCCTTTGAGATCATGGTACAGGTCGAGGAGATCAGCCGGGCCGAATTCGAACGAATGCCGAAGAAGCCCACGCCTTTGGGGGAAAAAGGGAGAGAATCCGTGGAGATTCTCGGAACCTTGCAGAAAGGTAGGCCCATCGTGATCCGGGGTGCTTCCCGTGGTTTTCAGGTAGCCCTTTCCCAACGAATCAAGAGGAACCGGATGAAGGTTGAAATGCGGATACTGCGCGAAAATGGCGGACTGAGGACGATCGCGTTGCTGAAGCGCCGCTAGGTTGTCGCCTTACGACCGGTTCGAATCCCCGCTTCTAACGAACTGTCGCTTGCCAGTGGGGCCCCGCCAGGAGCTGGATCTTCTCCACCCGACCCTTGCCCGCGAGGCCTGCGAGCTTCGCCTCGGTCTCTGGCACGGACCATGCCATCACGTGGGCCATCTCACCGGCGTGGGCGGGACCGTGCGCGCGAAGGTATCCGAGGATGTCGGGGCGCGCCGTCTTCTTGAGCTTCCCACCGGAAAGGTAGTCGATCGCGCCTTCCACCAGCGATGGGTCGAACGCGTGGTCGATGAGGACCGTGCGGCCCTGTCCGTCCGTGATCGCCAGGTTGTAGTATCCCATCGGGAGGTGCGGAAGTCCGTGCCCCTAGTGCTCCATGTCCTTCTGGCTGACTCGATAGGGTATCGCCCGGCGGGCCGGCGGGCCTAGCCCATGGCGCTGCCCGATCTACTTCCGTGCTTTCCGCTCCCGTGTCAACCGCGCCTTTTCCTGTCGCGCCTTCCGAGCCAACCGACGAGTTCCTTTCATCGGGCCCCCATAGACGACCGGCACTTCAACCCACCAGTCCCCGACCGGCGCCTGCCGTGCGGGCGACTCTCCGAGTTGGGGGATCACGTTGACGACCTCCTTGAGGGGGCCGGGTGACCGTCGTGGGGCCACTTCCTTTTTCGACGGCATGGCGCTGAGCGTCCGAGTTGGGCCCGGAAGGGCTTCCTTGGACTTGCTCCGGTGGGGAGTCATCGCCTGAAACTGGAGGTCCACGTCCGGACCCCCATGCGTCCGCCGCCAAACCACCGCGCCTTCCCCCTTGCGCCCCAACCCGTCCTTCCCGTCAAGGTCGGCGCCGATTGCACTCCGCGAGGATGTCCCGGTCATAGGCCAGGGGGTCGGCGCCGAGGGCCACGCACGTCTGGACGACGAAGGCGTCGGCGAGGCTCAACCGTCCTCGCGCGGCCTCGTAGATTTTCCGGACCGGTGGGAGTTCAACCCTCTCCGCGACGCCGACGTGGGGGAGGCCCAGGAGCGAGCCCAAGGCCTTCCGCCCCGCCTCGGAGCCGAAGCGGTAGGCGAGAAGGTCGATCGTTTCCACGAGGACTTCGGTCGGGATCACGATGGGGTCGGGGTCGCCGCCATCGTCCTTCGCCCGCGCGTGAAACCGGTCGCCTTCGGAGAACATGGCGTAAAGGGCGCTCGTGTCCGCGATCCGCGTCAACGCTTCCTCTTTCTCATGGCGGCCGCGCGCGCCCGCCCTAGGAGTACGTCATGCTGCACGGAGTCGTTCGGCCCTCCCCCTTTGAACGTGGGAAGACTCGAGAGGTCCACTCGGGAGGGTTCCTTTGCGATGCGCACAATGGCCTCAGAGCCGGGGGACAGTCCCACCTTCTTCAACTCGGCCCGGCGGAGCCGGATACCGTACGAGTTCCCCCAGCGGAGAATTCGCCCTTTGACGATGACTTCGTCGCGGCTCATGTATAACCCTTTATGTTATACGTCTATATATCCCTTGTCTCACAGTATGTCGGCGGCGAATCCGAAGGAGCCAGGTGATCGTCGTAAGCCCCCTTCCACGCACCGAATGGCAATCCTTGGAAGAGGACCTGATGAACCTTCCTTCCCTTATCTCGCGTGTATTCATGGAGAGAGACGGCGTTCCTCCGCTCAGGGAACTCGGGGGCGGACTTCGCGCGCCCGCGCCCACGCGAGCATGGCGAGCCCTCGGTCGACACGCGCCGGTACGCCCTGTACCTCGAAGACTCTCTCGTACCTTCGCACAAGTGGCGCATTGCCTTTTGCCCGGTCCCCATGGCGGGGAACCACCTCGTAGGTTTCAGCCCACGTTTTGAGCGCTCGCAGCCACTCTTCCGCCTCGGCCCTCAACGATAGCTCTGGCGGCGAGTTTCTCCAGGTAGCCCGGGCGGTGGCAAGCTTCCTGCCCCATTTCTGGCCCGTGCGCTTGGAAAAGCCCAACGCCTCCGCGGCGGCGCCTCCAACGAAGGCCCCCCAAGGCCCGGCAAGAGTCCTGTCCCCCCACGAAGCTCTCTGCTCGAGGTACCGAGACTTGATCCGGGCTCCCCAACTCGAGAGTTCCCCGATCTTGGATTGCGCCACGGCGCGGTCCTCATCCGTCAGAGCCCCGGCGCCGCGCAAGGCGGCCAACACCGTCCGGATCTGGAGGTGGGGGACGCCCACCGCGGCGGATATCGATCTCCAATCGGACTCCCCGAGCTCCCCCAGACGCTTCAGGAACGCCCGGCCAAGTTGCTCCTCGTTCAATACGGCAACCAGGGCTGCAGGGCCCCGCCCGTGGGTCGCCAAGAGCGCGAATACGTCCGCCACGTCCTTCTGCACCTTGTGATCGAGCGACCGGTTGGGCATCGCCTTCAACTTCATTCGGAGCAGGACCTCCCGCGGCGGCAGCCTTAGTCTGTCCACGACCCTCGCGAGACGCAGCGCGCCGAGCCTCACGAAAAGAGGAGCCAACTCGGTCTCCTCGGCTGGAGTGAACCCGAGCGCCTCCGTCCGTTGCGGGTGGGGGTAGTCCACCAAAGGATCGACATAGAGCTTCGCGATTTCGTAGGATTGCATGGTCCGGGACTCCTCGGCCGACAGCCTCCGCCCTCCCTCATGCGCGAAGTCCATCCGCAGGCGGAACCCCTCCCCCTCGAACCCCTCCTTGACGAGCGAGCGGATCGACCTGGCAAGGCTGGATTTGCGGATCTGTTCAACGCCCCAGCCCGGATCGAGGTGAAACCCGAGGTCGATGTCCCGGCTGAACGAGTAATCTCGGCCAAACGTTCGTACGTACGCCGATGTCACGGTGAAGTACACGCCCCAGCCGCCGACCAGGAGAACGGGGTCTCGCACGGCCTTGGCGACGGTCTCGAGGTACGACCGGCTCAGCTTCGTTTCTGCGTCCGGGTACGTTGGCCCCACCCCCTCCGTTTCATGATAAGCTCGGCCGCCTCAACGCCGACAGAGCCTTCGACGAAGAGATCCACGACGAGCCGAGGATCGCCAACCCACTTGAGGGGATCTCGGCCGACCGCGGGTTCCACGGTCGTCTCGTCCTCAAAGGCATTCTCGGGAATCCAGGGGTCCCCCACTAGCAGACGGACGTTTCCCGGACCTCGCAATGCACCGAGGCTCCGACAGGCGGCCGCCCACTCGACCTCGTCGGCTTCGCGGATGTAGAGGTCCCAGCGGACGGGCACCAAGTAGTGATACCGACGCGATTCGGCAAGGTAAGTCGTCGCCGCGTAGGGGGCCATCGGGGCCGGTACGAGTAGCCCGACCGGATTGGGGACGAAGTAGTCGATCGCGCGCGGTTTCTCGCGGATACGAATCCAATGATGGACGAGTTCGCGCGGGCGCACGACCGTGGTCCCCCGCACGAACCCGGCTCTTTCCAGCTTTTTCACGTACGCGTAGGCGTATGCAGGGGTGCAGCCCGCGAGCCCCGCGATCCCGTACGCCGTACGCGAATGCCCGCGCTCGGCTCCAAGGAGGAGGCTGATGATCCGCTCCCTCAGTCGACCGGCAGCGCCCGTCGTCCGCTGCGCCGCCCTATTCTGCAAGTGTGTCTTCTTCATCCGCTCTGATTAATCAATAAGAATGAGTAGTATATGAACTCTTGTTGAATACTGATTGCCCTGGAGCGCGCGCCCGCCAGGGGAATCAGGTGCCAGGTGACCGTCGTAAGCCCCCTTCCACTCTCTAAGAAGGTCGCTCTCACTGCCAGACCATGAACCTTCGTTACTAGGTCCGTATCCCACTCACAAATCGAAGTCCCCAGATAGAAACGGAATCCTAAAGGCTGTCCGTGGTTCTGCCCTCGGTCATGTCAATGCCGGCATCCGAGGCGCGACAGGTGCTCAAAGGCAAGATTGAGGCCGTGGAATCTCAGTTGATGGCGGCCCTCGCCGAGGCGAGGGCGTCGTATGCACAGTCAACGGACAAGGGAACAAGCGTTGAGCACGCGTTTCGCGGTTTTCTTCGGAATTATCTCCCACGTCGATTGGAAGTCGGTCACGGAGAAGTAATCGACAGAAAGGGGAATAGGTCCGCTCAAACCGACGTGGTGATCGCCAACGAAGATCACCCACTCTTCTTCTCCACGGGCGCACCAGGGCTGTTCCTGGTGGAGGGCGTATCGGGGGCTGGGGAGGTCAAATCGCTACTCACTAGCGAGCACCTTCGGTCTGCCATAAAGAACTCGTTGTCCTTCAAGATACTGGAGGCATCGGGGACCAATACTCTTTTCTCGACCACAGATTCGGACGCTAGGCGTTATCATCGTTGCCCGCCGTGGTTTCTCTTCGCGTTCGAATCTCAGCTAAGTCTCGACAGCATCCGAGAGCAAATCGTGAGTGCTGCTTCGCTGCAGAATGTCGACCGAGTAGCAATTGTTGACGCTGTCTTCATCCCATCAAGAGGCTGGCTAATAAACTTCGGGGATGCCAAGGGGAGTTATTCCTTTCGCCTTCCAGACGGAACGCTTGTCGAGGGGTGGGTCCAGCGAGAGTCCAACTCCGTTCTCTTCGACTTCCTAGCGTGGCTAAGTGCAGTGATGCCGAGGGTAATCCGCTTCCGACCCATACTCACCGATTACATGGTCGAAGGGGTTCCCTGATCTCTTGGAGGTCCCGAGAGGCCTGCACCGCCATGAGTCGGAAGATTCGTCCCGTGGGGTTGTTCACCCATACGCACTTTCGGGCATCTCTACGGCAGATTCAAGTAGCCCTCTCCTTTGCTTGCTAGCATGTCACGCGGAAATCTCCGGCTCACGGTGCAGCCCATCAACGAGGACATCAAGCCCGCTAGCGTGGTGATCGAGGTCGAGAATGTCGAGCGCATCATGGAGGAAATTCACGAGGCCGCGCCGAAAATCCAAGGGTTGGATCTCCTCTTCCGCATCCTCCGACGGGGGTAGCCCTATCGTTCGAGAGTAGCGCCGCCGCCTAAGGCCCTGCGAAATATCCTTGGTTATTTCGACGTCCTCACGTCCTGAATGACCTTGAGATTCTTGGGCGCGAAGGCACACCAGACTGTTCGAAGGCGTCAAGACACCTGATCAGCAAGATAGTCCTCGAAGTACATCTTGACCTCTTCGTAACGACTGAGGACATGCGAATAGCTGTCTGGAGCGCCGTGAGGTCCGCAGACAATCCGGATTCGAGGTCGTTTGCCGGGCCACTCAATCTCTTTCATTAGGGAGACGGCCTCATGATCCGTTGCTGGCAAGGAGTATCCCACAATGATGATCTCCCGAGCCCGACTCAATGCCTCCCGAGCGGCTCTCCACAGGGCGTCCATGTGTCTCAGCTCCCCCGCCTTGCCTGAGATGGGCGGGATGATGCCGGGCTCTAGGAGACGAGCACCACACCAAGGACGTCGCTTACGGGGCGGCGGGTTGTATGGCGATTCGAACGCGGTGACGAAATCGTTTCCCTTCTTGGCCGTATTACAGCCACGACATACTCCCCAGTTGACGGAGCCATGGAGTTTGAGCAGTTTGACATGCGTACCCCTATGACGCAATCGTTTGCGCCGCCGGTCGTCTTCGAATTCAATCGCCACGCCGCAAGGAGCATATGTGAAACGCCAATGGAGGTCATCGAGCAGCTGCTCGGTCAGTAGATCGTAATTGAAGGTGACTATGCTTAAGCTCTTGCTCCCCCGCAACAACTCGTCTAGGAAGCTCCCGTAGCTCTCCCACAGTTTGGTCCCCCGCCTAAGATGAATTGCGCCGCACACAGAAATCAGATGAACCGAAATCGCGTTGAGGAGATCCTCGGCGGTCCAAGTCTGCCCCCGAATCTGGAACGAGCCTCCAGTTCGAGCCATTCGCCAAATCGAAGTGAAAAGATCTTCGACTGAAATCGTACTCTCTCTCTTGTCGGTCTCGGCCGCTAAGGCAACCAGCGCATCTAGGATCTCGTCGGCCGCATCGCTCTTTTCCAGGTATTCCTTCGAAAGTAGCTCGGGAAGTAACGGACCGCCTGCCGGCTTGGAGAACCCCGCTCCAGTAACCAGGACGGTATGGCCCGACATGGTTTGATGGGGAGCACATCGAAGCTTATAAAACGCCACACCTCGTGAAGAACGCAAGCGGAGGCGGTGTCGCGAACCTCCACCTCTTCGATCGAATTCCCCCCACAGAACGGTGCCAGGCTCTTTTCATCCCAGACAATGCCTGTGCGCAAGCATTCCCCCCCCGCCGCCAACCGACGACGATCCCACGGCCTTCGCGGAGAGCTTCCTCCGCCACCTCGTCGGGGAGCGCAGGCGCCTCGCGCGCCTCGGCTTGGGAGGCCGTTCGATGATCCGCGGCTTGCACGACGCAGTCCACGAGTACCGCCAAGCAGAATCGGCGGGGGACGCGGACGCTATGGCGGCGGCACGGGAACAGTCCGACCGACTGCTCAAGGAGCCTCTTTTTCAGCTTTTGGCGGCGGTGGTGGAACCCCCTCAGCGGGACCGGCTGACAGAGGTCGTGGAGAAGGGAGAGGCTCCAACCTCCAAGTCTTCCAGCCGAAAGACTTTGAACGCATGACGATTCGAGGGGGCCATGCAACCTCTTTGGTACGGAGACCGGCGAGATCGCGTCAAGTGGGGAGCACTGGTCTACCTTGCGGACGAGTACAAGCTCAACCTAGTGGTGCAGGTCGCCTACTGCCGCGACATCGACAAGGCCAGACGGACAATGGAAGTGGGCGACGGCAGCTGGGTGCCGATTCCCGAAGCCGTGTGGAAGCATTTCTCAGACCTGCAAAACATTCGGAAGCTTGGAAGGAAAACCGGCAAGGAAATCATCGTGATAGACATGCTTTTCGAAGCAAGGCAACGGCGGGAGTATGTCGATAGTGTCGTCGACGAGCTTCGTCGGTTCTCGAAGCCGAAGCTTCTGTTCCTGGATCCCGACACGGGAATCGAACCTAAGTCCAAGTCCGGGGGCCCGGGACATACGACGGTTCGGGACATAGAGCGGTTTTGGGCTGCCCTCCGTTCGGGCGACGTGCTGGCGGTCTATCAGCACGCCCCGCGAAGGGCGGATTGGGTGCCCGGGAAGCAGCAGCTCCAAAGTGCCTGCCAGGACTCACCCGTCCACTGGATCCGGTCAATCCCGGTTGCGGGAGATGTGGCCATGCTCTGGGCGCAGAAAGGAGGGAGTACTGATAGCTCCCCACTCTCTGAAAAAGGGACCTTGCCGAGTCACATTAGACCTTCCCGTTCCCGCCGGCACTAGTTCGGGCTGAAGGCGCGGACCTGGCTCCGAAAGTTTCTTCGTGGCGGTGCCTATCCCGGCAGACATGGCAGGGTTGCTTCGCATACAGAACGTTGGCAATACTGAAGGACCCGTAGTTGTCGTTGAACGAACGGTTGTGGAACGGAAAACGCCGGTCTATTTCCACATAACGAACAGACTAATCGACTACAGTTTCGGACGCAACCGAATCGTCTACATAGGCACAACGCGGAAGGGCCAGGAGCGGATCATGACGAGCATTGCAGACCGAGCGGAGGATGCCTTCGACATCTGGGGCGTGAATCGCGTCGAGGTCCATGAAATTGGGTGCCGTCCGCGTCAAAGAGTTCAAACTTGGCGAAAGCTTGAGCGTGCGTGTCTCTTGACCTTTCGCGAAATCTACGGACAGGTCCCCCGACTGAATTCGCAAGGCCGAGCGATGGCTGAAGATGACGAGTTCGAGTACTTCAACAAGGACCAAGTCCGCCGATTCATCAGGCAATGGGAAGCGTGAGTCTCGCCTTTGGCGTGATGGCAGAACACTTCCCGCAGGGACCGGCTCACGTAGTTCTCAGCGCGCAGACTCTCTCCGCGCGCTTCAGATTGAAGGGCCGGGAAAAGGGGCCTTATGCACCGACGAAGGCTCGCTATAGATCACGGCCTCCCGAGCAAGGGAGCTGCTCAAGACGAGCGTCGGCACACCTCTGGTCCAGCATCTCTCATCCGCTGCGAACCATCGCCGGTCGCGGAGCCAGCCGCCATGCCTTGATAGCCTGCTACTTGGACTTCATTCGGACTCGAACCCTGCGCTTCCCGTTGGATCGGACCTCGTTCCGAGTCGCATGAACGCCATTATGCCCGAAGACCACCGCGCTGGTCAGGGCGGATCTGCTGCGTATGCGAACGGACTCAGTTCCCGTCGGGGTGAGGCTAGTCGAACCAGGATGCCCTCTGTTCGACTCGGACGTTGTCTGCTGCAACCTGCTGGCGGCCGTACGAGCTCGAACGCTCTTCGTTCGGGTTCATACGAGGTCAAGGAGATTGGTTTTCAGCTCTCCAAGGGCCGCCTTCTCCATAGAACGTGGTTCGGCCGGGTCCAACACCGTGGGAGAGGAACCACCGCCAAAGAGAACCCGGTCGAGAAGAGAAAGGGGCCCCGGCGGCCTGACGTCGCCGGGGCTTGATGTTGTCCGCCCGAACCGCGCCTAGCGATTGTCGGTAAGCTCGGTCGGGGGGTGGGGGATCGGCACGGGGACCGCGTCGATCTCCTCCTGCGTCGTCGCGCGCTGGATGTCGCTGCGGAGCTTGCGGAAGTTCTTCGCCGCGATCGTGTCCTTCCGCACCGCGCCGATCGCCTGGTCCAGGGACGAGGAGACGACGACGAAGAGCGTGCGCTTCTTCGTCAAGAAGTCCTCCGTGGACTCCCGCGCCTTCCGCTTCGCCTCCTCTTGGACCGCGTTCGCCTGGACCGCCGCCTTGTGGGCGGCCTCCATGTCCGCCAGGGCGCCCTCGACGTCCACGTTGCCGGCCTCGAGCTCCTTCTGGGCCTTGCGGAACAGCTCCTGCACGTTGTCGCTGTGCCCGAAGAGCTGGGCCTGGGAGAGCGCCATCACTGGCCACCTCCGAACGTCGGGACGTCCGGCCTCGCCTGCGGGGCGGATTCGGTCTGTCCATGGGCCCCGAAGGGTCCCACGGTCGTTCGCGCCTTCGTCTGACACTCGTCCATCTCGGTGGTGCTTGGGTTTTCCAGAGCATTCCCTCGTCCCCCCGTTCTCGGGGGAACGAGAAGGTGATTGTCGCGAAAGGAGATGCAGAATTCGGTGCGAAATCTTGCGTGCATTTGAAAGAGATGGTGTCGCGAGGCGCATGGACCGACTCGGGATGGCCGCGGCGTCCCTGATCGGAGCGCTCCAGGCGTCGATCGACGCCTACCGGCTGGCGGCAATGGCGGGACGTGTGGGCGCGATGCGTGAGGCGAGGAAGGACGCGGACCGCCAGCTCGCGCGGTGCCTCGCCGACGTCGCAAGCGCGAGCGAGTTGTCGTCGCCGCAAGGATAGTCGTTCGCAATCAGTGTGTCTCAGACACCAGTGTTTTGTGAACGCTGCTAAGACATCCATCCACGGATGGTGCCCCATTATTCTGTCCCTTCCTCATCCTGCTCCCCCAAGCCTTGAACATCTCCCTTTTCGCCCGCCATCGACCTTTGTAGAGACGAGATGGTAGCTAGGAGACCGGATCGGAGTGTGGTCGCAATTACCGTGCGCTCGCTGGCGTCGGTCACGCCGACGAGGGCCAGGAGCTGATCATCGAGTGTCGCTCGAACTAGGCTCACGCGCTCCAATTGCTCTACGATCGACAGCAGAGGCTCCTTAGAGACCGTAGACCACAGTTGTTCGACGAGTCCCCAGTCCGCCTCCGAGAATTCGTTGAAATCGGGAACCGGAAGTTGCTTCATTGTGTACTGTTCGATTTTCAGCCACGTACCTCGAGTGAGGGTTGCTTTCGACATTAGGAAGCAGAGAGCCAACGTGCTGTTCAGCCACAGGCAGAGGAACTTCTCTACGCGCTCGGACAACCCTCGAATCATGTAGCCGTAGGCACCCGCTAGAAACACTTGTTTGGGGGACCAGCATGCCAGCAAGGTTGTCCCTGATGCTCCTATGTCCAATCGCGCGGCGAAGTTGAGTCGTGCAGAATAGTCTCGAACAATGTTCCTCCAAGCATTTCGCAAACGGAGCCGAGCGAGGAACGCCTTTGCCTCCCGGCTGGTGTAGAACGCTGACATCGTCTTCGTCAAAGAGGTTCCGGGAGTATTCACCACGAAATCCGTAGCTCCGCCGATGTCCATAGTTGGCAGCATGGAGAACCGTCGAAGGCTCACAGAGATCTGATCCTTGGGAAACGAGAACTCCTGAGTGCTCATACGGTCGCGAAACGTCGTAACATCCGAAGTCTCCGACACATAGACGAGACGGTCAATGTCCTTCACGGCACGTTCCGCCGTGCGGCATGCGAGCAAAGCCTTAGGACCAACTTGAAGGGGTCGGTCGTCCCCGTGGTAGACTTCATTGATCTTCACTCCGCGTCTCATGAGGTCTTCGATAGTAACCATCGAATGCGAGGACGCTCCAAAGACTTGAGTGAGGGAGACAAGGGCTCTGTCGTAGGCATCGTTCACTCGCAACAGCATTCCCGCGAGCGTCTCGCCGCCGGGTGCGAGGTCTTCTTGCTTGAACTCTTTGACTCGGACGAGATTGGGAACAGACGTTCCGCTCTCCGCCGCTTCCGCAATCGCATCGACGTCATCGTCGGTCCATCTGGTCGGTGGCCGCAGCGTCGCCACCAATCGGAATCGAGAGCCGGCGGAGGGCCATGTCTTGCGTGCGACCACGAGACACTCCATCAGACTGGTGTCCTCGCTGTACGCCGAACGCCCAAAGCCTGCAACAACGTACTCGATCGTGTAGTTTCCGAGAATGAAACGGACCAACGGCTGGAAGGCGTGTCCCGTGAACGTGGTCAGTGGGAGCACGGCGGCGAGTCTGCCTTCTTGCTTCAAGAATCGGTCCGCAAGAAGCAGGAAGTGCACCTGTTGGCTGACCTTCCAGTACAAGACCTCTCGATATTCCGCCCGTTCGTTAGCGAATGTCTTGTTCAGGCTTTCTCGGTACGCACGCGCCATGTTGTTCCATGAGGTGAACGGCGGGTTTGTGATGACCAAGTCGACCTTGTTCAGGTGAATGGGTCGAGGTTCCTTCGTCGAAACCTGAACTACCCTGCTCTTTCTCTTGACGCCTGCCTTGCCGCCAAATGTCTGCTGCAGGTTGCCCTGCTGGAACTCTCGAGGGAGGGCCGCCTCCGTGGGCGAAAGAAGGTCACCCGGGAACTTGGAAGTGCTGTCCGCAGTCCCGATCTGGACATGATCCGTCTCCGTGAGAGGTTGCTGCAGTGCCAGGTTTACAGCGGCGAGGTGGGCGACGAAACCCATGGCATCAATCCCCATGATATCCTCCTCCACGAACCTGTGATGAAGAGCTTTCAGGTCGACGTCCCCTGCCAACCCGCGTTTCCGGCGGTAGGCCGCCACGAGCAGGGTCCCGCTCCCGCAGGCGGGATCGAGGAGCTTGTCATCGGCAGATCGAATGGCCAACCGGGCGAGGAGGGCGGCGGCGCGCGGGTTCGTGTAGTGCGCCCCCAGGGGTTTTCGGATCTCAAGCGGAATCAGGGTCTGGAACACCTGACCCATGAGGTCTGGCACGTCCAACTTTGGAGCGAAAGCCACCATTCCATGAACCATACTGGAACACGCATCTTCTGCTGAGTCACCCTTGAAGAACTGTGCAACGTCGAACCCGTAGACTGGCTCGTAGTTTTTCGATCGGACCCGCTCGAAGTACTCGTCCCGCAACGTCTTCGGGGAGGCGTAGTGCTCGGGCTTGATGTCTGGATACTGCGCCTTCATCTCGACGCCCGCCCGGGCCGCCTCGTGGGAGAGGAGCACATAGAAGAGTACTTGGTTCACGAACAGGTATGCAGCGCCGAGACGGAGGGCGTAGGCGCGCATTTCGCCCTTCAGACGGGGCCGGAGTACGGATTCGAAGAATGTGTGACCGCCGAAGATCTGCTCCAACTCGGTTAAACCCACGCCCTTGAGCGTCATCGCCAAGTCCTCAGCGCCCCAGCGGAGCAAACGCCGGGCCTCGTCCAACACGGGCTCCTGCCGCTTCTCCAACTCCGCGATGAGGCCCTGGACGGCGGTGTACATCTCGCCCGCGACCTCGTCCAGCGTGTCGAGAGTCAGGCTGATTTCCGGGTGGTTTCCTCGAGGAAGGACGTGGAGGTGGAACTTCTCTCCCTTGGAGGCGGGGTACGTGACCGCGAACACCTCCCCGATCTTCTCCCCGAGCCTCTTCAACGTGGGCGCAAGGATCTCCTTGTACTCGTCTGCGGACTTGTACGCCTCAAGCTCCTTCCGCGCGCCGAACTTGCCGCTCACGACGTGGACGCCCCCGTTCGAGAACGAGATATCCGGCTTCGATTGGACCTCCCTCCCATCCTTGTGGACCGTGTAGATTCGCTCGAATTCGGCCGATCTGACGCCGACCTTGTGGAGAGCCTCTACGAGGCGGCTGTTCCACGTGTTCTCCGCCGCCTTCCCTGCCTTCAAGGGCCCCCACGTCGGCATCGGGAGGGGGAAGAGACTCCACCGGAATAAGATAATGCCGCGTCGGGAGGCTTCTTCAGCTAGGGACTTCCACGCAAGGACGGTCGTGGAGGGCGGGGCGTCATGCGCGTAGTCCGCGAGACTAAGTTGGGCCACGGGCATCCCGACCCGGATTCTCGCCGCTCGTCCTTCAATAGACGTGTTACTTGTAGCAGGAGTCACCGATAGACTCTTGATGGGCGCGTTGCGATCGATGCCGCTCTCCCAAGAGCAATGGGCACCCTTGATTCGCCTGGGGCGAACGGACCCGCGACCTCGGGTTGAGTCTAGAAAAAGATGGGGTCGTTCGAGAGAAAACTTCGGGAACGGCCCCGTTGTGGAGGGATGCTTGTGCGTTGGGATTGGCGGCGGACCTTATACCATTTTCGAATCGCGATCTCCGGCCGCCAATCTGGCGGATGCGGTAGACGTTATTAGGACGGATGCCCCTTAGGTCGAGGGGCACGGTCCGCGGCCGGCACGGGTATCACAACTTTGTGTTTTCCGCGGGCACGGCCCCCTGGCTCCTTCAAGGATCCCGGGTCACTTTTCTCCCTTACTTTCGCCCATCTCCATGGAGAGTTGAAGCCCTCGAACACCCTGATATAACCCGTGATACCCGTGTCGAACGACACATTCGTTGAGTGTGAGCGAGAGCCGTGGACCGATCCAAAACGAAGAGCCGGCGGGGTGGCCTAGATGCCCCCGGACTGGCCAGGCCTCCCCGACAACGCCCTGACGCTCCTCCGCATCGCCCTCGGGCGCACGGACGGCCCTCGCTCCTGGCGCGCCGTCGTCCTCGCCCTTCCCTACGTCGAATCCTTCCGTCGCGCCCTCGTCGCAAAGATGCGGTCCCGGGCCACCGTCGAGTCCTACCTCCGCAAAATCCTCCAGGCCGTCGCGGAGATCGGCAAGGACCCCCGGGTGTGGACGCTGGAGGACCTGCAGACATGGCAGTACACGATCGCGGAGCGGTACGCGCACAACTCCATGATCCCCTTCGTCGCGGCCTCGAACGGCTTCTGCCGGGTGAACAAGCTGCACGACGCGGAGGGGGAGCTGCTCCTCCTCGAATCGCCGGACTCTCGCATCAAGCGAAAGGAGGTGCTCTCGCGCGAAGAGGTGGCGGCGATGCTGAACGCCGCCAAGGCCGATGGGCCGCTCCATTTGGCGGTGATGACGTTCCTCGCGAAGCAGGTGCGTCGAGAGTCCGAGGTCCGAAAGCTGAACCTACGGGACGTCGACCTCGAAAGGCGGAAAGCAATCTTGCACGACACGAAGAGCGGGGAGGACGACGAGATCGACCTGCTCCCGCCGACGATCGAGGCTTTGGCGGCGTGGCTGGCGGTTCGGCCGCGATACGAGGACGCGCCGTCCCGATGGCCGAACCCGAAAGATCGGGAAGCGGTGTTCGTCACCGTTTGGCGGGGAGCACATCGCAGGATGTCGAAGGGAAGCCTCTACTCGATGGTGAAGCGGTACGCGAGGACCATCGGCGTGGAGAAGACCGTGACGCCTCACCTGTTCCGCCACACGGGCGTGACGTGGATGGCGGAGCGGGGGATGAGCTACCGCCAAATCGCGCTGCAGACGGGGCATCGGGACCTGGAGACGCTCATGAAGGTGTACGACCACCCAGACCGGGAGAAGGCGAAGGAGGCGTTCGAGGCAGCCCTGGGCGGCGTTCAGGTGAACGTGAGCAACAGAGGCGGGTTGCTGAATACGAGGGAGCTCCTGAGATCTCTCAAACGGGAGGAACTCCTCGCAATCTTCAGAGAACTCCTGTTGGCAAGCACCGGCGAACCGTAGAAGAGGTGGGTGATTTCGTGATTCACATCATTCGAGGGAACGGTCCCCGAGCTTCTCCGCCGCCACAATGTGATAGCGCCCGCCCTAACCATCCCCAGGGAGGGTGAGAGGTTACGTGGAATCAGGCGCTTGGGAAGCATTCCATGCGCAAGCGACGACCGACCTGATCAGGGCCTTGCCTTTTCCCGTTGACTGGTCTAGCCCCCCGAGTATTACACTCATCGGGGACCATTGCCCGTCAAGCTTAAGTGGCGTGACACAGATTCCCAGCAACATGGCAAAGAAAGTGAGGGTGGTGCTTCTGTGCCTGATGTCGTTCGTATTGACCACTGTCCAACCGTCCCTAGCCGGCCCGATTGACGGAGGAAGCCCGCCTCCGAGCCCTCCGGGAGATGGCGGCGGTCCTCCCGGGCTGGGACCTGGCGGCGGTGGTGGCGGGGGTGGAGGAAGCGCCAGCCCTTCGCCTCCGCCTCTTTCCCCGCCCCCGTATTACAAGGGAGATCCACCACATGCAAACCTCACCGTCCCATCGTTCACCGCTGACCGAAACGCCGTCAAGGCCGGTCAGCCGGTGCGATTCTTCGTCGATGTTGCGAACTTTGGATATCGCTTCGTCTGGAACGCGAAACTGAGCCTGTACAAGAACGTCGTGTCGCCATCGAACCTGATCGCGACCACAACCGTCTCTCTCGTTGACTTGAAGAATTCCGTGGAACTCACGTGGATCGCCAGCGGCCTGGGAACACACACGATCATCGCGTTCGTCGACCCGGACAATGTCGTCGCGGAGACCCGAGAGACAGACAATAAGGGCACTCTCACGATCGAGGTGAAGCCCACACCCACCCCCGGCCTTCCGGACGTCTCTGCCAACCCAGACGAGATCACGACGGCCGACATTCCCATCAGCAACACCACGAATAGCGTAACCGTTACGGTGCGAAACATCGGGGAGGTTGTCGCGGCGGCCGTGAGTGTCACGGTGAAGGAAGTCGAAACCGGAACCCCGATTGGCAGCTATCAGGTTACAATTCCAGCGTCCGGACAGGACACGAGGCAAGTCACCTGGATCCCGACGGTCGCGGGCGCACGCCACATCGAGGTGTCAACCACCTTTTCGGGGCAAGAGATTCGGAAGTCCAACAACAAGGCGGTCGCGGGATTCTACGTCCGTCCCGCGGGCGCCGAAACGCCGTGCCCGACCCTCCCCTGCCCACCCCCGCCGCCTGTCGATTGCATCTACCGAATCAACAACGACCTCGTCGTAATGAACGGCCAGACAGTCGTCTTCGACGAATGCGTCGTCATCGTGCGCGGGAACGTGATCGTCCAGAGCGGCGGTAATCTCCAGTTCTTGGACTCCACGCTCGCGTTCGTCGCGAGCACCAACGGCCAGTACAGCATCACCGCGCAGACCGGAAGCACCCTGATTTTCTCCGGCAGCCGCTTCGGCGGGACTGTCTTCTCGCGCGGATCTCGGTATGCCTCCGGCTTTTCCGTCCAGAGCGGCGTCACCTTCCGGCTCGAAACTGCGATTGTATGGTGGGTCTGGGGCGACTCGGCTTCCCTAGGTGCGGAAGGAGGTATCCGACTGCGATCGCAACCCACAGCATTCCAGGGCAACCAGGTCCGGGAGGGCAGGACTCACGGCCTGTGGATTGCTCCGAACGTGAACGTCGGGATGCTGCCGACCACGGTGTTCCGGGACAACGCTCAGGCCGGGGTCTACGTGGCCTCGAACGCCCAGGTGACGCTCAGCGGGGACACGTTCCTAGATAATCGATACGGCGTTTTCGTGCAGGACGCAGCGCCATCAATCCTGAATTCTGGATTCCAAAGGGGCTCGTACGGCATCTGGGTGAACGGGACGAGGGTTGCAGCCTTGACAGGGCTGTCCATGCTCAATCACGTAGTTTCCGGAGTGCGGGTTCAGGACGCTGCGGCGGCCGTGACGGTCATCGAGGGAGTATGGATCAACGTCACGACCACCACGCCTAGCAGCTTTGGGATCCTCGCGATCCGCGCGGCTCCCAAAGTGAGCAATACTACGATCCTTGCCACCGCCGCAGCGCGTTTCAGCCTGGGAGTAGGAATCGCTTTCGACACGCCTGACCCGGGAGCTCGCCCGTTCGTCGTTGCAACCACCTCCGGCGGCGTCGGCAATGGCAAGTTCGGCATACTGTGCTTCCGCGCGTCCTGCATTGTGCGGGGAATCGGCCTGGCTTCTCAGCAACAGCTCTCGTTCGCGGACTGGGATGTCTCCTCTTCAACATTCGGGCCGGGGAATGTGATTGGACACTTGGGCGGCGACCTGTACAGCATCGCCGTGAACCAGTCGAACACTTATGTCCACAACAATACGCTGTTCCCGACCGAATATCCGTTCAATGCGAACGCCAGCACCCTTCGAGTGGAAAACGTGACGACTTCGATGGTGGGCAACGTGAACACATGGCTCGGCAGCGTGGCCTCGAACCTGCTCGTCCGAGACAGCAGCGCGACAGGACCCGTCATGGGCGCGTCGGCGGTGATCGCCAGAGGTGCCGGGTCGGTCCAGTTCTTCAAGAACACGTTCCGATTCCTCCATGGAATTGAGGTTACACGGGACGGGCCCACGGGTAGCACCGTCATCATCCAAGGCAACCGACTCACGGGGAGGTACTACCCTCCAGGATACCCGTTTTCCTCAACCGAAGCCGAACAAGGACTCCTCAAGATCTACAACAACGCAACCGCCGACATCCGGTACAACGAACTCCTCTACAGTGCTTGGGGCATTTCCCTCGATGACACTCTGCCCACTCAGGCATCGTATGCGCTCATTCAGAACAACTGGGTGAACCAAACGGGATACGTGGCGATCGGCGCCGACGAGAGCACGCGCATGGATGTTCAAGGAAATGTGATAAACCGAGCCAACGGGTGGGGAATCTTCCTTGAATCCCGCTGGGAGACCGCACGCGTTGGGCCCGACAATCGGATTGAGAACAACAGCATCAACGACTGCCACGGCATCTCCACCGCCGGCTACGGCGGGTGCATCCGGATGTCCTGGGAGGAGGGCATGAACGATCCGGGTGAAGCATGGGTCGCGAACAACACGGTCACCCGCGGCAATGCCACCGGGATCTACGTACGGACGGACTACACGTCGACGTTGCGCGACAACACGGTCTCAAACGTGACCGGGAAGACCGTCAATGAGTATGGCGAGTGCATCGTCCTGGGCTCGGGAATCCCTGTCCCTGTCGTCAAGAACACGCTTCGCGACTGCCGCGTCGGCATCTGGGTCCAGAAGGGCGCGGGCCACGACCTCACGCGGAACACGGTCCAGAACACGACCGTCGCGAACGTGACATGGGGCCTCCGGCTCGACGACACGGGAGGGGCTATCGTATGGGCGAACGTGCACGACAACAACACGTTCTCCGGATGGACGTACGGGGTGTGGATCAACGCCGCCGTCGTCGACGTGGCCAGTTTCCGCCTCTTCTGGAACGACGTGCGATTGAACGGGGAGGGCGTGAAAGTGACCGGCGACCCGCCCGGGACGGACTTCTTCCACGCGGAGTGTAACTGGTGGAACCACGACACGGGTCCATTCGACCCGAGTGGTCCGGCTCCCGCAGGACTGCCGGACTGGAATCCATCGGGCCAGGGCCAGTACGTCTCCGATTACTTCTTTTACAGGGAGAAACCGCCTACGCCCGCGCCGAGGAAAGGTTGGCTCAACAACCAGTCGAGCGCCCTTGGGACGATTTGCTTGGTGGCGCCCTAGATGCGACGCGTGCTTCTTCTCCTCGTCGCAACTGCGGCCCTCACAGTTGGAATGCTGCCGATTGGGATGTCTGCACCGGGAAACCCCCCGACGCCAGAGTCCGCCTGGACCATCGAAACCGTCGGCCTTCATGGGGGCAGCGCCGATCCTCACATTGCGCTCGATTCGAGTAATGACCCGCACGTTTTGTTTTGTCCGCCGGGAGAGGTTCGATATGCAGATCGAGGGGAAACGGGGTGGACGAGCGAGCTCGTCACCTCCACGGTCTCCGGAGGTGTTTGCGGCGAACTCGTAGTTGCGCCGGGCGATGTGCCCCATGCGACCACACCCCTAGCCGTGGGAACCCTGAGGGAGCTATACGGCACGAGAGTAAGCGGAGCGTGGAACTTATCCGCGTATCCTGGCGGACTCCTCGAAGCAGTGAACAAGATCGGGGAACCTCAGGTAGTCTCATATTGGAACCTCGGTCCGAGTCAGTTCTCCTTCCGGTACCTAAGTTTGGTGGGCGGCGTTTGGGTCCACGATGACGTGGAGACGTTCCCGGCATCGGGTATCAATCTCGCCTGGGCCTCGCTCGCCTTGGACTCCCAAGACACACCGCACATTCTCTACTACGACGACGCGCGCGGCGACGTCCGCTACACGTTCCGCGACGCCGGAGGATGGCATGTCGTGGTTGTCGAGCACGTCGGGTTCATCGGAGCCGGAGGGCGACAAGGAGACCTGGCTTTGGATTCTTTCGGTAATCCACACGCCACATATTTCGTGCTGACCGGACCGGTGATGAGCGACCTGCGGTACGCAGTGCGGACCGCCGGCGGTTGGGAGATTAGCGTTTTGGACACTCAAGGCAGCTCTCCAGTCCTCGCCATCGGGCCGGACGACCTTCCTCGGGTCGCGTACATTCGTCTGGACTCTTACGACCCGTCCAGGTCCCACTCGGAGACCCGGCTGATGCACGCTGTCCGCTCAGCTGGCACATGGTCGTTCGACACCGTCCTATCCGCGACGTTCGATGGCTCGACAGTCATAGGGACGGCGGTCCAGTTTCCCTCCCTAACTGTGGACGGATGCAGCCAGCCCCACCTGGCCTACTACTTTACCCAACGCGCGGGCAGCGACCTAACGGGCTCTGGCACGTACTACGCGACGAAGGGCGATCCGTGCCAACCGGAAGCGGATCGGCCTGCTGATTTGAAGCGCGAGGCAATTCAGCGGGTGAAGGCGCTTAAGGAGCAGGCTATCGACCACGCAGATTGGCGGTTCGTGGAGACCCTCGACGACGCGGAACGGCTCGTCTGGAAGAGCCTCGGGTACGCGGAGCCGTTCCGGCCGGTCGCGATTGGCGTTACGCCAGGCCCGGACATCTCCGCCGCGCGAAGCCGCCACGACCGCGTCGACCTCGCCCTCGGCCCCTCGTGGACACCGCTGCTGTCTTCCTACGACGCGCTCCGCGTGACGTGGGCGAACGGCGACGTTACCGCCGTGGACCTGCCAAACGGGTGGCCTCGACATCCTGTGCGCTTCTCGGATGACGTGTGGATCGACGCGTGGGAGCAGGACCTGTCCGTATTCTCGAGTTGGGATCGAATGAAGGGACAGGTGACGCTCAGAATCCACGTGCGCGGCGCGAGCCTCGGCTTCACCCTCTCACTGGACGCCGACCCCGTCGCGGCCCTCTCCTTCACCTACGACATCCACTCATGGTGGATTGACCGATCGCATCTCGACGCGAAGCACGGACACAAGGTGTTCCAGTCCGAGCGTCAGGCGGTGGACTGCCTCGTCACCTTCACCGCACGGGATGGCGGCGGTGACGACGACGATGGGGACGGGGACCGGGATGGCGGCATCGGGGTTCTCCGTGGGGACGACGACCGGAGGTACGGTGTTGGCTGCCGCGACCGGGACGATGACGACGATGTGGATGACCGGGACGACGACCGGTCCTCCGGCCCCCGCGTGGTCCATTGCCGCTTGAACGCCCGCCTATGGACGAACGCGGAGCGCGCGGAGCTGGACGCGGAGTGCGCCGCGATTGCGGACCTCCTAGTGGCGGCGGACGAGAGTCTCGCCCGGACCGCGCTCGACGAGGCAAAAGATGCGCCCGTTCGGGACCCGCGAAACCAAGGTCGAGTGGACCGGCAGATTGAGAAGTCTGAGCGTGCGCTCGCGAGGGGGCGTGCGGTATGGGACCGTATCGAGCATCGCGACGCGATTGGCCACCTTCTCCTGGCGTGGGACCATGCGCAGCACGCGATCCGAATCGCGAATCGATAGAGCCCGCAGCGTCTGAGAATGTGGGTGTCCTCGAAGAACGACGGCCCGCCGTCCTGGTCGTCTAAGCGAGGCGCGAACTGGGAGGCTTCTTCGACGAGCAATAATCCCCCGCCAACGATCAATAAGGGGGATTTTGTGCCAGGTGACCGTCGTAAGCCCCCTTC
>CAYNEM010000022.1:0-2877 GCA_964396265.1 uncultured Methanomassiliicoccales archaeon
CTGTACAACACGATGTGGATCTACCCGCAGGTCGTCTACTACGTGGGCGACGCGCAGTGCCACCAGATGGCGGCGCGGACGCTGATGCTGAACGGGAACCAGATGCCGATGGACGCGCGGATGACGTCGATCTACCTGTTCGCGAACTTCGGCCTCCTGAGCGCGATCCTGGCGGCGCCGTCGACGAGTATCGCGCAGGGCATGGTGAACGCGCTCCCGCGGAAGATGCAGGATTGGGTGCGCCGCCACATCGGGCCGATGGTGTTCGCGGGCATGCTCGTCGTCCTCGGCCTTCTCCCCGTCGCGGTCGACGGCTTCTGGCAGCTCTTCTCGAACGGCACCTACGAGAGCACGAACTTCAAGCGGTACCTGACCGGCATCCCCGGGGGATGGGTCGCCGGGCTCCTCGTCGGTGTCATGGTCAAGTCGATCCGCCAGGTCGATGTGGAGACCGCCGCGCTCCGCGCGAGGGCGCGCGAGGCGTAGGGTTTTAGACCTCCGGCGTGTACGCGCGGTCCGTGACCAAGGCCGCGAAGCGGAAGAAGGAGAAGGAGGAGCCCAACTTCGCGATCCCCGAGTTCGACGAGGGGGCGTACATGCGGAAGGAGGTCGAGGGCGCGAAGGCCGCGGTCATCTGCGTGATTCTCGCGATCCCCGTCGCCGGCGTGCTCTACGGCTTGGCGGTGGTGGGCCTGGCGGTGGTGGCGTTCTTCCTCGGCATCGCCCTCACATTCTCGCTCCCGCGCATCTTCGGGTTGCTCAAGGTCCTCCCCTGGCCGAAGGTCAACACGTCCACGTTCGAGCGCCGCGACTGGCTCGGCCACGGATCCACGTTCTTCTTCTCGTGGTTCGCGTTCTGGATTCTCCTCCTCAACGCACCGTTCGTGGACCTCACGGACCCGGTGATCGGCGTTTCGGCGTTCGCGGGGGTGTCGACCATTGTGATGCAGGAGGGCCTCACCCGCGACGTGGGACGACTGCCCACGGACGCACCGGTGCTGTTCAATGTCACCATCCTCGAGAACGTAGGCCTCGCCGAGACCACGATCACGATTCAGGGCAACGAGTTCCAGCTCAACCAGACAGGCGGAGCAAGGTACGCGTTCACTTATCTTCCCGCGACTTCGGGCGCCGTGACGCTCTCCGTTGATGTGTATGCTCGGGACGTGAGCGGCCATGTAGCCCGGTTCGCGTTCGAAGTCCAGCTCTCGTGAATCTCGTCCTCACTCCCATGGAAACCGGGAATCGAGGAGCACCGTGACCTCGGGCAGAAACGCCTTTGTGAACAGGCGGGCGTCCAGGAGGAGACGGGCCTTCATCGCGACCTTGTCCAGATGGGAGCCGAGGCTCCATTTCGGGAGCTGCGAGCGGATGAGCCGGCCCGCGTCCTGGAACTCCCGCCGCACGTCGACGACCCAATGGTCGCCCTCGATGCGCGGCGCGGAGAGCGCGCCCTTCGCGCCCCGCCACTTCTCGAGGAAGTCCTCTGCGTTCTTCACCCACACGGGAGGCCCGCGATGCTTCTGCGCCGCCGGCAGCACGAACACCTCGAACTCGAACTGCAGGAGGATGACGTCGCCAACGACCGCGAACCGCGACCTCGCGATCCTAAAGTCCGCGCGGCGGCAGGCATCCTCGACCGCCCGGTGCGCCTTGCGGACCTGAGGGTACAGGACATCATCGGTGAGCTTTGGCGCGGGGATCGTGAGTCCGAGGAGGGTCGTCCCCCTCGCCGCCAGGATGCGTTTCGCCTGCGCAGCGGTTAGGAGCTTCCTCGGCTTGGGGAAGAAGAACTCTAGGCGGGGTCTCTCGAGGAACGCCTTGGCAGCGTGGACGAACGTTGCGAGCGTCTCCTCGCCCACGGCGCTCGAGACGTTGCGCCCTGCGTCGACGGGGTCCACGACCACGATAGGTTCCGCGAACGCCTTGGCGGCGGGCCCCTCGAGCGTGATCACGACCTCGTGCCCCCGCCATCGCGTCGCCGCCTCGAGCACCTTGCGGAAGGTCCCACACTTCAGGACGAGGAGCTCACACAGGTATCCGGAGAACCCCTGCACCTTGGACTCCGCCCCGTAGACGCCGACGCCCTCGCAGAACGCCTTGAGGAGCCGGATCTCGTCGCGCTGCGCCTTCCCGACGCGTTCGATGA
The DNA here is from genome assembly GCA_964396265.1 of uncultured Methanomassiliicoccales archaeon. Lineage (GTDB taxonomy): Archaea > Thermoplasmatota > Thermoplasmata > RBG-16-68-12 > EA-27 > EA-27. The sequence continues at coordinate 2,150 of CAYNEM010000022.1, forward strand.
CGTATCGCGCGTGGAGGGGGGTGCGGTCCACCGCGCTCATCTTCTCCGACGCGTCGCGAATCCGGTAGCACGGGACGACCTCGACCTCGAAGCCGTTCCACATCCCCCGCGTGTACGGGTGCTCGGCGTACATCCGCTTCTTGTCCTCGAGGAACTCCCCGAGGGCGAGGCCGACCTTTTCGAGCGTCTCGCGCGGCGTCTCCCGGGGGAACAGGACGAAGATGTCGAGTTCCGCTTGAGAGAGATGCGTGCCCTTCGCGACGCTGCCCACGAGCAACGGCTCGACGGGGATGCTGTACGCCTCAGCAGCTTTTGCGACGCGCGCCCGGACATCCTCCGCCGTCGCACGGAGGCGTTTCTCCTCCTCTGCGGAGGGCACGACGCGCTTCAGAACGTCCGTCTCGAGCGACATCGCGGCGAGGCATGGAGGAGCCCGCCTTAAAGGAACGCGCGCGAAGAATTCAGAGTAGGGCGTCGAGGCTCAGTGGCGGCGCATGAGCTTCATCCAGCCGCCGCTCTCGTACACGCCGAGATTACGGCGCTGGGCGGTCGCCTCGAACGTGGACCAGTCGATGACCTCGACCCGGTCGTCCGCACCCTTCGTGAAACGGATCTGCTCCGTCCCGCGCACGCGGCCCGGCTGCAGTCCCTTCTGGGATGCGATCTGCCTTGCCTCTTCGATGCTGATGTTACGAAGTTCCGTCATGGTTCCCATCTCGGTTCGCGGG
>CAYNEM010000022.1:2977-20557 GCA_964396265.1 uncultured Methanomassiliicoccales archaeon
GGCCAGATGCGCTGGAAGTGGCGCAAGAAGCGGATGCGCCGCCGGAAGCGCGAGCAGAAGATGCGGCAGCGCTGATCCGGGGGCATGGGGTAGCCTGGTATCCTAACGGGCTCCAGTCAGGAATGAACGAACGGGTTTGCGGATCCGGTGACGAAAGACTGGAGCGACGACCCGATTCCCAGAACAGGCGGGGTCGCACCCCGCTTGGTGGAAACCCGTAGACGAGGGTTCGAATCCCTCTGCCCCCACCTCCCGGGGCTCCGCGACCCACCGAGGGAGCAACCATTATCAGGTGGCGCATCCTTGCGGAAACGTTTATGAACCGACGTCAAGCTAACGCAGGGAAGGGCTGATTTCCATGGAACCCCGGCGCATGAAGATCAAGGTCTGCCTCGTCGGAGAGGCCGCGGTCGGAAAGACATCGCTGATTCGGCGGTTCGTCCTCGACGACTTCGACGACAAGTACATCCAGACGCTGGGGACGAAGGTCTCGAAGAAGGAGCTCACGGTGACCAGTTCCGAGAACGAGCTGGTCAGGATCGACATGACGATCTGGGACATCATGGGGCAGAAAGGCTTCCGCGAACTGCTGAAAGAGGCGTACTTCTACGGGGCGAAGGGCGTGATCGCCGTCGCCGAGGTCACGCGGAAGACGACCCTTGACGACTTGGACGACTGGATCGAGGGCGTGTACTCCGTCACTGGGAAGATCCCGATCCAGTTCATGGCAAACAAGTGGGACCTGAGGGACCAGGCGGAGATCGGCGAGGAGGAGCTCATCCAGGCCACGAAGGCGTATGATTCTACGTACTTCCTTACCTCCGCGAAGACGGGCGAGAACGTGGAAGCCGCGTTCCAGAACCTCGCGCAGCGCATCGCGACCGACAAACTCGCGAAGCGTGAGGTCGCGTAGGCCGCACGTATCAGCCGTGATAGCCGAACGGAAAGGTCTTTTCCCAGTGGGTCGGCTTGCTTCTCAGATGCAAGGTGCCGAACTCACGATGATGAGGCACGTCAAGGCGAAGGTGTGCCTCGTGGGCGACATTGCGGTGGGCAAGACCTCCCTGATCAAGCGTTTCGTGCTCGACGCGTTCGACGACCGGTACATCGCGACGATCGGCACGAAGGTCACGAAGAAGACCGCCACCGTGACGTGGCGAGGGAAGCCAGCCATGATGGACCTCGTGATCTGGGACATCATGGGCGAGAAAGGGTTCCGCCAGCTCCTCAAGGAGTCCTATTTCGAGGGGACCCACGGTGTCCTCGCGGTCTGTGACCTGACGAGGCGCGACACCCTGTCGGACCTCTACGGATGGATCGACCTCGTCGAAGCGAACTGCGCGGACGTGCCCTTCGTCTTCCTCGGGAACAAGGCGGACCTCAAGTCGAAGGTCGTCCTCCAGGAGGACGAGCTGGCGGCGATCGCGGAGCCCCGGAACGCGCCATGGCTGCTGACGAGCGCGAAGACGGGATTCGGCGTGGAGCGGGCGTTCCAAGGGCTGGCGCAGCGGGTCGCCTTGACCATTGAGAACTCACCGCCCTGACGATATCACGCCTCATAACCGCCCGCATAGCGTTTTATAGAGCAACGGGCGTCAATCTGAAATAGACCCTTACGGATGGGGCGAACCATGGCAGACGTCCAACGCATGAAGGTCAAAGCCTGTCTTGTCGGCGAGGGCGCCGTCGGAAAGACCGCACTCATTCGACGGTTTATCCATGACCAGTTCGACGACCGCTACATCTCGACCCTGGGCGCGAAGGTCTCGAAGAAGGAATTGTCGATCCAGAACCCGAAGGGCGGCGGGGAGATCGCGATCGACATGACGATCTGGGACATCATGGGCGAGAAAGGGTTCCGGGAGCTGCTCAAGGAGGCGTACTTCCACGGGGCACAGGGCATCCTCGCCGTGTGCGACATCACGCGCAAGGACACGCTCGGGGAGCTTCACGACTGGATCGCGGCGGTGCACAAGGTCACGGGCCAGATCCCGATCCAGTTCCTCGCGAACAAGGTGGACCTCGACAAGCAGCGCGCATTCTCCGAGGACGACGTGAAGAAGGTCGCGGAGGTTCACAAGTCGCCGTACCTCTACACGAGCGCGAAAACGGGTCAGAACGTCGAGGAGGGCTTCCGAAGCCTCGCAGGCCTGATCGCGAACAAGGTCGCGAAGTAGGGAAGGCCCCGCGAGACGTCCCGTATATTTCGCACGAAGGCTTAATTACATCTGTCGCGTCTTTCCATCTAGGCAAGGTTTAGGAATCATGGCCGAGGAGGCGCCGCCGGCGACACTCCCGCCGGTCGACGAATGGATCCGCGGGATGGACTTCAAGAATACCGCTGAGGTCAAGATCCCAGAGCACCTTGTGGACCAGGTCATTGGCCAGGAATCGGCCGTCGATGTGATCAAGAAGGCCGCGGAGCAGAAGCGGCACGTCATGCTCATCGGCGACCCGGGCACGGGCAAGTCCATGCTCGCGCGTTCCATGTCGGATCTCCTCCCGAGGGACGAGCTGCAGGACATCATCGTCTATCACAACGCGGAAGACCCGAACGAGCCGAAGATCCGCGTCGTCCCCGCGGGCAAAGGGCGCGAGATCGTGAACGCGCAGAAGGCGGAGGCGATGCAGCGGCGCGAACAGAAGGCCTCCATGGTCATGGTCCTCCTGATCTTCTTCGTGGGTCTCGTCGTCCTCCTGAGCATCAATTGGGCGGAGCGGACGATCGATCCCATGGTCCTCCTGCTCGGCATCTTCGTGGCCGCGATCATCTGGATGGCGCGGCGCTACACGGGGCACCGGCCCGAGTCGCTCATGGTGCCGAAGCTCCTCGTGTCACACACCCCGGACGACACGCCGCCGTTCATCGACGCCACCGGCAGCCACGCCGGCGCCCTCTTGGGCGACGTGAAGCACGACCCGTTCCAGTCGGGCGGCCTCGAGACGCCTGCGCACGAGCGCGTGGAGTCGGGGGCGATCCACAAGGCGCACAAGGGCGTCCTGTTCGTCGACGAGATCAACATCCTGCGCATGGAGAGCCAGCAAAGCATGCTGACCGCGATGCAGGAGAGGAAGTTCAGCATCGTGGGGCAGAGCGAGCGGTCCTCCGGCGCGATGGTCAAGACGGAAGCCGTGCCGTGCGACTTCCTTCTCGTGGCCGCCGGGAACCTGGACGCGGTCGCTGGGATGCATCCGGCCCTCCGCTCGCGCATTCGCGGCTACGGCTACGAAATCTACATGAAGAGCACGATGCCGGACACGGAGGACAACCGCACGAAGCTCGTCCGGTTCGTCGCGCAGGAAGTCGCCAAGGACAAGAAGATCCCGCACTTCGACCGCATGGCGGTCGGGGAGATCCTGCGCGAGGCGCAGCGGCGCGCAGGCCGCCGGGGGCAGCTCACCCTGCGACTGCGGGAACTGGGCGGATTGATCCGCGTCGCCGGCGACCTGGCCGTCGAGCATGGTGCGCCCCTCGTCACGGCAGAGCACGTCGTAGGGGCGAAGAAGATCGCGCGGTCGCTCGAGCAGCAGGTCGCGGACCGCTTCATCGAGCGGGGCAAGGAGTACAAGACGTTCGTCACGGAGGGCGCCGTCATCGGGGTCGTGAACGGCCTCGCGGTCCTCGTGGCGGACAACAGCATGTCGGAGTTCTCGGGCATCGTCTTGCAGATCGCCGCCGAGGTGACGCCCGCCCAGACGAAGCACGGCGGGAAGATCATCGCGACGGGCCGCCTCGGGGAGATCGCGAAGGAGGCCGTGGAGAACGTCTCCGCTCTCATCAAGAAATACACTGGCGAGGACATCTCGAACCACGACATCCACGTGCAGTTCGTCGGCAGCCGCGAGGGCACGGAGGGCGACTCCGCGTCGATCAGCGTCGCGACCGCTGTCATCAGTGCGCTCGAGGAAGTCGAGGTCGACCAGTCCGTCGCGATGACGGGTTCGTTGAGCGTCCGCGGCCAGGTGTTGCCCGTCGGAGGCGTCACCGCCAAGATCGAGGCGGCCGCGGAGATGGGGATCCGGAAGGTCGCGATCCCGAGGGCGAACATGAAGGACGTCATCCTCGAGGACCGGTACATCGGCAAGATCGAGGTCGTCCCCGTGGACACCCTGAAGGAAGTCCTGGAGGTCGCCCTGGTCGGTCCGAAGAAGGAGCGCCTCCTCACGAAGCTCGCGGCGATCGTGCCGAAGCCCACCATCCTCGACAGCAGACCTCCCATCGGACGCCCGGTCCCCCTGTAGGTGGTCCGCCGTGTCCGAGCGGCCCCTGTTCGTGGGGCGTTTCCAGCCCTTCCATCTGGGCCATCTGGACATGGTCCGCCGTATCCTCTCCCGCTACGACGAGGTCGTCATCGGGATCGGCTCCGCGCAGTACTCCCACACGCGGGAGAACCCGTTCACGGCGGGCGAGCGCTACGAGATGATCCGCCGGACGCTCGACGCGGAGAACATCCACGCGTACCACATCGTCCCCATCCCCGACACGCACGTGCACAGCGTGTGGGTGGGCCACGTCGTGTCCCTCGTCCCGAAGTTCGATGTCGTGTACACGAACTCGCCGCTCGTTGTTCGCCTGTTCCGTGAGAAAGGGTTCAAGGTCGAAGAGATGCCGCTCCTGAAGCGCGAGGCGTACTCGGGGACGCAGATCCGCAAGCAGATCTACGAGGGAGGCGACTGGATGCCCCTGGTGCCGAAGGCCGTCGCCGCGTTCATCCTCGAGATCGACGGGCCTCAGCGCATCCGCGAGACGTTCCGCTACTCGACGCCGTACGGGACGCGCGAGAACGACGCGTAGTTCGAGGTTTGTTGGACAAACGGCATCCCCCGAGCGGAGGTCGCCCGCCCCAAGGTGGGTCGAATGGGGAGAGTCGAGCGTGGAACGTCCGGGGCGATGTGGTATGCGATCTTGGCGGTATGGGGCGCGGGCACGGCGCTGCTCGCATGGCGGTTCGCCCCGTTCCTCACGGCATTCCCGTCCTCCCTCGTCCTCATTTTCCTCCTCGTCTGTCTCTCGTACTTCGTCCTCACGGGTGTGTTCAACATCGTCGTGAACGCGGTGTCCCATGGGCTGCAGGATCCACCTGCGGGCGTCGGGCCCACGGACCGGCCGCGGGTCGCGGTCCTGTACTGCACGTTCAACGACTTCGATCGGGGCTCCGCAGGGAGCCTCCTCGACCTCACGTACGAGAACCTCGAGATCTGGGTGCTGGACGACTCCACGCGACCGGGGCCCCGCGCCGAGGTCGATGCCTTCGCGTTGCGGGCGAAGGCGGCGGGAACCCCGATCCGGGTCCTTCGTCGAAACGAGCGGAGGGGCTTCAAGGCGGGGGCGATCAACGAGGCTCTCCGGCTGCTGCCGTCAGAGGTCCGGTACGTGGCGCTCGCGGATGCGGACGAACGGCTGGCGGCGGACTTCGTCGAAGGGACGCTCCGACAGTTCGCGGACGACAAGGTCGCGTTCGTGCAAGCGAACCACCGGTGCTACAACACGGAGGGGAACTGGTTCACCCGTTACCTGGGAGTGGGCGTCGACCTCCACTGGCGCCACTACCAGCCGTACCGAAACCGGTACGGGACCGTGAACATGCTCGGGCATGGCGCGATCGTCCGCCGCGACGTGCTTGAGCGCCTCGGGGGGTTCCCCGAGGTCACGTGCGAGGACCTCGCGTTCACCGTCGCCGCCAAGATGGCGGGTTACCGCGGCGTGTTCGCGCGCGACGTGGTCTGCGGGGAGACGTTCCCCGAGGACTTCGCGGCGATGCGCCGCCGCCACCTGCGCTGGAGCTGGGCGACGGTCGAGTTCCTCCGCAGGAACCTGATCCCACTCCTCCGCAGCCGCGTCCCGCTCCACCAGAAGCTGGACCTCATCCTGCCCTCGATCAACCTCCCCGCCGTCTTCCTTCTCGTCGCGTTCCTTGCGACCGCGCAGGGATCGCGCTGGCTTGGCATCGAGTTGGCGGTGTTCAACGACCCGGTCGTGATCGCGCTCGGCGCCTTCGCGAGCATCGCCCCCCTCGTGATGTTCCTGGACCTGATGAGGCGCCCGTGGTTCGCGGCCCGTGCCATCCTCGTGAACACGGTCGCGTACGTCGCCCTGTTCCCCGTCTCGATCGTCGGCGTGCTCCGCGGCCTGGCGGTCCCCGCGCAGTTCCTCGTCACGCCGAAGGGGTCCGAAGGCACGCTCAGTCTTCGGTCCGCAGTCCGGGAGGCTCGCCCGGAACTGGTGATTGGCGGCGCGCTGCTGGCCCTCGGCTACGGTGCGTTCGGGCCCTGGGGCCTCGCATCACCCCTCGCGCTCGCCGCGCTATGCGCCCCACTCCTGATGGTCGCGTCGCGCAGATCCCTGCTGCGCCAGCGGGCAAGGGACTTGCGGCCGAAGGCCAGTGCCGCTCCCGGACCGGGGTGATCCTATGTCTCTTCGAACGCCGTTGGATAACGCCTTTATGGAGCCTTCGCCCTCCCCGAGACCGATGCGCGCCCTGGCGGTCGCCATGCTCCTGACAATAACGCTCCTCTCGCCCTTGGCGTCTGCCGACGATTGGGCGGACGGCGGGAGAGGGCTTGAGGTCGACGCACGGACCGACGGCTTCGAGCTTCGCTCGGAACGGACGTCCGGGGAGGGGCACGACGAGATCCGACTCCGCCTCGAGGGGGACAACGTACGCTTCCGATTCGAGGTGCGCGAGACGTCGGGGGCGGCACAGGCCGACGCGGAGTTCCGCCTCGAGCTGGACCGTGTCGTCGAGTTCCGCGACGAGAATGCGGACGGGGCGTTCCAGGACGGCGAGAACGTCCGCGCGGAATACGCCCACAGCGATCTGACCCTCACCGCCGTACGGGCACGCAACGTCTCGTCGGCAGGCGTCTCCGGGATCGAGGTGACGGCCAGCTATGGATTCGACGCAGCCCCGGGTTCCGGCCTCACCTTCCGCGTGACCGCCTTCGGGGACCTGACCTCGTTCCAGGACCTCGTCCAGCATCCCGTGGAGGTGAAGGCGGACATCGAGTTCTCGGACTTCCCGTACACGGAGGCCGCCACCCTGCCCGGGATCGTGTTCCGACTCCGCACGGCGTCGACCTCCTCCCCGAACATCACGAGCGATGGGGTGGCCTTCGATGCGGGGGACCTGGAGGGGACGTTCCGCTGGAAGGGCAATGCCACCGTGGACGGCAACGAGACGCGCGTGGGCGTGACGGTCCAGGAACAGGCGGGGCAGGTGGGCGAACGCGAGCTGTCCGTGGCCTTCGCGTATGCGCGCGGCGCGGACATCGTGCACGATCCCACGTTCGGCTTCCTGCGGACGTTCACGGAGGCGGTGGGGCGCATCCTCGGGAATCCCCTGTTCTACGGGATTGGCGCGGTCTCCGCCGCGGCGCTGTTCGGTCTGCTTGCGGTCGCGGGGCGGAGCCGAAAGGTTAAGCGGACCTAGCGAGGCTCCCCGGACGGTGCAACGATGGCCCTGCTGGAAAATGCCGTGACCGGTTGGCTGACGGTATTCGCGTTCCTCCTGACCGTCGTCGCGCTCCTCGCGTACCGCCGGTCCCGGAACCGGAAGATGCTCGGGATCGCCGCCGCCTTCGGCCTGTTCTTCGTGAAGGGGGTCGCGGTCACGTACGCGCTCTTCACCGCCACGAGCCTCGATACCCTCTGGGTGCCCATGGCGCTGTTCGACACGTTCGCGCTCCTGGGCTTCTACCTCTCCGCCCTGAAATCGTAAGGGTCGGCCATGGTCGACGACCCCCTCGACCTCGAGAGCCGTCGCCGGCTGTACGAGCTCCTCGCGCGCACCCCCGGATTGCACCTGCGGGAGATCGCGCGGCAGCTCGAGGTGGACGTCCGCACCGCCGACTACCACCTGCGACAACTGTCGAAGCACGGCCTCGCGTCGGGGATCGAGGAGGGTGGCTACGCGCGGTTCTACCCGCGGACCGCGAACGGGCGAGGCGCGGAGATGGTCGACGCACGGGACAAGCCTCTGCTCGCGATCTTGCGCAGGCCCGTGCCTCTCTACGTCGCCCTCGTGCTCCTGGCACAGGACGCCGCCACGCACGGGGAGCTCGCGGCCACCGCCGACGTCTCGCCCTCCACCCTGTCGTACCATCTCGGACGCATGGAACATGCGGAGATGCTGAGTCACGCGGGCGCGAGCTACCGTCTTCGCGAGCCGGAGCGGATCGCCCGCATCCTGTACACACACCGGCCCACCGCGGACCTCATCGACCGTTTCCTCGACCTGTGGGAGGACTTCTCGCTCTGACGCGATGCGTTGCGCGCGTGACGACGCTGGCATCGCGGGAAACGCCAAATACCTCGTGTCGAATCCGGACGTCCCTCGGGGGACCTGGATGGGGCGGAAGCGTGAAGGCGTCGGGCGTGCCCTCCAGCACGCGCTCGGCAAGGAGTTCGTGCTCCCCGAGGTCGAACCCCGCGAGGGCGGGCGCTCGCTCCTCATGAACCCACGCCGCCAGCGCGCCTTCGAATACGTGTGGAACAACCCGTGCAGCCATCTGCGCAGGATCTCTCGCGAGCTGCGGATCCCGGCGCAGAGCCTCCGATGGCACCTGACGCGCCTCGTCGACGGGAAGATCCTGGCGGCGCGAACGGCCCGGGGGAAGACCGTGTACTACGCGCCGTGGGCCGTCCGGGACGGGGACGTACCGGCGCTCGCCGCGCTGTCGAACGGGGTGCGGGGGCAGATCGTCCGCCACGTCGCGCAGGCGAAGCGGACCACGCAGACCGACGTGTACCGCGCGCTCCACACGTACCAGCAAGCGGTCCTGCCGCCGCTCCGGGAGCTCACGGGGTACGGCCTCCTCACGACCTGGAAGGCGAACGGGAAGCGGTACTACGAGATGGGGGAGACCTACGCCCGGCTCCGGTCGGACTACGCGGGGGCGACGCAGGAACGTCTCGACCGCCTCCTGGCGGTGCTGAAGCACGACGGCGTGTCCCCGAAGGTGCAGGACCGCTCGGACGACGAGGTGCAGGTCCAGGTGAGCGCGGGCCCTCAGAAGAGTGTCCTGCGTCTCGGCCTTTCGCCGGTTCTCCGATAGTGGGAGGAGATGTGCCGAGATACGACACCGGGCTGGTCGAAGCGAAGAAACATCGGGGGAGATCCAGGGATCATGTCGTCGGATTCGCCGTACTTCATCTCATAGTCCTCGTCATCGGTCCGATTGTGGGCGGTCTGATCCTACTTGTCAGTCCGTTCGCAGCAAAAGATGTCGCCGTCATTCTTCCGCTTACCATTGGGCTCGTGCTGTTCGCCGGCGTCGCCGCTCATTATGGTGCGAAGAGTCTCCTCGGCGAGCGCTAGACAGCCCCGCTGGGGATGCGGGCCCGCTAGGTTTCACGCACTTCTGAAAATGCATCGTTGCATCGAGAGGTCCGCCCTCTCCAAAGGGGACGGGCCTGCGGGGATTCGAACCCCGGTTTGAGGCTCCGGAGGCCTCTGTCCTATCCAAGCTAGACTACAGGCCCTCGCGCGCGCATCCGGCGTCCCCGATTAAGCCTTTCCGCACTACGCAGCGGGAGCCTTCGCGAACTCCGCGTATCCGCAGCGACCGCAGCTGACGCGGTCCGAATGCCTCGCAAGGAACACGCCCGCACCACACTTCGGGCACGACGCTCGCAGTCGGTCGAGCCTCCCGTCCTCGATCTTGTACAGCCTCCGCTTCAGGCCGCTCTTGGGCTTCCCGCTTTTCGCCTTCTTCGCGGGCTTCTCCGCCGCGGGCTTGCCTGCCGTCTACTTCCCCTCCTTCTTCGCGGAGGGCTTCTTCTCCTTCGCGGGGGCCTCTTTCTTGGCGGGTGCCGCCTCCTTCTTTTCCACCTTGGCGGGAGGCCCTCCCGCCTTCGCTGCCTCGGCCTTCGGCGCTTCCTTCTTCGGGGCCTCCGGCTTGGGCGCTTCCTTCTTTGGCGATTCGGGCTTCAGCGCCTCCCTCTTCGCGGGCGGCGGCGCCGGGGCTGCAGGCGCGGCCTCGGCCTTCTTCACCGCCTCCTTCAGCCCGTTGCGGACCAGGACGGGGAACGTCTCGAGCTCGAGGGCGCGCTCCTTCGCCTCGTACACCTTCGCGAACCCGCGCGTCGACGTTCGCCCGTACTCCGAGCGCGCCCAGGCCAGGACCACGACGCCCTTGCCGCCGACGGCGCCCGAGACCGCCTTCCGGATCTCCGACCGCGTCGGCGTTCCGGACTTCTCGTGGGCCATCGTGAAGTACACCTCCGTCCGCTGGAAGAGCGGGTTTTCGCGTTTCTGCGTGATCGTGAGCTCCATGTCACACCATCCGGCCGAGGATGTCCCGCACGCGGGCCTTCGTGGCCGCGTCCGCCCGCACGAGGACGACGCCGACGTCCGGTTGGCCGTACAGGACGACGGTTCCCTCTGGCGCGAGGTCGATCGCCGCAAGCGCGGTGAGGTCCTCCTCGCCGAGGACTTCGATGCGCACACGGGACGTGGATTTAAAGGCTTCGTCCAGGGCGCGCCACGCGTCCCGCGTCAACGTGCCCGCCGGATTCACCGCCTGGAGGACCGTGTCCCCGACCGCCGCCAGGAGCCGGGCGGACTCGGGGTCCTTCTCGCGCTTCGTCTTGAAGTCGACGACCGCCACGTCCGGAATTCGCCCTCGCGCGGCGAGATCCAAGGTGCACGCGTCCCCGACCGTGACGACCCGGGGGGCATCCCGCACCGCCTCGAAAGCGGCAGCCCCCGTGAGGACCGGGCCGAGGGGCGTCTGCAGTTCGGCGCGCATCGATATTGGGAGCCGGCGGTTGCGCCACAGGTCCTCGTCCACGCGGCGGCATTGGCCATCGCCGGATAAGCGTGTCCTTATGGATTCGGCGGCGGGCCCTTCGAAGGTTCGGGCGCAAGCTCCTGCGTCGGGCCCTCGGGCGGGGGCGTCGGGGGAGGCGTTGGCGGCGCTTTCCGCTTGCGCGACAACATGTACACGAGGACGACCATCACGACGACGGAGATGATGACGACCGTCAGGACCATGAGGATGAGGTTCAGGAGGCCCCCCAGGAAGTCCTGGGTCGTGTCGGTCGTCGCGAAAGGCCGGGTCACGGAGCAGGTCGTGACCTGGAGCGGCGGGTCCCCGGTGTTCGTCCCGTTGAACTCGATCGTGACGACGTGGAAGCCGGAGGGGACGGCGCTGGATGTGACGCTGTAGTCCAGGGAGCCGCCCGCAAGCAGCGCGCCGCTCCCGAGGATGCGGGGGCTTGCCTCCCAATCGAACTGGACCTCCGCCGCCAGAAGTTGTGTGTCGTTCGCGCCCTGGTTCCGGAACGTGATCGTGAAGAGCGCGCTGGTCCCCGATGGGACGAAGGTAGGGTTCAGCCTGACCAGCGTCTCCCCGCACCAGTGGCTCGCCTCGGCAGACGGGGACCCGAGGGTCAGGACTGCGAGCAGGGCGACCGCCACGACTCCAAGGAGGGGGCGCACGTTCTCACCTGTCGAGCGGCCCAGTCAGCGCACGCGCAGCGCGTACTTCCCGTTGGACACGAGCCCCATCTTCCTCGAGATCTCGGAGTGCCCGTGGTCGACCACCACGACGTACCCCTGCCAGTCCTTCGACGTCTCGTTCCCGCATCGCGGGCACTTGTCGTCCTCACTGATGAACGAGCAGTGCCGACACGCCCTTGGGATCTTCTGGACCATCGTTTACCGCCTCCGCTTCTCGCGCCGACGTTCGCCGCCGGGCTCGCCCTTCCGCCGGTCCTCCTCGAGCCAGTCCCACTTCCCGAGCCCGGGTTGCCGCATCGTCAGCCCGATCTTCGACTCTCGCGGCGCGCGCTCGTTGAGCGAGACCGCCACGATCCGCGCGCGCACCTTGTCCCCGATCCGGACGTCGCGCTTCGTGTCTTTCCCGATGAGCCGCTGGTTCTCCTCGTCCACGTCGACGCGGTCGTCCATGACCTGGGAGATGTGCAGGAGGCCGTCGAGGGGTCCGAACCGGATGAACGCCCCGAACTTCAGGACCTCGACGACGGTGCCGTCCACGACCTCGTGGAGCGTCGGGCGGGCCACGACCGCGTCGTACTTCACCTTCTGGTACACGGCGCCGTCCCCGTGGACGATCCGGCCCTCGCCGAGCCGCTCCACGTTGCTCGCGATCATCGTGATCGACTTGTCCGCACCGACGCGGCCCTCGAGCAAGGTGCGCGTGAACTCCCTTGCCAAGGCGTCGATGTCCTCTCCGAGGCGGTCTGGGGGGATGCGGACAACGTCCTCTCGCCGAACGCGCAAATACATGAAAAAGCCTCAGGGGTGGCGTGCTCCAATTTGGCTGTCGTATATAGCGTTTTCCGGGAGGAGGGGCCTCAGGGGCCTCGAGTTCTCAGACAAACAGCGCCGCCAACACGAGGGTAATCGTGCTCAGGAGCTTCACGAGGATGTGGAGGGACGGGCCAGCGGTGTCCTTGAACGGGTCGCCGACCGTGTCCCCCACGACCGCCGCTTTGTGCGTTGGCGTCCCCTTGCCGCCCTTCGAGAGCTCGATGTGCTTCTTCGCGTTGTCCCACGCGCCGCCGCCCGTGTTGAAGACGAGCGCGAGAACGACGCCCGCGATCGTGCCGACCATGAGGAGCGCGCCGACCGCCTCGGGGGCACGACCGGTCGGTCGGAGGAGGACTCCCACGAGCGTCGGGCCCAGCACCGCCAAGATCCCCGGGGCGATCATGTTCCTCAGGGCCGCGCGCGTGCAGATGTCCACGGTGCGCGCGTAGTCCGGTTCCTCCGTCCCCGCCATGATGCCCGGCTTCTCTTGGAACTGACGGCGGACATCGCTGATGATCTCCCACGCCGTCTTTCCGACCGCGCGGATCGCGAGCGCGCTGAACAGGAAGACGATCATGACGCCGGCCATCGCGCCGACGAAGATCTCGGGCACGCCGAGGTCGATCACCGGGCGCGGCTTCGCGCCGTTCAGAATGTCGACCTCATCGAGGTAAGCCGTGAAGAGAAGGAACGCCGCCAGCGCCGCGCTCCCGACCGCGTACCCCTTCGTGAGCGCCTTCGTCGTGTTCCCCGCGGCGTCGAGCTTGTCCATCCGCTGCCGGGACTCCCCGGACTTGCCGGACATCTCGAGGATCCCGGCGGCGTTGTCCGTGATCGGCCCAAAGGTGTCTTCCGCGAGGATGTAGGCGGCGGTCGCGAGCATGCCCATCGTGGCCACGGCCGTGCCGTAGAAGCCCCCGCCCGCGAAGCCCGCCCCCGACGGGAGCGCCAGGTCGCCGAGCTTGAAGGAGGCGAGGATGGCGACGGCCACAGCGACGATTGGCACTGCGGTGGCCTCGAGCCCCACGCCGAATCCCGCCAGGATGTTCGTCGCAGGGCCCGTCTCCGAGGCCGTGACGATTGCCTTCACGGGCCGGTAGCGGGCTTCCGTGTAGTACTGCGTGATGTACACGAAGGCCAGCGAGGTCACGATGCCGACGATGCCCGCCAGGAACAGGTAGAGCCAGGTCTTCTCATGGGAGCCAAGCACCCCGTTGCCCTGGAGCATTGAGTAGGCCGCGAATCCGAACAGCGCGATCGCGACGGCCATCGTGACGTAGTACCCGCGGTTCAGTGCGGACATCGGCTGCTCGTCCTCCCTCGCGCGGACGGCGAAGACGCCGAGGACCGTCGCGAGGAGGCCGAACGCACGCGCGACGAGGGGGAAGAACACCGCATTGATCCCGAAGACGGGGAAAAGGGCGACACCGAGGATCATCGCCCCGATGTTTTCCGCGGCCGTGGATTCAAACAGATCCGCGCCGCGACCCGCGCAGTCCCCGACGTTGTCCCCCACGAGGTCCGCGATGACGGCGGGGTTCCGCGGGTCGTCTTCGGGGATGCCGGCCTCCACCTTCCCCACGAGGTCCGCGCCGACGTCCGCCGCCTTCGTATAGATCCCGCCGCCAAGCTGCGCAAACAGCGCGACGAGGGAGGCCCCGAAGCCGAAGCCCACCATGGAAAGGATGACGTTCTTCTGCGCGACTTCGGTCCCACCGCCGAACCAGGCGTTGTACGATTCATAGAGGCCCCACACGCCCAGGAGGGAGAAGCCGACGACCGTGAGGCCGGAGACCGCGCCCCCGCGGAGGGCCGTCCGGAGGGCACCGCCAAAGGACGTGAGGCCCTCGTTCGCCGTCCGGCTGTTCGCGCGGATGGAGATGTGCATCCCGATGTAGCCGCTGGCGGCGGAGAGAGCGGAGCCGAGCGAGAACGCGATTGCCGTCCGGAGGCCGTCCTCGAGCGATCGCGCCAAGCCGATCGCCACGGCGAACAGGACCGCGACGGCGGCGGCGATCACGGCGATCGTCCGGTACTGCCGCCGCATGAACGCGCGGGCGCCCTCCTGGATCGCGCCCTCGATCTTCTGCATCCTCTCGTCCCCGCGGGGCAGGCGGAGGACCATCCTCGTCAGGAAGGCGGCGGTGCCGAGCGCGACCAGCCCGGCGATGGGAACGATGATCGTGATGTCAGCCACGGCGGCCCTCGTTCGCGCGGAAGAGGGCGCCCCTATTTAGCCGCTACGCCCCGTACTTGCGGGAGCGATCCGCGAGGTCGAGCAGGAGCGGCATGACGTCGCGCCCCCGGAGGCGGCCCAGCCCGCCCCGCATCGCGGCCACCTCGTCGAACGTCTTCGTCCCGTCGGGCCGCACGCCCTCGCCGAACACGAGGAGCGGGACGGGGTCCCCGGAGTGGTCCTTCCGCTCGCATGGCGTCGAATGGTCGCCCGTCACCGCCAGGATCGTGTCCGCAGGGAGATGCCCGCGGAGGTGGCCGAACAGCTGCTTGTCGATGCGCTCGAGCACCTCGACCTTCTCCATCGCCTTCCCATCGTGGCCGCACAGGTCCGGCGCCTTCACGCTGAGGAACACGAAGTCCCGCGTCCCGAGCGCCTCCACCGCTGCGCGCCCTTTGGCGGCGAAGTCGGAGTCGAGCCCGCCCGTCGCGCCGGGCACGTCGATCAGCTCGAGGCCGACGCTGCGGCAGATGCCCTTGATGAGCGCGACGCCTGCGATTGCCGCGGCGGACAACTCGTTCTTCGCGCCGAACATCGAGATGTGCGGGAACACGCCCGCGCCCCGCGTCAGGATCATGTTCGCGGGCGGCTTGCTCGCCCCGACGCGCTCCCGGTTCACCTCGTGCTTCACCATGATCTCGTGCGCACGCTTCTGGAACTCGTTGAGGACACGGGCGGTCTTCTCCGCGTCCGGGTGGAGGGCCTTGGCGGGGAGGACGCGCGCACGGTCCGCGTGGGGGTCCGTGTCCGTCACGCGCGGGTCGAGCCCGGGTCCCCGGAGCACGAGGGCGGCGCGGTGCTCCGTACCCGCCCGGCAGAGGATGTCGATGTCCTCGATGCGAACGTTCAGCGACGCCGCCAGTCGGTCCGTGCCCTCGCGGATGCGCCCCGCCCTCCGGTCCATGATCCGCCACCCGAGGTCGACGGTCGCCCAGTTCGCGCGAAACGCGACGTCCCCGGGCTTCACGTCGATGCCGACGCCCGCAGCCTCGAACGGACCACGTCCCGTGTACACGGCCTCAGGGTCGTACCCGAGGAGGGCAAGGTGGGACGTGTCGCTCCCCGGGCACACGCCCGGTGCGATCGGGTCGAGGAGCCCGGAGGCGCCGTTGGCGGCGAACCAGTCCAAGCTCTCCGTGGCGGCGGCCTGGAGCGGCGTCTTGCCCCCCAGATCCTTGATCGGGCGGTCCCCGAGACCGTCGAGGACGACGAGGAGTATCCTCCGAGGCACTGCCGCGGAACCGGTCCCCCGGATATTAGCTTTCGCGGGTCACAGTTCGTCGAGGATGCGAACGAATTCCTCGACGGTGAGACCCGCTTCGCGGATTGGGTGGCGCAACATGCCTTTCCGGACCTCGGCATGCAGAGGCACAGCCAGAGGGCGGTGTCCCGCCTTGACGAGGGTCACGTGACTACCGCGTTGTCGCGCAGGAGTCCAGCCGGCTCGCACGAGCACCGGACGGCTTCCTTCCCCGACACGACTGGAAGTCTCAACTCACCGTCCGCCCGTGGCCCGCACGGGGGCAAGAGCGAATCGGGTGACCTTGGCGACCGACTCGCGGGGGTCGTGGCGGCGGCGCTTCCGGGGCGCAGCCATGTCCGCGAGCGTCTCAAGGTACAATGCGAGCGCCTCTGCGAAGTTCGCCTCGGCATCTGCGATCGTCTTTCCCTGGGTGACGCAACCTGGGAGCTCCTCGCAGTACGCCACGTACCAACCGTCCTCATCTCTCACGATCCTCGCGGTGAAGACGGCTTCCTGCTTGGCGACGCGCTTCGTTCCTCGGTTCCTCTTCATCGGGAACACCCGTGCAGCCATCGGTCGGCGCACGACGCATGTGCACAATTGCGTGCGTACTACATGTAGCAATCGGTAGCCGTTAGCCTGCGGAGCACGAAGGGGCCGGGACCAGCTACGTCTCCCCGAGGACCACGCGATCTCGCAGCCGGACCCCCGTCAGGCGCGCCGCGCTTTCGCTGTTGGCGGCGATCTCCAAGAACCCGTGGCTTCCGACGGTGAGGAGGAAGGCGCCCGGCGCTGCCATCGCGTACGTGCGGAGGAAAGTGGCGGCGAAAGTCGTGGGAGGCGACCTTCACGCGCACCGTCGCGCCGTACGGCCACCGCGACTCCGCGTCCGTGCCCGGGATGTTTGTGACCATGTTACCGAAGCGGTCCACATAGATGACCTCCGCCGCCATGCCGCCGTCCGTCGACTCCGGACGACCGAAGTCAATCTCGACGACATCCCGGATCGACGGCCCGAGGTCCGCGACCTTCGCCCCGAGCGTTAGATGCGCCGCCACCGGGGCGAACACGTCCCGCCCCTGGAACGTCGGATGCACCGGATGCCGCCAGAGTGCGTCGTTCGTCAAGTGTCGCACATCCTTGATCCCCATGCGCCTCGCCGCGGGGATGAGAAGGCCGTTGTCCGGCCCCACGAAGATCGCGCTCTCGCAGACGACCGCCAGCCCGCGGCGCTCCGTGCCCACGCCAGGATCGACGACGCCCATGTGGACGGCGAACGGGAAGTGCGGCGCCGTGTGGAACATCGCGAACGCACCCTCGGCCACGCTCCCTGGCGCGACGTCGTGGCGCACGTCGACAATGAGTGCGTCGCGGTTGATCCCGAGGATCACGCCCTTCATCGCCGCCACGTACTCCGACGCGCCAAAATCCGTGGTTAGGGTGATGATCACGAGCCCGCAAGGGCGGCCGGACCTTTGACGCTACCGCCCGAGCCGCCGGAGGCCTTCCTTGATCGTCTCGAGCTCTCGGCGTTTCTTGGACAGCTGCTGCTCCATCGCCTTTAGCTCCGCCTCGCTCCGATCGACCGCCTGCGCGCGCTTCTTCAGGTCGCCGCGCTGCTTCACGAAAGCCTTCGTCTGCGCGTCGACCTCCTTTCGCCCCGCCGCCAGATCGCGCGCGCTCTTCTCGAGCCCACCCTCCTGCGCCTTCAGGGACCGTTCGAGCTCCCGGAGGCCCTTCGTCCGCGACGCGACCTCCTGCTCCCATTGCTGGAGCCGCCGGCGGATGTCCTCTTCCCTCTCGCCGACCTCGCGCTCCTGCGCCCC
>CAYNEM010000022.1:20657-23801 GCA_964396265.1 uncultured Methanomassiliicoccales archaeon
TTGAGGGCGGCCTCGCGCTCCGCAAGCTTCTTGGAGAGCCCGTCGGCCTCCTCGAGCCTCCCTTCCACTTCCACGCGCGCCTTCGCGGCCTTCGTCTCGAACCCCTCGACCTTGGCGGCGACGGAAGCCTCCTTCGCGGCGAGCGCCGCCTGCGCCTTCTCGACCTTCGCGTGGAGGGCGTCGAGCTCCGAAGCGCGACGCGCGAGCACATGCTCCGTCTTCCGCACGCGCTCCGTGCGCTCCTCGAGCTCCCGCGATTGCTTCGCGACGGATGCGCCCGTCTCCGTCTGCGTCCCCTTCGCCTTCTCCACCTGGGAGGCGAGCTTCGCGAGACGCGCTTCACGCGCGGTGACCTGCTCCTCCTTCCGCTCGAGGTCGCGGGACCCCGCCGCCAACGCCTTTCGCGTCTCGGTGATCTCCCGGGCCCCCCGGTCCACGAGGTCCGCCGCCTCTTGGACCTCCTTCTCCTTCTCCGCGAGCGTGGAGCGCCAGCGGTCGACCTTCGTGCGATCCCCCTCGAGGGCTTCCGCGCGCTTCGCGGCCGAGGACTGGGCCGCGTCCACGGACGCCATCTCCTTCTCCATCTTCTCCTGGAAGGCGGACACTTCCTGTTCGCGCCGACCGAGCTCCTCGGCCTTCGCGGTGTAGAGGTCCCGGGCCTGCGCGGCCGCGGCCTCGCGCGCCTCGATCCGGTCGTCCCTCAACTGCAGCGCCGTCTCCAGCTGCTGGATCTTGCGCACGCGCGCCTCGAGCTCGGCCTCTCGCTTCTGCGCCTCGCCAAGCCGCGAATCCGCGTCCGTCCGCGAGTTGCCGACCTTCTGCGATTCCGCCGCCAGAGCCTGGGACATCTCCCCGACGTGCTTGCGCTCCGCAGCCATCGTCTCCTGGAGCAGGCGGATCTCCTCCTCGCGCGATGCCGAGGCCGCCTCCTTCGCCGCGACCGTCGTCTCGCGCTCCGCGATCTCCCTTTCCCGCGCGTCGACCTGCTCCCCGCGTTCCTCGAGCGCCGCCCGCGCGCGCTCTGCCTCCGCCATCAACCCCCGGCGGTCTGCGTCGGACGCCTCGTCCTGGGACCGCCGCTCCGTGAACCGCTGCAGGATCTGCGCGCTCGTGTCGCGAAGCTTCGACAGCTCCGCCTTGACCTCCTCGATCTCCTTTTGCTCGTCGCGGCTGCGGGCGTACTGCTGCTCGAGCTGCCACTTCTTCTTGAACAGCTCTTCCTCCTTCTCGAGGATCGCCTGCTCTCGCGCGCGCTCCTCCTTGAACTCCCGCGTGCGCGCCTTCTTCCGCCCCTCCTCCTCGCGCACCACGCCCGCGAAGATCGCGTCGTAGTCGGGGGCGGCGTCGATCTTGGACTCCGGGAACGTCTCCGCGAGCTGCGGGATGTTCACGTGGCTGGTCTTGTGATCGTAGGAACGGACCTCGACGACGCAGTTGTCGCTCAGGGAATCGCGCGCGATCTCGCGCACGGCGTCCCGACCGTTGATCGCGGTCTCCCCGACGAGGTGCCCGGCGACGACCTCCTTGCCGTTCTGGAATAGGAGGATGCCGTCCGCCTGATCCTCGCCGCGGTAGACGGTGGTGTGCACGCGGCCGTTGAACTTGCCCTGGCGCAGTTCCCGAACGAGGTCGTCGAGAACGCCCTTGCCGCCCGCGAGCTTCTGCTCCAGCTTCCCGGGGGGTAGCTCCATCCGGGCGGTGCACGGGGATACAAGATAAAAAGGGATTGCCCCGCGCAAAGTTCATGGGCCGCCCTTCCTTCCTGGAGCCGCCCCCATGATGAGAAGAGGGTCAGCCGATCGGGTGACGATCCCTATGAGTGCCGAGGGGCCTCATTTCAGCGGCGCCCAGAAGACGGTCATCATCTTCGCGCCGCCATCGGGCTGATGTTCCCCCGGGTCGCAGATGTAGACGTCTGCGGGCGGGCCGGGTCCCTGGAGTCCCTTCGCGTGGACCTTTCGCATGAACGTCTGCCACGCGTCGCCGAGGCCACTGAAGGGGCCCGGTAAACGTACCAAGCGCATTGCCTTGCACGTGCAGCCGCTCGGGCATCTCGCCGAGCTGGACTTCGGCGTTCGCGAGCGATTCGAATTGGCGGTGAGGTTCCGCGTCCTTCATGGACTCGGGGAACGTGGCTTCCACCTAAAGACTCCCATGCCCTCGGGAGCCCCCGTCTCGGCTGCCCTACACGGCGCACCTTTATTCCGCTCCCTACATTCTCTCGACGATGCTCCGCGAGGACCGGGTCCAGCCGAGGGCGTACCAACTCAAGCTCGCGGAGGAGGCGGCGGGTTCGAACTCCCTTCTCGTGCTCCCCACGGGGCTCGGGAAGACGGTCGTCGCCTGCTACGTGATCGCCGGACGCCTCGCAAAGAGCGGCGGCCGTGCGCTCATCCTGGCCCCATCGCGCCCGCTCGCGGACCAACACCGCGACACCCTCGGCGAGTTCCTCGACGCGGGCCCCGTCGCGCTGCTCACGGGCAACGAGACGCCGCGACGTCGCGCGGGCATCTGGAACTCCCGAAGGATCATCAGCGCGACTCCCCAGACGGCCGTGAACGACGCGATCGCGGGAATCGTTCCCCACGACTTGGCGGTGGTCGTGTTCGACGAGGCGCACCGCGCGGTCGGGGACTACGCGTACGTGCCGTTCGCCGCGTGGCTCCGCAGCCACTGTCCGGACGCGCTGGTCCTGGGACTCACGGCCTCCCCGGGCCACGAGATCGAGCACATCGAGGAGGTGTGTCGCAACCTCGGGATCCAGCAGGTGCTGATACGGACCAGGGACGACCCCGACGTGGCGCCCTACGTCGAAAAAGTGACGGTGGACTGGATCGAGGTGGAGTCGTCCGAGGTCATCACGAAGGCGGCGGACCACCTGACGAAGTTCGTCCACGAGCGCCTCAACGCGCTGCGGAAATACGGATTCCTGCGAGACCGCAAGAACACTCAGGTCCGGATGGCCGACCTCCAGTCCGCCGCGGGGCAGATCTTCGCGCGGCGCAAGGCCGGAGACCGGAAGCCCTACCTGTTCCAAGCCTCCCGGCAGCTGTCCCTCGCCCGCATGGGCATGCACGCCGCGAACACCGTGCAGCGCGAGGGCGTCGACCCGTTCCGGAGGTTCGTCACGCCGAAGACGAAGGA
>CAYNEM010000023.1:0-23177 GCA_964396265.1 uncultured Methanomassiliicoccales archaeon
GCGGATCGAACGCCCACCGCGAGTTCTACAGACTCGTATGCTGCCCTTACACCATAAAACCAGCTACGAAGCCGCCCTGCGGAGGTGGTCTAAAAGGGTGGCATACTCTCCCATAGAAACGCGATTTCGGCGGGTGCCCTACTTTGGCGTACTAAACGGGCATACTGCGCATCACCGGCTGGTGGGTTCCGGTAAGTCGTCTTCCGGTAAAATCCTAGGTGCCCCCCCGGCCGTCTTCCGGTAAGCACACACGACGCTCAGGACGCGTCCTCAGCCCTTCCCGCGACTAGCAGGACGTTCGTCGGGGAGCTCGACGAGCAACACGCGTTTGCCTGCCCATGAGCTTCCGAGGTTCAGGACCCCCATCCCGCGAGGAGTCCTCAAGACCTTCCGAACCTCGGCGCGCTGAGGCATTCCCATTTCGTCGAGGGCAGCGACTACCTCGTCCCGGTACACGATCGACAGCTTCATCGAGAGGGGCTCCAGGCGGTCTGATTCGTCGTCGCCCCAAATACGCTCCGGGCAAAGTCAGGGTCGGGGTGCTGTCTGACAAAGGTTCAAGTAGGGTTAAAGCATTGTACCCGCAGTGTCCCCGCCCGCGTACGACCAGGTGACTGTAGACGATGAGGTCGCTATTGAGGTCAAGGAGATCTACGACGCGAACCCCGGCCTGTGGCCCTCGCGACGCGCCCTCTACCACGACCTCCTCCGGCGCGGGCTCCTGAACCTTCGAACGCAACTGCGAGGTGTGAACCGTGTCTCGAACAATCCGTGAGCCCGGACGTCCGCGATCGGACTGGGACAAGGATCCCGTGCTCGTCCGCGACTGGTGGACGAGGGCCCGCGCGAGGGACTGGAGCGAGGACAGCGTCCGGGGCGGACGCGCGGTGATCCGCCGCTTCCACGACCTGTGTCGGTCCCGACACGGGAAGGACTACTACCGCCCCGACCAGAACAAGGACGAGGTCACGTGGGAGGACGCCCGGGCGTTCCTCGAGATCGACTTCGCGCGCAGGACGCGCGAGGGCAAGCCGCTCGGCGCCAAGTCGAAGCGGAACATCCGCTACGCCGTCCTCTCGTTCTTCGAGTTCCGGCGCGAGGAGTTCCTCGACAACGATCAACACAAGCGCGACTGGGAGAACGTCCGCGACCTGCCGACCCCGAAGGTCCAGGACGAGCCCGGATCCGGCTGGAAGCCGTTCGCGCTCGAGCACGTGCACCTGATCCTCAAGGCCGCCCGATCGTACGACACGGTCGCGGCCGGGGACGGCGGAGGAGGAGAGGTCGTCACGAGGCCGAACGAGGACTACGAGGTCCTCGCCCTCCTGCTTTACACCGCGGGCCGCGCGCAGTTCTTCGGCCTCCGCACGGACCAGCCGGACCTCGAGCGGGGTGCGATCCGCACGCGGATCAAGGGCGACTACTTCGAGGAGATCCCGCTCCACGAGCTCCTCGTGAAGATCCTGCGCG
Organism: uncultured Methanomassiliicoccales archaeon; assembly: GCA_964396265.1. Taxonomy (GTDB): domain Archaea; phylum Thermoplasmatota; class Thermoplasmata; order RBG-16-68-12; family EA-27; genus EA-27. Next base: position 1,471 of record CAYNEM010000023.1, read on the forward strand.
ACTACCTCGGGCCGGACCCCGGGCGTCGCATGCTGTTCACCTCTGCGCGGTACGCGTACGACGACCACCACGCGTGGGAGGGCGCGGGCCCGTGCTCGTACGGGTCCTGCGGATCCCGCGAGGACCTCCGCACGTACTTCGGCCCCGAGGGCGACGTCCCCCTCTGTCTCAAGCACCTGAGGCGCACGATCGGGATCGCCAAGCAGTCGAACCGCCAGCGCATCGGCGCGATCATGGCCCGCGTCGAGGAGGCCCTGCACCGCCTCTTCCCGGACGCGCTCGAAGAGGTCTGGGATCCGCAGCGGCAGGCGTTCGTGCGCGTCCCGATCCACCTGCACGCCCACCGGTTCCGCGAGACCGTCGTGACGCACGGCCTGGCCCTCGGGTTCCGGCCCGAGCAGATCACGGAACTCACGAAGCACAAGTCGGACTCCTGGAAGAAGTACAACAAGCCCTCGATCACGCAGATGCGGGAGAACGTCGGCCGCGTGGACCTCGTGCAGGCGTCCGAGGCCGCGGGGCGCGGCGAGGCTCCGGTCCGCGTGAGGACGGATCTCGAGCAGGTCCTCGACCTCGTGCGCGACGAGCTCCGCCAGGAGCGCGAGGAGCGGCGGCGGATGGCGGACGAGAACCGGCAGTTGCGCGCGCAGCTGAGCGACCTGATGGGCCAGCTCCGCACGGGCGTCGTGCGCCCCGACGTCCAGGACGAGGTGATCCCGTGATCATTCGGATCCGCCGCGGGCGCCTGGTCGGCCTCTACCCGTCGGCGACGTGGCACGATCGACCCGTGGAGGACCGCCCCCTCCGGGACCTCGACGCGCAGATCCGGAGCGTCTTCGGCCGCCGCGCGCACTGGGAGCTGAGGCCATGAATCCGATCCTGAGGGAGAGCGTCGCCGGCCGACTCGTCGACGCGCGGTGCTGCCGGGTGTGCAAGTGCACGGACGAGCGTCCGTGCGAGGACGGCTGCTCGTGGGTCGGGGACGAGGACCTCTGCAGCTCGTGCGTCCCCGAGATCCACGGCGGCGACGGGTACGTGACGTGGCCGGACGGTGATCTCCCTTGAGCATCGTCGTCGCCGTCGCACCCCCCCCCGCGCCGCGGACGTCGCGCGAGATCCTCGTCGAGCTCCTCGACACGCGCCTGGAGCTCGGCGCGGCGTACGTCGCGCACGGACAGTTCGCGGAGCTGCAGGACCTGCTCGAGTTCGCCGTCCAGGACGCGCGCGCCCTGGTGACGATCGACGACGGGGCCGTGCAGGCCCGGATCGACGCGTACGCCCCGAAGGGCGACGGGAAGAAGCGGAGGAAGGCGCGCAGGAAGAAGCGCGTCGTGAAGGCCGCGAGAGCTCCGAGGTCCAACGCGAAGGAGATCCGCGAGCGTCCGTGCCCGCGGCCGAATTGCACGTGGAAGAAGGTGACGACGGCCAACGGCCTCGCGATCCACGTCGGACGCGCGCACATGGGGGAGACGTTCTGACGAAGTGCGAGCAGTGCGGATCGGAAGTCGGACCGTTCATCCGTGCGTCGTCGGGTCCTGACGACCAAGGACGGACGCTCTGCGCCGACTGCATGTTCGTCGCGCTCGAGGGGGCGTTCGGGTGAGGTTCCTGGACTCGGCCCTCTCGCTCGCCGCGTTCTGGACCTGGCTCTCGTACCTGTGGTTCGTGGTGTCACCACGGAACGGCTTCGCGTTGGTCTCCGGCCTGTTCAGCGTGCTCGTCTTCCTCGGCCTCGCGATCTCTTTCTCCGTAGACCTGCGCCGTCGCGAGGAGTCCGACAAGGCCCGCCTGGAGAGGAATGCGACGACGGACCCGCGCGATCCGATGTGGGCCCTCGAGGTCCTCGAGGACGATCGCGTGCCGAGCGCGAACGCGCGGAAGATCGAGTCGCCCGACAAGGCGTACCCGCACGAGGTCGTCGTGATTGCCTCAGAGGAGGAGATCGCGGACCTCGTCCGTCTCCTGCGGCGAGCCGTGGGGGCGGACCCGTGAAGGCGATCACCGCGAAGCAGGTCTGGCGGTGGCGCGAGCAGGTCCACGCGATCGCGGACCGGATCTCGGCGCACGAGCACGGCCGCGAGCTCGCGGATCCGTTGTACGTCTTCTGCGACGAGCTCGACGCGTTCGCGCACAGTCACGGCACGCTCGAACGGAGGCCGGCGAAGTGATCACGACGGTCGCGCGCTGCGATCGCTGCGGGCACACGTGGATCTGGAAGAGAGCACCGCCTCGGTGCAACAAGTGCTGGTCGTGGAAGCAGGTCCGCGTGATCAACACGGAAGAGCTCGCCCAGGTGTACGATCAGAAGTATCCCCCGTTCCTCTCCCTCTCCTCGGCGCCCCAGATTCCGGCCCGTGCACAAACGCCGGCCTCGCTTCCCATGGGGATGGACGCCGAGGAGGCGACGGCGGACCGGCGAGCACCCCATCACGAGACCCTCGCCGGCCCGCCCCGCTTTTCTTCCGAGTCCACAACGCGGGAGATCTCCCGGCCCCCGCCTCCTTCCCCCGCACCCCGAACCTCCACCCCCGCGCCGGCCGCGCCGCCGCGATCCACGTCCTCGACGCCTAAACCTCGAGTCGAGGACACCAAGCCGACCAAGCCGACAACGGGCGGCGTCCCCCCAAGCTTCACTGAGCCGCCGCCCACTTTTTCTCCGCGGCCGGCCGAGCCCCACGTGGACACCGCGTGGCTCCGGGTGATCTACCTGGCGAAGGCGTGGTCCAACAAGTCGTACGAGGACCAGCACCACCTCATCCGGGGCGCGATCCAAACCCGCGCGCAGGATCTGGTGAGGGAGATCGGCACGAAGGAGGCCAGGGCCGAGGCCGACGCGTTGATGGGCATGAGGTACAACGTCGTCGAGCTCGACCGGATGCGGGAGCAGTGGCTCGAGGGGATCGAGGGGAGGGGCGGGCGATGACGTACGGCGCCCTCATCATGGGCTACGTCAAGGACCTCGACATCGTCGTCCCGCTGCGGAAGGAGATCCGGATCCGCGACCCGCGCGACGGGCGGGAGTACGACGCGTGGGAGATCGTCGTCGAGAGGATCGACCAGGCGATGTGGCCGAAGCTCCTCGAGGACATGCGGAAGAGGTTCCCCGACGCGCCCAAGGACGACGCGGCGTTCAAGGCCGCGCTGCTCGCGCAGGGAGGCCTCCCGATCCGCGCGGAGCGCGTGGACGTCGTCTACGACATCCGGGGGTTCCTCTGAATGGCGTACGACGACGAGCTCGCCGGCAAGAAGACGTGCCCCCGCTGCGGGAGGATCCTCGAGCCGAACATTCGCGCGGACCGCGTCGCGGCCGGCGTCGACCTGGTCCTCAGATTTCACTGCCCCACGTGCCCGGGCGTGACGAACCCGAACGAGTGTCGCTGTCGCTCGAGCGTCCGCGATCCGGCTCGGCAGGGCGGCTTCTTCGGAGTGTGAACGGGTGTACACGGTCCTCGAGGAGTGGGTGATGTTCGTGAAGGGCGTCCCCGTCCCGCAGGGGTCCACGCGCGCGTTCGTGCCGAAGTCCGGCCGGATGATGGGGCGGCCCGTGATCACGACCACCGCCAAAGGCCTCGCCGCGTGGCGCACGCTCGTCGCTCTGCGCGCGCAGGAGTTCAACGATCCGGCGTTCCCCATCGAGGGCCCCGTGTCCCTCAAGCTCCGCTTCTTCCTCCCGCGTCCGAAGTCCGAGCCGAAGCGGCGTGCGACGTTCCCCGACCGGAAGCCCGACCTCGACAAGTGCGCGCGCGGGGTCCTCGATGCGCTCACGGGCATCTGCTACCGCGACGACGCGCAGGTCGTGTTCCTCGAGGCGTACAAGTTCTGGGCGCAGGACCCGCACGCGTCGCCGGGTTGGCGGTCGCCGCCGGGCGTGAGGATCCTGCTGCAGTCGATCGAGCGCGAGGTGCACTGATGGTCCTGAGCGATCGCGAACGGCAGGTCGCGTTGTACGCGTTCACGACCGGATGGATGGCTTCGATGGAGCTCAGCCTCGAGGAAGGAAAGGTCTTCATCGAGACCCACGGAATCGCCGGGAAGACCCGTGATCTCCGCGAGGAGAAGGAGCTCCCCATCCTCTGCGCGATCCTGTGGGAGAAGCTCGAGAGGGACCGCAAGGTCCAGGTGCCGTGATGCCCGCGAAGGAGTACGTCGACCTCACGATCCGCCGGCGGTACGCGGACTGGATCCGCCAGCTCGTCGAGGCGCGCGCGCCCGGCGTGTTCGCGAAGGCCGCGGGGAAGCAGCGGTTCGTCGCGGCCGTCGTCCAGGAGCTCCTCGACAAGGTCCTCCTCGAGGTCACGCTCGCGCTGCCGGACGACGTCGTCGCGAGGATCCTCCGCGAGGTCCACGTCGAGGACCCGCGCGCGACGACGCTCCTCGAGTACGACGGGACGCCCGTGTCGATCGTCGCGATGGACGGCGACGAGGACCAGGAGGGCGGGGCGTGAACGAGCACGATCGCGGATTCCTCCGTGGACTGTACGCCAGCGTGTTTGTCTCCGCGTTCGTCGTCGCCGCACTTGTGGCGGTCACCGTCAGCAAGCCGGAACCGGAGCCTGCTCCCACCGTGCTCGTCTTCTACGAGTGTCGCACGGACGAGGCGCACGGCAACGCGACGTTCATCGTCGCGATCGAGCTCCCTTACTACGGCCCATGGCCCACGTACCACGGCTCGACGAACTTCGAGTCCCCGTTCCACGTGGACTGCACGAATTGGGAGGGTCGCTGACGATCGCAGAAGTCTGCCCGCACTGTCAGCTCTCGATCGAGGCCTGCAGGTCGTGCGGCGCGAAGGTCCTGTGGGGCCGCACGGCGACGGACAAGCCGGTCCCGCTCGACGTCGACGTCCGCGTGATCCTGAACGGTCCCGTCGGGCCCTGGCGCGGGAAGCTGCTCGAGGTCCGCCGCGGGCACGAGAGCCACTTCGCGACGTGCCCGCAGGCGAGCTCCTGGAGGAAGGCGACGTGAAGCTCCGCCTCCTCGTCCTCGGCGACCCCTTCCCGCGGGATCAGAAGGAATGGTTCCTCGATCACCAAGGACGGATCCGCCACCTCCCTTCGGGAGGCCGCGGCCACGATCATCCCGCGCACACGCTGTACGCGATGATCTCGGGGAAGATGAGCAAGGTCGCCTACCGATGCGATCCGTGCGGACGTTGGGCCACGATCGACGGTTGATATATCAGGCGGTCCCGAACGGCCGCTGTCGTCTGCGGGCCTCTCATGATTGGACGAGCTCCGCGATCGCGCGGATCTGCGTCCAGGCCTCGAGAGGTCTTGATATATCACGCGGTTTAAGTCGCGGACCCCATATTCTATCGCCCGGATGCACCCGGGCCGTCTTCTGCGAACCGTCCTGCCGTCGATCGTCGTCCTCGCCCTCCTCGCGCTGCTCGCCGATCCCGTGGTCGCGACGACCGTCGGGCCGTACTCGAGCACGAGCGACTTCGACCTCGGGACGAAGTCCGATTCGGCGGGCGACCACTTCCTCGACAACGGCGCGGACTCTCCACTGTACGGCTTCACGAACGTCCCCCCCGCGCACTACCAGGGCGGGAGGACGTACGTCGCGTACCAGGGCGGGATCAACGACGCCCCCTACGTGACCTACTACGACCACGCGGCGAACACCTGGGCGACCCCGGTCATGGCGTACACGTTGAACACGCTGAACCAGGACGGCCACGGAGGCCCCGCGATCCTCGTGCAGAGCACGGGGCGGATCCACGTCTTCTTCAGCGCCCACGACTCCGACATGAAGTACTCGCGCTCCCGGAGCGTGAGCGACATCTCCTCGTGGCAGATCATGACCGACATCTCGGGCACGACGACGTACCCGCACGTCTGGGAGACGTCGAACAACACGATCTACCTCCTCTACCGCTGCGGAGGCCTGGACGCTGGCGATTGGTGCTGGCGGTTCTCGACGGACACCGGCACGACGTGGAGCGCCGCCACGGCGAAGATCGACCTGGGCGCCGCCGCGACGGCGTACGTGGGGCACGGGCAGCTCGTCTCCGGCAAGTACGTCTTCGCGTACGTGAAGCACAACGACGACGGGGACAACAAGCGGAAGAACGTGTACGCGTGCCGGATCGACATGGCGACCGGGAACCTCGAGAGCTTCAGCGGCACGAACCTCGGCCTCCTGCTCGACGACACGGAGTCCACCGCCAGCTGCCGGATCGAGGACACGGGAACCGATGAGACGTGGTACGCGGCCCTCGACGCGGACGGATCCGGCAACCCGTACGTGATCTACTCGCGGGGGACTGGCACGAACATCCGGGTGCGCTGGTCGTACTGGACCGGGTCGGCGTGGACGTCCCCCTCGAACATCCTCACGACGGACGATCTCAGCGCCTACTCCGCCCTGATCGCGACGAGTGCCACGGACGTCGAGGCGTTCATCGCCACCAGCTCATCGCCGAGCGCGTACAACGGCGACCTCCAGCGGTGGACCTGGAACGGCGCGTGGACCCTGGCGGAGACGCTGAAGACGGAGGCGGCCAGCGGTGTCCCCGTGAACTTCCCCTTCGTGCCGATCGACTACGACGCGGAGATCAAGGTCGTCTTCGCGGAGTGGGGCGTGAACCTGGACACGAACGCCCTCGTCCCCCACGCGAAGATCTACGGATGGGGCTCGGGCGGGTTCGCCTCGAGCCCGGCGCCCACCCGGTATCTCGAGACCGTGACGGACAACCCGAACGTCGCCTCCGGGGCCGTGCAGCTCGAGGGCGCGACCGCGGACCTGTTCGCGATCGCGGACTCGGACGGGGACACGTTCAAGTGGGATCCGATCGCGAGCGCGGGCTGCACGAACGGCGTGATCGCCGCCACGGTGTCCCGGTCGATCGCGGGCGGCGTCCTGTCTGTGAGCGACGTGTCCGGGACGAACGCGTGTCGCGCGGGCGTGCGCCTCGCCGTGTCCGTGACCGGTGACTGGGACTTCCGCATCCGGCTAGACCGGGGCGCCTCGGGTGTGGGGCGGATCTGGGAGATGCACGTGATCAACGACCCGCGGGTCGTGTACTGCGCGGACTCGGGCACCGCCGACGGGATCCTCTACCAGGCGCCCGCGGAGTCCTCGATCATCAATGCCTTCACTTGTGTCAACGGTGCGTTCGCCCAGGTGGGCACGAACACGGCCGAGCCCGGGGATCCGCAGTACTACCGGTTGACGAGGTCCACGAACACGTTCACCTGGTACTACTCCGCGGACGGGAGCTCGTGGACGCAGGACGAGCAGACGACGAACGCGGGCATCGCGAACCCGGTCTACTTCCTGCTCACCCTGTTCGCGGGCACGCCGTCCGGCACGACGACGACCGGGGACTACGACAATTTCCTGCTGGCCTCGGGTACTCTCGCGCAAGGCGGCTACAGGCGGAGCGGGACGTGGACGTCGCCGACGACGGTCCTCGCGGACCGGACGATCACGACGATCACCCTCGGTCACTCCGCGCTTTCCTCGACCGCGTACATCGATCGCGTGGACGTCCTGGTGAACTCCGTGATCGTGTGGTCCTCGACGGACGACGTGACGTCCGGGACGCAGACGGTCCTGTCCCCGAACCAGGACGTCACCGGGGACGTCGCGGTCCGCGTCACGCTCGCCTCGAACGGCGCGAGCACCCCAGTCCTCGAGGACGTCGCGTTCTCGCACGAGGAGGTCCTCGCCGGCGGGAACCCGTTCGTCCCGCGGATCTTCCCCGCGTTCGGGTACACTGTGCACGGGTCCGAGGTCACGTTCCACGACCGCACGACGTACGAGGGCGTGAACCGCCTCGTGTACGCGTGGTCCTTCGGGGACGGGACCACCGCCACGGACACGAGGGCCCCGACGCACACGTACGACGCCGGCGGGGCGATCAACTCGTACTGGGTCACGCTCACCGTGTGCGACGGCGTCCGATGCCGCGCGACGGGGCAGCAGGTCACCGTCGTCCGCTGGGACATCGTGTTCCTCGTCGGGGCCGCGAGCTCCGCCGTGCTGCTGTCGTTCCTCGCGTACCGGCGGTGGATCGGGAGCGCGGACGCATGAGACGCGCGTGCCTGTTGGCGGTAGTCCTCGTCGTCCTCCTCGTCCCGCTCCTGGCCGACTCTGCGTTCGCGGGCGACTTCCCCGTGCAATCCGAGACCGTCGTGATCGGGACAACGACCGGGATCGCGGACGCGCAGGAGGAGGACGGCTTCGTCGAGGATCTGAACGAGGCGGACACCGCGTCCGATCCGACGACGACGCCGGGCACGGAGACGATCACGACCGGCATCGCTTGCGGCGGCACGTTTCCGACGGACATCCAGACCAGCAACGACGTCCGCGTGTGCCGCGACGAGGCGCTCGTCACCGTCTCGGACGTGAACGACTACCCGGATGCGGAGACGCTGAACGGGCACAGCTGCACGGGCGTGTTCCCGACCAGTCTCGAGAGCAACAACGACGTGTACCGCGCGTGCTCGGAGAAGACCACGACGGCCGACTTCACGTCCTCCACGCAGACGATCACGAAGGGGTCACAGACAGGAGGTTCGTACCCGACGTGCATCCAAACGTCCGACGATTCGCGTTGCACGTGGCAGGAGGGAGACCAGGCCCCAGCAACGACGTTCCTCGACCCGGACACGGATTCCGTGACGATCGGGACGAAGGGCGGAACGTTCCCCGGGGACCTGACGTCGTCGAACAACGTGTACGTCACGGTCCAGGAGGCGAACCAGGCGCCGGTCCTGTCGACCTTCTTCACTTCCTTCAACACAGGGACGGGGACGACGAGCATCGTCATCACCGTTGGGTTCCAGGCGGAGGCGATGGTCCTGTGGCTGTCCGGGCGCACGGAGGCAGTCGACACCGTCGGGACGGCGGACCACAAGCGCGGCATGGGATTCGGAACGGGTACGGCAGACCGGCGCGCGATCTGTTCTCAGGGAGACGACGCCGCCACGATCATGGCGAACGACAGGGCGCACCGGGCGGACGCGATCGCATGCTCCTTGAGCATCGCCGGGGCAATCGACGGCCTCCTCGACATCTCCGCGATCAGCCCGACGCAGGTGACATTCCTCCCCGACGACGCCTTCCCTTTGAGCTACCGCGTCCATGCGCTGTTCCTCGGAGGTACTGCGCTCACGAACTCGGTGACGGGCCAGTTCAGCGAACCGGCCGCTACGGGCGATCAAAATGTCGTCGTCACGGGCTCGTTCCAACCCGAAGCCCTGTTGTTGATGAGCGCGATGTTGGCGGCGGACGCGCCGGCAGTCGGCGTCGATTCTGCCCTCATGTCCGGCTTCGCCTCCGGGTCGGGGAATCCCACGGACGTCCTGTGGTCCGGTGGCGCCAACGACGGGTCCGATCCGTCTCAGACCATGACGTACGCGCGGACTGGCGAGAGCATCGCCCTGTACGCCGCCGTAATCCCCGCGACTCCCGCAGCGTCCTCCGTGGACGCCCGTGCCGAGATCGACGCCTGGAACGCGAACGGGTTCTCGTTGAACTGGAACGAGGTCACGGCTGCCGCGCGGGACATCCACTACCTCGCGCTCGACGGGCCGTCCTTCGTCACGGGAGACTTCGTTACTTCAGTGGCTCTTGACGGGGACATTACGGAGAGCGGCTTTGGTTTCAGCCCGGTCGCGGCGCTCTTCGTCTCTGCGGCGAAGGCCGAGGACGCGGCCGACACGCCGCGGAACGTTGAGGACGAATGGAGCCTCGGCGCGTTTGTCAGCACCACTTCGCGCGGAGCCCAAAGCGCGAGGGACGACGATGCCGTTGGCACGCAGGATACGGGGACCGTCCTTGAACACGACGAGGTGTACGCCCACTCGACGACGGGGAACGTGCTCGAGGGCCTCGTGGACATTCAGTCGATCGAAACGGATGGCTTTGTACTCAACCAGGACGATGCGGATCCCTCGGCCTTCTACGTGGGCTACCTCGCGGCGGGCGTGCCGTTCGACTACGAGGTCGAGTACCGTATCGGTTGGACGACGGAGACGTGCGCCGACACGAGGCAACTGGCCGTCGAGGCCCACATCACGAGCGGGGGCGGCGAGAACGTCCTCCTCCAGGTCCTCGACTCGACGGAGACGACGTACACGACGAGGATCACGATCACGAAGACGGCGGACGACAACACCTATCAGACGTACACGCTCACGGCGGACGAGTGGGACGCCGGAGATCCGAACGTGCGGTTCCTCGGCGGCACGGAGGCCGCGGACGCGACGCAGAGCACGATCAACATCGACGACCTGGAGATCCGGTGCGTTCCCTCCACAGACTACGAGATGGAACTGAAGTTCTCGTGGACGGGCGTGCCGACCGCGGGGACGGAGCACCGCCTGTTCGTCGAAGGACGAGAGGGGGCCGTGAACCCTGAGCAGCTGGACATCCGGATCTACGCGGCCGACGAAGTCGGACTGAGCGGGATCGTGTGCTCGATCACGAGCACGACGGAAGCGGAGTACGACTGTGGGACGTTGACGGCGGACCAGCTCGATGCCGGCAGCCCGGACATCCAGCTCGTCGACGCGACGCAGACTGGCGACACGCTGCAGTCGACCGTGGAGCTCGACCGCATCCGGATCCGGCAGACGGGATACGTGTTCGACTTCGTGCAGTACGATTGGACCGGGACGGTCCCGCTGGTAGACATCCTGGACCTGAATATTCGTGCGAACCGCACGGGGGACGCGGAGAACCCACACCTCGACCTCTGGGACTGGGAGGACCTCGACTGGAACGAGAACCGCATCACGATCACGGCGGCGACCGAGACCCTGTTCACCTATAGCCTGGCGGCCGCGTGCGGCGCGGGCGCGGACAACTGCGAGCGCAGTTCCGGGAGCAACGTCCGCCTCCGGGCCCACGATGCGACCCTCGACGGCACGCAGACGACGCTCTGGACCGATGAGCTGTGGATCCGCGAGGCGGACCAGGACTACAAGCTCGAGGTCCGGTACGACTTCACAGGCGTCCCCGCCGCGGAGATCTACCGCCTGACGGTCGAGGGGCAGCGCACGGTGGACACGGAGGCGATCAACATCCAGCTCCTCACGCCCCCGGCGACCTGGTCCACGTGCGCCTCGATCACCACGACGTCCGATGTCACGTACACCTGCGACCTGACGATCGCCCAGTACAACTCCGGTTCCCCGTCGTTCCGACTCGCGGACGCCGGCGGCGTCGCAGGAGGGCAGACGCGGACGAGCGTAGACCTCATCCTGGTCACGTCGATCACGAATTCGTTCACGCTCGACGTTCGGCACATCGTCACCGGCATCGCGGGGACGGACCCGGTCCTGCGCATGAAGGGGTTCCTCGCAGTGGCCGGCGAGAACTTCGACGTCGCGGTGTGGGACTTCCTCGCGGGATCGTGGACCTCCTGGCTCGACTCACAGTTCACGGACACGAACACCGCGTTCGAACGCGTCCTGCTCCCGGGCGAGATCTCCGGCGGGGAGGTCCGCGTGCGGTTCACGGACGACACGCCCACGGACGACTCCTCCAGCACGCTGGAGATCGACGTGACGATCGTGACGGCGACAGACGTCCCCGACGACGACCCGGAGTTCGTCTTCGTGGTCCGCGCGATGTTCACGTGCACGTACGACGCGTTCCGCGGGCTGTCCTGCGTGGACCGCAGCATCCTGGCGGACCCGAACATCGAGATCGTCTCGCGCCACTGGTCCGTCGACGGCTGGCCCGTCGGATCCGGGCGCAGTCTCGAGATCTCCTCGGCGACCCTCGCCGTCCCCTGGGAGGGCGGGTTCTGGGCGACGGACGACGTCCACATCGCGCTGCAGGTCCGCACGCGCCTGGGCGCGTCGTCCACGTGCGACACGAGGACCGCGCGCAACATCGGGACGCCGTGCTTCACGATCGCGCCCGTCGACAACACGCTGCGGTCCGTCGGCCTGGTCCTCGTCTTCGTCCTAGTCCTCCTCGCGCAGCCAGGGAGGCCACAGCTCGTGAGGCCGCAGCCCGGGAGGACGGGATGAGTCTCCCGCGCAGCTCGAGCCTGTACCGCTTCCTCCGCGAGGACGCCGTCCCGATCCCCCGCCACCGGTACCGCGAGCTCGGGACGATCCTCACCGACGACGTCCTCCTGATCGTGTTCGAGGCCTGGATCTCCCGCATGGAGCGACGCGTGCAGGCGGAGCGGAACGGGCACGACGCGGTCCGCACGTACGCGGGGTCTCCGACGCTCCCGATCCCCGTGGAGCTCCAGAGGCGGCACGCCCGCGTCCGGCAGCGTCTCCCGGCCGCGTACCAGCACGAGCAGATGGGGGAGCTCGTCGCGGAGATCCGCGACGTCGTCGCCCGCGGCGGCGGCCGGCGCGACGTCGTCGAACTCCTCAGGGGGGCCCAGCGATGAAGGCGAAGACGGTCCTGCGCATCGTCCTCGTGACCGCCGGCCTGATGCTCATGATCTGGGGCTCGGCCGTGGGCGAGGACCAGGTCCACGTCGACGTCCTCGCCCCGAACGACGTCGACACCCTGCGCACCCTCCGGTTCACGATCGGCGTCGAGCTCGTCGCGGGGAACAACACGACGTTCTACTCCGGCCCCGTCGACGTGCGGGTCGTGCAGGGAGATCTCGTCCGGTTCAACACGACCTTGGCGGCGACGAACGGGACGGCCTCGAGCTCGTACGACGTGCCGTGCGAACGGTTCCCGCAGCCCATCGTGGTGATCGCGGCCGTGAACGTGAGCGGCGTCGTCCGCGAGGCGCAGCGCACGGTCGACGTGGACCTGAACCTCGAGTGCCAGCAGCGCATCTGGGAGGCGGACCGGAAGAGGGGCGAGGACCGGGAGGACGCGCGGGACAACGGGCGCAATCTCCTCGTCGCGACCGTCCTCGCCCTGCTCCTCGTCGGTGCGATCTTCATCGTCTTCCGCGCGCAGAGCGACTTCGCGACGGAGGAGCACGTGCCCTCCTGGTACGAGACGATCGGCGAGCGGACGGGCCTGCGCCTCGCGGAGGATCCCCTGTCCTCGCCCAAGGCCCCGCTGCCCGCCCTCGAGAAGCGACGCTCGGACCTGGTCGAGGAGGCGAGGGCCCTCACGCACCGCCTGGCGGCCGTCGTCGAGCGACGCAAGGTCCTGCGCAAGCAGGTCGACCTCGGGGACCGCCTCGCAGCCCGCGTCGCATCGTACATGCCGAAGCCGTGGGTCCGCAACCTCAAGAGGGCGTCCGACCGCGTGTCGCGCCTGGACCACGACGCGGTGCTCGAGTACGAGCGCCTCGACGCGTGGCGGAAGAAGACGAGGGAGACCGCGAAGGCGCTGCGGCGGGAGATCGACGAGATCCGCGCGCTGCACGACCTCCCGCCGGCGGGCGAGTTCGTCGCGGATCCCTCGCTGCTCGAGCTCACGCCCTTGCCCCCGATCCCGGTCTCGATCCCGAAGGTCCTGTCGAAGAGGACGCGTGGAGCTCGCGCTCGAGGTGGCAACGGTGGCTAACGAGGCGCTCGGCGCCGCGCTCATCGTCGCGATCCTCGCCCTCGGCGTCGGCCTGCTCCTCGTCAAGGACTGGCACCCGTACCGCGCGCACATCCGGCGGTCGCAGCGCCTCGCCCTCGAGGGGAAGGTGACGCCGCCGACGCGGTCGCGCTTCTGGGAGGTCACGCTCCCCCTGTGCGGCTTCTGGATCTGGCTGTCGTTCATCTGGATCGTCGTGAAGCCGCGGGACGGGTTCGCGCTCGTCTCCGGCCTGTTCTCCGTGCTCGTCTTCCTGGGCCTGGCGATCTCCGACCACGTGTACCAGAAGTGGCGGGAGCAGAGCGGCAAGGCGCGCGCGGGCAGCTGGGGCGACGTCACGATCAAGGCGCTGTGGAAGTCCCGCATCCAGGACGTCCTCACCCTGCAGCGGATCGTCGAGGACCCGGCGCAGTACGAGAACAAGAAGGACCTCGTCACCGTGAAGGGCATGGTCAACGGGAAGCCGGTGATCGAGATCACGATGGCCGTCGAGGTCTTCCAGACGGGAGGCCTGGATCCCGAGTTCGGGATCACGGTCCCGAACCGCGGGCCGATCATGATCTGGAAGTCCCGCTCCCTGTCCGCGCACCAGGCGCGGCAGCTCCTCCAGGGGATGCAAGCCCTGGCGGTGGACGACAAGTCCTCCGTCGCCCTCGACCTCGAGCACGCGTGGGCGGCCGGCCTCGCGCTCGGGGACATGTACCTGGGCATGGGCGAGGCGATCTTCCTCCGCATGGGGTACGACCACGATCCGGAGAACCCGACGCCCCGCGCGATCCGCGAGCTCGTGCAGCGACACGCGGCCGCGGGCCGCCTCGTCTACAAAGCGAGCACGTGGATCATCTTCATCCCCGACCTGTACCGCGGACTCGAGAAGATCGACGCCGTGTCGACACCCAGGCCGAGCCACATGGTCGACATCCTCTACGACCAGCAGGCGTACATCGAGTACCTCGAGGAGCGGAACATCGGGCGCGGGAAGTCGAGGCAGAAGATGAACACCTCGGAGGGCGCAGTTCGTGACAGAAGAGAAGAAGTCACAACCGAAGAGTCGTGGTGACGTACGGCTGTCCCTGCGCGGGGCGGACGTCGCGCCGATCAAGTCGGCGACCACGCGGAACCTCGTGTACCTGCAGCGACGCCTCATGCGCGAAGGCGACCTGATCGAGTCGGACAACCACGTCGAGACGATGATCGTGGACAACGGGCTCGGGACGATGCACGCCTTCGTGGACGCGCTGAAGGAACGCACGCGCGACCTGGCCCGCGCGGCGTGGAACGAGTGGTGGGCGGAGCGACTGAAGACCTCCAACCGCGACCTGTTCCGCTTCGCGCAGCGAACCCTCGTCGACATCACCTTCGACCTGAAGAAGGCGGGGATGCTAGACCTGAGAGAGAAGGACGAGACGAGCGAAGATGAAGGAGAGGGGTACGAGGACGAGCTTGCCGGCCGATCACTGGTCGATTGACCTCGTCCGGGACGTCCGTACGGCTCACATTTGCCCCATCGAGGGCGGCGCCCGCGCGCACGCCCGCAAGCTCGACCGCGAGGGAAGGTGGCCCCCGCCCGCGCCCGTCTTCGAGATCTTCGGAGTCAAGGAGGACTTCTCCCTGTTCCGTCGCTGGCTCCGGCACATCTGGCTCGAGTGCGACGCCGGGATCGGCGTGAACACGATGACCGAGGCCGACGCGGGGATCGGCAAGAGCGCGTTCTTCCTCGCGATCCTCCTGCTCGAGCAGCGGAAGCCGTCGGTCGAGAGGTCCTTCATCTACAGCAAGCAGCTCATGGTCGACCGGATCCGCGACACCAGCGTCGAGAACGAGTCCCTGTTCGGCGACGAGGCCCTGACGAAGATGATCTGGGGCCTGGGCATCGCGGGCGACTACGAGCAGCAGGAGATGTATCAGACGATCTGGGAGCTCGCCCGGCGGAACAAGAAGAAGGTCCACTACGCGGCCCAGGACTCGAAGTCCTCGTCGCGGATCGCGCGGGCCGGGATCTGCAGGTACTGGGTCGTCCTGAACAAGAGGAACGTCGACACCGGGAAGAAACGCGGGTGGATCCTGCACGGCGTCCGGAGCCCCGAGTACGATCGGAAGGCCCGCGGGTACAAGATGGAGCGCCCGTTCCGCTACAGGATGCTCGGCCCGTTCACCGCGCCGGGCGTGGGTCGGCATGTCCTCGCGGTCTACGAGAAACGGCGCAAGGTCGGCCTCGAGAGCGAGGAAGCGATCCACTACGAGCTCGACGCCTGAAGGGGCGGGGCACTCGACTCCTCGCGGAACGCGCGCAGCTCGAGCGCGCCCTGCTCGGTGAGGACGTATCGTCCGCCGTCCTCCTTCGCCCATCGCCGGGTCCGCAGGTCCTTGAGGTACACGTACGTCGCCTGCCCGCTGGACCGGAACGTCGTCTGGATCCACGTCTCGAGCGAGGCCCTGGACGCGCCCTTCGGGCCGGCGGCCTGGACCGCGGCCAGGATGTGATGCAATTTTTCCTCTCGTTTCGGCGGGACGACCCTCTTGAGTCCTTGGTCACTATTTATTTCTATCCTCATTCATGTCGAATGACGCGGACCGGGACAAAACCTCCCCCCTTTCGCCCCGGTCCGCCGCGCCGTTCAAGTACGCGGCCCGGCGCTGCCACGGACATGATCGTGCTGTTGGCACTGGTCCTGGTGCTCGTGAGCCTGACGAGCCTCGTGGCGATCGCCGTGTGGCGGCCGCGGGTGCCGTCCTGGAGGAAGACGACCGTGTGGAAGGAGACCCGCCGGAACTGGCGGTTCCACGTCGCCCGCGTCATGATGTTCTGCGCGATCGTGCTGATCGCGTGGACGCCATCCGCGGCCGCGCACTCGCACCTCGGGCCCGTGAGCGCGCTCGAGTCGTACATCTGGTACCTGTTCATCGGCGCGATCGTGCTCGGCGCGATCGTGTGGCTCGGCGGGCGCGCGAAGGGCGAGGGGAAGACCGCGGCGCTCAGCTCCCGGTCGCGGTCCCTCCTCTCGATGATCGCGGGGCTCCTCGCGATCCTGTTCGTCGTCGCCCTCGTCAGCCTGGTCACGTCGCCGGTGGGCCCCCAGTGCGACACGATCGTCGGGAACGCGATCCCCGACTGCGTGACCCCGCACGAGTTCACGGTCACGATCTCGATCGGGGTGACCGCGGGCAGCACCGTGCCGGCCGGGTCGTACGACAGCTGCGACACGGAGGTCGGCGGGACCACGGGCGAGTGGACGGCCACCGAGGGCACCGCAGATCTCACGTCGAACCGGATCCGTGCGCTGGTCGCGATCGACACGGATCTCGCGACGACCGCCGCGCTGTGGTCGGAACCCAACTGCCTCGAGCTCGACCACGACCTGCACCTGAACACGCCCGTCGACCAGAACGGCGACGGCGTCGCGGACAGCATCACCTACTACGGGGGCATCGACTCGATCTCCCGGACGACGCTGCCCACGGACGGTTCGAACGGCACGGTGAACGGCGTCGGGTTTGTCCGCGACGGGATCGACGAGACCGCGGACTGGCTCATCTTGTGGAAGAACGACGCGGGCACGTGGATCCCCGCATGCCCGGAGGCCAAGACCTCGAGCTCGCCGCCCACCTCTTGCGGGGACGTCGCGGTCGGCGCGCACACGGGCTCCGCGGCCGACGACGACGTGGACCTCTACATCATCCTCGAGGACCGCGGCCTGTGGGGCTACCAGGAGCCGGCGGTGGGCGCCTTCGTCGTGATCAACTACCACATCGCGGGGAAGTCGTACACCGTGGAGATCATCCTGAACTCGCGCGGCACGACGAACCTCAGCTGAGAGAGTCTCCTCCCGAACGGGCGCGCGTGGTTTCCCATCCCGCGCGCCCACCCTTCCTTTCCCGCCGAGGCGTGATCATGGATGACGACGACCCCCGCGAAACCGAGACGAGAACGGACCCGCGCGCGAACGACGTCGCTCCTGACGCCTCCCCTCATGCTCATCGGCCTTCGCCTCCTGACGACGCGATCGGCGGAGGAGCTCGGCTTCCTCATCGGGTACGGCTTCCTCTACCTGGCGACCTTCCAGGTCGCGATCGTGTGGTCCGCGGAGAACCCGCGCGAGCGTCACCTCCTCCGCGTCGAGGGCTTCACGATCCAGAGCCGGGCACGTGGTCTGCTCTTCGGCATCGCGCTCGTCCTGCTCCTCGCGTTCGTCCTCATCCTGATCGCGAGGCCGGCGCCGCGCGCGGGGGACTGGCAGGACAAGCTGCGCGTCGGCATCGACCAGGTCCTCATCGTCGCGATCGTCGAGGAGTTCCTGTTCCGCTGGGTCGGACCGAAGGCGATCGACTGGGCGGGCACGCGCCGGTCGAAGCTCGTCGCGGTCCTGGCGATGCAGGCGCTGTTCGCGTTCGCCCACGAGCCCGTGCGCGAATCGTGGCTCCACTTCCAGTTCACGCCGCTCTCCGTCGCCTTCTTCTTCTACGCGTTCTCGGTCGGCCTGCTGCTGTGGCTCGTGATCCAGCTGCGGGACAACCGCGCCCTGATGCGTCTCAAGATCGGAAGGATCCACGCGAACGAGCTCTTCGGCTTCGGCACCGCGGTCGGGATCCACGGGACGCTGAACGCGGTCCTCGTGATCTGGGACCTGCGCGTCGCGGAGGTCACGCTCGAGCCGCTCGCGATCGGGGCCTGGGTCCTGGTCCTCGCGATCGCGGCGGCGCTGGTTCCGCTTCTTCGGTCCTCGGGATCCTGGCGGTGGCGTCGGTCCTCGTCCTCGTCGTCTTCCTCGTACTCTCGTTCGGGGCCGGCCTGCAGATCTCGGAGCGCGCGGACACGGACACGAAGGGCTACGACGTCTGCTTGGACACTCCGGCCTTCAAGATCGAGCTCCGCGGCTACGGGCAGTTCCGGGACCTGGACACCGACTCCGTGAAGCGCGGCGAGATCTACTCGAGCACGCGCCTCTGGTACGCGTGGTTCAAGGACGGCGAGAGCCGCCCCGTCACCGTCGAGGCGCGGCTGAAGGACTGCCCGCAGATCTCGGGCCCGGGGATCCTGGCGATCGACCAGGTCTACTACGTCTTCTCGATCGACAACGGGGACGGGCGCGGGCGGACGGGGTTCGTGAACGACCGCGTCCCCGCGAGCGTGCACCGCCGGGACCTGAACATCCCGAATGGCGCCCTGGACGTCGCCCTCGGATCGTTCTCGCTCATCATCGACGGCTTCCAGTACAAGCCGTGCGACCTCGGCAGCAGGCTCTCGTGCGAGCCCTTCTCGAGCCAGGGCTGGGTCACGATCCGGGACGGCGCGGTCCTCCGCGTGGACGTCTACGTCGAGCGACGCGGGTTCCCCGCGTACGGTCCCGTGCTCGTCGCGAGGGACGAGATCAACCTCCGGTCCGCGATCCCCGAGGTGTCCTGGTCCTCGCGCGCGTACTCGATCGGGGACACCGCGATCGCGAACTGGGAGATCCCGATCGTGAACGACGAGGCCGGCAACCCCGCGTACTTCCTCTCCGTCCTCGACATGAACACGAACTCCCCGATCGCGGGATGGAACCGGAAGCCGCTGACGTCGGAGACGGGCCAGGCACGGATCCCCGTGACGTCCGCGATGTTCTCGAACGACGCGGCGACCTGCCAGAACCAGCTGCGCGCCGTGATCTACACGCAGATCGTCCAGGCGGACCTCGAGAGCACGGCGGTCCAGGCGCCCTTCGACGCGTCGCTCGGCATCGGAGAGCCTCCGAAGGTCACCTCGGTCACCTTCGACCGGGCCGAGTACTTCGAGGGCGACACGATCGTGATCTCCTATGCAGGGACGGGGACGATCACGAAGTGGCACGTCACCGCGCACATCGGAGGCCTCGTCCTCTACGACAAGGACACGAACGACACGCAGATCTCCATTGTCGGCTCCACGACTGGTTTCCTCGAGGTCGAGGTGACCGCTGTCAACGAGTGCCAACCTTCTGAGGTCCGCAAGGAGACGGTGACCGTGGGCGAGGTCCTGCCCGACTACTGCCAGGCGTTCCCCGAGCATCCTGCGTGCAAGGTCGGGGCCAACGACGCGGCGATCATGTTCCTCATCCTGGGGATCGTGCTCGTCGTCGCCGGCGTGCTGATCATGGTCGGCCTCGGCCCGCGGCACGTCCTCTTCGTGATCCTCGGCCTGGCCCTCGCGCTCGTCGGGTTCGTGGTGTTCGTGTTCGCCCTCCTGGCGATCCTCGAGGGCGTGATCCCGTTCTTCGGGGGGATCCCGTGAGGCCCGCCCTGATCTTCCCCGGGATCGTGATCGCGCTCCTGGGCGTCCTGCTGCTTGGCGGTGTGTTGCAGATCCCGCCTTCCGCGGGCGCGACGAAGGTCGCGTCGCACGAGCCCGCGCCGCTCCAGGACGCCCCCCTCATCTCGACGCGCGAGACGCCGCACTGGACGCCCTCGCCCGTCGCGGATCCCGCGGGGTTCTCCCTCGCGTTCCGGACGACCGGCACGCCCGGGACGCGCTACGTCACGTACGAGGTCCGCTGCTCCCCGTCGTCGTACCCGTTCCTCTACCGGTCGACGTTCGAGGTGCAGCTCACCGCCACGTTCGCGTGGTTCACGGATCCGGCCGGCGGGGACAACCCGGACCTCGAGGGGAACTGCTACATCGTGAT
Source organism: uncultured Methanomassiliicoccales archaeon (assembly GCA_964396265.1). GTDB lineage: Archaea > Thermoplasmatota > Thermoplasmata > RBG-16-68-12 > EA-27 > EA-27. Next base: position 21,588 of record CAYNEM010000023.1, read on the forward strand.
CGCGCCCGCGGGCTTCACCGACGTCGTCGTCGGGGCCGCGCCCGGGGCCTGCGCGTACGGCGGGATGTGCGCCGCGTTCGTCGCGTGGGGCGAGGGCGAGCCGCCGGCCGAGGACCCGGAGGGCCCGATCACGCAGGGTCCCACGGGACCGGCAAACGGGCCCGAGTCGACGGCGCCCGCGCCGGAGCCGACCGTGGGAGGCCTCACCGCGCGACAGATCCTCGGGATCATCCTGCTGCTGATCGGCGGGCTCCTGGTCCTCGTGGGGTTGTTCGTGTGAGCGTCGCCGCGGCAAAGCCGTTCCTCCTCCTCGTCGCGACGCTCGCCCTGGTCCTCACGCTCATCCTGACGGCCGTGGGGCTGCAGGTCGATGGCGCCGCGGAGCAGCTCCTCCTCGAGCTGCGCCCCGTGAACGACGTCGCGTCGAACGGGCACATCATCGTCGCCCCCGCGTTCGCCCCCGCGAACTGCCTCGCGTCGTCGGACGAGTGGAAGGTGGACGTCTCGATGCCCGAGCAGTTCACGACGATCAAGCGCGTCGAGGCGTTCATGCGGTTTCAGCCCGGGCCCCCGCCGGTCGACAACACGATCTCCGCGCGTCTCGACGGCGGGCTGCTCTCCGTGAACGCCCCGCCCGAGAGCGCGTTCCTCACCTGGACGTCGATCTCCGAGGACCACGGGGACGGCGCGTGGATCGCCTTCGACTTCCCCGACTTCGACGCCGGCGACGCGAACGTGATCGCGTTCATGATCCGCAGCCGGGCGGGACACGAGTCCTCCGCGTGGGACACGACCGACGACGACCAGGGCGGCCTTCGCGCGTACTGCGCCGGGACGTCCGACACCGCCTGGGTCCCGGCGAGCACGCAGCTCGCGGTGCGCGTGTACGGCAGCCTCCACGGATCCTCGACTGGCGGCGGTGGCGGCGGCCTCGACATCTTCACGCGGATCTCCCCGATCTTCTTCGCGACGGCGGCGTTCCTGTACGCGATCGCGCTCGTGCCCGGGAAGCACCTGGGCCTCACGTTCATCGAGGCGGTGATCATCGCGGTCGCCGCGTTCTTCGCGTGGACCTACGCCGCGGACGCGATCCAGGCCGCGCTCGGGGGCGGGCCGTGACCGTCGCGCCCTGGAGCACGGGCCGCGACCCGCGGAGGGACTTCCTCCTCCTCGTCCTCGCCGCCGCGTTCCTCGGCAGCCTGATCGCGATCGTGACGCGGTTCTGGACGCCGTGGGAGGCCCTCCTGGTCGCGACGATGGCCCTCGCGTTCCTCGGCATCGTCGTCACGCACCTGAACCCCTGGACCCGCCAGCTGTTCTTCCTCGGCGCGGGGATCGCGGGCGGCGCCCTCGTCGCGACCGCGGCGTGGCGGTTCCCGCTGTTCTAGACGGGAGTCCGGTGCTCCAAATCTTACCGGAAGTCTGAAAATCGCGGCGCGCTCGCTTCCCCCCTGCGGGGCGCGGGAGGGGGTGCGGGGGAGGCTACGTCGCGGCCGTTTTAAGTAGTCTGGCGACTCCTCCTCATGCTTCGGTAGTGCCCTTACACCATGCCCCGTTTCCCGGGACCGCAGAACACGGAGAGCATCCGCT
>CAYNEM010000024.1:0-19352 GCA_964396265.1 uncultured Methanomassiliicoccales archaeon
GGGGGCGATGCTCGTCGCGGCGGTGCCGTCCGCCTTCAGCCAGCGCACGGACGTCACGGACGACGCGGTCGCGTTGCTGTCTTTACCTTTGACGATCAGCGCGAACTGGATCTTCAGATCTTGGGCGACCACCGTGCCCATCTTGTTCGTGACGTTCACGCGGAACGTCGTCAGCTGTCCCTCTTCCGGGGACGTCGGGCTGATCTTCAGCGTGCCCGCGATGACAGCGAGATCTGGGTGCGCGGTTGTGTCCGCCTGGACCACGAGCGTCCGGTTCAGCCAGCCGCGATTGCCCGCCGCGTCCGTGACGTTGATGCTGAGCTTCCAGTCCCCGTACGTGTCGTAGGTCTTCGTCACGTTGATGACGTGCACTCCCGGCGTGTCGGAAGGCTTGAACGGGCCCGTCTGGTTCGACCCGTCGCCCCAGACGAACGTGTACGTGAGGTTGACGTTGTCCGCGGTCGCATTCAGGGAGTTGTCCGTGGTCCGGCTCACGTTGAACCAATACTTGACGTCCTCCGACAGCTGCGCGGGCTCGCGCCAGGTGACGTCCTCGAGGATCGCCACGTGCGGGACGGGAGGCGTCGTGTCGAGGACCGTCACGCTCATCGTCTGGTTCGCGCTGCGGTGGCCGACCCGGTCGATGACCCACAGGGTCGCGTTGAACGTCCCCGGCTTGGAATAGTTCTGGTTCACCAGCTTCCCCGTCTGGTCCCGGGTCCCGTCCGCGTCGAAGTCCCAGTTCCACTCCGCGAGCTCGCCACTCAGCGTCCCCCAGAGGGTGTCGGTGGAGTTCCCGCCGTCGAAGCGGGTCACGAGGTCCTCGTTGACCTCGAGGGAGGGCGGGTTGTCGCCCGTCGTGCGGTTCGTCTTGATTACCGCGATCGGGTTGATGTTGTCGACGGACACGTTGACCACGCGGTACGTCCTATTGTCCGGGTTCACCTGTGTGACGGTCAGGTTGACGGAGTAGTTCGTCCCCGGGGCGCCGAAGTCGAACGTCGTCCAGATACCGTACCGGTTCGCCGGTCCTCCGGAGACGTTGAACGTCCACGTGAAATTGGCGTCCTTCGCGTTGACGGCCTGGTTCAGGCGGTCCGACGTCTTGTTCGCGCTGAAGACGACAGCGGTGTTGTTCGCGACCCACGCGAGGTACGAATCCTGGTTCGTGTTCTTCACGAACACTTTGCCGACCGGCCCTTCGACCTCCGCACGCGCGACGCCCAGAAGCGACTGGTCGACGATCAGGTTCGCGCGAGGGTTCGGGACGACCGCGTCGATTCCCGGGTCGACCTCGACCTGCACGAAGTCACGAGTCACCACGTTGCCCGTGGTCGTCTTGGACGTCATCTCGTAGCCCTTCGGCATCTGCACCCTGTACGAGTAGTTCTGGTACACCGAGACGTTCTTGTCGGCAATCGTCGTGACATTCACGAAATAGCGTGCCTTGTTGGCGGCGATTGGGGCGGTGGCAAGCTCCTTCAGCGTGTAGTTTGCCTGCGTCGTGATGCTGATGTTACCGGCCGGACCCTCATCGGTCAGTGGGGGCACCGTGTAGCTCGTCGAGTTGTATGCCTTCCCGTTTACCGTCAGGAGGCTGTCGGAGACCACGTAGAACGGACCCATCGCTTGGAGACGCGCCTGGAAGGCCGCAAGCTCCGAGCCACTCAAGCTGCCATCCCTGTTGCCGAAATTGAGGTCGAGCTGCCAATGGATGTTGCGGACCTCGGGGAAGTCGAGACCGGGGAACACCGAGTCGGGCAGCAGGGTTAGGTTGCGCCAGACCGTGATGTTATTCCAGTCTGAGTTTGCCAAGAAGTTGATCTCGGTCCGGATCGGCTCCTCCAAAGACTTCTCGAAGAAGATGTCGGGGGGGAAGACGTTCGCCCCATTCACGACGACGTCCTGCGTGACCGCTTTGCGCCCGTTCGCATCGACGATGAGCTTCCATGTTCCGTTGTATGCGTTGAAGGTCAGCAGGTTGTCCACGACGACGGGCTTGAGGACCTGAATCTCCTTGTTGACGGTCCAGTCCATGTTGATGAGCGCCCCGGTAAGGCCATCGGCAGCCGTGACGGCTCGGGCGCCCTCCCAAGCGTAGGAGCGCACCTTGTAGCCTCGGATCAAGGAAACCTGCTGGTTGACGTTCGACCCGCTCACGTTGACGAGGACGAGGGCCGTCAGGTATCCCGCGAACTCCACTTTCACCTCGAATTGCGCGTTGTCCCAAACGCTGAAGAAGGCCTTCCCCGAGGGATTAGTGTTGACTACAGACGAGACGGCCTGGTCCCTCGGTGCGAATCGCACCGTTACGCCGGCCCCACTAATCGCTCCCGACCAGGAATAGGACACGGTGAGCACGTTCCCGCTGGAACCGTACCTCCAGTCGGAACGGTCCAAGACCAGACTGCCCGTTTCGGTGTTGAGCTGGACGGTGGAGTTGTAGGGGATGATCGGATTCCCGTCCTTCCAGAACGAGGGATTCGAGATTTGGCCGTTGGCGAGCCTGCCCGACTTCGAGACATTCTTATACGTGATCTCGAGCCCGCCTCTGGGATAGATGCCGAACAACGCGTTTTCGAGAGTCGTCTGGACTGTGACGTTAACTATGTGGATGACACCGTTGTGGGCATCCACTTCCGAGTAGGTGTAGTCCCCGCCACGAGCGAGGGGGATACCTCCAATCGGAGTCGTGTTGTCCTCGTAGATCAGGGTCTCGGAGTTCCACGCCATGGGCTCTGTGACAAGACTAACGTTGTCCGCGATGAAGTTATAACCGTTGATCCCACGATTAGTCACGTTCTCGTCCGTGCGCATGAATTCCTGGAACGTCACTGTCTCGTTCGCGGAGTTCGTCGCGCCGTCTACGACCGTAACCTCAAGGTTCCGCGTCTTGTCGGGCATCTTGTCAACGCACAGACGCTTCGGAGGGACATCCGTGATCCCGTCGACGCGGAACGGAGCGGTCTCCGTCTGGAAGTGCGTGGAGCTGTCCGGCTTAACCCGAAGCATGTAGTACGATGGCTGGACGTTCGGGAACGTGAAGTATCCGGAGCCGGCCGGGGCTTGCGTGTTGCGCTCGGACGCGGGAGCGTGGACGTCGACGAGGAACACCTGGGCACCCACAGGATCCAGGCTGGCACAGTCGGTGACCGTGCCCGACACGACGTTCGCTTGCGCGCGCGCTCCCAGGGGAATCACCGCCCCGCTCAATACGAGCAGGAGGACTGCAAGCAGTGCTCCCCGTCCGCTCGTTCCCCAGGTTTTCATAGCTCCGTCTCCTCGTTTGTGCTTCCAAAGCACGACGCGCCCCACCCACTGAGCGGGCGCGGAAGGCGCCGTAGAAACTGGGGGTATTTAAGTGTTTCACAGCCTCGCTCCCGACGGACCCCGTCAATTCGTAGGTTTAACCGTCCTCGCGACGATGGGCGGCCGTGGCCTCCTTCGCGACCGACCGCGACGAACTCGTCCGGGACCTCGTCCGGGACGGGTATGTCAAGAGCGCGGCGGTAGAGCACGCATTCCGGACCGTGCCGAGGGAGCTTTTCGTCACCCCGGACCGCCAGCGCGCCGCCTACGCGGACACGCCCCTCCCCATCCCCCTCGGCCAGACGATCAGCGCGCCGTCGATGATCGCGATCATGCTCGAGGAGGCGGACCTCCGGGCGGGGCTCAAGGTCCTGGACGTCGGCACGGGCTCCGGCTACAACGCGGCTCTCTTGGCGGCGATCGTCGGCGCGGAGAACGTCGTGAGCATCGAGCGCCACACCGAGCTGCTGGAGTTCGCGCGGGAGAACCTGAAGGCGGCGGGGTATGCCGTGAAACTCGTGGCGGGTGACGGTTCCCTCGGGTACGCGGCGGAAGCCCCGTACGACCGGATCGTCGTCACGGCCGGGGCGCCCCGGATCGCGAAGTCGTGGATCGCCCAGACCGAGATTGGCGGTAGCATCGTGGTTCCCATCGGCCGGACCACCTTCTCGCAGACCCTCGTCATCGCGACGAAGACCGCAGACGGCAAGGTCTCCACCCGCAAGGGGACGGCATGTGCGTTCGTGCCGCTCGTCGGGCGCGAAGGATGGTAGGAAGTCGTCAGGACGAGCGATCCACGGCACTTCCCGAGGCTCCGCTCGCCCTTCAGAAAAAGAAGCGGCCTTGCCCCCCAACTCAGGTGGCCGTCGCGTGGCTCCAGACCTCGGACGGGAGGGTGTCGTACAGGGGCGCCTCGCCCTCCGGATTGCCCCCCTCGTCCGCGATCCGCCGGATGTCCTCGAGGTTGAGCTGCCAGTAGAAGATCCGCCACGACTTCCCGCTCAGCAGGAGCGTGGTCTCCCACGTCGAGTGCAGCAGCCCGGCGTCGTGGAGCTGGTAGAACAGCTTCCGGTCCTCCTGGTCCACGAGGTTGTCGATGATCGTGTTCGAGTACCCGAAGTAGTTCAGGACCCGGTACGCGAGGCCCCTGGCCTGCGCCGGCTCGACGTCGAGCCGCTTGGAGAGCGCCTTCGTCAGGCGCTCCATCGTGACGATCGTGCCCATTCGCTTTCTATTGCCGCCCCGCCGTATAAGAAGTTTGGCCGCACTCGTACCATACCCGAGGGTCGAACCGCCCCGTGACCCCTGTCTCTGCCGCCAAAAGCCCGCGTCTCCCCACGCGGTTCGCACGCCCCTTTGCACCTGTGATAATCGTCGGTGGTTCTGGGCCCGGGTGGCTTAAGTAGGCATCCGGCCGACTCCTTCCTGCAGGGAATCCTGGTGCGGCGCAAGAGTTCCAAGACGATGATTGACATCGACCGCAACGTTTCGATCGTCCATCTCAACGTCAGCGCCGGATACGTCACGTACCTGCAGAAGGACGACGCGGCGCGGCCCCCGTCGGTCAAGGCGATCTTCCTCGAGCAGCTCATGGCGCCCGCGCAGTAGGGCATACGTTTTTGGCGGCACGGAGCCGTGGTGGTCTCGATGGACGACGAAGGCGAGGGACCGGAGCTTCCCCGACCTCCCGAGCCCGTAGCACCCGCGGCCCCGACGCGGCCGGACATCAAGATCCGCGACCTCACCCGCCAGCGGAACTGCTCCGTGTGCGGGAAGGAGAAGGCCCCGTACATCGAGATCGAGGTCGACGGCGTCCTCGAGTACACCTGCCGCGAGTGCTACGAGGGTCAGGTCATCGAGCTCGCGATGTGCCGCACGTGCGGCGGCGCCCTCGAGGGGGCCGACCGGTTCTGCGGGAAGTGCGGCGCGGCGCGCGCGGTCGCCTGCGCCGCGTGCGGTGCGGACGTCGGCGGGGAAGACGGGTTCTGCGGGAAGTGCGGTTCGAAGATCACGTCGCCCCCTTCCTGATGACGATCGCGCGCCTCGACCCCCGATACATCTTCCTCGGCAGCGGGCTCGTGTCCTGGACACGGAGGGACCCGAGGTTCGCCTCGATTGAGACGATCGGGCCGACGAGCGCGCGGGGGTCGATTCCGTGCCACAGGAGGTAGACGACGTCGTCGAGGATCTCGTCCTTCAGCACGGCGAGGACACCGTCCTCCTCCTCGGGAGGTAGGTAGACCGCGGCCTCCGAGCGGATCTGCAGTTCGATGTGCGCCTTCCCCGCCTTCGGCGTGAGCCGCAGCGCGTTCCTCGTAGACTTCCCCTTGAGTCCGGGGACCGTGAGCACCCCGCTGGCGGTGTCGAGCTCCGCGTCCTTCTCCTGGAGCGCGCGGCCGATCTCCCGCGAGGCCTCGCGCTCGAGCGCCGCCAGGAGGCTCTCCAACCCGGGCAGCGCGAGGTCGGCCTCGATCTCGAGGGATACGTCGCACGTGTACCGGCGCAACACGTCGCGGTACGACAGCGCCTCCACGACCTCCGGGCGGACCTCCGTCTTCTCGCGCTCGAGGACGAACACCTCCGCATCGTGGCCGTCCGTGACGACGCTCAGGTAGTCCGGACGGCGGGAGGCCCGAGACTTCAGCATCGTGTCGTCCGTCTGCGAGTGGAAGATCGCGTGCTGCGTCTCGCCGCGGAACGGGTGGGAGTGATAGAGGCCGACGATGCCGACGGCCCGCGGATACGACAGCGCGAGCTCGAGCTCCTCCCGGGCATCCGCCGCCGCGCCGTACCGGGACTGGAACTTGTACTTCGTCGCGGCGACCGCGTCGAGGACCGTGACCGTGCCCGGGGAGAAGAACCCGAGGAGCCAGCCGATCGCCTCGGCCCCGTGATCCCTCGCAACCACGTTCGCGTCGTTCATCATGCGCCGCCACGCATTCCGCGCGACCGCCACCCGGACGCTCAACGACGACGCCTCCCGCACGTCGGGCACCTCGGGTCGCGCTTCCAGTCGACCCGCTCGAGGCGTCCGTCGAGGCCCGTGTACATCAGGTAGGGGGCCACCTTGCCGAAGCCCAGCAGGACCTTGAACGCCTCCTGACATTGCAGGGAGGCCACGATCGCCATCGTCGTCGGGAGCGACGTGAACGCGCAGACGCCCGAGACGTCCCGACGCGTGACGGCCACCTGCTCCTGCTTGAACGCCGGCCGATTGCATCGGTAGCATGCGGTCTTCCCCGGGAGGACGACGTGGACGCTTCCGTTGATGCCGTCCATGCTCGCGCCCCCGTCGATGAGCGGAACCTTGGCGGCGACGCACTTCGCGTTGAGGAAGAGGCGCACGCCGAACGTGTCCACGCATCCGAGCACGAGGTCGGCCTTCTCGAGCTCGCCGAGGAATGCCACGTATCCGCGGCCGTTCGTCACGTCGTACGGGTGGCGGGTGACCTGGGCCTCCGGGTTCGCGTCCGCGAGCTGCGCGGCCAACGCGTCGACCTTCGGCGTCCCGATGTGCGACGTCCGGTAGACGAGGCGGTTGAGGTTCGCCTCCTCAACGGTGTCGTAGTCGAAAAGCGCGATCTTGCCGACGCCCACGCGCGCGAGGATCTCCGCCGCCAAGGCGCCGAGGCCTCCGCAACCGACGACTGCCACGCGTTTGGCGGCGAGCTTGCGGAAGTCTGCGAAGGCGAACCGCCGGAGTCGGTCGTATCGCTCCTTCGTCCCCACGGGGGACGTCATCCCTTCAACCACCCCTTGTCCATCATGTCCTTCACGACGCTCGTGACCCAGTAGGACACCTCGCGCTTCAGGTACAGCGCCAGCGAGCAGTATTCGTGCCACCAGTACGACTTCTCCATGTGCATGTCACAGATTCGGAGGCCGAGGGTCTCGTCGTCGAGCTTCCGGTCCGTGTAGTGCATGAGCTCCGGGATGCGACATGCGGGCGGGACCGTCGGGTACGCGTCCTTCAGGATGACCTCGATGGGCCACGCGTGCCTCCCGTGGCGGACGGTCCCCCGCCAGCGCGTGAGGGACGCGCCGGTGGACGTGAGCTCGATCCACTCGCTCTTCTCCAGGTACTGCAGGTATTCGAAGTAGCGGTCGAGGGCGTACCGCTCCTCGATCGCGCGCAGCCGCCACTCCTCGTCCAGCGGCGACGCGTTCGTCGCGCACAGCATGAAGTAGAACAGGTCGTCCTCCCCGCGCGCCGTGGCGTATCGATCGACGATGCGGCGAGGTCGGGCGCCCCGCGGCGGGGGGACCGGCGGACGCGCCGCCAAACGGTCACCCCACGATGCTCGGGTCGATCACGTGGATGTTCGCGCTGCGGTCCGCGACCTCGCGGACGGTGCCGCCGGAGATCGAGGTGCCGCCGGGGAACGTGGCCGTGAGGACGGAGGCGTCCTTCCCCTGCTTCTTCGCCGCCATGACGAGCGCCTCCTGGAACAGCATGTCGTCGGGCACCTTGAGCGCGACCACGGGCTTCTCGGCCTCCGAGATGAAGATGAATCGGAGGGTGACGGAGGGCATCGGGTTCGGTGGACCCCTCCATATCCTCAAATACCTTCCGATGCGATTCGCAGGCATGGGGGAGACGGCGAGGGAGCGCGCGGTGGAGGCGCTCCTCGACGCGCAGCCGGAGCCCGTGCGCTCGCTCGCTAACGCGATCCGCTCGGCGGCCCTCGCGTTCGGCGGCGTCGCGGAGAAGATGATCGTCGACTACGACGTGCCCGAGGACAGCCCTGCGTTCTACGTGGGCGCCCGGCAGCTGTGCCACGCGCACCTCGAGAAGGATCGGGTGAACGTGACCGTCTCGCTCGGCCGCGACCTGACCTTCGAGGTGCTTCGCGCGAAGGACGTGCCGGAGGGGATCCGCGGGCTCGTGGACCGGACGAAGGAGTACGGGGCGACGCGCTGGGTGGCCGTGGCGGTGACGCGGCCGGAGGACGTCGAGGGGCTCGTCGCACTCCTTCGCCACAAGCACGCGTACCTCACGGGAGGCGCGGACGACCTCGTGATCCCCAGGGACCAGACGACGCTCGAGAAGTTCGTCTGACGGGGTCGGAAAAGTCGGCCGTTAGGGATTCCTCGAACGAAATCCGGGCCTAGATATAGGAGCGGTTCCATGGCAAGAACCATGGCCCGGGACATTCGCGCGCCAGCGCTCCTGGCGGGATTGGTCGCTGTGATGATCGTGGTCGCCGGGCTCGCCTACTGGAGCGCCACGCCGGCCGCCGGTCAGGGACTCGTCCAGTTCCGGAACTATGATGAGTACGACGCGTTCCTCGACCGCACGGGGTACTACGGGGGCGGCGGCGCCGCGATGTTCGGGGACGGCCGCCTCGCAGGACTCATGGGGGCCGAGGGGGACGTCTCCGGGACGAACGTGCAGGTCGCCGGCGTGGACGAGCTCGACGTCGTGAAAGCGGACAGCACGCACGTGTACGTCGCCTCCGGGGACAAGGTGCTCATCGTGCGGGCGACGCCCGCGGATGCGATGGAGGTCGTCGGCGTGATCAACGCGACTGCGGCGACCGGCGGGCGGTTGGTGAGTGCATGGGTCACCGGCCTGTTCCTCGTCGAGGACCGTGTCGTCGTCGTCATTTCTGGGTGGGAGGCCGTGGACCAGACGCTCACCCGCCCCGCCTGGGACATCGGACTGTGGTACCCGGGGGTGGGCTTCACGTTCGTGGCGGCCTTCGACGTCTCCGACGTCCAGGCGCCAGCTCTCGTCTGGTCCCACAGCGTCTCCGGCTCGCCGAACGCCGCGCGCCTCGCGGAAGGGCACGCGTACGTGGTCGTCGTGGACTGGATCCCGCGATCCGAGGAGGCGTACCTCACGCCGACCAGGTGCAAGGGAGACGCCTGCGCGTCGATGGCGGTCACGTCGATCTGGTACGACCCGGAGTCCTCCGAGGCCGGAGCGGTGACGCACGTCCTCGCGGTGCGGCTCGCGGACGGGGAGGCGGACGTGATGTCCGTCATGGGCGGCGCGGCCTCGACCGTGTACATGACGCACACCTCGCTGTACCTGACCGTCGCGAAGTGGGATGGCGGCGGGCCGGACATACGGACGACGATTCACAAGGTGTCCGTGGACGGGCTCAACCTCCGCCCCACGGCCGCCGGCGACGTGCCCGGCACGCTTCTCAACCAGTGGGCGATGGACGAATCGGGCGGGCTCTTGCGGGTCGCGACGACCGTCGGGTGGCAGGAGCCGACGAGTGGCGTTTACGTGCTGGACGCGGACCTCGCCGTCGTCGGCGCCCTTGAGGGGCTCGCCCCGACAGAGCGGATCTTCGCGTCCCGATACCTCGGCGACACCCTGTACCTCGTCACGTTCCGGCAGATCGACCCGCTCTTCGTCATCGACCTGTCTCTGGCCGCGGGGCCCCGCGTCGTCGGGGAGCTGAAGATCCCGGGCTTCTCCGCGTACCTCCACCCTTGGACGGACGGCCGGCTCGTCGGCGTCGGCCAAGAGGACGCGGCGATGAAGCTGTCCCTGTTCGACGTGTCGAACCCCGCGTGGCCCGCGCAGCTCGATGCGTACGTCGTGCCTCACCAGTCCTGGTCGCCCGCGCTCTGGGACCACAAGGCGGTGCTCGCCGAGCCGGCGGAGGACGGCCTGCTCGTCGTGCCCGTCGACGCGGCGGTCTGGGACCCGGAGGGGAACGCGACGGACTCCGGAGCGTATGTGTTCCGCGTGGCCTCGGACGCGCTGACTCTCCAAGGGATCGTCCTCCACGAGGAGGGCGGCGTGCAGCGGGCGCTGCGCATCGGCGACGTGCTGTACACGTTGTCGTGGACGTCGCTGACCGCGTCGAGCCTCGTAGACCTCAGGGAGCTCGGCACGCTACCGATCGCCCCGCGTTGAGCTGCCTACTCATTGGCAGTGGGTTGCGATTCCGCCGGCCATTCAAGTCGTGCCACGCTAGCTTCAGGCCTCGGTTCGTCCCCATCTTTGGCGGACCGTACGCGAGGTGCATGAGTTGCATCGCGAGGGGCTCGATAGGCCGACTGCAAGGGCGCGCCCGACATCCCCCGTGCCGATGATGCCGACCTTCACCGGTGTCACAATGGTACTGCTGGAATTATTCTCTCCGGAGTCATTGGAGAGAGGCGCAACGAGCCCGGACATCTGATAACCGGGGGAAAGGGTTTTTGGCGGGTCCCAGATATGAGAACGAGATGGACCGCCGATTCCGGCGGGCTGCCGGGCTAGCCGCGCTCCTCTTCCTGAGCTTGCCGGCGGTGGTGCCGCCCGCGTCGGGCCATCCGTTCCATATCATGATTGACAACAGTGTGATCGGGTCTCCGGAGTCGGTGGATTCGGCCCGATGGGTCGGCCAGTCGTTCGTCCCGGCTTCCTCGTTCGTCGTCACGCGCGTCACCCTGTTCGTTGAGGACACGGGCACGAGCGACGTCCTCGCCGTGTCGATCCGGGACGTCGGCGGCCTTGGGTTCCCGGGGCCCACGACGCTCGCGAGCGGATCCGCGGACGGCCCGGGGGCGCCCGGCTGGCTCGACATCGATCTATCCCCGAACCCGATGCTCGCCGCGGGCCAGGCGTACTGGATCGTCGCGAGCAGCGCCATCTCCTCCGGGTACGACTGGTGGAACTCGAACGACGACCTCGCCTATGGCCCGGGGACCGCCGCCACGTCCGGCGACGGGTTCACGTGGTCGGGGGCGGGGAAGGACTACTCGTTCCGGGTCTACGGATATAGCCAGCCCTCCCTGAGCTACTCGGCCTCGGCCTCGACCACGACCGTAGGACCCGGGCAGTCCGTGACGTTCCGGGCGAACTTCACGAACGTGGGGCCGGGGACCTCCGCCGCGTTGTGGGTGAACGTGACCCTACCGCCGGAGCTCAGCTACACGGGGGACGACGCGGCATCGATCGGCGGCGTGCGGAGCGGGACGTACGACTTCGCCTTCACGGACGTCGCCCCCGGATCCTATTCGTTCAATGTGACCGCCGTGGCGGCGGGCGGGGTCGCGGACGGGACCGTCGTGTCCACCCTGATCGCGTTCGAGGGCACCGACCACAACGGTGCCCCGCTCTCCGGCGCCGGATACAGCCTCCCGGTGACGATGCGGAACGCGCGCCTGTCATTGACCCTCGCCGCCAGCGCCTCCGATGCGGACCCCGGGGACCGACTCGTCCTCAACGCGACGGTGACGAACCTCGGCGCCGAGCCTGCGGCGGCGGTCGTCGTCGAAGGTACCGTGGACGCAAACGCGACGTACGTCACCTCCGTCCCCCTTGGCACCTACAACGCCGGGGCGCGCACGGTCACCTGGAATCTCGGGGCACTCGCACCCGCAGCGGCGCAATCATTCGCCTGGACCGTGGACATCCCAATCGGGACACCCGACCTGGCCACGGCCACCTCACGCGCGCGCGTCACGTACGAGGACGCCGCAGCCATCCCGCTCCCCGACGAGACCGCCCTCCGAACCGCCACGGTCCACCGGCCGGGTTTCGCGCCCGCGCTCCGCCTCGACCGGACCGCCGCGGAGGCCGCCATGGAGGTCGTGGCGTCCGTCGACTACAACAACACGGGCTCCGGCAACGCTCTCGCCGCCTGGCTCAACTGGAGCTTCGGTGGGCACTATCGGCTCGTCGCACTCTCCCCCCCGCTCGCGTTCGCGCCGACGCCCGGCGGCTTCTCGATCCCCTTGGCGAACGTGGCCTCAGGACCCCACACCGTGTCTGCGCGGCTGGCCGTGCTGCGCGGGTTGCAGGACAGGCTCTCCATGGGGCTCCAGGTCTCCCTCGAGGCCACGGACGGGAACGGGAACTCCATACCGTCGATCCCGCTCGCGGCGGCGGTGGACCTCCTCGCCCCGTCCCTCTCCGTCTCCCTGGCGACCTCGGACGGCACAGTCCCCGTCGCCTCCCTGTTCGTGCTCGAGGTCGTAATCGAGAACACGGGGCGGGCGACGGCGAACGGGTGGCTGAACCTGAGCCTGCCCTCGGCCGCGAACTATGTGGCGGACAACGGGACGTTCGCCGTCACGGAACTGCCGGGACGGGTGTCGTGGAGAATCCTGTCGATGGCGGCGGGAGCGCGCGTTCACCTCGGAGTCACGCTCCGGGGAGTCGCGCCGGCCACGACGTCGTTCCGGTTCCTCCTGAACTTCACGGACGGGGCCGGAAGCCCCGCGGCCTCGGTCTTGAGCAACGCGGTCGCCGTGGAATTCATCGGGTCGGGTCTCCCCCGCGGCGATCCCGGGACGTCGTGGCTATGGTGGCTCGCGATCCTCGTCATCGCCCTCGTGCCACCGATTGTCCTCCTCGCGCGTTCCCGGGGACGCCTCGACGAAGTGTTTCTCGTGGGGTACAGTGGCATCCTGCTCGCCCACCTGTCGAACACGATCAAGTCCGAGCGGGACCGCGACCTGGTTACGGGAATGCTGACGGCAGTCCAGGACTTCATCCGCGAGTCCTTTCAGGGAACCAAGGAAGGGGAGGAGCTGCGTCGCATGGACTTCGGGGCTCGAACGATCATCATCCGCAGGGGCGGCCACTCGTATCTTGCCGCGATCGTCCGAGGTCGCGCGCCCTTCGGACTGAACCGGAAGATGGTTGAAACCCTCCGGAAGCTTGAGGCCAAATATACGGACTCCCTGCTCAACGGGACGGTCGACGGGAGGCTGCTGGACGGTGCCGGCGAACTCCTCTCCCAGGAACTGCTCGGACACTGAAGGAGCGCCGGGCGGATTCATTGCGTTCGCGGTGGTGAGCTCGGATGTTCCCCGTTTGACATACTGACGGTATCAGGCGCAGGACGGCCGCGCGTCATTCCCGACCGTCCACGGCTGGTCGACGGAGGAGAAGATCCAGTACGCTTCCGTCGGGCTGAGGATGGACGCGGGGTTCAATCGCCAGAGGTAGTACGGCGCATCCGCCCCGTTGTACCCCTCCACGAGCAGCGGCCCCGTGAGCCCCGCCATGGCGGTGGCGACGGTCCGATACGTCATGGACGGGAAGCCGACGAGGGTCCAGCCCGCGCGCAGGTCCAGCGTCGTCGAGCACGGCACGCGACCCGCGATGCGATAGTCCCCGGGCGCGGTGACGTTCACCCACACGCCGTCCGTGCGGTCCACCGCCAGGAGGTCGTTGCCCGGGCTCAAGGCGACGAACCGCTTCCATGAGTCCGCGGCGTCCGTCGCATCGAAGGTGCGTGCAATGGACCACGCGATCGTGCCCTGCACGTTGTCCGGCACGAGGGGGCTCGCGGTGGTCACGGACGTGGACAGCAACGTAGGCTGCGCGAGCAGGGAGCGCGTGAATTTCGCGACCTGCCCGGCGGTGGGGGCGGTCTCCCCGCCGACGCCGAAGGATTGCACGAAATAGAAGTACGCGCGCGGTGCCGCGCCGGCGCCGACGTCGACCCACGTCGTCGTGCCGAGGGGGAGGAAGGGCGACACCAAGGCGTATCCGTCGCGGTACGCGTCGTACGCCAGGGAGCGCCACACCTCGTAGTGGTCCACGCCCACCTCCGGGTTCGGGACCGTCCACGTGAGCGACACGTCGTTCAGCCCGTTCACGAGGGTGGCGGCGAGGCCCATGGGCTGACCGGGCACGGTCGCCACGTACGCGATCCTTCGGAGCGATGTACCCGTGAGGAAGTACAGCGCGCCGTCGGGACCCTCGACCATGTCCGGAACGAACGCGTAGGCGGTACCCCAGTCCGTCGCGGACACGCCGGCGACGAGGTCGTACCCGCCGGACGATGGGTTGTATCGCAGCACGCGGAGGAAGCCGGAGTAGAAGTCCATGAAGAAGAAGTCGTGGTCGAACGCGGGCGGGAAGGAGTCGTCCACGGGGTAGTCCACGCCGCGGTAGACGGCGGCGCCGATCACGGACGCGCTGCCCGCCGCGTTCGGGTACACGTAGATCGGTGCGCGCGTCGGCGGGATCACGCTGTCCCCGGGGCAGAGGGACATGCGGTACGTCGCGTATCCCTCGAAGTACGGCCACCCGAAGTTGATCCCCGAGGCCTCCGCCAGGGAGACCTCCTCCCACGCGCTCTGCCCGACATCGCCGATGAACGCGTCGCTCGTCGAGGGGTCGATGTCGAAGCGGAAGGGGTTGCGCAGCCCGTACGCCCAAACGAGCTTCGTGTTGTCGTTGGGCGAGGAAACGAACGGGTTGTCCGCGGGGGCGAGGGTGGCGCGGTTCAGGGGGTCGATCGTGTCATCGACCTTGATGCGGAGGATCTTGCCGGCGAGCACGGTCAGGTCCTGCGCCTGGCACTCCGAGGCGTCGTCACCGACGCTCATGTAGAGCGTCTTGTCCGGCGCGAAGCGGAGCGTGCCGCCGTTGTGGTTGCTCGCGTTGTCGGGCATGTCGTCGATGAGCACGAGCTTCGAGGCGGGGTTCAGGGTGAGGAGGCCGCCCGGGTCCGTGAGGTCGAAGCGCGCGACCTGCACGAAGCCGATGTTGGCGGTGTAGTAGACGTACAGGTAGGGGCGCGCCGGCCAGTCCGGGTCGACCTCGACCCCGAGGAGGCCGCGCTCGCCGCCAGGGAGGACTTCCGTCATCGTGTGGAGCGTGGAGAGCGCGACGCCGTCCCACGCGCGAATCGCGCCCACCTCCTGGACGATGATCGCGCGTCCGCTCGCGTCGGGGAGGAAGACGAGGGACCTCGGAGACGAGAGGCCGCCGGTGACGAGGGTGTCCGCGAAGCCCGTGGGCGGTGTGCCCGCGAGGGCGTTCGGCGAGGTGGCGACGATCGCCAGCGCCGCCAAAAGAGTGAGGGCGACGGCCGCGACGCCAAAGATTCGGTCGTTTGTTCGAATCGGGGCCGGATTCGAAGCGGGGTCGCGTTGCGCCACTGGGGGAACCGGGCGGGCCGATGGAAGCGCGGCGTACATAATGATTTACCCATGATTCTCGCGCGCGACCCGCGACCCACCGCGATGCATCGATGCGATTCGCGACCCACGAGTGCGCGATAGACTCGGACCGCCCGCGCGCTCGACCGCCAGTCCTGGGCGAGATTCAACCGCTCGTACCGAGGACCCTCATCGCGCGCAGCGTGATCCATTTGCTCGACGCGCCGACGCGCTCCAACGCGAACCGACGGACCCCGGGGTCCACGTCGTAGTTGGCCCCCCGCCCGAGGTCCGGATGGACCGCGTCCAAGGACCACGTTCCGGTCGGCCGTTGCTTCCGCTTCAAGAGATCGGCCGCGGGCCCGAGTCGAGGGTCGTCGCCAAAACCGAGGCGGTGGAGCGTCTCGAGCCCCACGAGGATGTCGTAGTAGTAGTGGACCGGGTAGTGCAACCGCTCCCAGGGAACGTACCGGCGCTTCCCTTCCCGCAGGAGGCCGCGCTCGAGATAGAACTCCGCGCCCCGCTCGACCGCCGCCTTCCACTTGCGGGTCCACCGCCGCCGCCCGAGCGCCGCGTACGCGGCGAGACCCTCCCAACCGTCGAGCGTCCCCTTCGCGCGGCCGAAGCAGTCCCACCCGCCGTCCTCGAGCTGCTCGTCCGCCAGCCAATCGAGGGATGCCCGGACGCGCGGATCCCCGCCAAGGCCGAGGAGGATCATCATCCGCGCGGTGTTCCCCGTGAAGCACAGGTGCGGTCCGCGCTTCTTGCCGCCGAGCGGGCCCGCCGTCGAGCCGTAGTCCTCCAGCATGAGGTCGACCGCGCGACGGACGCCCGGGTGATCGACGGTGAGGCCAAGCTCTGCGAGGACCAGGAGCCGCCAGTTCGTGGACACGTATTTCGGCACGTAGAGGCTGTCGCGTTTCATCCAGAAGCCGCGCGGGTCCTGAGTCTTGAGGATGTCCGCGGCCCATCCGCGACGGGGGATCTGGCGGCGCGCGGCGGCAGCCTCCTTCGAGTCCGGCTTCAGGCCCTCGATGTCCACGAGGTAGCGATAGCGGGCGGCGGGCTGCGCCGGATCGGCGAGCCACGGACGGAGGTCAAGGGAGGGCACGAATCGCGGGGAACGTCCCCGGGTTCCTAAGGTTTCTGCCTCCCAAGGCTATCTACCGCCCCCGCTCATTCACGCGCTGCGTGGACGCGAAAGGCCAAGTAGCCCCCGCGGCATCTTGACATCGATGTCAAATACGTTTACGCACCTGTTCGGGGACACCTCGCAGGTCCGGCTCCTCGATTTCCTTGCGGACCACCTGGAGTTCGACTACACGATCTCGCAGCTGAGCGAGTATGCGGACCTGTCGCGGCCCACGGTGTACGGCCTCGTGGAGCGTCTCACGAAGGACGGACTCCTCGTTCGCACGCGGACCATCGGGCGATCCCGCTTCTATCGAATCAACCGGGAAAACCCCGTCGTCCTCTCCCTGCTACGGTCCGATTTCGTCAAAGCCCGAGCAGCGGCGGAAGCGGCGTACGCCCGCTGGCGGCAATCCCGACCGCGGGCGCGACCGAGACAGCGGGTTCCGCGATCGTAGCGCGATAGTCCGGTGCCCGCCGAACGCGGCCCATCCGCCAACGTACCTGAATTGCCCGCCCGGTGACGACCGCCATCCGTCGCGGCGAGCGTGCCGTCGGGGCCAGCTTCAAGTCATCCGCCAGCATGCTCCGCATCATGCCGAAGCCGTTGGTATCCGATGTCGGGCACATCGTCGTCCCCGTCCGCGAAATGAACCAGTCGCTCCGCTTCTACCGCGACCTTCTGGGGTTCACGGTCGAAGGAAAGAAGAATGCGGCCTGGACCGTCATCGCCATGAAGGGGGTGCGCCTCACGCTGTATCGTCCGAAAGATTTCTTGCCCGTCGCCCTCGGTCCCGCGGGGGACGGAACGCCTTTCCTCTTCCACGTCAAGGACTTCGGGAAGGCGGCGGAGATCCTCAAGGTGAAAGGCGTGCGTGTGAAACGCGAAGGCAAACATTCCGGGGTCATCTGGGATCCGTCCGGCAACGCTCTCGGGCTCCATGACCATCTCGAATCGGACGCGTGAGCGCGATAACCTCAACGACTCGGTGGGCGATCATGGCGGGGAACCTCTTCGATCGGATCGCAGAGTACTACGACGTGCTGCACGAGGACGTCGATTACGCAGCGGAGTGCACCCTCCTGGAGAAGGTCGTCGCGGGAGTCCTCCGCCGCCAGCCCGCCACGGTCCTCGACCTCGGATGCGGCACGGGAAACCACGCCGTGATCCTCGCCGATCGCGGACACCGGGTCACGGGGATCGACGCCTCCGCCGCCATGCTCCGGGTCGCACGCGCGAAGGCCCGCGGGCGCCGGAATCCCGCGTTCGTGCGCGCGGACATGCGACGCTTCGACCTCGGGCGGACGTTCGACGCGGCCATCTGCATGGACGGCGCGTACACGCACCTCCTCACGGAGCGCGACCTCCTCGCGCATCTCCGGACGGTCCGCCGCCACCTGCGCCCGGGCGGCGTCTACGTCTTCGAGTTCGCGCAGGCCCTGAAGGCGGACACGGAAGGCCCGGGATGGATCTACCGTGAAGGCCCCCCGCGGATCGTCTGGCTGTACGACCTCGCCTTTGACCGGCGGCGGCATCTCATTACCGCCAACAACCGGTTCTTCGCGTTCGAGGGGGATCGCGTGCGGCGGACGTTCGTGAACACGTACGCGACGCGCGTCACGTCCGTCCCCGCCCTCCGGAGGCTGCTCGCGCGCGCCGGGATGCGCCTCTTGCGCGTTGGCAGCTCGGACGGCTCGGGACTCCGGCCGGTGCGGAGGGACGACCCCCTCCCGACGGCGGTCGCGCAGAGGTGAGATCCCCATCGCTGCGCAGATTCCAGGGAATTCGTGGAGGCCGCCTCAGGTCGAAGGAGAAAGATTGATTTCACGACGGGACATCGAACCAACGATGTGCGACAGCATGGTCCTGTGCGCAACCCTCCTCGGGGACACCTCCAATCGCGAGACCGCGTGGGTGCGCATGGAGGATGTCGCTCGCCAAGTCCAGACCCTTGCCTTGGAGTATGGTCTCGGGGTTCACTTCTCCTTGGCCGAATACGGGGTCCCGTTCCATGCGGCGCTTTTGAAGCACCTAGGACTCGGATCAGACCCTCATGGATACCCGAACCTAGGAGTCGTGGCCTTCGAGGTGACTTCCGGCCCGCTCACGACCTGCATTGAGGACGCCATCCCGAGCCCGCTCGATCTCAAGTTTCCGAGCGTCGAATCTTCGCCGCTATATCGTTTCTTGGCCAAGGTTCTCGCGATGCCTGACCTGTCATTGATCTTTCTGCTGTTCGAAAGCGGGGGAGACCACCTGATCCCCTACCTCTCGCAGATACCGCGGCGTGAGGAGACCGTCGGCGAATTCCTTCGTCGTTTCAAAACCCCTGGGGAGCTTGAGTACGGCATCTTCCAGCTAAGGCGCGGATAGGGGAAGGCCGTGGGATAGCGTGAGAGCCAAGGCCGCACTTCGACCGCACGGTCGCGCCGGCTGCATCCGCAGGTTCTTATACCCCGGGGCCCCCGTAGGAGGCGACACCAAGATTCGGCTTCGGAAGAACCGCCTGCGACGCCTTTGGGGCCCGGGTTTTGCGTGACAGAAGCGTGAAACGAATGCAACCAGCCCAAGATGCGTCCTTCGCCAAGGTGAAGGATCTGAACCCTTCGACGAAGCAGGTCAGCTTGCTCGCGAAGGTGGTGAGCGTGGGGGAACGAAGGACGATCGACTCCAAGTTCGGCGGGTCGCGCACCCTGTGCGAGGCGGTCGTCGGCGACGAGACCGGGACGGTCATCCTCTCCCTCTGGGAGGGACAGATCGGCCAGGCCGGCTCCGGGGACGTCCTGCAGGTGAACAACGGGTACGTGAGCCTCGTCCGCGGCCGCATGCGGCTGAACGTCGGGAAGTACGGCTCGCTCGAGAAAGTCGCGCGCGAGGTGCCCGAGGTGAACCGGACGAACGACCTGAGCGCGACGGAGCACGACTCGCCGCCCCGCGAATCCCGCGGGGGCTTTGGCGGCGGCGGTCGCCCCGGTGGCGGCGGAGGCCGTGGCTTTGGCGGTCGCCCGCGCGGCGAGAAGCGGATCCACGGACGGCGGCGCTTCTAGGCGGCGTCCAGCCG
>CAYNEM010000025.1:0-14668 GCA_964396265.1 uncultured Methanomassiliicoccales archaeon
TCCATCCCATGGACCGTGAGCAGATGCGGAAGGCGCTCGGGGTGACCTCGCGCCACGTCCTGCTGTATGCCGGCCGGCTCACGCCGGAGAAGCGCGTCGAGGCGATCCTACGCTCCCTGAAGGGCGTTCCCGACGCGGAGTTGCTCATCGCTGGCGACGGCCCCGAAGCCGCGCGGCTTCGTGCCCTCGCCAAAGGGCTGCCCGTCCGATTCCTCGGCGTCGTCCCCCACCCGGAGTTGGTTCAGGCGATGAACGCCGCGGACGTCCTGGTGCTCGCGTCCGAGTACGAGGGCCTTGCGACGGTGGCGCTCGAGGCCCTCGCGTGCGGCACCCCGGTCGTGGCGACCCGCGTCGGCGGCTTGCCTGACCTGATCCGGCCAGGCGAGACCGGGTGGCTCGTGGATACGCCCGAAGAGCTCGAACCAACCCTCGCCGATATCATCCCAAAAGCCCGATTCTTGCGGGACCGCTGTGTCGCGGCCGCGAAGCCCTACGGATGGGACGCAATCCTCGACCGGATTCTCGCCGTATATCAGGAGGTGGCCGCCTGATGCTGTTCCGCCGGTGGCCGCATGCCGACCGCTTCCCTCTGACCGACAGCAAGTTCCGGCGAATCCTCGAATTGTGCGAAGGGAAAGACGTGCTGGATTGCGGATGCATCGGGGATGTCGCCGACACAGTCGACGAGGCACGACATGCCAGCCACGAACAGATCGCGAAAACGGCCAAGTACTGTCTCGGCATAGACATCTGGCAGACGGAAGTCGAGAAGAGGAAGGCGATGGGATACAACGTGGTCCCCGGGAATGTCGAGACGATGAGCCTCGGACGTCAATTCGACGTGATTGTCGCTTCGGACTTGATCGAACACCTCTCGAACCCGGGAATGTTCCTCGAACGTTGCCGAGAACACCTCCGAGACCGCGGGCTCTTATGCCTCGTGACGCCGAACGCGCATTCGTTGAACACGAGCATGAAAGCCATCCTCGGAAGGAAGGCCGCGGTGAACCCGGAACACACCTGCTGGTACGATCCAACGACGCTCAAACAGCTCCTCGCGCGCTATCGGTTCGGGCCGACCGAGGAGTACTGGCAGGATTACAAGCAAAACTCGCTCGTCGACATTGCACTTGCCCGATACCCAAACCTGGCGGCCCACTACATCGTCATCGCGGAGAGGATGGATTGAAGCTCGGCAAGGGTACGGTCCAGTGCCTGCTGCTGGGCCTCGTGTGCCTCAACCTACTTGTCCGATTCCCCCGAACGAGCCACGAGACGGGGGTCGACAGCTTCTTCGTCCATAGCCTGGCGACCGCGATCTCGGAGACCGGGAGCATGCCGTGGGTACTCAATCCCCTCGGGTATTTCGGCTGGTATCCGATGTCGTACCCTACCGCAGGACCCCTCATCATCTCCGGAGTGGCTCAGACGTCGGGACTAACGGCGGAAGGGGCCATCCTTCTCCTCTCGCTTCTGTACTCGGTGCTCGGCCCTCTCGTGGCGTTTGCGATGGCCCGGGCTTTCCGAAAGGATGATATGTTCGCCCTGATCGTCGCCCTGATCTTCTCGCTTGCCCCGCGATTCATGGCCTTCACTCTGTGGTCCGCGTCGACGCGGAACCTGTTCATGCTCCTGACGCCCGTTTTCTTGTGGATGTTTGTGAGAGCGCACAAGAAGCCCAGCGCACCGAACATGATCCTGCTCTTGGCGGTTCTGATGCTTATGTTAGCCACCCATCGACTCACCATCCTCATGGCGGTCGTGGTACTCGCGTTCATCATGGCGTTCGCGTTGATCCTCATGCACCGGGTCGTCAGGCTCCGATTTCCCAAGGTGTTGCTCTCGCGCGCGTTCCGCCGGACGATGCCTTGGCTCGTGCTCGTGGGAATCATCGCGATTGCGGCGTTCATGATTCTTGGGACCAGTGTGCGGGACGAGTATTCCGCGGGAGAGATATGTTCCGGACCTGGTCTTGAGGACCAGCTGTGCAACCTGAGCGTTAGCATCACACGGAGCGTGGGCCTTGCATTACCGTTCGCCGTCGTCGGCGTCTTCGAATTGGTCCGGCGTCACAACAAGGGTTTCCTAGACGCATTCCTCGTTCTCTCGCTTCTCTCTCTGCTTCCCACGCTATTCCTTCGGACCTACACGGGTTTCTACATCCTCCCATTCCTCGCCATCCTGGCCGCGGGCGGAGTCATCGGCCTGGCTCGGTGGTTCTCCATGAATCGACTCCGTGCCAAAGCCGTCCTTGCCGCCTCAGTGCTCGCAATCACTGGATTCTCGCTGTACGTGCTCGAAGTGGAAGTCGACCGCGCGACCTACATGACAGACGCCACATACACCACCTCCCTCTATGTCCATGGACTTCCCCAGGGCGGGTTTGTGACGAACGATGGGCTGCTGGGCGTCCGAGTCTCCTCGATTGCGGCTCGATGGGGACTTCCCGTGGGGGGTGCCGGAACGACGAGCCAGAGCCCGGAGATCCTGATCATGGGGCTGTACAATGCGAGCGAGATAACAGACAAGGAACGACGCAAGAGCCTCACGGAACTCACGATCGAAGACGACTCGCCCTTCTTTCTCATTGACATCGACGCGCGAGGCGACTGGACAGACGATGTCTTCAAGAAGCATGTCGCGCAAGTGAGCCTTAACCAGACGATTCGTCCTTATGGCTTGCAGTATTTCATCGAGAACGATGGGCTTCGCGACGCCTATACTGCCTACGGCAGCGTATGGCGATTCCCTGAACATACGGTCTTCCCGCGCAGCGTCCATGCCACAAGATACAAGATCTTCGACGGCAGCACGGAGGACATCTACCTTGCTTTCTCGCCACTCTGAGCGCTGGAAGCCCCACCTTCCTCGATTACGCCGCGGTAGAGTTTCAGGTAAGCCGCCCACATCGCCTTCTCGTCGTAACTCTGTTCCACGTCCCTAGCCGCCCGTTCCCCGAATCGTGTTGCGTCCGGGGGACGGTTCGGGTCTAGTGTGGCGTCCCCATCAGACTGACAATCCTCCTGGCGGTCGTGGTCATCGCGTTGTCGTCGGTTACGTGCGCATCCTGGTCAGTCGCGTGGGCCGCATGCGTTTCCGAGGATCCTGCTCTCGCAGCGGGTGCGGATTCCCTGGCCTCCCTGACGATCGAGGACGACTTTCCGTTCATCCTCGTCGGAATCAACGCCTTGCAGGACTGGAACAGGGACATCATGAAACACACGGCCGACGGCGTGAGGTGCTGCACCGTGCGGCTGTACAACCTGTCGTACTATCTCGAGAACGACGCGTTCTGCGACGCGTACATCGCGTTCGGCAACTGGTAGGACCGGGGGCGGCACCCCGAACTCGCAGTGTTCCCGGAGTTTGTGTACGAATCACGATACAACGTCTATGACGGAACCACCGAGGACCTGTACCTCGTGTGGCATCCTCCGATCTTCTGGAGGTATAGTCGGCCTCAATCACGGGGGCGTCGTTGCGGCCGGACCAAGGCGGTACAGGGCACGGTATCGGGACCACACCGACTTGTCATCGTAGTCCCTCTCGACGAGCACCGCGGCCCTCGTTCCCATCTCCGCGGCTTCCGAGGGGTGCTCCGCGACCCAGCGGATTGCGCTCGCCAGCCCGTCCACGTCGCCGGGCCGAACGAGGAGTCCGGTCTGTCGGTCCCGGACAACCTCCGGAATGTCTCCGACGGAGGATGCGATCACGGGCCGACCCGCGGCCATCGCTTCGAGGAGGCTGAGCGGCAGGCCTTCCCGCCAGGACACGAGCGCGAACACTTGTCCCGCCGCGAGGAACCGCCACGGGTCCGCGCGCTCCCCCACGAGGATGAGGCTTCCTCGGCTCGCGGCCGCTCGGCGTTCCAAGTCCGCGCGAATCGTGTCAGCTATAGGCCCGACGAGCACGAGGCGAATGTCCTGGCGGAGAAGAGCCTTCGCGCGCTCGCACCCGAGGACGAGCGTCATCACCCCTTTGTCCGCGGTCACGCGGCCCACGTACGTGACCACGAATGCGTCCCCGAGCCCCAGCTCTAGGCGGACGGCACCTCCCCCGGACGCCTTTTCGCGAATCTCCGCCACGGGCACGCCGTTGGGCACCACGCGACCCAGATTCCGGAATGCGCGCTGCAGGTCCTTGGACACGAAGACCAGCTCATGCGGAACCCTTGTGGTGAGTCGCTCGATCGCGTCGAACGCGACGCCCCGAATCCCGGCCGGCCTGGGAGAGCGACCGTGCACGGTGACGATGACGCGCTTTCCCAAAGCTCTCCCGGCAAGGCCAGCCGCGAGCGACTGAGGGTGGAGCTGCTGACAGTGGACGGTCGCGATTTCTCGCCGATATCGGAGGATTTCCCGGATTGTCCTTGCTGCCAAACGGAAGTTCGCGAGTGGTCGGGATGCCGCCGTCCCGGGCTCAACCACAATGGGAGGACGGCCCTCCTCCGAAATCCGCTTCTCAAGGAGGCGCACGAAGGACGACACCCCCGAGGACGCAGCCCGCGGATAGGGAGCGGCGAGGAGGACCCGCACAGGCGCGCCATGAAGGGCAACGTACATAATTGTTGGCGGACTATCCGCGAGAAGGTTCCTCCCGAGGTCTCGATGCCTTCCCGCCCGACTGCCGCCCCGAAACCGATGGACGTCGCTGCGGTCATCATCGCCCGAAACGAGGAGGGTGTGATCGCCAGATCCATCGAGAGCGTTCTGCTTGCGCTCGAGCGGGGGATCGCGGCGGGCCTGTTTCGGTCCCAGGAGGTATGGCTGGTGGACTCCGCGTCCACGGACCGGACCGTGGAGATCGCCCGGCGATTCCCGATCTCGATCGCGAGGCTTCGAACGGGTTGGCGCTTGTCGGCGGCCGCCGGACGGGCGACCGGCGCTCGCCTTGCCTCAGGCC
Organism: uncultured Methanomassiliicoccales archaeon; assembly: GCA_964396265.1. Taxonomy (GTDB): domain Archaea; phylum Thermoplasmatota; class Thermoplasmata; order RBG-16-68-12; family EA-27; genus EA-27. The sequence goes on from CAYNEM010000025.1 coordinate 4,903, forward strand.
GCGTGCTCTTGTTCGTCGACGGCGATTACGTGATGGACGCGGACTGGCTCCTCCACGCGTGGCGGATCCTGGAGCAGCCCCGCGTCGGGGGCGTCATCGGGTGGGACCTCGACGAGGTCGGCGGGGATACGGTCATCGCGCGGCGGTGGCGCGAGGTCCGCCCGGAGGACCTGCCGGAAGGAGGACCCGCGGACACGATCGCGGTCGGCCTAATCCGGCGGGAGGCTTATGATTCGGTCGGCGGCATCCACCCTTTTCTCCGCGGTGCTGAGGACCGCGACCTCGGCATGCGTCTGCTCGCCGCGGGTTGGCGGATTGTCCGCACTCGGGAACATATGGGGGTTCACGTCTGGGCGGAGGAAGGCCGATCCTTCACCTACCTCGAGTACTACAGGTCCGTCGCAATCTGGTCCGCCGGTGACGGTCAGGTATGCCGCGTCCGCTGGCGAAACCGCGCGTTCCGCCGCCGCCTCCTCGGGCGCTACGCCACGATGCGATTCTTGATTCAGGACCTTCAGTTCCTCGGTGCGGCGGGGCTCATCCTCGCGAATCTTTCCGGCCTCGTGCTTGGTCCTCTGTACCTACTTTTCGCGGGCGCCCTGGATGCGGGATTCCTCGGCACACTGGACGCGTTACGGCGACGCCGCAGGAGGTCATGGCCTGAGGCGCTATACGAGATGCATGGGCTGTTCTACGGCCCATACCGCCAAGCGTGGTTCCTCCTTGGGCTTCTGACGCGCACACCACCGCCGGACACGTATCCGAACGACGTCGAGATCGTCGCGCGCGCGGGGGCATGAGTCATGCCCACCCTCCGACATAAGCTTGCATCGGGAACCGCCTACACGCTCGCTTCGGTCGCAGTCGCACAGATAATCTCTCTGGCGACGTCCGTCGCGTACGCGCGCATTCTCGGTCCCGAGAAGCTCGGCGTCCTTGCAATCCTGACCCAGCTGACGGCCGCGATCATCCCGCTCTCGAGCCTCGGCATCGGAACCGCACTGACCCAGATGATTCCCGAATACCGGCAAAAGGAGAAGAAGGCGGTGGAGGCGCTCATCGGAAGCGCGTTCGGAATCACACTCGCGGCCGGTGCGGCGGTGACCGCCGCGTACTTCTTGTTTGCGGACTCTTTGGCGGACATCCTTCGGCGGGACGACCTCCTGGTGTTCGTCCGCATCACAGCCCTTCTCGTCATTGTAGACGTGACGATTGCCATCGGCGCGGCAGTGGTCCAAGGCTTCGAGAGGGTCAAACAGCTGGCGGTCCTCACGCTGTCTGCACGTGCTCTAACCGTCCCGGTCATCATCGTGTTCACCTTCTATCTGGACCTCCTTGGCGCGATCTTGGGAACCGTCGTCGTGCAACTTACGACGTTCGCGATCTACATGGTCGCGGTCCGGCGGATTCTGCGCGAGGAGACGCTGACGGTCTCCCTCGTCCGCCTCCACAAGCCGACCACGGTCGCCGTCCTTCGCCGAGCCGTCCCGCTCTTCGGCGCCTTCATCGTGCTTCGACCGGCGATTCTGTTCCAGACGGGTTTCCTCGCGCTGACCTTGAGCTACTTCCACTTGGGGCTGTTTCGCGTCGCCTCCGGCCTCTACCGAATCGCCCTCTTGTTGCCCGCCTCGCTCGGCGTTCCGCTACTGCCCGCCATCAGCTCCCTGTACACCGAGGAGCCTCGTGAGCGGACACGAGCCAAATTGAGTTCCCTGCTCCGTATTACCGCATTCCTCGCGCTGCCCATCGCACTCGCCATCGGACTGGGGGCCGTTCCAATCATCACCATCCTCTACGGCACGGAGTATGCAGCAGCCGCACCCCTTGTATTCATAATCAGCGCGGTCGCGTTCGTGGACACGCTCGGGGCGGTAGTGGAGCACACCCTCTTGGGCACGGGGAGAACGAGGCTCATTTTCCTCCTGACGGTCATGCAGGCAATCGTCATCGCCGCCGGGACCTGGGCGCTTGTCACCGCGTTCGGGTTGCTCGGAATCGGTTTTGCCATGCTCCTCAATGCGGCGGTTTACGCCTTCGTCGTCGGCTTGTACCTCCTGAGGAGAGAGGAAATCCGGTTTCGGGATTTTCGCGCAATCCTCGCGCTCGCGATCGTCGCGTTCATCGGAGCGGCACTCCTCGTCTATTTCGGCCGCCTCGCAGACGTTTGGATCTCCGCGATATACTTCGCGGTAGTTCTGCTGGCTGCATTCAAGCTCATGTCGGAGCGAGACCGGTTCGTGTTGAAGGACGCGATGAAATCCGTCTTGGGGCGCGGGTGACTCCAGCAGATCCGATTACTACGCAAGAACCTTTGAACGGACGGCTCTGGATGGCCGCGCGGAAACCGATGGGACGAGAATACCGAAAGGGACGCTAGTGCGATGGCCTTTCGCCCACCGAGAGGCTTCCGGAGATCCATGGACGCGTCACATTCCATCAGAGTCCCGGTACTAAGAGGCTCCTCGGTGGTTTGCGCCCCGGCCTGAGTCACAGATGCCGGGAAACCCTCGCAGGACGTTCTCTTGTGCGAAAGCTTTACCGACCCGAGCATGCGTATGCCTCCCGTGCCCCTAGTGAGTCTCTGTTCCACGAGCTACAACACCGAGCCGGTCACAAGGCAATCGATAGTGTCCATCATGGAACAGACGAGCGGTCTCGAGACTGAAATCATTGTTGTCGACAATCATTCTAGTGACGGTACGTGGGAAACGCTTCAGTCCTTCCAGAAGCGCATTCCACTCACAGTCGAGCGCAGACACTGCTCTCGCGGGAAAGGTCGCCAACGCGCGTTCGAACTGTCGAGGGGCGAGTACGTGGTCACGTTCGATCTGGACACGATCTACAACCCGCTCTGGGGTCGTATTCTTCGCTGGGTCTTACAGAATCGTGTGGACTTCGGACTGAGTGCCGCCTACAGCCAGTTCTATCCTCGGTCCGTGCTCGCGAAGGTCGATGGTTGGCGGGACCTTCAATACTGGGAGGACGTGGATCTGTGGGCCAGGCTGGCGGCGGAGGGGCTCTATCGGACATACCCCGTTTCATGCGGAGAGAACCTCAAGAGGGTCCCGGGACGAACGTTGACGGAAAGGACTGTTCGCCTGTATGCTCGGAATCGCGACAAAGTCGCTACGACCCCTCACATTCCGTTCTCGCTCTACGGTGCTGGCTACTTGCGCTTCATGCAGAAGACGCGCCGGCCCTCCGGGCTGTACCACATGGGTATCTTCCTCCCGGCCTATTTCGCCGGCAGGATGAAGCGGAAGCGATTGTGGAAAGGGAAGCCGGGCCCCTCGATTCTGAATGATGAGAGGCTAGTCCTGGACTTGAACTTCGAATCCCGAGAGCAGTGGATTCGGGCAACTTCTCCCTACGACACGTTGGAGGGCTGCCGCGAGGCGTTGCTCCATGACGATCTCGGTTTCCTGCCGGGTTTCTTCGACTAAAACACTTAAGAATGAGGCGGCCCTCCTTGACCGTCTCAAAGGCATGTTCGGCATCGGCGGCCGGTGGGGACTTCGCGGTTCCCGCGCTGCGATTCCCATGCGAAAAGGTTTAAGCCCGCCACCTCAGATGGCGCGCGGAACCCGGATGGGGCGCTCGTACACGAGGGGCCGGAATGTGAAGGTCGGCCCGAACGCCGCCATCGGCCCTTATGTGGTGCTCGGCCAGAGACCTGCGCACGGACGATCAAAGCCACTCGTCCTCGGACGCGATGCCACGATTCGCTCACACTCCGTCCTGTATCTCGGCTCCCGGATTGGCGACGGGTTCCAGACCGGGCACGGTGCTCTTATCCGGGAGAATGTCCGGATCGGGGACGACGTGAGCGTCGGCTCGCATTCGGAGGTCGCCCGTGAGGCGAACCTCGGCGACCGCGTCCGCATCCACTCGCGATGCTTCGTCGCCGAGTTTGTGGAAATCCACAGCGGTGCCTGGATCGGCCCTGGCGTCACTATTCTCAACGTCCCGCACCCCCCGTGTCCGAGCTGGGAGGCATGTGCCTCGGGCGAGCATCGCGTCGTGATTGGGGCCAATGCGAAGATTGGCGGTGCCGCGGTCATCGGCCCTTGGGTGAAAATCGGCGCTGGGAGCCTCGTCGGTGCGGGTTCAGTGGTCATCCGCGATGTCCCTCAACGGACCGTCGTTGCCGGTAATCCCGCCCGCGTCATTCGAAAAGCCTCGGATCTCGAGTGCGGACTTGGGTTGTACGAAACGCCGTATGAATGGGAGCAGGAAACGTGAAAGTCCCTCTCACGGAGATCTATGTCGGGGACGATGTCCGCCAAGCGGTCGAGCGCGTGTTCCGGAGCGGGCAATTCGTCAAGGGGCCCGAAAACGGAGCTTTCGAGCGCGAATTCGCCCGATACGTCCGGACGAGCTATGCGCAGACCGTGAGTTCTGGGACGGCGGCTCTCCACGTCGCACTTCAAGCTCTCGGGCTGGGAAGGAACGATGAGGTGCTCGTGCCATCCTTCAGCTTCGTTGCGACCGCCACGCCCCTTCTCGCCCTCGGGGCCAAGCCCGTGTTCGTGGACATCGAGCCGGAGACGTACACGATGGACCCCGCGCTCGCCCGCAAGAAGGTCACGAAACGTACGAGAGGGATGATTCCCGTCCACCTCTACGGCCATCCTGCGGACCTTGGACCGCTCGCGGAACTGGCGGAGGAGCGAGGGCTGTGGATGCTCGAGGATGCATGCCAGGCGCACGGGGCCCGGTACTTTGGGAAGCATGTGGGCGCATTTGGCGATGCGGCCGCGTTCAGTTTCTACCCGTCGAAGAGCATGACTGTGCTGGGAGACGGCGGGATGGTCGTCACAAATCGCACGGACCTCGCGGAACGCCTGAGGATGTTCGCGGACGCGGGGCGCGGTCCCGGAGAGAAGTACGTCCACCGGGTGGTTGCGGAAAACTTCCGGATGAGTGAGGTGGCGGCCGCGATCGGACGCGTTCAGCTTGCCCACCTTCCTCACTGGGTGGATGCCCGCCGTACCATCGCGAAGGAGTACACGGAGAGGCTGTCCCAAGTCCCTGCGGTCTCCCCCCCACGCGAGCGGAGGCGTTGCGTCCACGGTTACTACGTATACACGATCCGAACGAAACTGCGGGACGCCCTCGCCAAACACCTAGGAAATCGCGGGATCGCGACAGGGCTGTACTATCCGTTGCCGATTCACCGCCAACCCTTGATGCCAGCTTCGGCTCATCGTCTGAGCCTCCCAGAAACGGATCGTGCGGCCAAGGAGGTGCTCTCCTTGCCGATCTTTCCCTCCCTTCCCCTGGAGACCGCGCGGGAAATCGCGGAGTCGGTCGCGTCGTTCCATGGAGGGTAGTCCAATGAGACTCGCCGTGGTGGGCGCGGGCTATTGGGGGAAGAACCACGTTCGCATCGCGCTCGAGCTCGAGCGATCCGGGCTGCTCGACGGCGTGATGGTGTGCGACGCGGACCCCGCGCGACTTAGGCCATGGGAAGGCAAGGCGAAGACGACGACGGACTTGCAAGACGTCGAGAGGGGCGCAGATGCGGCGGTGGTCGCGACACCCGCGGACACCCATGTCACGATCGCGAATTCCCTCTTGGCGGCGGGGCTCCACGTCCTCGTTGAGAAACCGATGGCGATTCATGGCGGCGACGCCCGGGCCATGGCGGCCCTCGCGCGGGACCGGAACCTGGTGCTCATGCCCGGGCACATATTCCGTTACCATCCTGCCATCATGGCACTTCAGGCAAGAATGGCTCAAGGGCTTCTCGGCGATATCCGGTTCCTCGCGACGATCCGGACCTCCAGGACGGCGCCTCGACCCGACGTGGGCGTCCTGTATTCTCTGGGCATTCACGAAGCGGACCTTTACCCCTATCTTCTCGGGGTCGACTACCCCGAACGGGCTCATGCGGAAACAGTCTCTCTGAGCCGACCCGAGATCGACGTTGTCGCCTCCCTGTTCCTGGGATTCCGCGGCTGCTCAGGCTTCGCCCTCGAGAGTTGGATTGGCCCCGGTACCAAGGATCGGCGGCTGACTGTACTCGGTACAAAGGCGTCTGCGGAGATCGACTATGGGAATCTTGAGGCCATGACGGTGTTCCCGTCCGGGACGAATGACGGATCGAGCCGAGGTAACGATGGGGCCGCGGAGATCGTCGCGCTGAGCGGACGGGAGCCCCTGCGAACGGAGGTCGAAGACTTCTTGAAGGCGGTCGAGACGGGAGGCCGATCCCCTGCGATTGCGGATGCGGAGAGCGGTTGCCGCGCCGTGGAAATCGTCGAGGCCCTCAAGTTCACGGGTTCATTCACCTTGCCGGGCCGGACGTGACACGAGCATGAAGATCGCCCTCGCCTACCGGCGGTTCGGGCGCGGCGCGGCCGTTCCGAACTACTGCCTCAACCTCGCTCGAGGCCTCAGCGGATCGGATGAGACCTGGCTGTTCACGCGTCAGATCGAGGAGCCACCCGATGGCGCCCACGTCTTTCGCTTTCCGTTTGCCTTCCGATCCAAGCGGATCGAATACGGTCCGAACACCGCCCTGAACAGCGCCCTTCTCCGGGTTCACCGTGGCAGGCACCGCTACGACGTCGTGCACACGCAGGATGGCGAGCTCGTCGGCGGCGATGTCGTCACCGCGCACTCCCTCCTTCGCGTCGTCTTTCGGACCTTCCGCCATTCGGATTGGCGCTACGTGTCGTGGATCCCAAAGAGTCCGCTCCTGTGGTGCGAAGACTGGACCTACGGCGCCCGGCGGTACCGAAGGGTCATCGCGGCCTCGGAGAAGATGCGGCGGGCGCTAAAAGCCGTGTACGGCATCCCGGAGAGCGATGTCACCCTCATCCCGCTCGGCGTGGATGTCGACACGTTCCGGCCGAATGCAAGTGCGCGTGAGGCCTTTCGGCGCGAGAACGGGATCGCCCCGGACTCCGTCGTCCTCCTGCACGTGAGCACGGACTTCGAACGAAAGGGCCTGAGCACCATTGTCGAGGCGCTCGGGCAGCTCGGACCGGAGGTCACCCTCGTCGTTGTAGGGCTTGGGCGTGAACCGCCGTTCCGGGACCTCGCTCAAAAGCTCGGTGTTCGTAACCGCATGATCTTCCTCGGCTATCGGGAGCATCTCGAATCGGTCTACGCAGCGGCGGACGTGTTCGTCTTCCCCACGCAACTCGACTTCTTCGGATATCCGGTCATGGAGGCGATGGCCTCCGGGGTCCCTCCCATTGTTGCAGGCGATGCGGGCGTGGCGGAACTCATCGAAGACGGGCGGAACGGGTTCGCTCTGAAAGACCCCACCGATCCTCACGAGCTCGCAGACCGCGTGGGGACGGCCTTGGGGTCTGACCGCCTGGCCGTTGCGCGGGAAGCCCGGAGGACCGCGGAGCGCACGTCCGTGACCTCGATGGTCCGTGCGACTCGCGAGGTGTATGAAGGGCTGCTGCGGCGGTGACCACATGCGTATTGGAATCGCGTTCCGAACCTTCCACGAACGATCGGGACTCCCTCGTTATTGCGTGGAACTCGCCCGCCAGCTCGCACGGACGGACGACGTCTATCTTTTCGCGCGGACCGTCGACACCTCGGTCCCCACACGCGGCGTCGTCCGATTCCCCTTCTCCTTTCATTCGAAGCGGATTGAGTACGGGCCAAATACGCTCGTGAACTCCGCCCTCCTCTCCATCGGCCGCCGCGTCCTCAACTTGGACGTCGTGAATACCCAAGGGGCGGAGTTGCTGGGCTTCGACGTCATCACTGCCCATGGAACGTGGTGGGGGCACTACCGGTCACACGCCGCTCTCAATCCCACGCTCGCAAAGGAGCTTCGCAAGAGTGTCATGCCGGTCGTCGAGCGCGCGGCCTACGGGGGACGGCGTTTTAGGAGAATCATCGCGGTCTCCCAATTGACCCGTCGGGAGCTCCGGGAGAAGTACGAGGTCCCGGATGACCGGATTGTTGTCATCCCGGAGGGAGTGGATCCGGAACGCTTCCGTCCCGATGCGGCTCGCCGCCAATCGTGGCGCGAGAGTATGGGATACGGCCAGGAGCCCATCCTCCTCCACGTCTCGACGGATTTTGTCCGTAAGGGGCTGAGTACAATCATACGGGCCTTGCCTCATGTCGATTCGGACACGCGTCTTGTGGTCGTGGGGAACGAAGACCCTAGCCCGTACCTCGATGAGGCCAGGAAACTGGGCGTGGAACACCAGATTCGGTTCACGGGGCGGGCCGAGACGATCGAAGATTTCTATGCGGGCGCGGACGCGTTTGTCTTCCCGAGCCATTATGAGGCGTTCGGCCTCTCCATCCTCGAGGCGATGGCGTCAGGTCTGGCGGTCATCTGTACGCGAGGGCTCGGGGTCACCGAACTGATGGCGGATGGAAAGGACTGCTTGATGCTCGACGCGTGGGACGACCCTTTGGAACTCGCGGAGAGAATCCAAAGCGTCTACGCCGGCGGAACGAAGCGCCTGGGGGCCGAGGCGAGGAGGACCGCGGAGCTCCATTCGTGGGCTCGGACGGCCGCGAGTACCCGTGTGGTCTACGAGGCTTGTCTGAGGAGATGAGAGCTGGTTGGTGTAGGCTCGCGAAGAAGCAATTCAACCAGGCTTCGCGATGGTATGAGTCTCGCAGACCGGAGTCGTGGGAATCGAGTTGAGAAGAACTCGGCGGAACCTCGAATGAGGTCTTGGCGGTTCCTACAAGACCTCGTCGAGAAGGCGTGCGAGGCCCTCCTCGCGGCGCTTTAGCGAGAAGTGTGTGGCAACCCGTTCTCGCGCACGGCCCGCCAACTGGGTGGAGGCGAGGGCTCTCTCGATCCCCGCAGCGATTTCTTCGATGGCCGCGCCCACCACGATCCCGGCGTCTCCGACGAGCTCGGGCATCCCCCCGACCGCCGTCACCACGGGGATGCACCCGCAGGCCATCGCCTCGAGAACCGTGTTCGGAAAGCCCTCGGACCGTGAGGCCTGCAGGTATACCCTCGCCCTTTGGTATTGGGGAGGAAGCTCTGCGTGGGGGACCGGCGGCATCACCTTCACGTTCTTCGGCGCTTCGAGTTTGCGCGTGACATCCGAGGCGGCCCCGACCAGCCGAAACGGAACCTGCGGAAGGAGCCGCGCGACCTCGACGACGCGGTCCCAACCCTTAATCCAGGCGCGCATCCAATCGCTCGCGCCCGCGACGGACAGGACGATTGGGCTGGAGTTCCCCTGAGGACGGAATCGGTCTGTGTCGACTCCCGTCGGCAAGACCTCGGTCTTATCTTCCACTTCGGGGAACTTCGTCCGGATGGCATCCCGAAGCGCCGCCGAGACGGCGAGAACCCGCGTGGCCCTCGCGAAGTGGCCTCGGGCCCGTCGGAGGCCTCTCTCCGTCGACAGGTACCCATATCCGCGGAGGTCGCTGACGTCATACCCCCCGATGACGACCACCGAGGGTTTCCCCAGGAGCTTGGCGACGCGAGTCCCGACGGAGGCGTGGACGTCCCCGAACCAGATGAACACGAGATCGTAGTCGCGACGGTGGCCCACCATCCACCGAGACAGCGCACGTGCCGGATGCTCGCGGCCCGAATACCGGAACTCGTGCACCACGGCATGCCGGCCAAGGAGGTCGCGATCCTGCAGGATGAACGGCGAGGGGTGCTGGTATACGAAGAGGATTCGGGGACGCAGCGAGCTCATGCCCCCACCGCACGTCGGCACACGTCTTCGACCGCCGCCGCGACCGCAGGCCAGCCCGCATGACGCAACACGTACGCACGGCCGCGACGCCCCGCTTCCTG
>CAYNEM010000026.1:0-13164 GCA_964396265.1 uncultured Methanomassiliicoccales archaeon
CTGGTCCTCCGGGTTCGGGAGGTAGAACGGGGAGCCGAGGTCGTCCTCGGGGTTCTTCTTGGCGCCCTTCCTAACGAGGAATCCCTCCTTGCTGAACTCTGTCGGGATACCAGCCTCTTCGAGCGTGTCTCGAATGGTGAACGTCATGTCCGACGAGCCGAAACCCTCACCCTCGGGCCAAGATTCCGCCAGCCGGACGGCGACGGAATAAGCGGCGTCTTTCAGCCGGGGCGATTCCGCCTCCTCGTAGGTGATGAGATGATTGAGGACCGCACGGCGGAGGATGTTCTCGGGAGCCGTCACGTAACCTCGGCGTGGGTTCGCCTCCGGCCCCATCGGTCCGCCCGGAGCCCCGTGGACGACCGGCCGTTCTGCCAACTCCACCTCGCTGATGAAGAGGATGATGCCGCGCCGGACCGCTCGCTCGAACTTCCGTGGGCTGGCCTGATAGAACAGGCTGAGCGACCACCCACGGGCGTCATGCTCGGCGGGGTCGAACTCGTGGATGCCCCTCTCGACCCGCGTGCCCGGGGTCTTGACCAGCCGGGCCTGCTTCTTGTGTTGGAGCGCGTGCCGGAACTCGTGGAGGGCCGTCACGACGCTGAACTTCGGCAACTCGATGTGGTGGCGGTCACCGTAATAAACGCCCGACCCGTGGGCGTGCGCCGGGTCGCTGACATTGAACGACGGCACCTCCATCTCGTAGGCCGTCGACAGGTCGCGGATGAGGGCGGTGAACTTCGCCATCTTCTCCTCGTCGGTCCCGTGCCACGGCCGCTCCTCGTCGATGAACCGACTGACGCGCTTGATGACCCGCCGGTCGATGTGTTGGAAGGTGCGGTGGTAGGGCGGGTTGGCCTTCTTCAGCAGCGACTCCGCCGCTTCCTTCGACAACCCTGCGCGGGCAATCTCGGCGGCCTCGACCAGCAGCCCCTCGTCGGTCTCGTCGGGGTTCTCCATCTTCCCCGGGACTTCGATGGGTTCGAGAGTGACCATCGTGAACCGGTAGTCGGCCCGGTCGACGGCGAGTTGGAGCGCCTCCTTCGCGAAGTCGGTGTAGAGCGCCTGCGCGATTTCGGGGGTCTTGGCGAGGACGAGTTCGGAGAGGCTCTGGGTCCGCCCCTCGTGGACCGCGTCGAAGGTGATGTAATACATCAGTTTCGGCGGTACGAGGACTTTCGCAACGAAGCCGACCCTCCAGCCCTTCTTGGCGGCCCGCTCCTCGGCGTACTTCTGCGCCTCCCGGTCGCTCGGGAAGTCGACGACCTCCTCGCTGTGGAGTTCCTGCTGGCCGATGGGGACCATGTAGCAGACGACGTAGAACGGCCTCGCGGGGTTCCGGAACGCTCGTTCAAGCGACCGGGTGAAGAGGCCGATGCGCCGCTCGTAGTCGGCCTTCAGGAAGTCCTTCCATTCCCGCTCGCCGATGTGCTGCGCGGCGGCCACCTTGAACGCCCGGTTGACCCAGACGCGGCCCGTGATGCTGAACGGCTTGATTCCCCAGCGCTCCTCATAGTAGACGTACGCATCGAACGGGGTCTTGATTCGTCCTTCGCGGACCTCCTTCCGGAGCGCCTCGAAGAACTTCTTCGCGGCCCGCACTTGGGACTGCGGCGCCCCCGGACGGGTGCTGATGGATTCGTTGACCAACGTCTCCATCCCGTCGATGAACTGCTTCATGTCGACCGCCGGGTTCGCCATCATCGCCCTGCGCGTCCCGAGCCCGGCCGTCGGGCTGCTGATGTAGGTGTAGTCCTTGTCCGGGTGGCCGACGTAGAACCGGTCCTCGAACGCGACGGTATGCCGCTTCCGGTTGTCGTCCTCGTAGGAGATGAGTTCGAGGACGCCGAGTTTCGCGGTCGCCTTCGGCGGGGGCTTCCAGTCGCCCTCCTGCGACTTGTCCCAGTCGTCGATGCCCCGCGACGTGACCTTGATGAAGCCGATGATGAAGTAGTTCCCTTCCTCGTCGGTGTAGAGCGTCGGGGCGTTCTTCCGGAAGTAGTGGTAGTAGTAGGTCTCCGTCTTCTCCCACTTGTCACTCGTGTAGTCGAGCCTGACCATCCGGCCGAGCCGCTTGAGGCGGCCGACGGGCTGCTCCGGGATGTCGATGTCGATGACGTTTTCCGGCGAGAACCGGTGCCACTCCCGGTACAGCCGCGTGGCCCGGGTGAGCGTCGTCATCTCAACCCTCGAACACGATGGGCGAACTCTCGCGGTAGCAGAAGGAACACGGCTGGGGGATTTCCCAATGGCCGTAGTCGTAGCCGCAGAGCATACACCGTGTCGAGAGGCGGAACTTCTCGAACATCTTCCGGTCGCCCGTCGGCTCCACGCGAATCGCGCTCAGGATGTCCGCAGGGTTCCGGACGAGTTCGTAGCCGCCCAGAATGGCGACGATGGACGCCCCATTGAACTCATACGCGACGTAGCCCACCAGCACTCCCTCGATTTCGACGGTCCCCGCTTGGTATCCTCGCCCCGACCACAGGCGGGAGAGGGTCTCCGGGTCCGGAACCGAGAGATTGGTGATTCCCGAGGCGCCCCCCGAGAAGTGGCCTGCGACGATGCGGAGGACGGAAATCACCGTCTCGAACTCGGCTGGAAGGGCGATGGCGGGCGGACCGACGTCCCCCGAGAGCCGCTCGGAGTTGAACGTCTTGTAGATGTTCCGCTCACCCATCCGGAGGAGGGGACGGAACTCCAGAACGCCGGGGTGGGTCGGGTCTGTGCAGTACCGGAGGCTCCCCGCGCAGGACTGGTCGTAGTAGGAGAAGGTCACGGGTTCCCGGGGAATCGGGGTCTGGGCCGTGGCGCGGGGCAGCCCCTTGACGTTGACGTCCCGAATCCACCCTTCGGCGTCGAACTCGAACTCGAAGTGGGTCTTCGGGAGCATCTTGACCTGCCGAGGGGAGAGTTGCGGATACGGCGAAGCCGCAGCGGGATGCTCTCGGCAGGCGACCTCCGGCGGCTCCAGCGTGGGCTTCCCGTTGATGACGCAGATACCGAAGTGCTGGTAGAAGTTCTCGCAGTCCCGGCACGCGCTCTCAACCATCAGACACCACCCGCTTTGAGTTTGAAGAACGCGCAGGCGAGTTCTCTCACGTCTTTCGTCTTCTGGTCCTCTCGGCTCTCGACCAGACAGGTTCCCGAGGCGTCCCCGTCTCGGCGGAAGTTGCCACAGTCGTTGCAGGTCAGGGGCTTCTCGACCATTAACCCAGTCCCTCCCGGATGTCCCTGACGAGCCCGGGCATCTCCGGTGGGTTGGCTGCGGCAGAGGGGTTCGCCCGGGCCTTCGGCACCCCCTCGAATCGGACCGCGAAGGAATTGGAATCTTGGTCGAAGAAGATGTTCGTCACGGCGACCTCCCTCTCCTCGGCCCAGTTCTGCGCGTCGCGGGCGTCGTCGAAGCCCGACTCGACGCCGGCGGCTCCCCACTTACGGGGGTTCGCCCGAGTCATCCGGTCAATCGCCCCTTCGACTGCGGTCTCCGCTCTCCCGGCGTGAGTCGAGATTGCTCCCCGTGCGCTCATCTTGAGGCTGTACGCCTCCTGCGTCGTCAGCGGGTTCAACTCATCGGCGGTCGTCGGCGTCCCCTGCGCGTAGTAGGCGTCGGGGTTCGCCACAGCGTTCTGGTGAAGGGGAAGTTCATGCTCGGGGTTGGCGACACCGAACTTCTCCGCCTCGCCGAGTGGGTGGAGGATGGACTGCGCTTGCGTCCCGACCCTGCACCGCCCCGACTTGTCGTCCCATTGACCGACGGGGCAGCCGATGATGACCTTGTGGTCGGGGCCGGTCGGGACCGTCCGGAACGAGCGGGCGTCGAACGACGTGGCCTCGGCGACCTTCTCGCGGACGTACTTCCCGCGCTTCCGGATTTCGTATGGACCGCGCTTGGCGAGGGCGTCGGTGCGGGGGTTCGCTACCGCCGCGCTCGGCAGCCCGCCCGCGAGCCGTTGCTCCATCCCCTTCTGGTTGTACCGGCCGTCGAGCCACTCGGTACGCCACTCGGTCAACCGGTGGGACGTGCCGCGCTTGTAGGCGCCCGCCCGGGGCTCGTCGACCCAATGCCCCGGGTCTTGCTCGACGAGGACGACGAGGTGGACGTAGCGGTTGCCCTCCGTCTCGGCCTTGTCCGCGAACCTCTTCGCCTCGTCGTGCGTCGCGAAGGCGTCGAGGGTGAGCGACCCGTCGGCGTGCTTGACCCAGACCCGATACTCCAGCACGCGGTCGTAGAAGTAACCGCCACCTGTGTCTCCCCAGAGCGGGTACTGCCCGACCTTCGAGGGATGGATGGCGGCGGGGTAGGAGGTCGGCGCGTCGTCGGGATTCGGGCAGATGCACGGGTTGTGCTGCGCGGTCGCCCGGCTCCCGTTCCTCCGGCCGCGCTTCCCGCCGAGGGTGCCGATGCGCTTGGCGGCCTCCTCACCGACCCGCTTCGCGGCGGCCGTGACGATAGGACGGGCGGCCTCGGCGATGATGGGGGCGGCCTCCGCAGCGATGGCGGCGGCTTGGTTTCGTCGACCGAGACGCTTGGCGGCCTCTCTGCCGGCCCTCTCCATGAGTGGCTTGGCTCGGCGTGCCGCCTCCGCAGCGACGGGTTTGGCGGCCTCGATGACGATGGGGGCGGCCGTCAGAGCGGCTGCGGCGACGAGGGGGACGATGTTCCGGCGGCGCGGATTCGCCGTCGGCGGCACAGGCCCGGTGAAGTAGCCGCCTTCTTCGAGGAACCTGTTGAGCGTGTGGTAATTCTCGTTCTCCAGCACCAAGTAGACCCGAGGGTCGAACTTCTTCTTGCCGAGACGCTTCAGCAACCCCTTCCCGTACTTCACCTGAAGTCCGGGGTCGTCCCGGAGTTGCGAACCCGACTCGATGCCGAGTTTCTCCCAGAGTGAACTCTCCATCTTCATCAGTTGAACGGCAACCTTCTGAACCTCCTTGGGCGGCTCGGGGTTCGCCGACCACGGCGTCCGGCCGACGACGGCCATCGCACGCTGCTTCGCCTCCGCCTCCGTATCCGCCGCGCCACCGGCAACTTTCCGTTCGAGGTCGCCGGCGCGTGCGACGCTCCAGACGAACGTCCCGGTCTTCGCCTTCACGACGGTAAGGACGTAGCCCCCGACGTGAGCGAGGAATCTCCCGTTGGCCCCCGAGGGATGGACAGGAGACGGTTTCCACTCGACGGGGTTCTTCTTCCGACCCTTCTTCGCTCGCGGTTTCCGCCCGCGCACGACGGTCGGGTTCGCGGTCGGCAGAAATCCATACTCGCGTTTGAAGCACTTGGTATGGAAGACCTTGCCCGATTCCTCGTCGCGAACGTGGGTCGCAGTCTCTACTGCGATGACTCGTCCGCAGGTCGCTGCTGCACAATGAGGTTGAGCGGCGGGCATCCTGACGCGGTATATGCCATTGGCGCATCAGGTCTTTATACCTTCTCCGGGGGAAGGCTCAGTCGAACTTGATGAGACGCGACGCGATGTGTGGCGGTTCGTAGCCGAACGGGACTGGCACGATGGTCTCGATGGGGTACTCCTTGTTGCGGATGATTCCGACTCCGTAGACGTGGTTGAACCTCGTCGGCCATTGAGGGTGCTGCGCGACGAGTTTCGCCATCATCCGGATTCCGAGGGCTTCGCCGAGGGAGACCGCCAAGAGCGTCGAGTCATCGCAATCGGCCGTCCCCGTCGCCAGCGTTACCCACGGATGGAAGAAAGTGTCGAAGTATCGAGGGTCGTAGGAGTAGTTGATGTTCCGCTGAATCCAGTCCTGAATCGCCGAGAGGACGCCGACCTGATTATGTCCGTCGAGGCCGTACTCACGCATGATTTTGCGACCGATGGCGAGGACGAGCGGGTGTTCTCGACCGGGCGGAACCCACTCATGCCGGGACTCGGCCCATGTGTCCTTGTTGACGAGTTCTTTGAAGACGTTCCCGATGATGGAATACTTGAGATGGTCCGGGAACCACTCCGGGATGTCGTACTTCTTGATGCTGAGTTCGGGGACGCCTTCGAGGTACGGCGGGATATTCGTAAGACCCGCCCGCTCGGCGAGGTCCGCGTAGCGGCTCTTCCGCCCGAAGAGGTCCGCCCCATCGTGGAGCGCGAGGCCGAGACCGACGCCCATGATGCTCGGGTTCCTCGCGACGAGACCGGTGATTGCGACGGTCTGGCCGATTTCGTGGTGGTGAGGAACGATTCGACCGACGCGCTTGCCCCACTTCCCGGGGAGCATCCCGAGACCTCTGTAAAACAGAGGGGTCAGAACTTCACCGATGAGGAAACCCGCGCCGATGCCAGCGCCCGTCGCGAGACCCGCTGCGAGGAGGGGCTTGACGACGGTCACGGGGCCATCTATGTTTAACAGGGTGAAAAAGGCTCCGCTGGATGTCGCAGAACCCGTCCGACTGTAACACAATCCCTTCCGGTGTTACAGAAATCGTCACAGCGGCCGTCGCGGAGGGACGCTCGGTGCGGGCGCCATCCTCGCTGGGCCGCTCGCAAACTGTCCCGTCGCAGCGCGAAGCGGCGGTCTCACGGGCGGCCTCGCGGGCGGCGGCCGGCGGACGGGAGGCGAGGACGAGAAAATCGACTTGACGGCCTCGTCCTGCTCCGCCGGGGTGAGTCTGTCCCAACGGCGCAGCCGCCTCCCGTATCGACGGAGAATCGCAGGGGCGATTGGCGTGATGAGTTCGACGAGCCGCATCGTCGACTTGACCTCCTCCTTGTTCGAGTGGTAGAATTGGAGGAGTTCTTCGACGGCCGGACTCAGACTGTCAAGGTCGTAGGCCAGCCCGAAGAGTTTGTTCTTGAGTTGCTGGTAGTCCGAGAGACCGCGCTCCAGCAATTCGTCGTAGGAATCCATCCGCTTCCCCATTACGCGGACGAAGAGGATGCTCGCGATGAGGATGACGATGGAGGTCAGGTGACTCGTCGTCGAGAAGAGGAAGAAGCGGTCGCGCTGCTCCCATGAGAACTGGAAGTCGGGGTGGACGAGGAGGTAGATTTCATAGACGGCTTGCGGAACGATGGCGATGAAGAGCGATGCGATGACGATGACGTCCATCATCCACCGGGCTCGGCGGGTCGCCGCCATCTGCTGCACCCGCTCCGCCGACGGCGTCCAGTCGGGAGGACGGTTGAAGGGATGTTCCAACGGCCGACCGTTGACCAGCAGAGGCGATTGCGGAGCCGTCACCGGCCACCTCACTTCTTCGGCTTCGTCACGAAATCGGTGTCGCTGAGGATGCTCCGGGCGGCGGAGGAGAGCGGTGGCGCCTCGCCTTCCTCTTCCTCCTCGCCCTCCTCCTCTTCCTCATCGCCGTCACCGGTCTGGACGTCGAGAGCCCGCTGCGTCATGGACGCCTGAAGACCGGCGTAGTAGTCCTCGCGGCCGATTTGGAGGACGTCGCACGCCTGCGTGATGAGGCTCGCCATGTTCGCTTGGTCGAACGCCATGTAGGTGTAGTCGTCGATTTCCTCTCGGTCGGCCATCTCGTCGAGGGTCTTCGACCGGGTGAGGAACCGGCGGAAGACGTCGCGGACGGTCGCGGCGAAGGCGGGGTCGGTCGGGATGTCGTTATGGGCCGGTTGGTCGTCTGCCATGTTCATCACCTATTCGAGTGGGAAGCCGAGTTTCGCCTCGAAGTCGACGAGCATCCTCTTCAACTCCTCTTGCGAGAGGGCGAACTTCTCTCGTTGGACGTTGTTCTTGACGGCCTCGAACGCGGCGTCAATCCACGCCACCCCGTCGCTCGTGGAGCAGATTTCAAAGGCGCCCTTGAACTCGGGATACTGCGCGAGGAGACGCTTCCCGACCCCGAGAACGCGGTCGCGGCCAATCGCGGCGAGGAGGACGGTGTCCTTCTTCTCTTGGAGGTCGGCCAGTTTCCACATGGCCGAGACCTTCGTCGCGGGGTCGTCCTTCTGAAGAATGAAGGACGCGATGCGGTTGAGGTTCTTGAGGTGCTTCTTCCGGTCGTCATCGGAGACTTGCACCTGCGGAAGAGTCTCGGTCCCGTCCGCCCCGAAATGCTTCGCATTGGGCTGAGGGACGGGGCTGTCGTCGTCCTCGGTGTCGGGGGCGGCGGCCTGCCGCCGTGGCTGCTCCTGTGGAGCAGCCGCTTGCTGTCGGCGCTTCCGGTACTCGGAAGCCTTCTGTTGCTCCTGCATCCGGGTGGCCTGCGCCCGGGCCATGTAGCCCTGCGCGGCGTCGCCGCCTGTTCCCGCCGGGGGAGAGGCCGCCGCCGGCGCCCCGCCGTCCGGGGCCTTGAACCGCTGGCCGCAGTAGGGGCAGAGGACCGAATCCTTCGGGATGGCCTTGTTGCAGTTCGGGCAGGCGCCGAAGTTCTGGGCGACATTCTTCGACCCTGTGACCGTGAGGACGGTGTCCTTGACCTCGGTCGTCGCGTGCTTGATGCTGTCGTTGAGGACGTTCGCAATCGCGACGGTGTCCGACTGCCCGGTCGACTCTGGCATGAGGTTTCTCGCGATGCTGACGATTTTGTCGATGCTGTCGAGGGGGTCTTTTCTGCTCGATGTCAGCGTGTTCGCGACGAGGCCGGAGATGAGCGTGCCGACCCACTCGGGCTGGCCGCTGCCGCCACCATCGGCCCGGTCGTACTCCTTGTAGATGCCCTCGATGAGCATGGTGAGGTACGTCTCCCCCTTGCTCTCGCGAATGGCCTCGTCCAGCCGGTCGAGAAGGACTTCGAGCCGGGACTTGGGCCGGGGGATGACGAACTTCGTGGCGGTCTTCTCCTTGGGAGCCTCGACTGCGGCGACGGGCTCGCCTTCGACCTCCAGATTCGCCGGGGTCTTGCGGCCCGGCGTGGGGGAGGTGAGCGACTTGCATCCCCGGATGAAGGGGATGCCGACCGGCGACCCGTCCTCCATCCCGAACTGCCGCTCACGGAACCAATCGTAGATGTCGGTGGGCCCGAGCCCCTTCTTGTAGAGTTCGACGATGAGTTCCTTGACCTCGGAGATTGCGAGCGACCGGAGGTTCGACTTCGGTTCGGCCGGCGGTTCTTGGACGGGCTCCTCCGGAGGGTTCTCGGGCGGGTATTCCTCCGCTTCTTCCCCCTCCTCTCCCTCCGCTTCGTCGTCCAGCGGCCCCTCGTCCTCGTCCTCTTCGTCCTCTTCATCGTCGCCAATTTGGTTCATGGACGGACGCTCCTCTGGATATGCTCCGGTCGCTGATGTTGCGGGTATAGAACCATCCGGGTAGTTGCGCGGGACCGGTCGGACTCGGCGCGGTTCGGGCGGGAATGACGGTGGGGGAACGGCGGGGGTCCGTGGAGGGGGCTCGTAGAGGGTCGTCGGTCGACCGATTTCCTCTGTTTCACCGAGGGAGTACGGTGTTTCCCCGCTCCCGTTTGGCTCACGGTTAGGCTCGGGGGTCGGTACAGGCGCAGATTTCGGCGTGTCATCTTTCGTTTCGCCGCCGAGCGCCTTGCGGAGTGCATCCCGAACTCCCATCGCTTACCGTCATAAGCGGGTCGATACATGAAGTTACCGCAATGAAACGGCCGTTTCACAGAGGTTGCGCGAGTAACACTTAAGTAACCGCAGGGTATTGTCTGGCGCTGATGAGCCGAGATGCTACGCTAATTCGCGTTTCGGTGGAGGCGGACCGTTTCATCGAGGCCATCAAGGCGGCCTACGAGGTCAAGACGGGCCTCCGCCTCCAGAAGCGAGACGTCATCGACAAAATCGTGATGAGCGTCGACTCCCACGCCCTTTTCGGGGTCACCGTGCCAAAAGCGGCGCGGCGGGCGTCGCAGCCGGCCGCCGCTGCCCCGGCCCCTACGTCGGGTACTCGACCCGGTCCATGAGATACTTCAGCAACTCGTCGTAGGTCTGGTCGAATCGGCCAGCGAGCGCCTTGAGGCGCTTTCGTGTCACGTCGCTGACCTCGATGGTCGTCCGGTCGTTCTTCTCCTTTTCCGTTCGTTCCTTTCTCATGGTTGTAGTCCCTCCATCAGTTCGTTGTAGCGGGCGAGGAACACGAGGTCGGTGATGAGGTCAGGGTCGGCGCCGTTCAGTCCGAGAGTCTCGATGAGGGCGCGGACCTCCGCCCGCAGAACGTCGTACCGGCGGAAGAGGTCAACGACGTCATCAACGCTCTTGAGAACTTCCCGCTTCGCTCTCATCGCCGCGTAGTCCTGAATGAGCGTGGGATGGCTCGCGGCGGACCGACGCCAGCGAGCGACGAGCGAACGGTGGTTACGGGCCACGGGAACCCTCCTCCCTGATGTACGGAGCGATGCGTCTCCAGAGTTCGTCGCGATGAAACTCCGCCGCCGAGACGAGGTGGCGGGCGATGCGCTCGTGAGGCTCGAACGCGAGGCGGAGTTGCCGAATCTGGTCGGGGGACATCCAACCCTCACCGACGGGAAGCACGACGGCCCCGGGCCCGAGCCCGGTGTCGTCCCGGGGTCGTCGGAGCCAATTCACGATGACCGGGAGCCCCGTGTCTGCGTCCTTGTAGAACGCGACGTGGATGACCGTTCCCCCGAAGAGGGCACCGAGGGCGTCCGTGCCGGTCACGCACCGGGCCCAGTCGGGGCCGAGTTCAGCGGAGTGGTCCTCGATTTCCTCGGACATCAGACCTCGAACGGCAGGACGCGAACACGGAGCCACCGCCACGCCTTCGCGAGCGTGGGGCACTTGGAGAAGCGACCGCCGAGTTGGTGAAACCACCGGTTCGGCTTGTGGTCCCGAGCCCCCGGGAGCATCCGGGCGCCGCAGACGGAGCAGCGGAACATGGTCACTCGAACTCCGTCTCATCGACGACGATGACGTCGCCCAGTACGGCCCAATCGGAGCCCCAGTCATACTGAGGGGCCTCGGTCCGGACGATTTCGGTCGCCTTCTCGTTCGGCGAGAGGCCTGACATGGTGCCCTCCTCGTTGACGAGCATCGTGCGCCCGCCGGGCAGGTGAATCGGCTCGACGTAGCCGCCGACCGTCCGCTGGTAGAACCGCAAGCGCTCGGAATCGCCGGCCGGAACCGCCGCCTCCTCCTCGCTCCCGTCGGCTCGGATGATGTGCGCCATGTTTACGGCCCTCCCGGGACGGGCTGCGCCGCTCGGAACTCGGCGATGCGCCGCTTGAACTGGCGAAGGACGTCAATCTTCGCGCACATGACGTCGATGTGCGACCCGCTCCCCTGAATGACGCCGAGCGAGTTGATGAGCGCGGTCTCGGGGTCGCGGCGGAGGTCATTGTCGATGTCGACCATCTCGCGAGCGAGGATGCGGAGGTTCTGCGACAAGTCGTTGGTGTAGAGCCGCAGGTCGATGTCGATGAGTTCCTCGGTCTTCGTGGCGAACGCGAGGTTGTCACGCATCGTCCGGTCGCGGCTGTCCTGACAGGACGAGCAGGTCTTCTGGCCGCAGGCCCAGACGGTCCGACCGTCGGGTCGGACGACGACCGCTCCGGTGTGGTGGGGCGGCATTTACGCTCGCCCCCTGACCTCGACGAGAAGGTCTTCCGCCTCGCGGAATCGGCATGACTCGCGGTGCTTCGGGAAGGCGACTCCGTCAATCGTGCCGCAGCAGTCAAAGATACCGTCGTCGGCGGGAGCGCCCTCGACCAGTTGTTCGAGGAGCCGCAGAAGGTCTGGCGCAGTCGCGATGAGCCGGGCGTTCGCCAGCCGCTCGTTCTTGCTGTCGCTCGGGACTCGGACGTCCGCGATGGGTTGAGACCCCTCGCCGAACGCGGTGGCGAACGGACCGTCGACGCGCCGACCGCCGTTCACGACCTTCCACGGTCCCGGCGTGTGAATCGCCATCTACGCAGCCTCCGGCCAGTCGTTGCAGTCGAAATCTTCGAGGTGGTCCGCCGGACGGCCGCAGCCCCGGCGGCACTTCCCGTCGGCTCTGGCGACGAGCGCTCGTTGCTCCGCGAGCCAGCAGTCGAACGTGTCCCAACCCCAAAGCGGACGGAGCCCATCAGCGAACATTTCGATGAAGGCCAGATTCCGCTTGAGGAAGGCCAGCATCGCGGGCGCCGCGTCGTGAACCGGGCACAAGAGAACGTAGCCCGTGTAGAGTCGGTGACAGGCGGTGCAATGCCCGCCGTCGCCGCCGTGAGCGGAGGGATGCCCGAGACCCGGGCACGAGTCGTAGGGCGTCGTCGCGCAGGGCCACGGAGTCGGGTCCATCTACGCACCTTCCATCTGGCACACGTCGCAGCCGCACACGACGCTGTCGTCGCCGACGGCCGGCCGGTTCGCCCGGCGCCTGTGGAGTCGGACGACTTCGGCCATCGCAAACCTGCCGTGGAGCAGGATGACGCTCTGCGAGTAGCGCGGTCCCTCGGTCGCTTCGCTGTTCGCCGTTCGCTCCGCTCCGGTCGTCGTTGGCACCTTGAACACCTATGCCCCGTCGCTCGGGGCGTCTCCGACCGTCGAAACGGTGCCCTGCACCGTCAGGCTGACGGTGGCCGGGCCGTAGTCCGGGCCCTGCGGCAACTCGACGGCCGCAACGACTCCGACCGTTTCCCGGGCCTTCTTGTCGAGCAGGACGAGGCGCGGGTTGTCCAACTCATGCCCGTCCCACACCTTGACCTTGAGCGCGACGGCGCCCTTCGGCCCGGTCACGGTCACGTCGTCCCCGGTCTTCTGGTGGTAGTGGTCGGCCCGGGCCTTCGCGATGGTCGCGATGCTCATGCCGGCCAGCGCCTTGAACTGGGGCTGGACGATAGCCCGGCCCATGTCCACGGCGAGGACGATGGCGGTCCTCTCGGTCTCTGCGTTCGGCTGGTTCTGTCCGCTGTTGTTCGGTTCCACGGTTCTCATCCTCGGGCTCATGGCCCGATAGTACCCATAGTGCGCGGCCAGTATATAATGCCGCGTTTCACCGTCGGCAGGAACGAGGTTTTAAGTACCCATAGTGCTATGGAGGCTATGGAGCGAGCCCCGTGACGGCGCAGACCACCCCTCGGACCGAACCCCGCGAACCGTGCGAGCGGTGCGCGGAGTGTGCGGCTTGGCTCCGGCGGTATGACGCGGCCCGGGGCCGCATGAACAAATCGTTCACGCAAGCCCGCCGTACCATGCCCCACGAGAATACTTCGACCCATGTTGACCCCGGCGTTGAACGCGTTCGTCGTAGCTCAATCGGTAGAGCACCCGCCTTGCAAGCGGGAAGTTGGGGGTTCGA
>CAYNEM010000027.1:0-13043 GCA_964396265.1 uncultured Methanomassiliicoccales archaeon
AGGATCGGCTCGAGGCCCCACGACCACCAGCACATCGGGTCTGCGAAGTGCACGACTTCAATCGGCGGTTCCGCCATGGTTATCCCCCCGTTGGACACAGCCGCTCGTTCGGAAGTACCTATTGGAGCTTCACCGTGACCGGGACCGGGTTCCGGAGGGTTCTGCCCCGACCTCTGGCGGTGGGCGCGGTTCGCCATCCACGCGCTCACCGAAGCCACCGTGAACGGCACGAGGTAGTTTAGGCCGGCCCGGCCGAGGAGGACTGGACTTCTAAGAGGGGCCAAGAAGAACGTAAGTCCCTGGTTGATGCTCACGAGGATCGTCCCGACAACGGCCGAGATCACCAAGCACCGCTTCAGATCCCGGGTGGTGTAAAGTTCGAACATCGCGGTTGTTCCTGAGGGGTCCTAGGGACCGAATCTGGCGAAGGCGATCGCGACGAACCCCACGGCGATTCCGGTGGCGCCGATCCCTCGGGAGAAGAGTTCCCCCCGGCTCCAGAGCTTCTCCCCCAAGATGAGCAACGAGAAGACTCCCATCCAGAGGAGGCTCATCGCACCCGCCACGAAGAGGACCAGCATGAGGAGCCAGCAGCAACCCAGGCAGTACGAAGCATGATCCAGACCCATCCGCAGAGCCCCGCGGCGCCCGCTCTTCCAGCGCGTCAGGACGAAGGACGTGGGGGTACGGCACTGCTGGAGACAGAACTGTTTCCATGCAGTGAGCTGGTACGAGCCCATCGCTATCAAGAGCATCCCGGGCACGTACCGGAGCGGGCCTGTAACCTCCCCCATCAGCCCCGCCGCGGACAAAAGGATGAGGGAGACCGCCGCGAACGCCGTCCAAGCGAGGAAGTATCCCGCGACAAAGATCCCCGTGCGGCGGCGGCCTTCCCCTGTGCCCGCCTCCGACCTGGCGAGGGAGCCGTACGTCCGGACCATGGGGAGCGCGGACGGCAACATCATGGCGACCATCATCGCGCCGCTGAGACCTACGAACAGCAGCGTGTCCGTCGGGGCCGCTCCCGCCACCTGCATCATCAGGAGGTGGCCGTAGTCCGCGGCCGTCCACCACGTGAGGAGCCAGGCGGCAGCGATCACGGCCCCGAGGAGGAGGATGACCCACCCCGCCCGTGGGAGCTGCATCGTACGCACGGTCGGCTGGCTCGTCTCCACAGAGATCACCTCGCGATCGCCGGGCTACCCCTCGTACGCGAACCGCCCGGACGACGAATACCGGCCGGAGAGATCGACGTCCGTCGCGCCCGTCTTCGACCGATAGTGGTTCGAGATCCCGACGACCTTCTCCATCGTCGGACCGAAGAACGGGTCGTACGTCTGCGCGATCTTCGGGTTCGAGGGGAAGGGCATGCCGGGGGCGGCCTTCAGGAACTCCGCCTTCAGATCGAGCAAATTCCCCGCCCTCACCGACCACGTCTTGCCGTCGTTGGCGTAGTCGAATCTCGCGA
The DNA here is from genome assembly GCA_964396265.1 of uncultured Methanomassiliicoccales archaeon. GTDB lineage: Archaea > Thermoplasmatota > Thermoplasmata > RBG-16-68-12 > EA-27 > EA-27. The sequence goes on from CAYNEM010000027.1 coordinate 1,469, forward strand.
AGAGGACCTCGGGCGCGCTCTTGATCATCTTCGCGACAAGCCCCCAAAGGCCGCCTGCCTGGCCCCCGAGTATCGTCAGGAGGGCGTTGCGCTGCTCAGGGGTCGCTCTCTCGTCGAGGATCAACGAGATCCGATCGATGCCAACGAGGAACGGGTCACCGTTCGCGAAGACCACGGCGGCGGCGGAGAGCCCGTCTAGCCGTGTCCCGCCGTAGTGTCCCTTCTCGATATGCCACGCGAGCGTGACGCGGCAGTCCGGTCCCGTCGACGGCTGGGCGTAGGTGCACGGGCACAGCGTGGTGCAGTTACAGGCGTCCAAGACACTTCCTTCCAGCTTCCACTTCTCGGCCATGCCAGAGCGATGTCCCTACCGGCACTAGTATTGGGCGGGAGGGCGATTCCGGAAATCGACAATCCCACCACATCACCGTCGCAAGGAAGAGCCGCGGGACCCCGCTGGTCTTAAGAGCTCTTCCGTGACTGAGGCACTCGTTGGACGCCACGGATGTACGCATCTTCTGTGAGCTCGCGTATCCGGACACCGGCTCCCGTGCGTTCACGCGGAAGCCCCTCACGCCCGCCGAAATCGCGCGCAAGCTCCGCCTCGATGAGAAGACCGTTCGCCTTCGCGTGCGCAGGATGGAGGAGTCGGGGTTCATCAAGTACTACCAAGCGACGCCGGAGCTCGCCGTGTTTGGACTCCGGAGCCTGGCGCTGTACCGTTTTGAAGCGATGAACGTGGCGACGAAAATCAGCGCGATTCAGCATGCCCGAGGCCTCCCCGGCGTGTTGCAGGGCTTCGACTACCTCGGGCCGACGTTTTCGGTCTCCCTGGTGGGCGCGTCCTCCGCGGAGCTCCATCGGCTGGCGGAGGAAATCGCGGGACGCTCCGAGTTGCGGAAACAGGGGCTCGGCGAGGAGGAAATCGGGGAGCCGCATGCCCACCCGGACCGGATTGGCTGGAGGATCATCGAGCGCCTCCGGTACAACGCGCGCGCAAGCCACAAGGAGGTGGCGGAAGAGCTGTCCATCACTCCGCGGATGGCGGAGTACCGAACGCGGAAGCTCCTTGACTCCGGGGCCGTGCTCGTGCGCGCGGTCATCAACCCGCAGCGCCAGGAAGGCTTGGTCTTCTACGAACTCGGGGTCACCACCGACCTGGGGAAGCACGCCGCGGTCGTGAACGCCGTCCGGAAGCGGTTTGGGGAACGGCTGTGGTCCACGCAGGAGTCCCCCTCCGGCGTGCTCCTTCTCAATCTGTTCGGCTTCACCCTGGGCGAGCCGGAAGAGGCGGCAATGGAAATCGAGGCGATGCTGGGGGTGCGGTGGTGTTCGATCCTCATCCTGAAAGAGTTCCTCGAACCAACGCGGCCGAACTGGATTGACATCCTGATTCAAAGGGAAATCGCTGCAACTCGCGGGGCGAAGAACCGCGTTGGCGTCGGCTAGACCGTCTTGATCATCGTCCGGAGTTCCCCGTCCGAGACCTTCGTCCCGGGGTGCGTGTCATGGAGGTGGATGAGGAGGTGCTTCTGGACGTCCTCGGGGCTGATCGGGGAGATGATCGTCCATCCGCAGGCGCAGGTGGCGAGGTTTGCCATGCCAACGCGAGGGACCGCCCGGTATATATCCACAACCTCCGTACTTTGAATCCGTGAGGGGTCGTCGTTCCGGCTTCTTCGGGATTCCTTCGCTATGGTTCAAGAAACCGGGCAAGTGCCCTAAACGATCCTTCCGTTTCGCACGACCGCCGTCCCATCAATCGTGACGGTCGCGCCCGTCAGCGTACCCGCGAGCCCGAAGCTCGACGTGTTCGTGCCGCCGAACTCGTCGTTGTCCCCAATCGTGACGTACACGCTCCCCGCCGCGAGGTAGTCCTGCAAGAACCCGGTGCGGACGCGCGGGTTCAGGCCGATCTGGAGGCCGCCGAGATGGTCGCGGCCCTCGGTCCCCCTATCCCAACCCCGCTGCACGAGCTCGCCGTTCTCCGACGCGCTCCACTTCGCACGCCCCCCGTCGAACGCGAACGTGAGGCCGCGCATCCACCGCCCGGTGTACGCGTTGGGCCGGTCGAAGCGGATCGTGCCTTCGCCGCTCGCCTCGTCCGGGGCGACGTACAGCTCGCCCGCGGGGACGGACGCCATGTTCTCGCCCTCTTCGATCTGCTGCGGCGTGATCACGCCGTCGTCGAGGCGCGCCTTGCGGCCTGCGAGAGCGCACGAGAACCGCGTCCCGTTCGGGGCGGTGATCTCGACGTGCCCTTTCCTGGAGAGGAGGCGCTGCGCCGTCCGCCCGGCCCGCCGGAGGTCCGCGGCGGGGACCGCCGACGCGTCGAGCATCATCCGCCGCCAAGCGTCCAGGTCGAGCCCGTACGCCGCCGCGCGCTCCGGCGTCACATAACCGAGGCCGACACGGGCGCCGCGGATCTTGTAGCGCTCCGCGCGCTTGTACCACTCGTCGTTGTACGCGGTCATCGCGTTGTATTTATCGATCCCGACCTCGCGGATCTTCCGGATGTCCGCGGGGCCCGTGATGAAGACATACGCGTCCGCCGCCTTCAATGCCGCCCATTCGTGCTTGCCGATCTTCCCCTGCTTGCTCGGGGGGAGCTTGGCGGCGGACCGCCAGAAAGCCTGTTCGTCCTCGAACAGAAGAAGGGACCGAGCGCCCATCGCGCGGATCTGATACACGAACTCCGCGGCGATCGGCAGGCCGTGGTTCCACGATTCCACAACGACGTTCTCGCCCGGCTTGACGTGAAGGGTCTTTCTCAGGACGTTCTTCGCGAGTGCCTCGTATTCCGACAAAGGGATTCCCCCGTGAGTAGGAAGGGGGCGCGGCCTATAACGATATCCTTGGGCCGCCAAACTTCAAGTCCCACCGCGGCGGTCGCGCGCGCGTGAAACTGGGCCTCGACGCTCGTGTCCCGCTCAATCATGGCGGCGAGATGCCCGTCTTCGGCCTCGGAGTCTGGGAGGCTTCGGGCAAGAAGTGTGTCGAGGCGGTGAAGCACGCGCTCCGCGTCGGCTACCGCCTCATCGACACCGCCACGATCTACGGGAACGAGAAGGAGGTCGGCGTGGCGGTGCGCGAGAGCGGCGTCCCGCGCGAGGACATCTTCATCACGACGAAGGTGTGGACGTCGGACCAGGGGTACGAGTCCACGCTCCGTGCGTGCGACGCCTCCCTCGACCGGCTCGGCATGGAGTACGTGGACCTCTACCTCATCCATTGGCCGGGGTCGAAGAAGCGCGGGGACACGTGGCGCGCCCTCCTTACGCTGAAGGACAAGGGCAAGGCCCGCGCGGTCGGCCTGAGCAACTACTATGTTCCCCACATCCAGGAGGTCCTGAAGGCTGGCCCGGTCGTCCCCGCCGTCAACCAGATCGAGCTGAGCCCGTTCCTCCACCCGCGGGAGGTCACGGACTTCTGCCGCCAACGCGGGATCGTCGTCGAGGCGTACAGCCCGCTCGCGCGCGGGAAGCGCATGAAGGAGCCGGGGTTGGCGGCGGTGGCGCGGAAGTACGGGAAGACGCCCGCGCAGATCATGCTCCGGTGGTCCCTCCAGCACGGCCACGTCGTGATCCCGAAGTCCGTGCGCCCCGAGCGCATCGAGGAGAACGCGGACGTGTTCGACTTCATGCTCGCGCCCGCGGACATGGAGGCCCTCGACGCACTCCACGACGGCTTCCGCACGTGCTGGGACCCCACCGAGATTCCCTAGGATTCGGGCGAACCGTTATGAGAAACTGGCGGCGTCCGGGCGCAGCGTCAATGCCGAAGTCGGGTTCGGTCGTCCTCTTCGCCCTAGTCGCGGTCGGTCTCTACTTCCTGATCTTCCACAAGGACCCCCTGCCCGGCAACCATGAGGCGATCGGCCTGGGGGGCCTAGGGGACCTCCACTTCCTGCACGACGTGATCGGAATCGCCCTGCTCGCGGCCGCGGGATTCCTCTGGTACAGCGCGCGACGTAGGGCCTCGGCGCCGCTCCCCCACGCCTCCTGAAAGGAATAAGCCTCACGCCTCCTTCTCTGCTCCCGACATGCGAATCCAGGAGTGCGAGTTCCCGGAGGACTTGCTCTACGACTCGGAGGGGTTCGTCTGGGTCCGCGAGGAATCCGGGATCGCGGTCGTGGGCATCACGAGCATTTTGGCGGCGGTGGCGGGCAGACTCACCTCCGTGCGCGCCAAGGCGGCGGGGGTCATCTACGGACGCGGGGAGGGGATCGGTTTCCTCGAGAGCGGGCGGTACTTCGGCGTCATCCGCGCGCCGGTCCGTGGGACCCTTTTGGCGGTGAACGAGGAAGCCCTTCGAAGGCCGAAGCTCCTGTCGGATTCCCCGTACGGGGACGGATGGTTCGCGCAACTCCGGCCGGAGAATTGGCGGGAGGACCGGACCGCGCTGAGGTCCGCCAGCGCCGCCCACGACCTGCTGAGGTCGCAGATCGCGGCGCTCCGCGTCCGCTGCTTCGCCGCCTTCCCCGACTATGAGATGTACGAGATCGGCGTCGAGTGCTCGGCCGTGCTCGTGAAGCTGAACGAACTCATGGCCCGCATCGAGGTCGACGAGGTCGTCCACATCGTGTCCGACGACGCGACGGCGCCCGTGGAGATGGCCCAGTGGACGGAGCAGACGGGCCACCCCGTCGTCGACGCGCGCAGGGAGGGGAACCTCTTCCACTACCTCGTCCGGAAGGCTCTCACTTCTCGATCGGGTTCCGGATGATGTTGCCCCACTCCGTCCACGAGCCGTCGTAGTTCTTCACGTTCGGATACCCGAGGAGGTACTTCAGCACGAACCACGTGTGGGACGACCGCTCCCCGATCCGGCAGTACGCGATGACCTCCTTGTCCGGCGTGACGCCCTTCCCCTGGTACAGGGCGCGTAGGTCCTCGGGGGACTTGAACGTCCCGTCCGCGTCGTTCACGGCCTGCGCCCACGGGATGTTCTTCGCGCCCGGGATGTGTCCGCCGCGCTGCGCGTGCTCCGTCGGGTACTCCGGCGGCGCGAGGATCTCCCCCGAGAACTCCTTGGGGCCCCGGACGTCCACGAGGACCTTGTCGTGCATCGGCAGCGACTGCCGCACGTAGTCGAGGTACACGCGGATCGTCTCGTCCGGAGCCTTCGCATGGAACGTGGTGGCGTGCGCGGTCGGAACGTCCCTCGTGACCGGAAGGTCCTCGAGGAGCCACTTCTTCCTCCCGCCGTTCATGAGGACGAGGTTCTCGACGCCGTAGTACTTGAAGACCCAGAACGTGAACGCCGCGAACCAGTTGTTGAAGTCCCCGTAGAGGACAATCCGGTGGCCGTTCGAGATCCCGAGCCGCCCGAGGAGGTGCTCCAGCCCCTCCTTCGAGACGAGGTCCCGCGCCACGGGGTCGTTGATGTCCTTCCTCCAATCGATCAGGACCGACCCAGGCACATGGCCCTGGTTGTAGTTCGCGGTCGGGTCGTAGTCCACTTCCACGACTCGCACGTCCGGGTGGCCCAGGACGCTTTTCACATAGCTCGTGTCCACCAGCACTTCGGGATGCGCGTATTCTGCCATTTGGTACTCCCCCGAGGGGAATGACCTAAGCCGCGCTGCCTTTTACGCCTTGCGTGCCGTGCTAGGGAAGCTTCGCGATGACCTTGGCGGCGTCTTGCGGCGTCCACGCCTTCAGCGTCGTCGTGCGCCCGTTCCCCTTCATCCCAATCGCGAGGGCGACCTCCATCATCGCTTCGTCGCTCGGGAGCTCCGAGATGAAGACGAAGTCGTACTTCCCCATCGTGACGAAGGCATTGAGCACCTTCCCTCCGTGCTGCTCGACGACCGCCTTTGTGCTCTCGACCCGCTTCGGCACGTCCTTCACGTTCCGGATCCCCTGGTCCGTCCAGTTCCCCAGCGTAACATAGTACGGCATGAGACTCTCCCCTTGGCGGCATCCCAGGACGGCAGAAAAAGGTATGCGAACCCTCACGCGAGCTTCTGGAGTTCGCGCTCCACGACCTCGTTGACCCGGCGGAGTCTGTCCCGCTGGAACCGGCCGAACCGCTGACCGTAGTATCCGGAAATGTGGAGGGCCTGGAACGCCTCCGAATACAGGTTCGCGAGGTCGTTTCTCCCGATGTCCTCGAGGGCCTCCACGCGCTGGTCGTGGGTCTCCGGCACGCGGCGTCCTGCGCGTTCGATCAGCACGTCCGCGAACAGGATGAGCCCATGGAATGCCGTCTCGAGCCCGAGGGCCCCGCGCCGCCGCAGCGCGAGTTCGTTCTCCGCGACCTCGGCCACCCGGACATCCTCCGTGCCCTGCTTGAGGAGGGTCCGGGCTTTTTCAAGACGTTTCGCGATCGACAGGGGCCGTTCCAACGCGCCAGCCATGGAATGGATGCGATGCGACCCGGTCGTCTTGAGAGTTCCGGTTGCAGGTAGCACGCGTAGATCCTTGGTGTCTGTTGTCCCGATACCAATTATCACATGCGCTCTGGGGCGCAGAGGGCCTCCTGCGCCTGCCGCCTATCACGGGTGAGAACCGGGGCGAAAGCGATACGTTCCCGGGGGCATCAACAGGTGGCGCGTTGGCTGCTGCTCCCACGCTGCCACATCCGACTTCGAGCCCGTGGCTCCACCTCGCGGCGCCTCTGGGCAAGTTCGGCGCCGCCTTCCTCATCGTCTCGTCCTTCGCGGCGATGTTCGCACCCCTTGTCTTCCTGCTCGACTCGCAGTCGCTCCTCGATTCGACCGCCTCCTCGTCCTCGATGGTCGCGTTGTTCTCGGACCCGGGGCGCTTGCTCGCAATCTCCGACTTCGTCGCGATTATCGGCGTCGTCATACTCTCGACCGCGCTCGCCTTCGTCCTCGTCGCGCTCGTGCGCGGGGACAAGCCGCTGTCGTTCGTCACGTTCGCGATCGGTGGCGTGGCGCTCGTCTGCCTCGTCGCGTGGGTCCCCGTGATGCTGTATTCGCAGGGCCAGGCGCGCGGGGCGATCACCACGGTCGACGCGGCCGCGGCGACGGGCGGCTGGGGCATCGCGAGCATCCTCCTCCTCGGCGCGAGCCTCGCATACCTGTTCCTCACGTTGCGGATCGAGAAAGGCGTCAAGCAGCGGAGGCTCACCAGCTTCTGGTGGCCCGTGTACGGGTCCGTGAACGTCCTGGGGTCCGTGGCAATCGCAGGCTTCTTCGCGGGGTCTTCCTCGGGCGTGGGGAGCTCGGACGCGCTGTCTCTCGGCCTCGTCCTGAAGGTGACACTAATCCCGATGCTCGGCGTGATGGCGTACGGCGACCTGAAGGACCGGTTCCCGAAGTGGGAGCGCGTGCCGTTGCTCGAGCCGCCCAAGGCGACCGAGGTCGCCACACATGAGGCGGACATCGTCCCGCCCCCGCCGGCGCCGATGGGTCTGCTGCTCCCTCCCCCGCCGCCGGAGGTCGAAGCGCAAGTACCCCTGGTGACCGTCACCCCGCGGGAGCCGCTCCGTGCATCGAGGGCCCCGTTGCCGCCTCCGCCGCCAACCCAATGATCCCGATGGCCCTACCTGCACCGGAAGGCTTCATAGAACATGTGTACAGCTTTTGCGGGGGACCGGGGACGGCATCGAGGGCCGCAAGATCGTGTTCCTCGCGCGCAAGTTCGAGGGGCCTCGCCTCGTCCGGAAGAGCGGGTCCCCTCGGGGCCAGTGGGGCAAGCTCTACGACGCGGGGGCTTGAATCGAACTCTCGATCCGGGACGTCAGCCGGTCGGGAGAATGAATTCCCATCGGTGATTGTCGTGACACAATATCACGACATTGACCTGAGCCCCTCGACCGCGGGCTCGGTGAAAGTGCTCCCATCTTATACGTGGCAGGCGTTCCCGTGACGGGGTTGCGCACGCGACGCCGCACGGCCCAGCGCCGGGCGGAGCCGCGTTCCGCCGCGGGAGGGAGAAAACGCGCGGACCGGCTGCGGGGAGTGTCCCGTCCTTCCAGCTCGGCGCCTCCCTCGGCCGCGTCGGGGCGGGGTTCCTCATCGCCTCGAACTTCGCGTTCCTGATCGCGCCCCTCTTCTATTTCGTCGATCTGCGCGCGCATGTGGACGAGGCGAACCCGGCGGACGTCGCGATCCTCCTCCTGACGGACCCGTACCGGGTATTCGCGATCGGGGATCTCCTCCTGCTGATCGGTGCGGCGCTCCTGGCCGCCGCAGTCGTCCTCCTACTGATCGCGCTCCCGCGGAGGGATCCGAGGCCGCCCCCCGACACGTTCCTCTGGGGCGGGGCGTCCGCGTTCTGCCTCGCCGCGTGGGCCGTCGCGACGGGGTACGCGCAGTCCCGGGCCCGGGGCGGGCTCGACGCGGTGGCGGCGATGGGGGGCTGGAGCGCCGCGGCCCTCGCCCTGCTCGCCGCCTCGATCCTCTACGTCGCGTTCACCGTCCGCGTGGGCGGCAAGGCCGCGCGCGGCGGTCTCGTGCCGCTCCGCTGGCCCGTCTACGCGGCGGTCAACCTCGTCGGCACCGCCTCCCTGGCGTCCACCGGGAGCGGAGACGAATGGGTCGTCACCCTCGGGCTCGGGCTCACGATCGTGCTCCTGCCCCTCCTCGGGGTCGCGACGTACCGCGAGCTGATGGAGGGCTTTGCTGCGTGGCGTAAGGTCGGGCGGATCGGATCGGTGACTGCCGCAGGGCCGCCAGCGGTCCTCGCGAACATGCCTCCGCCGCCAAACGATTGACAAGGATGCCCGTACCGGCACGATTCGCCCGATCAAGGCGTCTCTCCGAAGCGATCCTGGCAGCCATCATCACGCGAGTGAACGCGCATCGCGAAACCACTGCTTGCCCTCTTGTCGGAAGGAGGGCCCTCGCCGCCGGCATAGGTCTCAGATTCCCGAACCACAGGAAAGTCATCATATCCACCCTCGAGTCTGCGGCGGAAGTCATGCTGGACGCAGAGACGCGGCTACGCGGGGCCACGCCCCTGCCCGTCATGACCTCGGCAGGAACCGGATTGGGCGTGAGGAGAGTCCGGTCTCCTCGGATCGGCACCTCCCTCGGCCGCGTGGGCGCCCTCTTCCTCATCGCTTCGAACTTCGCGTTCCTGTTCGCGCCGCTCTTCTACCTCGTCGACCTGAGCGCCCACGTCCCTTCCTCGGACTCCTGGAGCGTCGCGCTCCTGCTCCTCACGGACCCGTCCCGGGTCTTCGCGATCGGGGACCTGTTCCTCCTCATCGGTGGGGTCCTCCTCGCGGCTGCGGTCATCCTCCTCCTTCGATCGCTTCCGCGGGGAGATCGGAGGCTCCCGTGGGACGCCTTCCTCTGGGGCGGGGCGACCGGAGCCGCCCTCGTCGTGTGGATCCTCGCTACGATGGCTGCGCAGTCCCGGGCCCGGGGCGGCATCGACGCGCTCGCGGTGACGGGCGGCTGGAGCGCGGCGGCCGTCGCCCTCCTCGTGGCCTCCCTCACGTTCGCAATGTTCGCGGTCCGTGTCGATGCGAGGCCCGTCCCTCGCCGGCTCACGCCCACGCCCGTGTCTCGCCGGCTCGCGCCTCTCCTCTTGCCGCCATCGCATCGCGGGCTCGCGCCCCTCCGCTGGCCCTTGTACGCGTTCATCAACCTCGCCGGCACGACGTTCCTCGCCCAGCCGGAGGGAGGAGACGAGCTCGCCCTCATGGGACTCGTGCTCACGATTGTCGTTCTTCCCCTCCTCGGAATCGTAACGTACCGGGACGTGAAGAAGAGTTTCAAGGACTGGTGGAAGGTGGCGCGGCTCTGGGCATTGCCCACCCCCGGGCCGTTGGCGTCGGGCGAAACGGTCCTGCGGCCACCCAACGTCGCACCATGAAGTGGAAGTCGTACGTCCGCCCGCGCCACTTCTCCCGCGTGCCTTTGAGCCTGTGCTGGAGCTAGATGCGGTCCTCGCGGAGAGTGAAGCCGAGGGCGCGACCGAGTCGGTAGGAACCCGGCGACTCGCGCTCGACTATGCCCGCTTCAGGAGATACTGGAGTGCCTTTCGCTGTTGGTCCACGGTCACGTTCCCCTTGACGCCGTGGTCCCAGAGCGTCTCGATCATCTCGCGGGGGCTCAGGCCCGCGACCTCCGCCGCCTCGTTCAAGGTGACCTTGCCGTCGCGGTACAAGTGGACCGCATACTCCGTCGCGTCGAGAGCGATCAACTGGCGGATGGCCGTGGACTCATCGAGACGCTCGCGCCGCGCCCGGTACCGGATCGCCTTCAGGAGATCCGGCGGAATCCGCAGGCTCTTCACGGCTTTCATTCGCATCATCCCCCGCGTCAGGGTCGCTGGATCCACATCGGGATGAGAATCCGTTTCGCGCGATGATACTTCAGGAGCCGGTCCAAGTCGGCCGCGGATTTCTCGGGGACGAGGACCGCTCCTCGGGCGATCTTCCGGCCGCCCCACGCATCAAGCTTCCCGCGGACGCGGCGCACGTACGTCTTCCCGTTGTGCCGCTTCCGGGTCTCATACCCAAACAGCTCGCGTGCGAGCCTCACCTTCCGCGCGTTGGGCAGTCCCGCCAGGTCAAACGCGGCGAGCCGGACGGGCTCGAGGTCGAGTTCGCGCACGTCGACGCGGGGGAGGGTCCCCACGATCGTCTTTCCCTCCCGGAGGATGGACTCGAGGAGCTGCAGCTCGACTCCCCGCAGGGCGGGCCTCGCGAAGAGCGTACCGATTCGGACGCAGCGCTGGAGCTCGACGTCGCGGATCGCCTCCAGGACACTCTCCTCGGCTCGTGCCGTCCGGGTCACGACGAGCAGGTCCAGATCGCTGTCTTCCTCGGCTTCTCCCCGTGCCGCGGAACCGAAGAGGACGGCGCCCAACACCGCCTTTCGCGGAAGGTGTGTCCGAAGATCGTCGATCGCCTTCTCGAGGCGCGGGGGATTCACGACAACGCCTCCCGGCATCGTTCCTCGATCGACTCGAAGAGTTGCTGCGCGAGGGCCAAGTCCTTGGCCGTCCACTCGGAACCGTAGACGAACTTCGGACGCACTCGGCTCTCCAGTTCCTGGAAGGATTGCCACACGTCCCGGGTGCGCGTCCCGAAGATGCGTTCGTTCGCCTCGAGCTCCTTCCTGACGTTCTGGTGCTTGCCGATGTGGCGGCCGAGCTGGGCGGCACACGCGTCGATGTAGTGGAAGGCGGCGAGGAACCAGGCCTCGACGCGAATCTCCGCGCTGTTCTCCGCTCGATACGCGTCCGCGCGAAAGGTCTCATACCGCTTCAGGTGGACGGCCTTTTGGGACATTCGTGTTGTTACAACGCGAACCGACATATGAACCTGTCGCCGCTCGCATCAGCTACTTCCGTGCGCAAGGCTTAAGTGCTATCAATCCGATAGCTTTCCGAAATGGTGGAAACGCAGGTCCTCTTCCGCGTTGAGGAGGAGCTCCTCGAGGCGCTCGATCGGATCCTTCCCGCGCGCGGCTTCAAGACGCGGAACGAGTGGTTTCGGGCGCAGATCCGTGACGTCCTCGAGGAAGAGACGCGGCGCAAGAGGGTGATGGGCATCCTCGACCGTCTGACGGTGGAGGGCATCGAGGATAAGGACATCGTGCGGATGGTGAAGGAATGGCGATCTCGCGGGCCTCGGCGCTAAGAGGGT
>CAYNEM010000028.1:0-12546 GCA_964396265.1 uncultured Methanomassiliicoccales archaeon
CCTTGGTCAACCGGAAGCGGGACCGGATGTCCTCCCGCAGAGCGGTTCGGATCGAACGGTTGACGATAAGGCGGAATTCCCCCAAGAGCCACCGAAGCCCAGGCGCGAGCGACTCCGTGGGGAACGCGAGGCTCCGTACGATCCTCCCGCTCATCGCCTTTGAATCTCGAAAGGGGGCGATGAGGCTGATGGACGCCACCGTGAAAGTGTTCATCACCCGACCTGAGACCTGAGACAGAACCCCATTACAGAACCACTTTACACAGAACCTCTAGCACGGAAGGTTTATCCGAATCCCACCTTTCATCGCCCGCAGCGGGGTGGGGTAGCTAGGAGATCCCGTCGGGCTCATAACCCGGAGATCCCAGGTTCAAATCCTGGCCCCGCTATCACTCCGACTCTCATCCGCGCTTGATTCCCGCACGCGAACCTTAATATCCCGCATCCCGGGTAGGCAACCGACGCGAGGTCGCCACATTCATGGACCGCGTTTCCACAGGTGTCCCCGGTCTGGACACCATGCTCCGCGGAGGGCTTCCGGCGGGTCGACCGTACATCCTCACGGGGCCACCGGGGAGCGGGAAGTCGATTCTGTCGATGCACTTCCTCGTCGACGGGATGAACCGCGGGGAGAGCTGCATGCTCGTGGCCCTGGACGAGCCGCCGAGCGAGATCAAGGCCAACATGGCCTCCTTCGGCTGGAGCGTGGACTCCCTTACGACCCTGGACGCGACGCCGGACATCCGGCAGCATAAGCGGAAGAACGTCATCGACGTCGGGACGACCCTCGACGTCCGCGGCATGGATGAGGTCAAGGACGTCCGGAAGAGCGTGGCCCTGAGGACGATGGAGGTCTCGATCCACTCCGTGCAGAAGATGATCAAGCAGTCGGCGAAGGACACGGTCGAATCGGGACTGGAGCGGTACTCGCGCATCGTCATCGACTCGATGACGGCGCTCCGGAGGTTCTCCCTCCGCGGGGAGGAGTCACGCATCCTCGTGCAGTCGTTCCTCCGATTCCTGTCCGAGCTCGAGGTCACGACGCTCATCATCTCGAACCCCCTGGATCCCACAGTCCTCGACCCGGAGTCCCTCCTCGCCCGCGGCGAGATCCTCATGCACAAGTGGATCGACGGCAACGCGGTGCGTCGTGCAGTCTCGATCGAGCGGATGCGCGGGACAGGGTTCGACGAGCGGATGCGACCCCTGGTGATCGGAGCCCGCGGCATCACCATCTTCGCCGACACCCCGGTCGCCACGAAAGGGCCCCTGTTCCGGACGATCGGTGCCTCATTCCTCGAGAATCGCCTGTCGGACGACGTGACGAAGAAGATGGACGAGGTCCTCGGCGCCATCGAGGCCGTGCGAAAGGCAGACGGCGACACCTCCGCCGCGGAGGGCCTCCTCCTGCGGTCGGTCGTCGCAATGCAGCGCAAGCGGTACGACGAGGCCCTCCGCCTCTTGGTCGCCGCGAAGGCGAAGATGACCGAGGAGATACAGATCCTCGAGGCAGCGAGGCGGGCGAAGGGGCGTTCCGCATGAGGATCCCGACGGGCGTCCCGGGGCTCGACCGCATGCTCCACGGGGGGCTCATCCCGAAACGGCCATACATCGTGTCTGGGCCCCCGGGGTCGGGGAAGACCACCGCGCTCATCCAGTTCCTGCTCGAAGGCGTCGCGGGAGGGGAGCGCGTCCTGTTCATCGCCCTCGACGAACCGCCGAACGAGGTCGTGGACAGCATGCGCTCGTTCCGGTTTGACGTGGGGGACATCGAGATCATCGACGCGAACTCGGACATCCGGAGGTTCGAGCCCACGCCCATCGTCGAGATCAGCGATGAGCAGGATCCCGTGAAGATGCGGGATCTCCCGGAGCGCATCCGCAAGACCCCGGAGGTCGAGAGCCACGAGGTGACGATCCACTCCCTCCAGAACCTCCTGAAAGTGCTGTTCCGGCGGCAGGCGTACCAGCGGATCGTCATCGACTCGATGACGGGGCTTCGCTACTTCTGCATCCGCGAGTTCGAGACGGAGGTCGCCACGCAGTCGTTCATGCGTTTCCTTACCGAGGAGAAGGCGACGGCCCTTCTGGCGGTAGAGACCGTCGGAGAAAACGATGTCCCTCCCGAGTCATTCCTCGCGCGCGGGGAGATCCGCCTGCACCGCGTCCGCGACGACACGGGGATTCGCCGGTTCGTCTCGATCGAGAAGTTCAAGGGGAGCGCGCACGAGGAGATGGTCTATCCGATGACGATCACGGACAAGGGCCTCGCCATCCTCACAGAAGGACAGAAGCTCCCGCCGCCCCCAAGCGACTAAATATCGCACCGCCCTCCCCGGTTCGGGTGACCTCATGGCTGAGGAACGGAAGCTTTCGATCGGGGAAGTGCGCAGGACGATATCGACCACTCTCGCGACGTCGTTCGGTTTCGTCATCGCCCTCGTATGGAGCAACGTCGTCCTGGGAGGACTAGGCAACGCGGGGATCGAGTTGCAGCCGACGGAACCGAACTGGGGCGGCTGGCTGATTTTCGTAGTGACGGCGCTCGTCCTCACGCTGTTCATGATCCTCCTTATCATCGTCATCAGCCGTTGGGGAAGCAAAGAATAGTCACCGGGACGAGAAGGGCGAACGTTTTTCTTCCGCCCGGCCCCTCGGGTGCTGGATGGATGCGGGCCCCTCCCTCCAGCTAGACGACTTCACGACTCCTCCTCCCCCGCCTGACCTCCAAGGGCGGGATGGACCCCGCCGGTCGAGGCGTTGGCGGCTCGTCTCCCTTGCGATCGTCCTTTCGCTAGCGGTTGTCCTGGCAGCCGTCGGGTACTGGATCGTCACGCAGCCGAGCATCTCGCCGTCCTCGTGGGCGTTCAACCTGACGCAGGCCACGGGGTTACAGGCGGAGGGGTTCGACGGCACTGGCGTCCGCGTCTGCATCGTCGACACGGGGATCGACCTGACGCACCCGGACCTGCGGCACGTGAATCTCGTCGGCTGGCGGGATTTCGTGAACGCACAGACCGGGGCGTACGACGACGAGGGCCACGGGACGGCGATGGCGGGGATCATCTTCGCGAAGGGCCGCCTTCGCGGCGTCGCGCCGGAGGCGGACCTCATCGCCGTCAAGGCAATCGCCGCCACGGGAAGCGGCGGCGACCAGGGGATCGCGGACGCGGTCGACTTCTGCACGGACCCGGACCAGGACGGGGACCCCGCGGATGGCGCACACGTCATCTCCCTCTCCCTCGGCGGGAACTCGCACCCGACCGTCGGGACGCGGACGGAGGACGCGGTCAACCGCGCGATGGACCTTGGCGTCATCGTGGTCGCCGCCGCCGGGAACGACGGGCAGTCGGACGACGGGGACGTGGAGAGCCCGGCCTCGGTCCCCCGGGTGATTGCCGTCGGCGCCGTCGACAGCCGCGGCCTCATCGCGCCGTTCTCGTCCGTAGGCGCGAATTCCTCAGGAAGCCCACCCCTCCTCCGGTTGGATCCCAACCGCAAGCCGGAGGTCTCCGCGCCGGGCGTCGAGATCGCGACGACCCTCCACCGGGCCTCCTATGCACTCGTCAGCGGCACGAGTCCCGCGGCGGCCCTCGTCTCAGGCATCATCGCCCTCCTGCTCGAGAAACACCCGTCGTACAAGCAGAACCCGTCGGGCATCCTCCTCTTCAAGGAGGCCCTCGTGGACGCCGCGTTGCTGGTGGAGGGCCAGGACGACCCCCACGATGGCTACTACGGGTACGGAATCCCTCAGGCGCTCGCGACCTCGCAGCTCCTGTAGGCGTCGGACCCAGTTCGGACATTCGTCTGACGGATGTATGACTACTTTTATATACGCCGATTTCCATGCGGCGACCGTCGGACACTTTCGGGATGGGATTACCGAATGAAATCCATTGTTAGCGAAGCTTTGGCGCGACACGAGGAAGCACGAGCGAAGGAGGAGGCGGCCCCTCAGAAGCCGCATGTGACTGCGGCGGAGGACGACGAGATCCAGAAGATCGTGGACTCGTTGAACGTCAGCATCAAGATCATCGGATGCGGCGGCGGGGGATCGAACACGATCAACCGCTGCAGCGAGGCCGGCGTCTCGGGTGCGCAGCTGTGCGCCATCAACACGGACGCAAAGCACCTGTTGGCGGTGCACGCGCCCAAGAAGATCCTCATCGGGAAGAGGCTCACGAAGGGGCTCGGGGCCGGCGCGCTTCCCGAGGTCGGCGAGCAGGCCGCGAAGGAGAGCGAGGAGGAGATTCGCGGGTTCCTTCAGGGCTCGCACATCGTGTTCGTCACCGCGGGCATGGGCGGTGGCACGGGCACAGGCTCCGCACAGTACGTTGCCAAGCTCGCAAAGGAGGCGCAGTCGCTGGTCATGGGCATCGTCACGATGCCCTTCAAGGCCGAAGGCAAGATCCGCATGGATAACGCCGAGGCGGGCCTCGACCGGCTGCGGCGGTTCTGCGACACGACGATCGTGATCTACAACGACCGGCTCCTGGAGCTCGTTCCCCGTCTCCCGATCGATGCGGCGTTCAAGGTCGCGGACGAGATCCTCATGCAGTCGATCAAGGGCATGACGGAGATCATCACGAAGCCCGGCCTGGTCAACCTTGACTACGCGGACCTGATGACGATCATGAAGGGCGGCGGCGTCGCGATGGTCGGCCTCGGGGAGTCCGACGCGGACCGGGACCGCGTGGAGTACGCGGTGAACGAGGCGCTCGAATCTCCGCTGCTCGGCGAGGTCGACCTCACCCACGCGCGCGGTTGCCTTGTGCGCATCGTCGGCGGCCCGGACCTCACGATCAGCGAGGCACAGAAGGCGGCCGAGATCATCGGCACGAAGATCAACCCCTCGGCTCGCATCATCTGGGGATGCAGCGTCGAGCCCGAGCTCCAGAGCACGGTCCGCCTGCTCGTGTGCATCACGGGGGTTAAATCGAAGACGATCCTCGGCAAGGACTACAGCAGGGCACCGGCCGCGAGCCAAGACGTCGACGAGGTTCGCTGAACGCACCCGACGCGCCCCTTTGGGGCCGCAAGGCTATAGCGGGGCGCGCCCCTCCCTTGATCCGTGACCGTGCGGGAGAAGACGGGCCGCAATCGCTACGTCGCATTCGTGGTGACGCCCCCCATCCCGAAGACGCGTCTCCTTGCGGCACTGAAGGCGTCGCCTGGAGAACGTCCCTGGCTCGTGCTCTACGACGGGACCCGCGGCCTCATGCGATGCGCGCACACCTCAAAAGAGGCGACGCTCGTGTTTCTCAACGCGCTTCGCGTCGGCGACTCCGTCGTCCGCACGACGGGGACGAGTGGCACGATTCGGAAAGCGCGACAGAAATTTCTGTCGAACACACGCGAATAGCTTTATTAACGACCCTTGACTTAGCGCGCGGAGAGGTTCGATTATGCAACCGGGTCAGATGGCATATGACCGCGCCATCACTGTGTTCTCCCCCGATGGGAGGCTGTTCCAAGTCGAGTACGCGCGCGTCGCGGTGACACGCGGCAACACGACGGCCGGCCTGAAGTTCAAGAACGGGATCGTTCTGATGGCGGACAAGAAGATCCAGAGCCGCCTCGTGGAGACGTCCTCCATCGAGAAGATCTTCCAGATCGATGAGCACATCGGTTGCGCCACCTCCGGTCTCGTCGCGGACGCGAGGGTCCTCGTCGACTACGCGCGCCTCGTCGCGCAGATCAACCGGGTCACGTACGCCGAGCGCATGAGCGTCGACCTGCTCGTGAAGCGCATCTGCGACTTCAAGCAGAACTACACGCAGTACGGGGGGGTGAGGCCGTTCGGGACGGCACTCCTCGTCGGCGGAACGGATGATGCCGGCGTCCACCTCTACGAGACGGACCCGAGCGGCGCGCTCGTATCCTACAAGGCCGGCAGCATCGGTGCAGGCCGGAACACGGTCATGGAGATGTTCGAGGAGAAGTACAAGGACGGGATGACCCAGGACGAGGCAGTAATCCTCGGGCTCGAGGCGCTCCAGAAGGCGACCGAGGAGAAACTCGACGCGAAGTCGATGGAGCTCGGTCTCATCGTAGATGGGCAGAGATTCCGACGGCTTCCCGAGGAAGAGGTCTTGGCGTACACGCGGAGGCTGCCCGGCGCCTCGTAAGCGAGAGGGCCATGGCGAAGGAGCTCCGCTCAGATCGCACGGACGACCTGTTCAAGCACTACGTGGTAGCGCGCATCGAGAGAGCGGGCGAGCGATTCGAAGTCCTCGTGAAACCGGACGCGGTCCAGCAGATCCGCGACGGGAAGGAGATTGATGTCCTCGCGAACTTGGCGATCGACACGATCTTCCGCGACGCCCACAAGGGCTCGAAGGCCTCTTCCGAGAAGATGATGGAGTTCTTCGACACCGAGGAACCGCTCGAGGTCGCCAAGATCCTCATCCGGAAGGGCGAGATCCAACTCACGACCGAACAACGGCGGCACATGCAGGAACAGAAGCGCCGTCAGGTCGTCCAATACATCGCCGCCAACGCGATCAACCCGCAGACCGGAGCCCCGCACCCCCCACAGCGGATCGAGATTGCGATGGAGGAGGCGAAGGTCCACGTCGACCCGTTCAAGAGCCTTGAGGAACAGGTGAAGGAAGTGCTCGACGCGCTCCGGCCCTTGATCCCGATCCGCATCGAAAAGGCGCGCATCGCGGTGAAGCTGTCTGCGGAGGACTCCGCCAAGTGCTTCGGCGACATCCGCGCGTTCGGCCGGATCCTCAAGGAGGAATGGTCGCCGACCGGTTCGTGGATCGGCGTGGTCGAGATGCCCGCGGGGATGCAGACGGACTTCCTCGAGCGTCTGAACGACAAGACAAAGGGGAACGTCGAGGCGAAGATCCTGAAAGCGGACCAGCGGATCTGACGGACTTCGGACCGCCACGACCGCACCCAAACGCTCAAGTAGGGTCGCCACCTTCGTCCGCCGAAACAGGCGTGAGAGAGATGATTCGATGCGAGATTCTAGCGCTACTCGACATGTGGTTATACCCGGAGAACTGATCGATTCCAGGGGCCTGAAGCCCGGGGAAGGGACGTACGCCGACGGCGGTGACGTCTACGCCGCCAAACTCGGGATCGTCTCCGAAAGAGATGGGCTGGTCTCCGTGATCCCGCTCGGCGGCCGGTACATGCCGCGCGCGGACGACGAGGTCATCGGCCAGGTCGTCGACCTGGGTCCGAGCCACTGGCTCCTCGACATCAACGCGCCCTATCCCGCACCCCTGCACGCGACGGAATCCCCGTGGCGCGTGGACTTCGGCGACACGGCGCGGTTCCTCGACATCGGGGACAGCGCGATCTGCCGTATCCTCCAGGTCGACGAGACGAAGAGGGTCCAGTGCTCGATGCAGGATAGCGAACTCCACAAGATCGAGGGCGGCCAGATCGTCGAGGTGAGCCCTTCCAAGATTCCGCGAATCATCGGCAAGGACGGCTCGATGATCCAGCTCATCAAGAGTTTCACGAAGGTCCAGGGTTTCGTCGGACAGAACGGGCGCATCTGGATTGACGGCAACCCAGAGGACATCATGATCTCGATACGCGCAATCAAGATGATCGAGGAGCACGCCCAAGCGAGCGGCCTCACGGAGGCCGTGAACACGTTCCTGAAGGATGCCTATCAGAAGGGGGCATGAGCACATGGAAGCGATAGAACAGATTCCGAAGAAGATTCGGCTCTTGGACGACAGCGGACGGCGGCTCGACGGACGGCGGCTCGACGAGCTGCGACCAGTACGGATCGAGGCGGGCGTCCTCAAGCGCCCGGACGGCTCGGCCTACATCGAGTGGGGCGGGAACCGCGTCCTTGCGGCGGTGTACGGGCCGCGCGAGGCGCATCCACGCCACCTCCAGGACCCGGCCCGGGCCCTCGTGCAGGTCCGGTACAACATGGCGCCGTTCTCCGTGAGCGATCGAAAGCGACCCGGACCCGACCGGCGGTCCGTCGAGATCAGCAAGGTCGTCTCGGAGGCGTTCTCCGCGGTCGTGTTCCGGGAGCAGTTCCCGCGGACGAGCGTCGATGTCTTCATCGAGGTCCTCCAGGCGGACGCCGGGACGCGTTGCGCAGGCATCACCGCCGCCAGCGTGGCGCTCGCGGACGCGGGAATCCCGATGCGGGACCTGGTCGCGAGCTGCGCGTCCGGGAAGATCGAAGGCCAAGTGGTGGTCGACCTCAACAAGGAGGAGGATAACTTCGGCGACGCGGACTGCCCGATGGCGGTCGTCGCGCGGACGGGGGAGATCGTCCTGCTTCAGATGGACGGCCACCTGACAGAGGACGAGTTCGAACGCGCGATGAAGCTCTCGATGGACGCGACCCGGCAACTCAACGACCTGCAGCGGGAAGCGTTGCGACGTAGGTATTCCGCATCGGCACTCGACGACTCCGACGAGGGGGATGCGTCATGAGCAGCGAAGTCGTCTCCGAGTTGCTCCGAGAGGCCATCGTCAAGCTCGCCTCCAGCGGGCGGCGGACGGACGGCCGCGGCCTCGAGGAGGTTCGTCATCTGCAGATCGAGAAGAACTACGTCAACACGGCCGAGGGGTCCGCAAGGGTCCATCTCGGGAACACGGACGTGCTCGTCGGGGTGAAGATCAACACGGGCGTGCCGTACCCCGACACCCCGAACAGCGGCGTCCTCACGACGAGCGCAGAGCTCATCCCCATGGCGTCGCCGACGTTCGAGTCGGGGCCGCCGAGCCCGACCGCGATCGAGCTCGCGCGGGTCGTCGACCGCGGCATCCGCGAGACGAAGACGGTCGACTTGGACAAGCTGTGCATCGTTCCGAAGGAGAAGGTGTGGGTCCTGTTCATCGACATGCACATCCTGGACTACGACGGGAACCTGTTCGACGCCTGTTCGTACGGGACACTGGCGGCGCTGAGCTCCGCGAAGCTCCCAGGGAGCAAGATCGGGGGCGAGGACCGTCCGCTTCCCGTGGACCACTGGCCTGTCTCCATCACCGCCGCCAAACTGCGAGACACGATCGTGTTCGACCCGGGGCTCGACGAGGAGCGGATCGCCGACGCGCGGCTCACGGTCGCGACGGACGAGAACGGGGACATCCGGGCGATGCAGAAAGGCTTAAAGGGCAGCTTTTCGTACGATGAAGTCCGCAGGGTCATCGCGACCGCGCGCCGGTTGGGAAACGGCATCCGGGAGACCATCCGTCAATGAGCCGCCGCACGAAAAAGGTCGGTTCCGTCGGTCGGTTCGGGCCCCGATACGGTGTCCGGATCCGACGCCGTATCCTCGAGGTCGAGGTCGACCAGCACAAGCGGCACCAGTGCCCACAGTGCTCGGCGTACAGCGTGAAGCGACGGAGCACCGGCGTGTGGGGATGCCGGCGTTGCGGTCTCATCTTCGCCGGGGGCGCGTACCGGCCGGTCGTCACGACCGCCGTCCGGACGGAAGTTACGGAAGTGGCCGAGGGAACGCAGGAGAAGTCGCCCGAGGAGGTCTCCTGATGTACAAGTGCGGGATGTGCAAGGAACCGATCCGCACGAACATCAACACGGTCGGCATCCAATGTGAGCGGTGCGGATCCAAGATCTTTTTCAAGGAGCGCCCGAACGTCAAGAAAATCGTGAAGGCCCGATAGCATGCGCGCCGTGATCACGTACGAGGGCGAGGGTGCGGGCGTGATTCGCGAGGCGCTGCGCCCCGAGGCCGGACGCGAGATCCCGCGAACCCAGATCTCCGTCGGGGGCGCGGGGGACCGTGTAGAGATCCACGTCGAGGCGGACGACACGCCCGCACTCCGGGCCGCCCTGAACTCGTACCTGCGGTGGGCGCAGGTGGCGCTCGACGTGAACCGGACGGTGTCCGCATGAAGGAGCTTCCCCCGCAGGTGCAGAACCAACTCGCGCAATATCAGCAGCTCCAGCAGCAGCTCCAGGTCCTCGGGACTCAACGCATCCAGCTCGAGGGGAAGCTGCGCGAGGTGACGAGCACCATCGAAGAGCTTGCCAAGGTCTCCGCGGAGTCGCCGGTCTATCGCAGCACGGGCTCGCTGCTACTTCGCGTCGGCGACCTCGAGGCGCTGAGGAAAGAACTCGAAGAGCAGAAGGAGACCCTCGAGATCCGGGTCAACACGATCAAGAAGCAGGAGAAGTCCCTGGGGGACCGCTACGAGAAGCTCCAGCAGAAGCTGTCCGCGGCGCTTGATGGCGGCGGCACGGACGACTCGTAGTCGACGTCATAAAAGAAGAATGCCGGGCACTTGTGTCATCGCGCCCCCGGCGGCGCTCCCCTCGAAGGCCGCTTTGGGCAGGTTGGGCAACCCCGCTCCCCTGTCCAAGACGGGAGTAGTTTCTGGGTTCTTAAGCCTATCCGCGCTCCCTCGCCGCCGCGCAAACCCTTTTTAACGGCCCTCCGCGTACCGCGAGGTATGGGAGAGGACGAGGCGACGAGGGTCCGACCGCCGCCGACTAAGCCCAGCATGGGCCGGACCTTCCTCTTCATGATGTTCGGTTTCACGCTGCTCGTCATGGTGGACGAAAGCCTCCGCACGGCCATGGGGCAGGCCGTCGCGGCCGTCTTCTGGCCGACGATCGGCTTCGGGGCCGCGTACCCCGTCCTCACGATCCTCCTGGCCGGGTCCCTGACGACGATCATCAGTTCCGTCGTCCGCCACATCTTCACGGACTGGGTCAAGACGACCCGCGTGAACAAACGCCTGTCGGCCGTGCGGAAGGCACAGATGGAAGCGCTTCGCCAGGGGAACCGGACGAAGGTCGCGAAGCTGAAGGAGGTCCAGACGTCCATGCAGGCGGAGACGCTCGAGGTGCAGTTCGCGCCGATGAAGTCCATGGCGGTCACGTTCCTCCTCTTCATCCTCGTGTTCTCTTGGCTCGGGCAGTTCGTGTACGCGGACGTGAGGTCGGCCGGGACCGTGTTCTTCGCGGTGCCCTGGCAATCCCAGACGGACCTTCGCGCCGCGTACCTGTTCCCGGCATGGATCCTCCTGTACTCCCTCCTCGCGATCCCCATCGGGCAGATCGTGTCGCGCGTCCTGAAGTACGTCTCGTTCCGGAAGCGCCTCGCGGCGATGGGGAGCGAGGCGGCGGAATGATCGTCGCGATCGGCGGGCCTCCGGGGGGCGGGAAGACGACCGCCGCGACCCTCTACGCGGAGACGTTCGGGTTCGCGCTCATCTCCGGAGGGGTGATGTTCCGCGAGATGGCGGCGGAGCGGCGGATGGACCTCGTCTCCTTCGGGCGGCACGCGGAGAAGCACCACGAGGTCGACCGCGAGCTGGACGAGATCGTCCTGGTCGCCGTGCGGAAGGCGGTGTTGGGGGGGAAGGACGCCGTCGTGGACGGCCGGATCCAGGCCCATCTCCTCACGCGTGCGGGGGTGCGCGCGTTCCGCGTGCTCCTCACCGCGCCCGTCGACGTCCGCGCGAAACGGATCGCGGACCGTGAGCGGAAGTCGGAAAAGCAGGCGCTCGAGGAGATCCTCGTCCGGGAACGGTCCGAGCGCACGCGGTACGGCGCGATCTACGGGATCGACCTGGACGACGTGGGCGTGTACGACCTCGAGATCGACTCGTCTCAGCTCGGCCCCGAGGCGATTGTTCGGAAGATCCACGAGGGGGCGAAGGCGTGGGAGGGGTGACGGTCCCGGAGCGGACGGTCCCGGAGCGGACGGTCCCGGAGCTCCTACGGCGCGGCCTGTTCATCGCGGACAAGCCCCAGGGACCGACCTCACACCAGGTGAGCGCGTGGGTACGCGACCTCGTCGGGGCAGAGAAGGCGGGCCACGCGGGGACGCTCGACCCGAGGGTGACGGGCGTCCTCCCGATCGCGTTCAACGAGGCGACGCGCGCGCTCGACGCGATGCTCGTCGGGCACAAGGAGTACGTCGGGGTCCTCGAGCTCCACCAGGACGTTCCCGACGACAAGCTCGGGGCGATGTTCCGGAGGTTCGTGGGCCCCATCTACCAGACGCCGCCCCTGCGGTCCGCGGTGAAGCGCGAGATGCGCGTGCGGACGATCCACGAACTCGAACTTCTCGAGCGCGACGGGCGGCTCGTCCTGTTCCGCGCGCGGTGCGAGTCCGGCACCTACATCCGGACGCTCGCGAACGACATCGGGGAGGCGCTCGGCGTCGGCGGACACCTCGCGGACCTGCGTCGCACGCGGACGGCTTCGTTCACCGAAGCGATGACCCACCCCATCACGGACCTGCAGGACGCCCTCGTGTTCCTCAAGGAGAATGGAGATGACAAGGCGATCCGGCGAATCGTCCACCCGATGGAGAGACTGCTCGACCACCTCCCGAAGATCGTCGTGAAGGACACCGCCGCGGACGCGATCTGCCATGGCGCGAACCTCCACGTCCCAGGCATTTCCTCCATGGACCCGCGGATCAAGAAGGGCGAACTCGTCGCGTTCCTCACCGCCAAGGGCGAGGGCGTCGCGCTCGGGACGTCGATGCTCACGGCGTCACAGGTCGACTCGATGCGGCAGGGCGTCGCCGCGGACACGAAGCGCGTGCTCATGGACCCCGGCACGTACCCGAAGGG
>CAYNEM010000029.1:0-12373 GCA_964396265.1 uncultured Methanomassiliicoccales archaeon
CTCAAGATCGCTCGTACAGGACCTCTCCGGTGGCGAGGGTCCGGGGAAACGAGCCTCCACGCGCGATCTCGCGTTGGGTCACCAGGGTCGGGACGACGGGAAGGCCGGTCTCCTCGATCACTTGTCCGGCCAACCGATCGATTTGCGCCCGGACGGCCCGCGTCTCGCGATCGAGCACCACCGCCAGGTCGACGTCGCTTCCCACGGTCTCCTCGCCGCGCGAGACGCTGCCGAACAGGATGACTTTTCGTACTGCATGTAGCTTCGAGGCGAGGTCCGCGAAGCGTCGGGCCGCCTTTCGATGGGGGTCGAATTCCACGTCCGCGATTCGCCTCAGATCGTCGAGGAGAGGGGATCCCGCGTTCACGGAGACCCTCCGGCTCGGTCCGACCACTTCCACGCGGAGCGCACCGAGACGCCTCAGATCCTCGACGAGGCGCCACGTGCTGGCGTAGGGGACGCGCGAACGAATCGCGAGTTCGCGGATGGTGCTGCCGGCGGGGGGCGCGGCAAACAGCGCTCGGAGGACTCCGCGGTGCCGGATCACGCGGCCCACGGGAAGACGGCTCGGAGGGCCAGGGTTCGTATTCATGATTGGATAACTCTATTCAGATGTGGATACTTAACCGCTCCGCTCCCGAACACCGGACACGGCTATTCGGCTTTCCCGTGAAGCGACGCCTCGAGCGATCGGTTCACCGCCTCTAGGTCCTTCTGAAACAGTCGCGCGAGCGCCGGGCGCAAGACCCGGGCCGCCCACGACCACGGCCACCGCAGGTCCATCACGAGCTCCATCGTGACCCGCGTTCCCTCTGGGACCGTCGTGAGCCCCACGACATCTTTGGCGGTGCCGGCACGGAGCTCGGACGTGACCTCCCATCCGTCGGGCGGGTGCGGTCGCAGCGTCGCACGCGTCCGCATGGGGATGCCGAAGATCGACCAGCGGTCCTCCGTCACCGTCTCTTCGGGGGTCTTCTTCATGATCGTCCGCAGCCGGAGCGGCGGCATCACGCGGCCCGCGTCATCCTCCCGCAGGTCCGTCCACCAGGCGAAGGTCTCCTCGAGGGACGCGCGCACGATCGCCGTCGCATGGAATTGGAGCGAGGACATGGTCTCCGCCGAGGACGCGGGAGGCCCGCATCCCCCTTACACGTTTCCCCCGCGGGTCCCCACCGCCAACAGCCTTATCCGCCGCCCGGAATCCCGGGTCCATGGTCAGCGAGATCACCTTCGCGAAGTTCGCGCACGTGCTGTTCGGGATGATGTGGGTGGGCGTCTCGATCTACGTCGAGCTCATCCTGGCGCCGATCCTCAAACGGACGAAGGCCGCCGGGGAGTACCGGCGGTTGTTGCCCATCTTGGGGAAGACAAGCATGTTCCAGATGATGAGCGGGTTCCTGGTCATCGCCACCGGCGTCGTCTACCTGCTGCTCAAGTATGATCTGGGCACGGTCCTCACCATCTCCTCGGGACAGCTCGTCATCGTCAGCCTCGTCCTCGTCCTGGCGGCGCTGACCAACGGCATCGTGTTCCTGAAACCGACGGCGATGAAGATTGTCAAGGCGTCGTGGCCCGACGATCCGGACGCGGGAATCCCGGAGGCCGTGCTGGCCCTCCAGGGGAGGCTCCTCAAGGGAACCCTAGTGAACACCGCCATCGTCGTCGTGGTCCTCTTCCTCATGGTGACGGCGGCGACCGGCGGGCTCTGAGTCCCGACGGCACGCGAATATACCGGTTCCCCGCTGTGCGCGCGTGGCCTCGCCCCTCGACGAATGGAAGTTCCTCGTGGGCACGTGGCGCGGCGTGTCGAAGGACCAGTTCGGCGAGAAGAGCGTCGTCGAGACCACCGCCACATACACCCTGGAGCCTGGGGACCGCTTCCTGACCGCGCGGGGGGAGGCCGTGTGCGAGGGCCGCGTCCTGAACCGCAGCCTGAGCGTGATGTTCTACGACCCCGGAATCGGAAGGTTCCTCCGGAAGACGTTCTTCTCCTATGGGTTCGTGAACAACGAGATGGAGTTCGAACGGACGGACGACGAGATCCTGTTCGACGTCACCGTCGAGCCTTGGACGAAGCAGTTCGAGGGGCTCCGCTGGCGGTCGAACCTTCGGCGGTTGTCGGAGCGGGAGATCGCGACGGGCCTCGCCGAGGCGAAGCCCGGACAGCCGTTCGCATCGTACGGCGAGGTCGTGCTGGCTCGGGTGGAACCTCTATAGTCCCGAACGTGCGGATGCGCGCGACCCACGCCGCCAGCTGCGGCATGTGCTTGGGAATCGATTCCCCGACGGTGAGGAGCGGGGACAGGCTTCCGTACGCGCCGAAGTCCGCGAGGCTCGGCTCGCCGAGGAGCCATTCGCGTCCCAGGAGCGCGTTGTCGAGACGCCCGAGCTCCTTGAGCATGTCCTTCTTGAACTCCTCCTTCCGCGTGAGGAGGACGTGCCACGGGCCGCGCGCCCGCGTCTGCATCTCTTCGAAGACCCAACGTTCTTGTTCGCTCCTCAACACGGCCGGGATCATCGTCACGACATAGCGCCACACCTTCTCCTCGAGCTGCGCGTGCGCCCACTGCTCGATCACCGCCGCTAATCCCTTGTTCCCCCAGGGGTACAGCGTGGGCTGCGGGACCGTGCGTTCGAGGAAGTCAGGGATGTCATACCACATGATGGGCTTCCCGTTCCAGACGAGCGTGGGCACGTAGTCCTGGCGCGTGGCGGCGATCAGTTCCGTCTTGTCGTGGTACGGGACGTACACGGTGTCGAAGCCGACGCCCTTGAACGCGAGCATGCGGTCCGCGGAGACGCACCAGTGCGAGATGGGCATCGAATAGAGGATCGGGCGCGAGGCCATGTTTCCGCGAGTTCGCGAAGTCATAAGAAGGTATCGCGCCCCGACCAGGCGCAACAAATGTGACCCCTCCTCGCTTCCTCCGCTCAACATAAATCCCGGTGCTGCTGTGGGCGAGGTCAGGAGTCTGGGGAGATGAGCGGGGAGGCGGTGTCGCCCGCAGGAGGCGCGACATCAATCGTCGGGACGAAGGCGGGAGCGCGCCCCGCGGGGAGGTCCCCGCTGCTCATCGTGCTCTTCACCGTCTTCGTCGACCTGATCGGCTTCGGCGTCGTCGTCCCCCTCCTCCCCTTCTACAATCGGTCCTTTGGCGGCGGGCCCGCGATCCTCGGCCTCCTCATCGCGTCCTTCTTCCTCATGCAATTCCTCCTCGCCCCCGTCCTGGGGCGGCTCAGCGACCGGTTCGGGCGACGCCCCGTCCTCCTCGCGACGCTCTGCGTGACGACCGCCAGCCACCTAATTCTCGCCGCTGCAAACTCGCTCGCCTTCCTGTTCCTCGCGCGGATCCTCGCTGGCACCGCGGCCGGGAACCTGTCGGTCGCGCGGGCGTACATCGCGGACCGCACGCGGCCGGAGGAGCGGGCGAGGGGGATGGGACTCATCGGCGCCGCCTTCGGCGTGGGCTTCGCGGTGGGACCCGTGATCGGCGGAACCCTCGTCCCGTTCGGGCTGAGCGCACCGGCCCTCGCTGCGGCCACGTTGGCGGCGACGAATCTCGCCCTCGCCGCGATTGCGCTACCGGAGTCCCTCCCCCCCGAGCTGAGGACCGTTCGCGGCGCTCCCAAGACGGCGGGCCTGGGCGAGGTGTTGCGACGTCCCTCGATCCGCCTGCTCGTGCTGACGTTCCTCGTCGTGTCCTTCGCCTTCTCCACGGTCCCGGTGGCCTTTCCCAGCCTGGGGATCGAGTACTTCGGTTTCGTGGAGCTGCAACTTGCCGCCATCTTCGTGCTGATCGGCGCGGTCCAGATCGTCGTCGGCGTGATGGTGGGACGGCTCGCGAAGCGCGCGGGGGAGGAGCGGCTCGTCGCGTTCGGCATCCTCGCCATGGGGACCGCGATGGCCGCGACCCCATGGATCCGCGACGTCGCCGCCTACGTGCTTCTCGTGGGGCTGTTCGCGATGGGCGTGGCGCTCACCATGCCGCTCCTGCTGAGCCTCGTGTCGAAGCGGACGCCGGCGCGCGAGCAGGGGAGCATCCTCGGCGCGGCCCAAGCCTTTGGCAGTCTAGGCGTCGTGCCTGGCCCCCTCGTCGCGGGGTTCCTCTACGAGCAGGTGAGCCCCGCGGCGCCGTTCCTCGTCTCCGCGGTCCTCATGGGCGCGGGCTTCCTGATGACGCTCCTCGTGTACCGAGAGAGCCGGAAGATGGCCTCTCCGACGGTCATGATCTCCACAGCGAATCGATGACGGTGAACTCCGGCCGACGATCATTGGAGGTCGCCCAGCGCGGCGACGACGTTGTTTCGCGAACGAGAGTCGTGGTGCGGGAGCTCCAAGCCGCCCTGAAGTTTGATATCCCCTCGTTCCAATGACCAGCCGCATGCGTGGGAGGTTGGGGGATGCGTTCGTTGTCGTCCTCGCAGTCGCCTGTGGGGCGCTCCTTCTCTCCGTCAACGTCAGAGGCGAGATTCCCCTGCGGGACTACGAGCATCCGGCGGGGTTTCGCGTCCCCGTCCCCGCGGAATGGTTCCTTTCGCAGGACGAAGACGTGGAGGGGTACGTCTTCGAGGCAATTCTCACCGGGCCGCACCACGACGGCTTCACGACGACCATCGTGATCGATACCGACGTCGATCCCAGGGCCCGGGAGAGCAACGCGTACCTCAGTCAGTTCGTGGACGCCGCGGTCCAAGGGACGCCCGACTCCTACGTCACTCAAGGACCGACGTATCGGACGATTGCGGGACACGCGGGGGTCGTCTTCACGACCACGGAGCCGACCCCATCTCCAACGACCCTGGCCCGGTTCGCGATCGTGGTCAGCGCGGATCACGACCGTTACTGGCTCCTTGTGCTGCGGGCGCACGCGGATTACTTCGAACTTTACGGCCCAACGTTCGACCAGATGGTTGAGAGCTTCGAGATCACGGCTCGGCCGACGCCATCCCCCCAGTTCGGGTCGGGAGCCGCGCTCGGGGTCGTGGTTTTGTTCGTCATTGTGGGCATCGTCCTCGTCGTCTTCATCGCGTCCCGAAGGCGGAGGCCCGCGCCGTCTGCCCCGCGGACGATCCCTCTCACGTACGGGCCCCCGGCGACCACTATCGGCGGGCCGAAGTTCTGTTCTGCGTGCGGGATGCCGGCCGCGACGTTGAGCCGGTTCTGCGTGCGGTGTGGGTCTCCGTTTGTGCCTGCGTCTATCTCGGCGCCTGCATTCGCTCAGACCACGCCTGCAGGTTCCGAAACTCCGCCCCCACCTCCTCCCCCACCGTGAGGCGGGGCGTCCGCAGATTGCCTTATCCTCAGCCCCGGGTTCTCGAAGCCATGACGGCGACCGTCGGGCGCGACGCGATCTTGGAGGCTCTGCGCGCGGTCCTCGAGCCGCTCCCGCACGTGGACGCCCTGTTCGAGGGCGGGGCGGTGGCGTGGGGCCGGCTCGACGCGTGGTCCGACGTCGACCTGAACGTGTTCACGGAGGACGGAAAGGTCGGCGACGTGTTTCCGGTCATCGAGGACGCCCTCCGAGCCCTGTCCCCGATCGAGCACACTTTCGTGGCGCACGGGCCTTCCGCGGCCGGAGGGATGCAGCAGAAGTTTTATCGCCTCAAACACGCGGGCCCATTCCTCCTCGTGGACCTCGCCGTGCTCCCGCGCTCGGAGAAGGAGAAGTTCCTCGAGCGGGAGATCCACGGGGAGAACGTCGTCTACTTCGACAAGGTCGGGGTGACGAAGGTCCCGCCGCTCGACCGCGCCGCGTTCGATGTGAGGCTGCGAGAACGACTCGTGCGGCTCCGGGACCAGACGGAGATGTTCCACGTGTTCGTCCAGAAAGAGGTGAACCGCGGAAACTGGATCGAGGCGATCGACAACTACCGGGTGTACGTAATCGGCCCGTTGATCGAACTGCTCCGGATGAAGTACAACCCCGTCCACCATTCGTTCCGAACTCGATATATCCACTACGAGTTTCCCCCGGAGGTCATCCGGCGTGTCCAGGATCTCCTGTTCGTCCGGGACGCTGACGATCTACGGGCCAAGTACACGGAAGCGCTTCGGTGGTTCCGCGACGTCGCCGCCCACCTCGGATAGACCGCCCTCCCCGCTTCCCTCGCCACTGGCCTCAGGTCCGGATTCGGAACCTCGGCCCCAACGACAACGAGGGAACTTCTCCTGTCATCACCGGGTCGATGGGGGTGTGGTGACGGAAGTGGCCCCGGTCGGGGGACGGAGCAAGTAGTACGCGGGATAGGCGGCCGTGTACGCGTACAGGAGGAGCCACGGAATCGTCACGTGCCATCCGGGGCCGTCGGTGATGTCCGACCAGTGGATCCCGACGGCGAGGAGCACCATCGACACGAACGTGATGTTGACGGGCAGGAGCAAGCGCACGCGGTCCCAGGAACGCTGGCGGAACGACCAGGCTGTTCCGATCGCGACGCCGCAGAAGAGGCCGCCGATCCCGCGCTGGACGGTGTCGGAGATGGTCCACGGCCAGAAGGCCTTCGCGTCCTTGGGCGTGAAGAGCATCTGGAGCGAGAAGAACAGGACGACGACGGTGTGGAGCAAGAAGTGGCGGTGGAGCCAGCGCGGCACGGGCGGCCCCCCGACGGTTGTATCCCTCCGGCCCGCGATCAGGAAGAGGAGGCTGGCGGCGGCGAGCGAGCCGAGCAGGAGGACCCAGAGGGCGCTCGCGGCGCGAAGCGTGAGTCGGGGGAAGTCTGCAACCGCCGCGACGACGATCATGCCGAAGACGGAGACCCCCATCACGAGGAGGACGTCGGCGGTTCCTCGCCTCGGCTCCCGTAGCACGAAGAGCGCGGCGACCGACACCGCTAGGAACACGGACGAGAAGAAGCGGATGCCAAGCGGCTTGATCGGATAGGGCCAGAAGGACGGTCCGAGGGACGGGAGCACGTAGAGCGCGCCGCCGACCGCGAGCGACAGGACGAGCACGAAGAGGAAGTGCCATCGGAGGGGCGAGACGGTCCATGGACGCAGCCGTTCGGCGAGGCCCACGCTCCCGGGAGTAGGCTTACCGCATATGAACTTGCAACCTTCCCCGCATCCGGTTGCCTTCGGCTAGCGAGGGCGCTTCTTGGCGGTCCTCTTGGCCGTGGGCTTTCGCGCTGCCTTCGGCCTCGCGGTCCGGGTCGCGGTCCGGCGCTTCTCGTAGCGGGGCTCGTAGAGTTGAATTGTGATCCCGCCCGGGGCGGTGAAGTGCGTTACCAGGCCGTACCCGTGGTCCTCGACGTCCTGCGTAAAGCGCACGCCACGGGACTTCAGTTCCGTGACGGTGCCGTGAATGTCATCGCAGTAGAACGAGACGTCGTGCTCCCCCGCGTCGCCTGGGTCCTCGACCGGATGGACGCCGAGGTCCCCCTCCTTGAAGTCGAAGATCCACCAACCCTCGCCGACGTCCGAGCCCGGCAACCTGATCGTCTCCCGGAAGAACTTGCGCGTCGCCTCGGGGTGCGACGAATACAGAAGGCCGTGAATGCCTCGGATCGTCAACCCGACTACTCCTTGCGCGCTTCCTTCGCCTTCGGCCGGAGTGCCTTGCTTCCGCACTTGCGGCACCGTGTCGCGCGGATCGCGTTCCGCGCGTAGCACTTCATGCAGATCATCTTGATCAGGAGCCGTTTCTCGGCCTCGGGGAACCGCGCCATAGGGAGGACGAGCGCAGTGTGGTTTATGAAGCCTCCGGAATCCGAGGCTCATCCAGAAGCGACGATAGTCTCGTATCGTTACGCCTGCGGGTCCGAACTCGGAGACGGGCGGTGTACCGCGTGTCCCCTATGAACCGTTTCCCTGACCTCGGCATGTCAAGTCGGACCCTGGTTCGCATCTGCAGGGCCGGACCACACTTAAGTATCCCTTGCGCGCTAGAGTGACCACGAGGAATCTTCATGAGAGCGGGATGCCGAGTCGGTGAGAATCCTGACGATCTGCGATCGGACGCAATGAACCCGGACCCCCCGGTGTCCAAGGCAGGAAGGGTCCGCAGCGGGAATCGCTTTCACGTTCTGATTGTGGTGACCGCGGTGCTTGTCCTGGCAGCTGGCCTGGGTCTCCACGGCGCCGCGGCAGGGAACGTGAGCGCGTCGATTCAAGGCCAAAGCCTCCCCGCATTGCCTTGGGCCATGGTCATCACGTTGGAGAATGAGGGGCCGTCCGCAATCACGGAGCCAGGGTTGGGGTTCGATCTCCCTCCGATTGCTCCAGGTCAGACCGTGGACGTGTGGATCGGGGACCCCGGTTCACCGACCGACCTTGGGGAGCTGCAGTTCGGGGGGTCGTCCGTGTCCCGAACCAATCCCCTTCCTCCAGGAAGAGTTGCTTGCATTGGGCCGCTGTTTGAACTCGTTCCGGGCACCCACGTCGAGTTCGAGGAGATCGAGTGGTTCGGAAACGGGTTCGGAACAGCCCTCTCCCTGCCCATCGTCATCGATGTGAGCGCGATCCCCTTTGACTTCGCCCACCCGAACGTCCCGGGTGGGACGCTCAATGGCACGTGGCGATTCCTGTCCACGTTGCCCCAGGAGTGTGGGCCCCCAGCCTCTGCCGACGTGGGAGTGACTGACGGTGTCCATCAGATCGATGTCACCGTCACCGCCACGGACCTTGTCGGCAACGACGAAAGCATTGCAGTTCCACTTCCACTCTCTCTGGAATCGGGACTGCCCCCGTCATCGCCCTCGTTTGTGGGCGTCATCGGTCTTGTCGTCACCCTGGCAGCCATTTCGAGCATCGCCGTCCTTGCGCGACGCAGGCGGAGGAAGGACGCCGACCCGCCGGAGACCGCTCCTTGACCGAGTAGCCAAGCGACAGTCGGCGAACCAATGATCAACGGCCGCAAACGGAGAGTGCGCACTCCCCCTGTCAACGGCGGGCCTAGGAGAGCACGAAAGAATTCATGCAGATCATTTTGATCAGGAGCCGTTTCTCGGCCTCCGGGAACCGCGCCATTGCCGCCGCCAAGGGCCGGCGGTTAATGACGCTTGTGGCGGTGGAGAACCACAGGCCTGCGTCACCGGCGGTGTTGTTCCGTCCGCCGTCACGGTCGCGTATAAGTTCCATGGCGTCCGGCGGTGCAGGGGGCAGGCACACGTTGCTGCCAAGGTCGAGGGGAAGAACATCGTACTGACACGTTTTAAGGACTGTGGTGACAAGTACGGCCGCTGGCTGGCAGTAGTGTTCTACCGCGGGGATGAGCGGACCTAGCAGGACTTGAATGGTGAAACCGCG
Source organism: uncultured Methanomassiliicoccales archaeon (assembly GCA_964396265.1). Classification (GTDB taxonomy): domain Archaea; phylum Thermoplasmatota; class Thermoplasmata; order RBG-16-68-12; family EA-27; genus EA-27. The sequence continues at coordinate 9,245 of CAYNEM010000029.1, forward strand.
GGGTCGAGGTGTGGGCCCCGCTTGGCAGGCTGGCCAGGAGAACTCTACTGATCACATCCGCGGTTCTTGGGCCGAGGCCTTACGACCCCGTAGGAAGAGTACCAGGCGTCGGATCCCAAGTGAAACCGTCGCCACCACGCCTGAGGTCGACATGGCCAATCCGACGATGAACTCGGAGGGACACGTGACGGATGAGCCAGCGCTAGTGCCGCTGAGCACGCATGGGAATCCCGTGAGCAAGACGAGCCCCAGCGGAATAAGGGACGCGGCGGTCACCCAGGCGGCCGCCTCCACCGCAAGCTTCATGGCTCGTGTCAATTGGCTTGGACGGATAGGAACCTAAGGGTGACATGTCGAGACCCGCCACGTCTAACACACCCAGGGCAATCCTCATCTGAAGCGCGAGGCGGCATCAGGCTAGAGATGCGTAAGCTAAGGCCGCCCGGATGTCGTCGTGCTTCAGTTCCCCATACTCCCGCACGATGTCCTCCCACGTCTGTCCCTTGGACAGCAGGTCGAGGATGTGCTCTACAGTAATTTGCGTCCCCTTGATCACCGGCTTCCCCAGCATGATGTCGGGGTTTCGGTCGACCCGTTGGAGGAGGGATGCCTCAGCCATGAAGGAAAGCATTCTGTCGCCGAATATTAAAGCCTAGGGACCAGGACCTCACAGACCGCGGCGGTGGAGGTGGCCTGAGTCACTTACCCTCTGAAGGTGCTTTGAAACGTGACTCGATTCAGCGATGATGCTTGCAGGTTACCTCGATCAGGACGCGCGCACACCGAGGCGCCGCAGAGTTCATGCTAGCGCTTGTGTCCAACCTCGCCCCCTCCGGCTTGCAGGCGCGACCTTGAAACTTCACAATCTCGACGGACGCGAAGGCCGGGAAGACTTATCTGACGTCACGCTGTCGCGGCATGCAGCGAGGGGGAGACAATGGCGGCACGGACGACTAGAAGCAGGTGGGTTGGGCCGGAGTATCGGATTCAGGTCATCTTCCGGGCGCCGATCGACTTCGCGTTCGCCTGGTGCACGGACTTCTCCTCGGAGGACGGGAAGCTGTCGGGCGAGTCGTTCCGGCGAAAGGTCTTGGAACGGACGCCCCGCCGCGTCGTGTTCGAGGACCTCGAGGAGACCGGGGACGGTTGGATCTGGTCGCGCGAGGTCGTCACCCTTCGTCCGCCGAACCGGTGGCACATGGATGGGATTGGGAACCGTCGGGACGTGACCGCGGACTACCTCCTCACGTCCCTGCCGACCGGTGGGACCCGGCTGGACCTCCGATGGCGACGCCGACCCAACGTCCGCGGGGCGGGGAAGCTCACGAAGGCGCAGCGGGAGGCCTCCGCGCTCCGCTCGTGGGAGCGGTTCGCGTCCGAGATGGAGCGGGACTACCGGCGCCGGCGACAACGGAAGGCACGATGAGACGGCTTCACCATCGCAGCCTACGGTTCGCCCCTACCGATCGAACGCCGCCCGACGATCGTCCAGGGACAGCATCCCGTCGGTGTACGAGGACGTTCCTGTGGTGAGCAGCTCCCTCGCGGCCGCGGCGAGGGCGCCGTACGCGGCGAAGGCGAGAGATCCGCCAGTCGAGAGGCGCCTTACTCCGACCTCGGCGAGCTGGGACACGGTCGGACCATTCTGGCGGAGGAGCACGTTGACCGGTGCATCGACCTCGTCCACCACGCGGGCGATCGCCTTCAGGTCCTCTAAGCCGGGCGCATAGAGGACGTCGGCCCCGGCGCTTTGGAAAGCCCTCAGCCTGGAGATCGTGTCGTCGAGGTCATTGACCCCGAAGAGGTGGTTCTCGGCTCGGGCGGTGAGGACCATCCCGTTCCGACGGGCCACCTCGGCGGCAGCAGCCACACGCTCGACCGCGACCTTGGACGCGTAGATGCCCGAGGCAGGGTCATAGTCCTCGATCGACACGCCGGCCGCGCCGAGTTCTGCGAACCGCTCCACGGTCGCGGCTACGCTCCGGGGAGTGTCCGCGTAGCCGTGCTCGGCGTCGACGCTCACTGGCAGCTCGACCGCAGACACCATGGTCTGGACATGGTCCACGGCTTCGCGGAGCGTGAGGCGCCGGTCCATCCGGCCGAGGGAGGCCGCGAAACCTGAACTCGTGGTCGCAATCGCAGGAAAGTTGAGAGAGACGAGGATCCGAGCGGATCCGACGTCCCATGCGTTGGGCATCAGGAACGTCCCGGCCCTGTGTAGCTCGGCGAACCGGATTCTCAAGGATGTGGTCCTCGCGGACGTCTCGGTCATCTCTGTCTCCTGTCGCGAAGTCGCGATGCCCGTATCGCGACTGCCACGATAGAGTTGCGGACCCCGGCTCCACTATCGGATCGCCAGTCGAGTGGCGGTCCGGGCGCGCCGTTCGGGATGAGATTCGCGAGCTCTTCGGTCCAACAGGAGGCGCCTTTAAATGTAAACTAGTTCCGGGATAGGAGTGTGACGCTTGTGGCAGATCATCTTGATCAGGAGCCGTTTCTCGGCCTCGGGGAAGCGGGCCATCACCGCCGCCGGACGGTGGGGGTTTATGACTCTTTTGGCGGCGGTGGCTTTGCACCTGAACGTGCTGCTGCTCCCAAACCCTCAACTCTGCACCTAATCCCATGAAACACGGCTCTGTTCCACGACCCCCTAACCGTTGCACGAGCTCAGGGCGCTGTTGCACGGCCGGAGTCCCCTGATGAGGAGCCATCAACCCGAGGCGACGCCGAAGCGCACCTGCATCAAGGCCTCGCCGGCATCGGATGTGGACGGGGGAACAAGCGTTAAGAAGCCGCCGACCCCTTCTCGGGACCCGATGGCGCCTCACTCTCACCAACCTTTGTGCTACGAAGGAGGAGCGTGACCCTATGGTGAAGTACGTCGCCGCCGCCGGGGCGAAGGTCGCGTGGGACCAGCTGGCCGAGGTTGTGGCGAGGGCGTGACCATGAAACCTGCACAGAAGGCCACGCAGAAATCCGCCAAGAGCACCACCGCGATCGGCAAGACGTCCAAGGGACTCACGGACGAGGAGCGAGTCGCGATGAAGGAGCGCGTCCAAGAGCTGAAGGCGGCCGCGCGCCGCGGCCCGCGCGCGGACAAGGCGGACGGGGAAAGCGCCGTGCTCGCGA
>CAYNEM010000030.1:0-11789 GCA_964396265.1 uncultured Methanomassiliicoccales archaeon
CATCGTGCGGATGGTGAAGGAATGGCGATCTCGCGGGCCTCGGCGCTAAGAGGGTCTCGGCAGGCCCTTGACGGTCTTCACGTCTCTTCCTCCCCTAATATGGGACGACGGTCAGTTCTCTGACCTTCGCGATTCGACGGAAGTGGTCGAGGTTCCTCGTGAGGATCCCGTCGCATCCGCCCCGGAGCGCGATGGCCGCGGTCAGTACATCCGTCCCAACGTCTTGACCCCGGCGTCGCAACTCCCCTCCGAGTTCGGCTGCTTTGGCGGCATCCTCCAGGGACAGGGGCAGGACCACGAGGCGTGAGAGGACTCGGGAGTAAAGGTCCAGGAGCTTCGCCCGCTGTCCTCCGTCCCGGACGGAGTGCACTCCGAGGAGCGCCTCGTACGCGTTGAAGGTCGTGGTCGCGAGGGTCTCGTGCGCTTGCTCGAATCGCTCGACGATCCCCCGCGCCTCGTTGGGATGCGCGACGATGTCGATGAGGAGCGTCGTATCGAGGCACTTCACGTGCTCTCCGTCCTCGCATCAAGGCGTCGCCGGTTCTCACGGACGAGGCGGGGGAGTTCCGTCTTTCCCCGGAGTTCAGGGTAGAGGCCGATGACTTCCGAGAGTTTTCCGCCGTGGCGGGCGAGCCGCACGACGACGTCGGAGAAGCTCTCCGTGGCGAGCTTGTGGCGGCGCAGGATCTCGTACGCTTCGTCGGAGAGACTGATTGTCTTCGTCATCTGTGTCTGTGCATGTGCACACAGATTCTTCAAGCTTCCCCGACCGTTCTCTGGAAGAGCCGCCGTTCGCCGCCACCTGACGCTGTACCCCCGACCGAGCCCCTTTTATCCCGTGAGACGTACTCGGGTCCCCGTGAAGTATCAGGTCCTCGTCGAGTACGATCCGGAGACGAAATCCTACGCCGCAAGCGTACCGGGTGTTCCCGTCTACGCGGATGCGGACACCGAGAGGGAAGCCGTGAAGCTTGCGAAGGAGGGCCTGGCTTGGCATCTGGAGGACGCGGCCGGAGGCCCGAAAGCCGCCCGCTCCGCCCGGGTCCGAGCGAAGCTCGTGAGCGTGGACGTTTGAATGGGGCGGCTACCCGGAGAGATCGACGGGCGTCGCTTCCTTCGTGCAAGGTCCCGGCTTGGTTGGGTGCTCGAGAGCCAGAGGGCAGCCATCGTAAGCAGAAGGGAATCATCATCGCGTTTCACGGAACGATCCGCCGTCAGATCGTCCACCGCATTCTGCGGGACGCCTACAAGTCCTGCTACCGTCGGGGACCTCGACTCGGCGGCCTAGCGACGGTACACGGTGTCGTGGTGCTCAAAGTCCAGAAGGATGACCACCTTCCGTTGCTCGTCGATCTCGTACACGAGGACGAAGGGCCCGACGTGCACGCGTCGTTTTCCTTCCATCGGGGTACGGAGAGGCTTGGACCGGTGGGGATCCTCGAGGATCGCCCGTACCTTCTTCTCGACCGCCTCGAGCCGATTCCGGTCCTTCTTCGCCATCCGGCGGAACGCTCGGTCGACGCCTTCCTTCACCTCGAGGGCGTACATCCCTCACCGAAGGCCGTACCGCTTCGCGAAGCTGCGGACGGGGATCGACCGCTCCCGTTCGGTCTCTCGGAGCCTGTCAATGTACTCCGGGCGGAGTTCCGGCTCCAGGAGTTCCTCCGCGTACGCCCGCGTGACGAGCTCGATTGCCTCCGACTTCGTCCGCAGCCCGTGCTTGGCCTTGACGACGTTGAGCACGCGGTTCGCGTCCTCGGAGAGCTTGATCAGCGACTGGACCATCGAACTTAGCTAGAATAATCTGCCCTTATAAGACCTTGCTTTGTCTTATCCCGAGGTACTTGCGTGGGTCGATGTACACGCGGACCGCCTCCTGGCGGTGGCCTCCCATGCCGGCTCGTGCGGTTTGGACCGGGTGCGCGTGGTCGAACGTCACCGCCACCTGACGCTGTACCGGTAGTCTTTGAGGTCCTCGCCCTCCGCGGGCTTTCGGAAGACGTAGAGCAAAGTTCCCCTCCGCTCCAAGCTGATTTAGGAGGTTGCCTCTGCCCTGTCAGGTCGGGCGACCGATTCGCCGCCACGCCGGAATCAGAAGTCCGAGGACGAGAATGGCCCCGTTGATCATCGTGCCCGGTCCGATCCAAGGCGGGACCGACAGGACTCCGAACGCCCACGAGGCCGCGCCGATCGACGCCTCGAGAGCCAAGAACGGAGCGTGGAGGAGGAGGGTTCGGCGGCCCCAGCCCTGCCGGCGTCGCACGAGAGCCGCCGCCAAGATTACGAGGGAGAATGCGAGGGCGATCGCAGGCTTCAGATTCGCCTCGCCCGGCGGCGGTGGCAGGGAAGTGTCTTCGCGATAACGGACGACGACGTCGAGCGGGGCGGTCGCGCTCCATGATGTCGGATCGTCCGTCGTCCGCGTCGGGTCGCCGGTCGTCTCCGCCGCGACGGAAACGGTGGTGAGGGCGTCGGACCAGTTCGTCCAACTCGTGAACGCGTCGTCCGAACCCGAGACCCCGTCGAGCGTGAAGGCGAGAGGGACGAGGTGCGTCGCATCCGACCCGTCGAGGACGACGGTGTGGAGGTACTGGCGGCGGTATCGCACGGTCGCGTCCACGGGGGCGTCGACGGCCCACGCCGCGGGGTCCACGGTCCGGTACCGCTCGCGAGCGCCCACCATCATCTCAGCCTGGGTCGTGGCGGCGGTCGCCGCGTCCGCCCATTCATCGAACGTTACATCGCTCGTCGCGCTGGCAGTGTTCCCGAACCGAACGAACATCAGGGTTGCGGGAGTTGTGGCGGGGAGTCCGGTCATCGCCACCTGGACCCGGTACTGGTGGCGGTACGTCACGGTCTCGAGGAACGGCCCGGTCACCGGCGTCCAGGGCGACCCCGCGAAGGAGGCGTCTGTCGCCCACCGCTCACTGGTCGTGCTCCCTTCGGTCACCGCCGCCGGGGAGACCGAAGAGCCCTCGTCCACCCATTCGGACCAGGTCGACGCCGCCAACGCGCTGGCGGCCGTCCCGTTCCCGACGAAGTCGAAGCGGACGTCGTGACCGTCGTTCCAGGCGAGGGTGACCGTAGGGCGGTGCTGCGTGCGGAAGGAGGCCACGTAGGTGCCGCCGCCGGGAGGCACGGCGACCGTGTGCACGCGGCCGCCGCCGTCGTTCCAACCCGTGAAGGCGTATCGGGAGCCGGGTGCGTACTCGTCCACGGCCGGCGCCTCGATCGTGTGCGAGGTCCCGGATAGCCACGAGAACGTGGCGGGGACGTCGACCGAGGTCCCGTCGACGAGCACCCGGCCGACCTCGGGGTCTCGTGTGACTGTGACGGTCTCGAGGCTGGCGGGGAAGCGCACGACGACCTCCTTCGACTCGTTCATGAAGGGTTCGGGGGCCGCGTATGCGGTCATCCCTTGGAACGTGGCGGTGACGTTGTGGGGCGTGTCGTAGACGATCTCCCCGGTGTCGTTGCCGTCCCCGTCGCCGTCCAGGTCGCTCTGAACGTACTCGCGCGCGACGGTCCAACGGAAGCGACCGTCGATATCTGTTGGGCCGGAGGCCAAGGAGGCGGTAGCGTTTCGAACATCGACGACGGCGCCTTCCAGGGGACGGCCGGCGGCGTCCTCTCCACGAACATGCAGGAACCAGGAGACGGTGAGCGTCGAAGGAGGGCCCGAGAACGGCACGCTGTTCGTGAAATCGACACTGGGGTTATCAAAGGTTGTGTTGACGAGGGTCAAATGGGAGTCTCGCTGAAGGGCGACGCCCCAGAAACCCTGGTTGGAGAAGGAGGTGTTAGTTACTACTGCGCGTGATCGGAGATCGCCCCAGAATCCTCCGGCAGAATCATCGAATATCGAATCACGAATCTGAATGTCCGAGAGGAAGAGACGAATTCCAAACCATCCGCCAAGAACTCTTACCCCGTCAATGCTCACGTTAGTCGACCTGTCTACTCTCAGGCCGGCCATGTTCCCGTCCTGGGGAGGAAGCACGAACGTTTCGTTCTTGATCACGACATCTACGGAGTCGTATAACTCAAGGGCGAGGCCCCAATTCGTCCAATAGTTCTCCTCTATTGTGCAGTTTCGCTTGCATACCACGTAGGCCCCGACGAACGGGGGAGTCCCGAAGAAGGAATTCCAAGAAAGTGATGCATTCTCCATGGTAAGTGTGACGATGCTGTCCTGTCGAAATACGTTCCGAGTGATCCAAGACCTTTTGGCTCCGCCATTCAGCGAGAAGACGTTACCCTCGAACGTGTTGCCTGCCAAGACCATGCCTTCGACGGTCATCGTTTGGTTGCCATGCAGGATGAGCGCGTGGAAGTTGCCCGTGAAAAGGGTCCCCTCGATTCGTACCCCGTCGGTTTCAAGGTAGAGACCCGCATATTCATTGGGGACACCGTGGCTTCCGATCTCTCGGATCTCGCTGTTTTGGATCGTGAGACTCGCCCCGTCTCGCACGATGAAGCCGTAGTGGAAGAAGTCGTCCTGAGAAAGTGGATCCGGGTTGCCTCGCTGTCCCGCGGTAACATTCGAAGCGTCGGCCATGGTGAGGTTGTCTCCGTCCAAGTCGACGGCCGTGAACGCCCCGCCGGACAGCACCTCAATGGAATATTGCAGCTCGGACGTGGAGTTCATCACCAGCGTCGTGTTCTCCAGCCGGAGATGTCCTCCTGCGGCGATGGTGATGTTCCCGTCCATGACGAGCGTCGTGTTCTGGAGCACGACCAAGTTGGTGATGAGCCAGTCCCCTTGCTGCCCTTCATTCGAAGGCGCTTCGGCTGAGCCGTTGCTCGGAGCATAGAGAATTATCGGAATAGAGCTGAGCATGAGAAGGGGGAGGACGATCAGTACTGTAAGACGTCCTCCCGGGGTGGTCATCGCGCCCACGGTCCATGGTCGCGCGAGCATGATAGTCCTTGCCCCAACGGAGCCACCCGCGGATCTGTACCCTCTTGACTGGCTCGGGGGGAATGTCACCGCCTGAAAGTTCCTCACCCTCTGCGGGCTTCCGGAAGACGTAGAGGTGCTCGTGCGCGGTCAGGGGGGGTGTTCCAGAACGCGCTTCGCGGTCTCGAGGAACTCCGCGGCCGCCTCCACGACGCGTCGGGCGTCGCGCTCGGTGAGGTCTCCTCGGAGTCCGTAATCGGCCCGGTCTCGCAGGGCCATGGCTGCGGTCAACGACTTCGCCACATCGGCGGGAAACGTCCCGGGACGAACGAATTCCCGGCCGAACACGTGGATGGTGCCGCGGTGGGTGGCGGTTTCCAATCCTCTTGCTGCAAGGAGGGCGCGTGCGGCATACACCATCGCATTAGTATGCGCGACTGATCGCATCGGACCAGAGGTCGTGATCCACAAGCAGCCGGCTTGCGCGGAGCGCCTCCTCGGCCGCTCGCATTCGGTCGGCGGACTCAGGCAAGGAGGAGGCCCTCCGTGGCGACGCGCCGTCCGAAGAGCGTGTCGCGGGCCTTCTCCCACTGCTCCGCCGTGACGACGAGGACCGATGCAAGCACGCCTTCTCGCAGGAGGAGGTCCGTCGCATCCCGGGCAACGTCCCACTGCAGGGCCAGGTTCGGTTCCGGCGTCACGACCAAGAGGTCCACGTCCGAGTCCTCGCGGTATTCCCCGCGAGCAACGGAACCGAACAGGAGGATTCGCTCGATCCGACTCCCGTACCTCGATTTCAGGCCGGTGGCGAAATCCTCCGCGAGCTTCCGGTAGTCCCTCATCTCGGAGTTCGGATGCATCCTGCCTCCCTTAAAGTCATCGCGGACGCCGTCGGGAGCACCGGCGACATCCAGCGGGATTCTCCGCTCCCGAGGACTTCCTACCGCCACTTCGCGCTGTACCGATAGTCCTTCAGGTCCTCGCCCTCCGCCGGCTTCCGGAAGACGTACAGGTGCTCGTGCGCGATCGGGTGGAAGTCGTACGTCCGCCCCCCGCCACTTCTCCCGAGTCCTCTTCATCTTGTGCTGGAGCTTGATGATGTCCTCGCGGAGGATGAAGCCCACGTCGAGGAACTGCTCGAGGACGCGGACGGAGAGCGGGACGTAGTGCTTGTGGCGGCGGGTGTCGCCGATGAGGACGGCGCAGTGTCGCCCGGGGGCGAGCACGCGAAAGGTCTCTAGCGCCACTTCTCGCATGGCGGTGATAAAACGGTTCATCGACAGCCTTGACAGGTTGAACGCGCTCGAGGCGGGGCCGTAGGCGATGATCCCGGCGTATGGTGGATGCAATGCCGCCAAATGTACAGACCCGTCAGGAATCGCGTCAAGCCCCCTGGCGTCTCCGACGAAGAGATGGACTGGTGATCGATCGGGGGTCCAATCGATGGGTCGGTAGCCCAGGTTGAGGTTCGATGCCGCCAAGTTCGCAGCCTCCGGTTCGATGTCGACTCCGAGTCCTTGACGGTTCGTCAGCAGGCACTCAAGGAGAGTCGTTCCACCGCCCATCATCGGGTCGAGGACGGTCTCGTTCGGTTCCGTGTATCTCAGGATGAGATTCCTCGGGACCTCGGGCGCCCAATTGCCCGGATAGCTTCCTCCGTGCGTGGCCCATCGGCCTCGGGTGGGGAACGACCAAACGGTCGTCGTCTCGAGGCGAAAGTCCTTCGGGTCGAGACGCGAGATCTTGGCGGTGCCCCGGGAAGTCTGTTCCCAGGACAGTTCCCGCATGGATGGGTACGGCCCAGCCTCGCCCACCCCGCTAACTGATCAGGAGGATCGCCTAGTAACTTTCTGATCCACCTTTGGATCCATCGTTTCCGATGGAAAAGGTCATCTCAGATAACTTTCCTCTCGGGAAGCGTGAATCTCTCGCTGCGTCCAGAACTGGGAAAGGACTACAGTAGCGGTTCGCAACGGACTCGCGTCGTCTCTGAGGCGTGGGCGGCGAAAAACATGTACTGCCCCGCATGTGATTCCGAGACCCTCAACCCAGAACGCGCCGGGACCAAGGTCGTCGATTTTCGATGCTCAGGTTGCGTTGAGAAGTATCAGCTCAAGAGCCAAGCTCGTCGTCTCGGGAGCCAGGTGCGGGATGCTGCGTACGCCCCCCTCGCTCAGGAGATCATGTCGAACTCCGCCCCGAACTTCCTCTTCATGCACTACGACGCGCGAGAGTGGCAAGTCCGAAATCTTGTGCTAGTACCCCGACACTTCCTCTCACTATCGACCATCACGAAACAGAACCCTCTACGGGAAACAGCCCAACGACATGGCCACGTCTTGTGTAACATCATGCTATCGCGGCTGCCTGTCGACGCCCGGATCCGCATTGTGTCCGAAGGAAACGTCGTACCTCCCGATGTCGTGAGGAACGAATGGCAGAGATACAGGTTCCTCCGAGAGAAGCGCCACGGTGAGCGGGGGTGGACCGCAGACGTTCTGGCTTGCGTGCGTCGGATTCGGCAACGTGTGTTCACGGCAAAGGAGTTCTACGCGGAGTTTTCGAGAGAGCTTGCGCATTTGCATCCAGACAACCGGCACGTCGAGGACAAGATACGTCAGCAGCTTCAGGTCTTACGAGACAAGGGAATCCTGAGATTCACGGAAAGGGGCACATACCTCCAAATCCGCTGGTGTCCCGAATGCGGGCACGACCTGATTCTGTCTGTTGCCGCAGAAGGAATGCGGCAACCCTTGTCGTGTCCGAAGTGTGGTGTCTCGCTCTGGGCCTAGCGGCGTCGGATGAGGGAGGTCCCACCAACTGACTACCTTCGGTAGACACGCAGGCGCGGCCTACATGCTCTTCAGGAACGGCAGGCCCGGTCACTGTTCGTCGCGACCTACCGACATCCGAAGAGTCGATCGTACTCCTTGTGGGAGAGGATCTCGAGGATGAGCCGGCCGCCCCGAGGCTGTCCCGCTCGGACGCCAAGAGAATTCACCCAAGGAATCGCCCGTGGCGACCGTCTAACGATGAAGAGGGGGGCGCGCCCCGTAAGGCCGATGGAATCGGACCGCCACGGGGCGCAGGTGGAACGGGTGCCTACTTCTTGGCCTTGCCCTTCAGGAACGGCAACCCGGTCCGCTTGTTCACGATGACCTTCTTGCCGGGCGGCATCTCCGTCGGCTTCCCCGACTTGGGCTTCTTCCTGCTGAAGAAGTAGATCTGGACTTTCGGCCCCCGCTTCAGTTTCACTTCGCGCGTGTACAGCGTCCAACCACCGGGATGGGTGTACGGCATGGAATCCTCGGGCCCCCGATGGGATTCCCTCTCTTAAAGCCTCCCTTACCCCATCATAGGAATTCGCGAGAGAAGCGACACGTCCATGCTCGTCCATCGAGGAGCCATCCCTTCGCCCCGACCGCCACGATTCGATCCCAGATTTCCTCGTAGGCTGTTTCACGCGACCCTCGGTCGGCGTCGCGAGGTTCGGCGCGGCGGCTGCGCCTTCCGATCGCACTCGGAGGGGGCGTTGCGAGGGTGCCGGAGCACGTACATGTAGCAGGAGTGGTTATGAGAAACCGTACCGTAAGCCATAAGAGGTATGAAATCTCTTACCAACACCATGCAGGTGCAGACCGTCCGGGTCTCTGAAAAGGGCCAGATCGCCATTCCCTCCAAGATGCGGAAGAGCCTCGGCCTGCGCCGCGGGTCCACGCTCCTACTGATCGAGGACAAGGGCCGCATCCTCGTGGCCAAGGCGGAACGCGCCGCCGAGTCGGTGGCGGATGAGTTCGCCGACCTGGCGAGGCATGCCGAGAAGACGTTCAAGGATCTGTGGGAGAACAAGGCCGACGAGGTGTGGAATGACCTATGAGCCGGGCGACCTCGTCCTTGTCCCGTTTCCCTTCACGGACTTGACCGGGGCGAAACGCCGTCCCGTCCTCGTCCTGTCCAGCCGGGACTTCAATGCTCGCTCGCAGGACTTCATCGTGTGCGGGGTGACGTCCAACCTGAGCAACGCGGCGCACTCCGTCCTGATCGACGGGAAGGACCTCGCAAGGGGCCGCATCCCGGCCCCAAGTCGGATCAGGGTCTCGAAGATTGCGACCCTCCTGCAGTCCTTGGCCCTTCGGACCGTGGGCCGCGTGAAACCCGAGGTGCTCGCCCGGGTGCGCAAGGAACTTCTCTCCATCATCTGACGTTCGGGGTCAGGGTTTGGCGGCGGTCACCACGACGCTCTCCGCGCCGAACGTCTTCGCGATCCGACGCGGGATCTCCGAGGACGACCTAACGAAGCGGTCCACGCGTTGGGTCACGGGAACGCCACGCAACCCTGCCCCTCCCGATCGGTTGTGCCGACGAAGGATCCATGGGCGCGAAGGTCTGATCACGGTTCGGGCTCGGCACCCCGCCGCCGTCTGACAATCCGCCCTGCACGGTCCTCGAGATCGGTGAGCTCGCGGGACATGCCCCGCTCTGCCGCGAACGCACGCATCATGCGAACGTCCAATGTGCCCTTCTGGCGCACGTACATTCCCAGCGCATCCTCGAGGTCCTGGTCGCTTCCCCACTGAAGCTTCACCACGATCGTATGCTCGGGGGCCGCCATCGGCAATTCGCGGCCGCGCCACGCGACGCGTCGCTTCGTGCGCAGCGCCGCGCGGTGACCTTCCGTGGAGGCGGGTACGAGGTCGATGTGGTACGCGGAGCGGGAGTCCTGAATCGTGCAATGGCCTCCCTCGATCAGGGCATCGTGAAGGTCCTGCGCGGAGGCGAGAAACCCGAGGCGGTGGAACGCAGAGGCGATCGAGGCAACCTTCGCGGGCGTGATGTCTGCGATCAAGTCGACGTCGGACGTCGTGCGGGGCGTGCCAAACGCGAGGACGGTGATCCCGCCGACGAAGACATGGTCGACGCCGTTCGACCGGAGGACCTTCTCCGCGGCCTTAACGACGGCGTCCAGCGTTCGACGCCTCGGCGGCATCGCTCAAACTCCTGGCGGACTCGATGAGCTCGAATCCCATGTCCAGCGTCTCCGCCGGGGTGAACCGTCGGACCCACAGGGCCGACCGTGCCTGCGCTCGCAGGCGCTCCTCTCTCCGGTGCTTGCGTTCCCGGATTCGTATCACGTCCGAGCGAGTCCGCATGTCGTATGTAGACAGTGCTCCCTGGTGCATGAAACTGCCCCCTGCCCGAGGGGCACCTATATTCGTCCCTTTGCCTTCAGCCGATCCGGATGGGCCACGCGTACGCGGTGATCGGCTCGGGCCGCCAGGGGACCGCCGCCGCCTACGATCTGGCGGTGAATGGGGACGCGGACTCCGTCGTCCTCGCGGACGTGGATGTCACCGCCGCCAAAGCTTCCGCGAAGCGCGTGAACGCGCTATCCGGTGGCAACGCCGCCGAAGCGGCGAAAGTCGACGTGACCAAGCGGACCTCCGTCCTCTCCGTGCTGAAAGGCGTGGATGCGTTCGTCAGCGCGGTCCCGTACCGCTTCAACCTGCAGCTCGCGCGATGGGCCGTCGCCGCCAAAGCGAGCATGGTCGACCTCGGCGGGAACACGGCGATCGTCCGGAAGGAGCTCGCCCTGAACGCCGCCGCCAAACGCGCGGGCATCGCGATCGTCCCGGACTGCGGCATGGGGCCGGGCGCGAACATCACCCTGGCGGTGTACGCGATGGGCCTCCTCGATCACCCCGTGGCGGTGCACATTTACGACGGCGGCCTCCCGCAGAAGCCGCGACCGCCCTGGAACTACGCGATGCTCTTCCACGTCGAGGGCCTCGTCAACGAGTACGCGGGGACGTCCACGTTCCTGCGTGAAGGGAAGCGCGTCGAGGTGCCGGCGCTTGCGGAGCCCGAGGAGATCGCCTTCGCCCCCCTGGGGAGGCTCGAGGCGCTCGTGACCTCCGGCGGGCTGTCAACGATGCCTTGGACGTACGAGGGGAGCCTGCGCACGCTCGAGAACAAGACCCTGCGATACCCGGGGCACTGGGCGCAGGTGAAGGCGTTCGCGGACCTCGGCCTGTTCTCCGAGAAGCCCGTGACGATTGGCGGCAAGAAGGTCGTGCCGCGTGACGTGTTCAAAGCGCTATTCGTGCCCCGCGCGACCTCGGACGATCCGCGGGACGTGGCGGTGACGCGCGTCGTGTGCAAGGGGGAGAAGGGCGGTCGCCGTACGGAGGCGGTCGTGGAGCTCGTGGATTGGTACGATGAGGCCACAGGATTCCGCGCGATGGAGCGGGTGACCGGGTGGCACGCGTCGATCGTGGCGGCGATGATCGCACGAGGCGAGATCCCCCCGGGCGCCCATTCCGTGGAGAAGGGAGTGCCGCCAAAACGGTTCGTCGAGGAGGCGCGGGCGCGGGGGCTCGCGATCACGACGCGGGTCACCTGAACGAAGGTCTCTCCGCGGCAATGCGGTACCCCAAGCGCTTTCGCGTGCGATTGGCCGCGGGGAAGATGTCAGGCGAGGATGCTACGCACCGCGGACAGAAACCGTCCCGCATCGCGAACCCATCGGCGGGCCTCCGTCGCCCCTGCTTCGGTTCCTTTGTAGTCGTATTCGGACTTCTCCCCCACGGCCTGAACGAGAAGGTCGCGCCAACTTGCGTACTCCGGCGGAATCCGTTCGCTTCGCACGAGCTCCCGGAAGAGGACGACGGCGTCGTCGTGTCGCGTGGAGCGGCGGTGGAGAAACCGTAGGGTGAGCGCGTCGTTGCCCCGGATGATCGCGTGGATCGCCTGGGCGATGGCCACGGTGAACCGGGCGCGGGGTTGGCCCGCAGCCTGCAGCAGATACCCCGCAGAGGCGAGCCACGCCTCCGCCTCCTCAAGATCGCTCGTACAGGACCTCTCCGGTGGCGAGGGTCCGGGGAAACGAGCC
>CAYNEM010000031.1:0-11280 GCA_964396265.1 uncultured Methanomassiliicoccales archaeon
ATACGAACGCCAATGTGCGTCCCCCCTCTCGCATAGGCGGCAAGAAGGATAGCGCGCGAGAACTGCGCCCCCATCCGCCCCCGTTACATCAGCCTCGACTGCTATGACCGCTCATCGAAGTGAACCCATTCCGCGTCCTCTCGCCCATCGACGCGCGCGCTGGATTTATCATCCGCAAACGTCCTCGGTCGGGCATGGCAAACCGACCCGAACAGCAAGACGTCGAGAACCTCCGCCAAGCGATCCTAAGGGTCAGGAGATGGTGGAAGTCCGGCCCTTCGCCGTTGGGCCTCTTCGCGGAGGCGGGGCAGCGGCGAAATTCGATTTGGAGGAACCTCAAGGCAACAAGGCGAACCTACCCTACGACGCCGAGGACAGCGGGGGGCGAAAGGTGGGAATCAAAGCCAGAGGCTCGACACCGTACACGAAACGGACGGGGAAGGGACTCAACTATTTTGGGATCGGACCGCGAGAACTCGAAGAGTGTGATGTGTTCTATCTTATCGCGTTCAACGACGAGCTCACGGCTAAGTTGTGCTTGAAGGCGCCAACACGCTTTGTCAAGAATCATGTGTAAGGAGGAACGAAGAAGCGACTCACATTCACGGCACGGAAGTTCCAGCAGTTCTTGGCCGAGGCGGAGGTAGAGGAGGTAATCCCTGGAAGCAAGAAACCTGCCCGATGGAGAGAGTTCGGCCGAGGTCTTGATTCGAGCTAGCGAACGAGAGAACGAGGTGGACGACGATCGCCCCGAACCCGCCCCGCTCGGCATACCAGTCACCCATCTTTAAGTCGCAGAGCTCCTATGCGATCCCGGGGGAATTCGGATGGCAGTGTCCGCGTCGGGGAGAGGGATTTCAATCGGTGCGCTGGTTGTCGCGACTGTCGCCTTGATCGTGGGGCCGCTCACGGCGGTCATCGTTCCCGGGCCGCAGGGTTCCGTAG
This sequence comes from uncultured Methanomassiliicoccales archaeon, assembly GCA_964396265.1. Lineage (GTDB taxonomy): Archaea > Thermoplasmatota > Thermoplasmata > RBG-16-68-12 > EA-27 > EA-27. The sequence goes on from CAYNEM010000031.1 coordinate 946, forward strand.
GTCTGCAGGGTCCGACGGGGCTCGAAGGTCCGCAGGGCCCCCCGGGTCCCGGTGCCATCGTGTCGGAAGCGTCTGCGAACGAAACGCTGAGCATCACCGGGACGGGTTTGTGCGTGAACTATCCCGGCATCCTCGTGTGGCTCAACACCACGGGACCAGGGACGATCGTCCTCACCGCCACCGCAACCGTCATCGTGAGCAAGGTCAGCGTCACGACGGAAACGCCGAACTTGGCGGTGTTTATCGGGGACTTGTGGTCCGGCTGTGGGCAGGATCCGTACTTCGCGACGGTGTCGATGCCCGGGGACACCGCCGGTTCCGTCGAGGTCTCGGTCGCCCTGCAAGAGGTCCTTGCCGTCTCCTCCGCGGGGACGCACTCGTTCTGCATCAACGCGAAACTGCTCACCTCTGGTGGAAACCCAGCGACCATCCTGCGGGCCTCCCTCCTGGGCATCTTCTACCCAGCGTGAACAAGGCAGCCCACCCCTGAGTGGACAATCCCACGACTTCGGCTGCGTGCTTGCCTGCCTTACAACCGCCAAAAGTGTTCAAACCGCTGAAGCCGGAACCGGACCGCCTCCGCAGCCGGCTGAAGATCCACCTTCTCCGGCCGGTTCGGCAGCCGCCTGCCCTCCCAGTCTAGAACGCAGTTCGCGGCCGCGCTCTGGCGGAACTCCTCGTCGTCCGCCACATGCACGCGGAGGTCCTCGTCCGGCGCCCACGCGAACTCGTCGAAGAGGACGTGGTGGTTCCGGCAGTGCAGGACGCCGTTCCGGACGTCGGCGGACGTGCCATTCTCGCTCACCGGGATGATGTGGGCCGCCTCCACGCCGAGCGGACGTCCCAGGACCCGGTACCCGACCTCGCACAGGCTGCACTTCTCGCGATACGCTCTTCGCACCGCCACGCCGAAGTGCACGTGCCGCAGGCGACGTCGCTCGAGGCTCTCCCGCAGGGGATTCTCCTCGAACGGCCGAAACGGGATAACCGTCTGCCGCGGGGGCGTGACATCCTCCCATCGGATCGGTTCACCGCGGAGCAGGAAGTGCGTGCCGTCGAACCCGTTGACGTACGCGGAAAACTGGCGGGCGGTAGGGTCTATCCCCTAGAATGCGATAGTTGCGCCCCCCATACGAAACGCTGAAATGGGTCAGCGACCTAACGAAAGAGGAGGGGAGAAGCGGGATGATGAATCCGGGCAAGATCATGACCCGAGTGCTTTCGTCGCAGCAGAGGGAACTTGTCGACCTCTTTCCTTGGAAGGACCTCGGCCACTCGGCCAGCCCTGATCAGCTAACCGAGGCGTCCAGGGGCAAGATCGCGGAATCCTGGGCCCGCGAGACGTGCGATTGGCTCGTGGGCCAGGGGATTCTGGAAGCCATAAGAGGGCCCTCAGGTCCGGAACTGGCTGGAAGCAAACAATATCGTTTCAACCAGACGTCGGAAGGTTTCATCGCACTCACGGAAGCCTATATGGGAGCGCTGGCGAGCGAGTATGGGCCGGACTGGCCTCGAGTCGGTGGTTCTCTTCTTGGGTCGCCTTACTACAAGCATTTCCTCGCGCCGGACCTGATCCGCGAAATCCTGTCTGCGAGACGTGTGGAAATCAGGTACTTCGTGGACCGCGAGTCAGGGAGGCCGCTCTTGTCCCCCGAGAGAACTGGGGCGCGCAAGGCCGGCCCTCAGTCGTCGTTTCGGAGCCTCCCCCTTTGTTTTCCGGTTTCGAGACCAGGGGCCACTCCCGAGGCTATGGGCCGAGAGGTGAAGCCCTTCTCTGACGATGAGGAGCTGGACGACGAATTGCTCCTGAGATATGCCATGCTGCACTATCCGCGGATGGAGGAGCGCCTTCTTGTCCTGCCGATCCTGGCACTGGCCCAGATCTCGCCTTCAGCCCTCCTTGAATTCCTGGGGGAATGGAAGCCGCATGATGCCGGTTACCTTTCGGGCTCGGGTGGTGGCGTTCAGATGGTGGAACACGTCATCTTTCGATTGGTCTTCGCCGCGATCGGGGATCTCTCGATCACGAGGTTCGTACCAGAGAACCTGGATGTGACGCTCGCGGCTGTTCGACCCGAGCACACCACGGCGCAACGCCACAACCCGCCGCTCCTCCAACTGACTTGGGGACGTGACGAGATCATTGGCTACGAAGCGGGGTTCGATTCAGAGCATCTTTACTACGCGGGCGAGGATTCTGGGGACGACCGAATCTTCGAAATGACTCGGAATCCGGAAAACTGCTGGGCGAGCATCTGGTGGGACGCGGACCCGCCAAGGGAGGGCGACACGGGCGCGCATCCCCTCGAGATCAGAATCGGTTACCGGTTCGAGGATCCAGAGCTGCTTATGAAGGCCCTCACACACTCGTCTGCCGTCCGAGAAGCAGATCAGGACAAACGGCAGTTCGCGAGGAGGACCGCTTGGATTGGCGACGCCATCCTCTCATCAGTTACGACTGCGGATCTCTTCCAGAGAGTGGGCCCCGCGAAGGTGGGTGAACTCCACAACTTGCGGTCGGGCCTGACCTCCAACGAAGAGCTCGCGCTCGTCGCGAAGGATGTCGGTTTGCCAACGCACATCCGAATCGATGAAGGGACGAAGACGAATCCAACCCCCCCCGACCCTGTTGAGCTGCACGCCACGCATCTCGAGGCTCTGATTGGTGCAGTCTACTTGGACGGCGGCTTCGGGGCCGCACAGAGGGTAGTACGGAGACTCATTGGCCCGGGCTTGGACCGTGTCGCTCCGAGGGGTCGAGAGCCGCCTGTGGGTTCATAGGTCCTACGGTGGACGACTCAGTCCCTTCTCCATGTCCCACTTGCCATATCCAAGCCCTAGTACCCGAGATAGCAGTCGCCGAGCGGCAGGTAGAAGTCACAGCGCGTAGCCCCCCGCCGCGCAGTACTAACCGCCGGCCCTTTCAGTATAGATAATCGCAGCGACACCCTCAAGTCATTCGTGAAGCCTTCGCCTCCAAGCGCGGAAGGCAGGCGGGTTACCATGAGCCCAAAGCTTAAAGGTTCACGACATGTTCGTGAGCGGTCCAGGAAGGAGGCAGGACCCGTGGTCGAGGGAGACGTAGATGAGGACGAGTTCTGGGGCGCCATCGAGCTGTTGGCCCATCCCATCCGGCGGGAGATCATGAGAACGCTTGCGAGCGGGAATGCGGCAAGCATAACCGACCTGACCCGCGACCTGGGGAAGGCGTGGACGACGGTCGCGTATCACCTGGACATCTTGGAGGACTCCGGGCTCCTGACGCCCACGTACGAAAGGATCCCGCACAGCTGGGGTCACGTCTATCGGGTGAAGACGACCAAGCGCGATGAATTGCTGCGAAGGATCGAGCGCGGGATCGAGGAAGGACTCCTTCAGAGTCCCAAGAAGTAGTCGACGAGCCGGTTGAGTGCCGTCTCGCACGCCTTCCCGCATCCCTTAAGGATGTCCGCCTTCCAGCGGACGTCGTCGCGTGTCTCTAGCCGGAACCGTTCCAACCGGCGCTCCCGGACTTGATACGTGCCGCGGGCCATCCCGAATCCGTATTGCTTGCCTTCCCAGACATAGTCGGCAGACTCGCAGAAGAACTGCCAGTCCTGGATCAGCGCATCCGGATTGGGGTAGCCGGTCAGCAGGAGCTTGGCGAGGGGCAAGGTGACCGGGATTCCCGCGTCAAGGTCGGCCAAGTGCGCGATTGTCAGGAGGGGACGGGCGTGGCATAACACACCCGCCTGGCGAAGATTCGCCATCAGTAGTTGCTCGAGTTCGACCATCCACCACAACCTTGGGTCGTGTCGCAATCCTTCAACGGATATAACGACTCCGCCTAGTCAGATCTGCCTCTCCGCCGGCATCGTGAGCAGCCCGGAAGAACGGCACGTCCGGTCCCTCGAGGGGTCCGTCGTTACGACGACTCTCCGGTCCGTTCCGAGGGTTCAAGGCCGAGAGGCTCTTCTGCTCCGGTGTGGAGACCGGACCAACGCCGGAAGCCCAGCTCGACCGCGACTTCGCGCGAGCAACATCCCGTGTCCTCGTCCAGTGGCTGGCCATGGGGACCCTTGTGGTCCTCCTCGCCGTCCTCTACGCGGCATCGAGGAGTGCCGAGCCGGTGCCCTTCTGGTTCGTCGGGGTCTACCTCGCATCGATGCTCGTCAGCGCCTTGGCCTTTGCGGGAATCGTTCAACTCCGAGCACGGCGGGCACGGCGTTTCGTGAAGGGGTTCGCTCCGCGGGTGCGCGAGTGCGGTCTCTCCGGCAACACTCTCGTGGTGATCCTTGACAACAACCTCATTGTCTCAGTCCAAGGAAGCCCTATGATCCCAGCGGGACGCCCGTGGGTGTCTGCCGAGAGGATCTACGGAATGGATCGGAAGGTCCGTTCGATCGACCTCCAGTCCTATCGGCACCTTCGTAGGCGTGTCTTGAGGCTCGACGCCCTCCGACCCCTCGCGGGATTCGCAGACACATATCCCCAGATGCAGGAGATCGCCCGCGCGCTCGGGGACCATCGAAGGAGGGGCCCCGCTCTCGGTTTTCGGGAGAGGGAGGTGGGAACGAAGGCGGGCCCGAAGGACACGGTCCGTGAGGCGGAGGTCGACTTCCTGATTCTGGGGTGGCATGCTATGGCAGCAACGATAGTGCCGTACGCGGACCGGCTGGCGGCTCTTCTCGACCAAGGGATGGAACTTGCGTGGGACGGGCACGTCGGCCTCGGTCAGGGCAGCCCTCGGTCCCGCGGATGAGCTGGACTGCGATCAGCGCCGGCCTAGCGCTCGGGCAATAGAAGGAATCCCCCACGCGATGGGGCTGACTCCGGAGCCGCGGTTGTCCGTAGCCTCGGCAGAGGTACTCGTCGGACTGAAGGTACAGCCTCTGCGGGGCCAAAATGTGGTTGACTTAGTCAGCCTGGCTGGGACCGCGGACGGGAAAGGATGCCGCCGAACTCTAGTCGACATGGTCGGGGAGGAGAAGGCCAAGAGCCTCCTCGCGAATCTGCTAGGATCACTGGAGTCCAGCGCTCTCGTCAACCACTACTCTGCCGCGTTTGCAATCAATCGCCCTCAGGCCGCCGAGCAGATTGACAGTGCGAGAGGGTTTTATCTTGCGATCCTGACCCCACCCAGCCAGCGATAGTCTTCCTCGCGGAACCCGAGCATAGGTTCATCCGTCGGCCGCCCGCCGTCCTTGCAGTCGTCCAGCTCGAGGAGGTCGGACGATCGCCCCTACTCGTCCCGGTCACGCGCGGCGGCACTTTCGGCCATCTCTAGCCGCAAATGATTAATATCGGCGGAGTCCCATGGAAGCATGCGTATGGAAAGCACCACGAATCTCCCGCCATCGTCCCCTTGGCGCTCGCTGAGCGAGAGCCAGGCAAGAAAGGTCGAGGCGATATCCGCCACCTTCCTGTCGCACTTGGATTTCATGACTGACCGTCGACTTCAGAAGGCGTACTACCTCGCGGAGGTATGGTCAATTGAGGAGAGGCTGGAACGGCTGAGTCAGGTTGATTTCGCGTCTTGGCACCACGGACCTTGGTCGCTCCATGTCCGGGAAGGTACGGAGCGTTTGGAGTCGAGAGGAGCGGTCGAGAGAGTCCTCACGCTGGCCAACGATGGACTCGAGGTCGAGTTTCTGAAGGTGACGAGTCCCATCGAGTCTCCCGAACTTCGCCGCGAAGAAGCGGAATTCTTGGTCGACGTCTCAGCAGCGCTCAGGTTCATGAAGAGCGAGAAACTGACCCGTGTGGCCAAGGCCACGACGCCCTTCCGACTTACCCCTCCGGAAGCCCGCATCGATCTCGACGCCTATCTCGAATCGCTCAAGCAGAGACATGCCAAACTTGTCAATTCGCCCAAGGTCGCCGCGCTGGTTGCGGAGGCGAAGGCAGCCTAGCGGCGATCGTTGGGGTGGGGTGTCGGTCTGGCTATCTACAGAGTGGACCACAGCAAGCAGTTCGACAACGATGTTGTCACCCTCGTGAAGGATCCGGTCCAACGATCTCGGGTCCACCGTAGAATCAAGAAGCGCGGTATCAGCCCCGCCCATCATGGCTACCATGCGGGCGAGATGTTGCGATGTAACTGGATCGCGGGCGTGGGAGATTGGGTCATCATCTATGAAATCCATGAGCAGGAAAAGTCGGTTCGGCTGTTACGTCTCGTGGAACTTCCGTCTTAGGGAAGGGACTCGGGAGGCCTTTAGCCGGAGGAGCGTGAGGTGGTCCCGCCGTGCGCGACGGCCTGCGTCTCCTCTCGAATCGCGCGTCCGACGTCGGAGACTGCGAATTCACCGCCGCTCGAGGTCCAACGAGGCGGAGTTGATGCAGTACCGCAGCCCGGTCGGCGGCGGGCCGTCCGGGAAGACGTGCCCGAGGTGGGCGTCGCACGACGCGCACCGCACCTCCGTACGGACCACCACGAGCCCGCGGTCCTTGAGGAGCCTGAGGGCGTCCCCCGCCGCGGGCGAATGGAAGCTCGGCCACCCCGTGCCGGAGTCGAACTTCGCGTCGGAGTCGAAGAGGGCCGCGCGGCACACGACGCACCGGTACGTGCCGGGATCCTTCGCCCTCCAGTACGCGCCCGTGAAGGCCGGCTCCGTGCCGCACTCGCACGTCACCCGATACTGCTCCGGCGTGAGCTTCGCGCGCAGCGCCTCCGGCGTCAGGCCGACGCGGGCCGGCGTCTCCGTCGCATGCTTCCGGGCCATGGTCTCCGCGGGGTTCTACCCCCACGCGGCCCTTGAATCTTTGGTCCGGAGGGAGTACGGGGTCGTCGCCGACTGCGTTCTCTTGGAGAACATTGCGTCGTCCCCAGAGTGGTTCGCCCGCCTCACACCCCGAGGCGCCTCCGTCAGGGAGGGATAGTGGGCCGGATTCCTTCCCACCGGAATCGTCCCACAAATTACATGTAGCACAAAGAGCCTTGAGCGGGCCATGGAAGTCTCCCTGGACAAGAAGGGGCGGGTCACGATCCCGAAGGAACACCGCGAAGCGCTCGGCCTCGAGGAAGAGGACCGGCTCGCGCTCCGGCTCGAGCGGGGCGAGCTCCGCCTCCGGCCCGTGACCCGGGAACAGCTCAAGCTCCGCGCGCGCCGGAAGTGGGGCCGCGAGGCGTTCCCCTCCTCCCGGGAGGCCACGTTTGCCGACGAGTAAACTGATCGACGTGAACGTCCTCGCGGTGTTCCTCGTGGAGGACCACCCCGGCCACCCGTACGTCGATCCCGTCGTTGCGGACGGATTAGCGGGGCTGTATCGCCTCCTCGTCCCCGACCACCTGCCCCTCCGGGCCCGCTGGGTCCTCACGACCCGCTGGGGGATCCCGAAGGCCGAGGCGGACCGGGCCATCGAGGACTTCCTCGAACATCGGCGCGTGCGGTACGTCGCCGCGACGCGAGGGACCCTCCGGAGGGCGTACGACCTCGCACGCCAGCTCCGGCACGACGTCTACGACACGTTCTACCTCGCCTTGGGGCTGGACCATGGGGCGTCCGCGCTCCTCACGACGGATACCGACTTCCGTGCGTTGTGTCGGCCCGTCGGCTTGGCCTACGAGAACCCCGTCCCGCCGGCGGTCCTCGCGCGATTTGGAACCGGGAGGCGGGACTGAGGCTTCTCCCAGTTTCGAATACGGCCCCGCCCAGACCCCACTCAATCCCCTCGCGGCGGGCGGCGGAGGCGCCTCTTGGATCGCGTCGTCTTCCTTCCGGACCGGACTCGCTTTCGAGTCGTCCCCTTCGTCAGCCGCTCGCGGAGTCGGCTGCCGCTCTCGTCCAGGATGTCTTCCCATGTCATGACCCCCTCCGTCGCCCGGAGCCGCTGGATCAGGCCCGTGAGGCTGGGATGGAGCCGCAGCTCTTCGAACCGGGTCCGGCCGTGCCGCGCGATCCTCGGGATCCCCCGCCGGGCCGAGGGCCCGAGCAGCCGGAGGGACGCCGCGAATCGGACGCGGAGCTCGAGGATGTTGATCAGAGGCTCGTGGGCTGTGTCCGCAAGCAACTCGGACCGATGGAGGGCGTCCTGCTCGTCGAACAGGGCGATGACGCGGGCCTGGTCGGGTGGCGAGATCCTCAGGATCCCCCGCAGGTCGTCGAGGTCCGTCTCCCGGAGCGGATATGTCTTGAACAGGAAGATCGCGTCGCGGTCGGGCTGTACGAGCCGCAGCCGCCCGATCGGGAGGACGAGCGCCCGGGACAAGATCGCTTCCGTCATACGCCAGTTGTTCCACGTCGGTGCCCGCAGGTCGACCGCGGGAATCCGGCTGCTTGGATCCTCCATGCGGAGGTACACCTGGCGCGGGTTCGCCCGGAAGTCTCGGGTTAAGCGGTAGCCCTGCCTCTTGAGGGCTTTCGAGAACCGGTCGAGGTCCGTCCGGTCCCGGAACCCGAAGTCCACGTCCTTGGTCGAGGGCTTCAGGCCGAGGAGGGTCAGCGCCGTCCCTCCGTGGGCGATCGCCTCCGTGTCCGCGTCCAGTCCCGTCGCCGTCGTCGTGAGCCACGCGATGACGTCCGCCGCACGGACCATCGGGCTATGAGGTCCGGCCATATAGCTCCTCCATCTCCGCGATGGCTCGGAGGGCGACGGGATTCCTCACGTTCCATCGCTCCGCGAGGGCTTGGGTGGCGGCGTCGACGGGCCCCGATCCCCGGAGCATCGCCTCCCGCCGTGCCCTCGGTTCCATGGCGCGGAGCACGGAACGGGCCCCGACCGCCGCCGCCAGGAATCCCACGCGGTTCCCCGTTCGCATCCGTGCGGATTTCCGGACGAGGCGAGCGACCTCGATTCGCGCATCCTTGAGCAGGACGGCCGCAGCCGCGGCGAATCGTGGGTCCCCACTCTTCGCCGCCCAGGCGATGAGGGCCTCCGCGCAAGGGTACCGGCCGTCGGGCCCTTCGAGCGCGTCCGCGTACAGCTCGGCGTTTCGCTCCACGACGAGGTCGAACGGCTTCGCGAGCACGACGCGGTCGGCGAACAGGTCCGACCAGCCGAAGAACGGAATGCCCCAGAACGAGAAGGCGCGGACGGGGCCCCACGCGACGGACGCGCTTCGCTGGAGCCGGCGGAACAAGGCGAGCTCCCCCTGCCGGAGGTGCTGGAGGCCCGCCTCGGAGACCAGGTTCACGACCGGCGGCCGCCCCCGGCCGAACCGAGAGGCCGTCCTGCGCTCGATCCATCCGCTCGCCTCGAGTTCCCGCAGGTACCGGATGACCGTGTTCGGCGAGCGGCCGGTCCGGCGGATGACCTCGCCGGTCGAGAGGGTGCTCGAGGCGACCAGGGCGAGGAGTTCGATTTCCCGTTCGCGGTCCATTTTTTACAATAGACTATAATCAATTATCCTACTTAAACCTTCAGCCCGCCACGGACCACGGCGGTCGCGCGATGCAACAGGATACCTCCTTCCGCGGAAGGAATCCTCTTTACCGGCGGGTGACTTCGGTCGTTTGGCATGGGGAGCAGGAAGCCATCCGGAAAGAGAGCGTCTTCAAGGAAGGCAGGGACGCATCGGACCGGACGCATTCCCGGAACCAGCGACTCCTCAAGCCGGTACGCCCTCGATTCTCGCGATCTCAGGGAGCGGTCCGTCGGCTTCCTGACGGTCTGGATCGTGCACCTGGGCCGGCGGTACGGGCTCATCCAGACCCTGGCGGCGCAGGCCTCCCCGGTCACCGCGTCGCGCTTGGCGAGAATGTGCTCGCTCCACGAGCCCGCCGTCGCCACCTGGTGTGAGGCGGCCCGTTCCCACCGCATCCTGAAGCGCAACGGAGACGGCTACACCCTGCCCTCGCGGCTCCGTCCCCTCCTCGCGTTCGAGGACCACCTCGACTACCTCGCCGGCCAATTCTCGTATCTCGCACTGAGGAGCCTGGACTACGACGCCTTCGACGACCTGTTCCGGCAGGGAGTCGCGAGCGGTCGCGCGCCCCACATCGTCGAAGCATCCGCCGAGGCGACACGATGGGACCACACGGCGTTCCTGAAGGTCGTCCTGCCCCGGGTTCCAAACCTGCGAAGGCTCCTGGGGACCGGCGCTCGCGTCCTGGACCTGGGGTGCGGCCGCGGGGAGTGGGACCTGCGGCTCGCGCTTCTCTTCCCGAGAAGCCGTTTCGTGGGCGTCGATCCGGATCGCCGCTCGATCTCCGCGGCGAGGGCCAAGGCCGAAAGATCGGGCGTTGGCGATCGACTAATGTTCATGTGTCGAGCAGGCGAATCGATCCGCTCCCTCGGCGCCTTCGATGTCGTCCACCTGGGGGAAGTGCTCTCCGCCATCACCGCCAAGGCCGAGGTCTTGGGGAATTGCCTTCGAGCGCTCCTTCCGTCCGGCTACCTCGTGATCGCCGAAGG
>CAYNEM010000032.1:0-10862 GCA_964396265.1 uncultured Methanomassiliicoccales archaeon
TCCAGCTCACGAGGGCGGCATTGCGGGACGGGCGCACGATCTACACCGAAGGTTCGCGCTCCAGCCCCAGCTCCCGCATCGCTTGGCGTAGGACGACGTTCGACGCCGTCGCTGACCGGCTTAACATCAAACGCGGGAGCGGCGGCGCGGTCCCGCAACCAGCCGCCCTCCCCTCCGGCTGGGAGTCCAAGCTCGAGTCGCTCCCCTGCCACGTCACGATGGACTGGTTCCTCGACGGCATCCGCCGCGACGGACTCGTGCCGGACGCGCTGGGCCGCATCTACTACTGGCCTGGGTGCGACGCGGACCCCCCGGCAGTCGATGAGGTTGCCGAGGAACGTTGGATTGAGCATTTTGGCCGCGAACCCGACCGCGTCGAGGAACTACCGAGGCTCCGGACGTTGGTCATCGGCATCGATCCGTCGCTGGTGGACCAGGAGAACGACCCGACCGACCCTGGAGTCTTCTCCGGGATGGCGGCCTACCGCAAGTTCAGCTCCCCCATCCCGCCGGAGTCCCTCTTCCTCTGGGACGACGATACGAAGCGGTGGAAGCCCCTCGCCGAGTACGATCGTACCGGGAACGGCACACATAAAAACGGCCACGGCGTTCCGGTCGGAGAGGCGGAACCGATGGCCCATACAGAGAACGGGAAGAACGGTTCCAACGGACACATCAAGTTCGTCGTCGGCTGCCCGCACGCCTACTGCACGGCAGAGCTGCACAACGACATCGAGAAGGGCGAGGGTCATATGTGCGACGCGATCACCGGCTCGATCTGCACCGTCCTCGGCAACGTCCTCGGCGCAACTGTCTTCAAAGCCCCCCGCCCCCGTGCCGAGGGCGATATGAACCGCGACACGACCCTCGCCGAGCCGTGGCGCAAGGCGCTCGAGGAGGCGATTGATAAGCACACGGTCTATCTTGACATTCATTCGTTTCCACGCTGGGATTCGGAGTGGGGGGTGTATGATTTTGTGATCTTGACAGAACCTGCTTGTCCGTCGTGGCTCAATGACCAAGTCAGGCAAGGACTACAACGCGCTGGCTACAAAATCGGGGTTTATTCGGGCCGCTTCAATTCCTTGATTAAGCGGGCCTGCGAACTCGGGGCCAAGGGTTCCCTGTTATTGGAGACCAACGAGAAGTTCATGCAAACTAGTGGCGGCGCGGATATGGTGGCGAACGCGATTGCCGGAGTACTCCAGTCCGTGAACCCCCCGACCTGAATTATTGAACGGGCTGGGGCAAAAGCCTTCGTTGGGATACGTCAGTTTCACCCCAACCCGCAAAGGTTAATACTCGGTCCGCTCTTTCTACCTTTGGGATACGTCAGTTGAACTATCGTGAGCTGTCCGTCGCCGAGAAGTACCGCTCCGAGGGCTGGAAGCCGCTCCGGAACGGCGCTCCGGACTTCGTGATGCTGAAAACGGACGAGTGCGGCCAGATTGAAGAGATGCTGGCCGTCGAGGTGAAGGCCACCGGAGACGATCTCACTTATGAGCAGAAGGTGTGGCGAGAAATCTGCCGCCGCGCCGGGATCCCTTTCAAGGTCGAGGTGGTTGAATGAAACTGGAGGTAGTGCTGGAACTGAAGGACGTCTACGGGGGCGACGGATTCGCCCGATCCATCATTGTTAAAGAGAAGAAGCTGAAGCGGAAGAGGACGAATACGCAGACCCGGTCCGACATCGGCGTTGCGGCGGGCGGAAGCGAGATCGAAGAGGAGGAATGGGAGGAAACCGAAAAGCCGGTCCACACCTTCGACAGGGATGCGGAGGGGAGACCGACGCTCCGGGTCGGCGGTGTCCACGGCAAGGTCTGGGGAGCGCTCAAGGAGGCAGCTGGGCAACTCCGCATCCTCCACGTCGAACCGTTCACGAAGGGCTACAAAGGCATCGTGGGTATGATGAACGTCACTCCGATTGTCGCGTCCCTTGAGATGAACGGGTCTGAGATTGCGGTACGCCAGCTCCCCCAGATACTCAACGGGATGGGAAACAAGATGATTTTCGACCGCTACGATGTGATTCCGGAAGCGAGGCTGAAGGTTTTCATCTCCTTCCCTGACCAATTGAAGACGCCAGTCGAGAGGATGGCCCGCCACCTCGAGAATATGGGACTCTTCAACAAGCGGCGGACGATAGCCAAGGTCGCCTCGATGAAGCCCGTCAAGGGCGACAAGGAGGTGACCAACTAGAACGCGCCAATCCGGACCCAACCGAACCGACCCAATCCGTACCAGTCCGGACCAGTCCACACCGAGCCGTTCCACCCCGAACCACTCCACTCCAAACTAATCATCCTTCGGGAACTCGGGAACTTCCTCCTTCCTATTCGCTTCCGCCCTCTCCTCCGCGAAGGCCCCGGCGTGACCCTCCGATTAATATAGGCCACCCCGGATTACCCGCCCGTGGGACGCGACACCCAAGTTGCCTTGGTCTGTGGCGAGGACGCCGTGGCGGACCTGATCGACGTAGTTGCAGCGGCACGCGGCAATAAGGAAATCGTCCGCATCGTCTCGGTTGAGCGAGTCGATGGCTTCGGCGGGGGTGGAGGCTCCGAGCACTACGGCACTTTCTGGGGCCTCGGCGGGGTCCTGGGTCCAGGCCCGATATGCGCCAGTATGGTCTTCGGTTCTACTGTGACCGGCGGTGCTTATCCGGGGCCTCCGGGAACCGTCGTTGCCCACCTCGTTAGCAGGGCCACGACCATCAAGAACCTGCGGGGGCGCGTCTTCGGTCCCCCTGGGATGGGCAACTCCCTCGACATCACGCTATTGCTTGGCGGGGGTCTGACCGCATTGACCATCAATTTCGCTGGGGCCGTCGATGAGGCATCTGACTTGGTGAACACCGTACCCGTGGTTCCGGGAAACAAGATCGGGTGGAGGTTCGACTATGCCGGTGGCCCACCGGAAGTCGATTTCGCGATGCTGACCTGGGAAGAAACCTGATGCGGACGCGACGGACCGCCGAATCTGCCCGGGCGCATCGCATTTAAATAACTGCCTCACTATCCGGAAACATCTGGGGTGCAACCAATGGTAACTTGTACGCCGTTGCAGGTTGTCGCGAACGGGAACCCGACCGCGCAGGGGCTCGGCGCGAATGAGGTCGCGCTCTCCAACACCAACCGCAACAGCCTCCGCTTTGGTGCGCCTCCGGACCCGAATGCGATTTACATCGTCCACTTCGAGACGACCGACGAGAACTCGCAGTCCGCTGTGTGAGGCGAAGCGCTTCGGGAAGGGTGAACTGGGGTGGGACGCGAACGGTTGGTTGCCGTCGTCTGCGGCGAGGACGCCGTGGTTGACCTGATTAACATCGTTGCGGCGGCACGCGGCAACAAGGAAATCGTGAGAGTCGTCTCCGTCGAGAGGATCGACGGCTTCGGCGGGGGCGGGCCGTGCGACGGCGTCGAAACGCTCTCCAACATCTACGACGACTTCCACTCCTTCATCTTCGGCCAGGGACCCCCCGGCTCGAGGTTCGTGATCTCTGACATCCTGTGGGAGCAGAACGACAACTTCTCCGGACTCCAGCCGGAAAGGACCAACGGCTGGATTCTAATCTTCGTCGCGGACCCCGAACCTAACGGCTTCCTGCGGACGAAGCAGGAATCGTTCTCGCCCGTCGCCGCCCCGGCCGCACCGCTGGTGATGAAGTCGAGGGTGTTCGCGACCGTGACCGGTGGAAATAATTTCTGAGGTGGTGACGGCCCTTGGTTTCCTTCAGTCGGATCTTTGTGGGGTTCCACGACACCAGCGACAACCGTCAGTTCGGGTTCCGCGCGCAGAACAGCGTTTCCGGAGGGCCGTTCGGCAACTGGATTGCGACCCAGTTCGACGGCGACGTGACGATCGACGTCCCCACGGGTATCCCCGTCGCGACGGACTGCGCGGGGGCGCAGGATCTCGAAATCAGGGCCGACGGGGAACAGATCCTCTTCTTCATCAACGGTGTCCAAGTCGCCATTATGGTCCTACTGATCAATATCTTCAACGACAACTTCAAGCACGGCTTCGAGGCGAACCAGGGCTTCCTGGGCGACGAGATAGCCCTCGAAGTGGATTACTCCTGCGTCTCGATGGGCAGGAAGTGCCAGAACAAGCCGTCGTTCGATTGAGGTGGAAGTATGGCGGACAGGGTGACGTTGAACTCGTACATCAGGGCGGAGAGCGATGAGGAACTCGATGCGAAGGCCGCGTCGGAGATGTCGCGCCTCGAGAAGTTCCACCCCGAGCTGAAGTCCAAGGATCCCGCACCCGAGCCGAAGCCGAACGCGCACGTCACGCACCTGCTCGTCATCGAGTACGACAAACCCCCGCTCCCCAAGAAGAAGGGCGGCAAGTAGGCGTGGGGCCTGACGTGGAGGCTTAAGATGGAATACCTAACTGGGGTGCATCCCCAGCAGTAGGCAGAGCGCCGTGCAGTACCTCGCCGCCTTCCGTACGCAGTCCCGGCCCAGCCCCAGAACCTCGTCCATCCCGCCGACCCCGGCCATCGCCCCCGGTAGGACCTCGTGCAGTCGCCGCTGCCGCGCCGCCGACCACTCGGAGAGGTCGAGCATCAGGCCCTCCACCACCTCGCCGAACTTCGCCTCGTCGTGCAGCACCGTCGGGTTCGACAGCTCCTCGGAAATGCCAATCCGCACGTCTGCCCGTGCGGCGGTCCAGTCCCACCGGAGAAGTTCCTCGAACTGATGATGCGAACCGGACTTGAATG
Source organism: uncultured Methanomassiliicoccales archaeon (assembly GCA_964396265.1). Classification (GTDB taxonomy): domain Archaea; phylum Thermoplasmatota; class Thermoplasmata; order RBG-16-68-12; family EA-27; genus EA-27. The sequence goes on from CAYNEM010000032.1 coordinate 4,727, forward strand.
CTGACTGCAATATATTGACCGGATTTAGTGCGCCCGAGTGAGGTGGCGTGGCCCCGTCTTGGATTAAGTGACAAGCCCACCCGAGGTGCCGCCACGCAACGGGACTGGGCAGGGCGAACTTGGCGAGCAGCGCGTAGGTCCGGACCAAGTGGTGCGACACCCGCAGCGTCAGGACGTTCGACGGCCCGACCGCACCCGCCTCGGCCCCTGGCATCAGCGGACCCGCGTCGTTCCAGGTGTGGCAGACAATCCAAGTCCCGCTCCCGAGTTTCCGGTGGACTGCGTCCAGCTCCCGCGAGCCGCGCACGGCGACTGTACGCTCGGCATCCCCCACCCCGAAGGCGAGGAGTACTTCATCCGTGATCCTGGCGTGGGTATCCGGGTGCGTTTTCCATCCCTTTCCTATATACGAGGATATTGCGCGAGTAGGTCCGCCCCTCGACCTCTGCAAACAGGCCGTAGGTCCAGCTCGCCTTCATCTCCGCCCCGGGATTAGCCGCCTGGACTTCGTCGTGCAGCGACATCGGTGTCCGGAAGGTTTCGCCCCCGTGGCGGATCACCTCGAGCCTGTCCGCCGGTGCCGCCAGCACGGGCAGGTTGAAGATGATGTATCCCCCGCTGACGCGAAAGAGTTCCTTCAGCGGACTGGCGAGTTCCTCTGGGGTGAGCGTCGAGACCCAGCCCCAGCTGTGCGCCACGTCGAAGTATCCCGCTGGGTAGTCGAGTGCCGAGGGATCCGCCTGATGGAACATTCCTCGCCTCCACTTCCGTTGCGCCCGTGCGATCCTCTCCGCGTCGGAGTCCACACCGACGTACTGCTTGAACCGTTTCTGGGCGATTCTCCACAGATCGCCGCTCCCGCATTGGACGTCAATGATCCGCCGGAGCTTCTTCCCACCCTTTTTCGGGAAGACCTCCCTCATCAGCCGCCGCCATGCCGCGTCGCCGTCCCACGTCGCCTTCCCGTCCATCCCCGAACACCTCTATGGCGACCCCCGCGACGCTTTCCTCTCCACGCGATCCTTCTCGGTCCGGTGGATTTGTCGGAGGCGCCGCCAGTTCACATAGGTCTGGGCCACGCCGCCCCTCTCCACCTCGATCCCGTGGTGGACCCAGACGAGGTCGGCCCTGTACCCACACCTGACGCCCGCCCTCCTCACGGCGGCGTTCCAAAGGGAATCATGGCCGTATCCGGTCCCCATCGGGTGATCCTTCCACACCTGCGCACGGGCCAGCACGAGCGCCCGCGCCGTCCAATTCGAGGACTCGGGATGCTCACGCCCGTCGCAGTCCACCATCCTCCCGTAGAAGACATCGGCCTCCGCAGCGTCGAGCGACTTGGCAACCGAGGCCCAATCCTCCCCGAGCAAGATGTCGTCTGCGGTCAGCACGGTCCACGGCTTCTTCGCGAGCCGCAGGCCCTCGCCGACCGGGAAGAGGGGATCTGCCGGAGGCACCGGAATCGGCCAGCGATACACCGAGACGTCTTCCCCCAACGAGAGGCCATCGGTGTTCCCGATGACGACGATCTCGTACGAGTCGAACTCCCTCCCCATCTTCCGGAGGTTCTCGAGCGCCCGGGAGAGGAATGGCCTCCCTCCCGTCGTTGCCAGGACGAAACTCACCTCGCGGACGCCCGACCTCGACGCCTGCGTGCGTTGCGGTGCTGGGACCGCAGCCGGGGCCGGAACGGCGGCGGGAATCACGGGCCGCAGGGGCGGGACTGGAGCGACCTCCGGGCGCACAACCTCAGGTTCGACGACCGGGACGGGCCAGGGCCGGAATATCATATGACCGATCTCCGGAATGAACAGCGCGGGGCGTTCCGCAATGGCCGGCCGCGCGACTGGGGTTGCTGCTGAGGCCGGAACGGCGGCGGGAGCGGCGGGGATTACGGGCCGCGGGGGCGGGACCGGGGCGACCTCCGGACGCATGACCTCCGGTTCGACGACGGGGACGGGCCAGGGTCGGAACAGTATCTGGCCGGGTTCCAAAACGAACGGCGCGGGACGTTTCGCAAGGGCTGGCCGGGCGACCGGGGCCGCGACCGGGGCCGGGACGATGGCCGCAACGGCGACCGTCGGCTTCCGGAGCAGACCCCACTCCTCGAGCCGTGCGAGCAGGGAGTCGGCGGCCGACCGGGGCGAGTAGTACGACTCGACGAGATCGCGGTCGAACGATGGCCGCCGACGGGACGCCACGAGGTCGGCGACCTCCTCCGCCGTCCGCGCCGCCAGGACCATCCCCTCAAGGCCGGGCCGGTCGTAGTGCGCTGGGGCGATGTCGGCGACCGGCGCGGCCCCGCACAGCGCCGCCTCCACGCTGATGAGCCCGAACAGCCGCATGTGGGGGTTGAACCAGTCGAGCAGGTAGTCGCACCAGTTCAGGACGATCGGCATATTCCGCCGGTCCACCCAGAGACCCCGCTCGCGCAGCGTCCAGTACTCCACGGAAAGACCGCGTTCCGCCAGCAGGTGCGGCACCTGCTCCGCGACCCGCGTCCCCTTGACCGGGGCTTTCGTCGGGAAATGGCACAGGATCGCGTCGATCCCCGCCCTGTCCTTGTACTCCTCCCTCGCCTCGGCGACCTCGGGGATGATGTTGAACCTTGCGGTGTCCACCGCCCGCGGGAGCAACGCCGCTGACGGGTGCAGCGCGAGGAGGTCGCGCGTCGTGACGAACGCGGGCGAGACCACGGGCTTCCGTCCTAGGCGGAGATCCTGCCCGTGGTATATCGCCGCCATCCGGGGGAGACCGATGTGGTGCCGGCCAAGGCTGTGTCCGTCCATAATCCAGAGCTTCTTGGGGTCGGGCGGCGAGTTCGCGTACGCCGTCCACGACACCACCCTCGACCAACAGTCGATCAACGGGAGACCGAGTTCCGTCGCGGCGACCGCAGCTTCCATTCCCCGTGCGATCAGCTCGTTGCACAGATGGTTGGCGATCCCCGCCGTGTTCCCGACGAAGACTATGTCCGCCCGCTCCAGCACCCTCTTCTCGGCGGCGACCGACGCGCTCCCCAGCACGGCGTCTACTGCGTCCGGCACTCCCAAGGGATCGGATTGCGCCTTCAGGAGCGAAAAAAACTCGGTGACCGGCAGCTCGCCCACGAGGCGGTTGCCGGACCAAATCTCCACGCCGCCCTCCCCAGCGTCGATGTAGCGATACCTCCCGGGAAGCGGGATCTCCATCAGCGTGTCCTCCTCCCGACTATGATGATTGGCGTCACCTGCTCGGTGGCCGTCCAGCCCGCCGCCTGGACCATCCGGCGCACCTCGGCCCAACCTAGGCCGAGGATATGGCTGCCCCGGTATCCCTTCCAGCCGTGGCCGTCCTCCCTGAGCGGGGACTCGAGATACAGCGTCGCCGCACGCCCCAGTCCCCCGAGCCGCCGGAGGAACGCCGCCAGCTGCTGCTCCGTCAGGTGCTCGATCAGGTGGGTCGCGATGATCGCGTCGAACTCGTCCGGAATGTCGGTGTCCCAGACCCACGTCGGCGCGACGACGAACGAGTACCTCGGGTCGCGGCATCGCTGCATCCCGGCGAGCGACGGCGCGATGTCCATATTCACCCACTTCCGGATGGCTGCGGAACGCGGGTCCGCGAGGACGGCGGCCGCCAAGTCCCCGCGCCACCCGCCGATCTCCAGCACCCCGACGGGGGCGACCTTCGCGAGTTCGCGGATGGCGACCTCCCTGACGAAATGCGCCTGCTCCGGGAAGTCGCGGGCGACGTCGTCGTAGAACGCCTGCTGCTCGGCGTAAGTCATCTTCTCCGTCCTCGCCCGCCACTCGTCCCAGCGGACGCCCCAGTCCGGCGACCACTTCACGCTGCCCGCCCCCCGATCGCCCGCTCCAGCGCACCCTTGATGAACTCGCCCGAGTTGATCCGCTTCCCCCACGCAATGCACCTGGACCGCATCGCTGCGTATTCGTCCCGGCTAGCCCCCTTCGCAATCCCGGGAATCGACTCCGGTCCGTCGTACACCAGGCCGAGGCCGTGCTCCCTGACGAGCGACGCGACGTAGCCGAGCGCCGCCGGGACGAGGACCGGGACGCCTGCCACGAGGTAGTTCGAGAACTTGGCTGTTGAGCCGTACTTGAAGTATGGGCGCATCTGCGCGGAGAAGTCCACGACCCCCCAATGCGCCTCCGCTGCCAGGACCGCCGTGAGCTGCGTGTCCGGCAGCCGCCCCATGAACTTCGCGTCCGCCCTCCCCAGGGCGTTCAGCCAAGCCCCGTCCGCCGTCCCGTAGAAACGGTATGACACTCCGCGTACGCTCGGCAGGCTTGCGGGCCACTCCCCCATGAAGTCCCGGCGCAGGTTCCCGACGTAAGCCACTACGACGTCCCCGCCGATTCCCTTGGTTGCCGTGAGATCGGCCCGCAGGCTCAGGTCGAGGACGGAGAACTCCACGACCCTCTGCCCGGGGCGGGCGGACTTCGTCCGGATTGCGTCCCCCATCGCGCGGTTGAACACGAGAACCGCGTCGAAGGCTTCGAGGAAGGCGCGTTCCGCCTCGAGGGCGGCGGGCGGGGCCGAGGCGATGTTCCCGATGGCGACGTTGTTCTCGATCGGGAGGTCGGCGACGTAGAGGATCGACGTCCGCCGCCGGGACCGCCCCAGCTCCCGCAGCCACGGGAACAAGATGTCCCTCGCGGCGCGGACGTGCGCCCCGCGCCCGACGGGGTTGAAGACGTGGGGGTAGACGCACAGGAAAACGTCCGAGGACCGCCAGTAGGAGACCATGTCGCGGAAGAACTCCTCCGTTCCGCGGAGTGCGGCCTCGTGGATCACGGGCTTGAACCCGATCTCCCGCGTGAACCTCACGATGTCCCTCATCCGCCGTGGTGTCGTGTCGGACCGGTACGCGCTCCAGGAGTTGGTGAAGAACACCCTGTTCGCCCCGCCGCCGACCGTCACGCATCCCCCCTGAAAATCGCGAGTGCGGCCTTGGCGGTCCGCCTGATGTCGTATTCCTGCTCGGCGATGTGCAGGGCCGACTCCCGCAACGAATCCGGTCCCCGCCGCCAACGGGCAATCACGTCGGGCAACGCGTCGACCTTGCACGGGAACGACCCGCACGCTGCCGCCTCCATTTCTGACCGGCTGACGTCTTCGACCGCCAGCGACGAAAGCGTGATCGGTGCGGCTCGGTAGTAACGGTCGATCTTCGGTGTCCTGGGATGGACGCGCACAAGTTTCCGCATCGGCGCGAGCGCCCGCGCCGCGTCGTCGTCGCCGAGGATGTGGAGTACCGCACGATTGGGGAGTGCGGACACGACGGCGAACGGGTTCTTCATCGGCGACGGCGCGTCCGGGCAGAAGATGGCCGGCTTCCCCTCGAACGACGCGCTCTCCCCGACGGGCGACCACTCTGCGAGATCGATCCCCGGCGCGACGATCTCGGGTCCGCGCCCCAGCCAGCGCTCCCAAATGGGTGCGGCCCGCGCCTGCTCCGTGATGAGTGCGTCGGCGGCCACCGCGATTGCGGCGACGTTCAGGAACAGCGGCCTCGCCCCCTCCTCGAGTGCCGAGGCGAGCCAATGCTCAGGCATCGCGTGCAACCATAGGACTTTCTTCGCCCCGACGAAGCACGGCAACCGGAGCATCACCTCGGCGGGAACCGTGTGGAACACGACGACGTCGGCGACGCGCACGGGAGAACCCAGCACCTCCTCGCCGACGACGCTGGCATCCGTTCCGAGTGCAGACTCGGCGCGGGCGAGTGCTTCCGCGAGCCGCTGCGGGCCGCGATGCCGCTCGGAAGGCACGGAAAAATGAATCACGCGCATACGAGTTCCTCCGCGACGACCGACCCTATGTATTTATAACACCACATATAATCAGGGGGTTGCCGAGTTAGAGGGTGCGATACATGCCGGATGCTATGGCTCAAGCGGTCGTTGCGGCTCCAGGACAGGGACTTCAGATGGTGCAGACCGAGGGCGCGAACCTCGCGATGCCTGTCGCGGGCGCGGCCCTCGGCATCATCGGACCGATCACTGCGTACCGCTCCGTCGACGCGGCGACGATGGACGACGCCCCCCGACTCGGCGCGCGTGCCGTGGGCGGCGTCGCTGGCCTCGGCCTCGCGATGGACGGGATCCGCAAGTACAAGCCCGGCGATTCCGAA
>CAYNEM010000033.1:0-9813 GCA_964396265.1 uncultured Methanomassiliicoccales archaeon
TGCCTCTCATGGTCGAGGTGCGACCTCGCGAGACGAAGCACGGCGGCGAGTCCGTCAAGGTGATCGAGGACTGACGGCGACGAGCCGCCCGTCCTCCATGTCCATGGTGGTGTCGGCGATTCGCGCAGCGTGCGCGTCGTGGCTCACGATGATGACTGTCTTGCCGCGCTCCTTGCTCGCCTTGCCCAAGTAGTCGAAGACAATCGTCGCGTTCTCGGAGTCGAGCTCCCCGGTCGGCTCGTCCGCCAGAATGATCGGAGGCTCGTTCGCGAGCGCGACTGCGATTGCGACCCGCTGTTGCTCCCCACCGCTGAGCTCGTCAGGTCTCTGACCTGCCCGCTTCGAGAGGCCGATGACGCCGAGCAGCTCCTTGGCACGCTTGTCCCTTTCTTTCGCTGGGACTCCCGCGAGGCGCATGGGGAGGTCCACATTCTCGGAGGCCGTCAGCACGGGGACGAGGTTGAAGAACTGGAACACGAAGCCGACCTTCTCCCGGCGATACTTCACGAGCTCCGCGTCGGACATCTGCGCGACGTTCTGTCCGCCGAAGTCAATCGACCCCGCGGTGGGGCGGTCGAGGCCGCCGACGAGGTTCAGCAGGGTCGTCTTCCCGCAGCCCGAGGGTCCGCGAATCCACGTGACTTTCCCGCCGGCAAAGGTCGCGTCGAGACCGCGAAGCGCAATGACCTCGAGCTTTCCCATCTTGTACACCTTGATCAGATCGTGGACGACGATGTCCGTCACTCAACCACCTCGCAACTTCAGGGCCCGGGCGACGTCCATCCTCTGGATGGAGAGCGCACCGATGAAGCTCGCGACCCACACGCCGAGGACGGCGGCCAGGAGGGGCCAAAGGACCGTAGCGGGCACGACGAAAGGGATCGGCGTGGGCGATACGATCGAAGCGAGCGTGAGGAATGTGGCGGCGGTCACGAGTCCCGCAACCACGCCGAGCATCAGTCCCAGGAGGGACACGACCCATCCCTCGGCCATTACAAGTTTCGCGACCGTCCGCGGCCTCGCCCCTCGGGCGACGAGGGTCGCGAACTCTTCCCGACGAAGGGCAGCCCCCGTGTATACGAGGAGCCCGACGCCCAGGACGGACAGGAGGAGCGCCACGTGCGTCTGCGTCGTCAAGTACGAGAACACTGCGGCCGACAGGGGGTTCCGCGCCTCTTGCTCGAACGCCTCCGCCTGAGTCACGACGGACGCATATCCGCCAAACACGGCCGAGGCGTTCTGGGCGACTTGCCGTGGGTTCGCCCCAGACTCAACTGCAATGAGGTAGCTCACCCCCCTCCAAGAAAACATGGTTGCACCGGGGACCGTCGAGAAATCCACGAACGTGGCTTCCATCGGGAAGCCCGGCGCGAGTCCCGGCAAGTCCCTTACGACCGCCGCGAGGCGGGCCGTTACGTCCACGGAGAGGACGTCGCCCAGGGAAACGACGTCGCCAACGTGGAGACCGTAGACCGCCTGGAACGCTTCAGTGGCGGCGAACGTCCCGCCCACATCGAGAGCCGCCATCAGGGCTGCTGGGTCCGTCCCGCCAAGATGGGAGGCGGTCAGCCAAGGGACCGTCCGCAGAAATGTCGAGGCTTCGAACACGATCGTCACACCGAAGTTCGAGCTCGCGAAAAGGACGGGCGTGACCTCCGCGACGCCGGGGATCGCGCGAAGGGCGTCCCACAAAGCGGGCGTGAACAAGGGTTCGATAATGCCGCCGCCGTCCCAGTACGGTTGTATGACGACATCGGAGGGGACTTGACGCAGCACACCTTCGCGCCGGTACGCCTCGGAGGAGGCAGCGATGATGCTGACCACGAGGACGAATGCGACCGCGAACGTAACGATGACCGCCGTGTTCGAGGCCCTCCGTGGCGCTCGCGCGAGATTCTTCTCCACCAACGGTTCGAGATCGCCCACGGCGGGTCGGAGGAGGCGGGAGAGTGCCCGATAGGCGACCGTGGTCCCCCGGGTTAGGTACCGGACGATCGCGGCTGTCAGGAAGAACGGAGCCAGCGGGGCGAGGATGAAGGTGGAGAAGCCAAGAAGGAACCCGATGACCCCGAGCGGAGAGCCCTCGAGGGATGCGGAGGCGATCATGAGAAGGATTCCCGAGACGGCGACGCCCGCGAGAAGGAAGTCCCGTGAAGCCTTGTGGGGGATAGCGACCTCCTCGGCGTGGAACGTCTTCAGGCCGCCGACGATGTCCTCCGAGGCGAGGAGCTTGATTCCGCGGCGGGACGCCCCCAGTGCGAGGAGCCACCCGATGAGGAGCGTGAGCAGAATCGTTCCGGGCGAGAGCCTCACGTCCGAAGGGGCGAGCGTTGTGGACACGGCGAAGTTCGGCACCGAGAACAGGCGGCTGAGGCCTATGGCGAGCAAGACGCCGACCGCTGCCGCCAGGGACCCGAGGATGAGCGCCTGCCCCGTCAGGAAGAGGCGCACGCCGCGTAGGGAGAGGCCCCGGGCACGGAGGACCGCGAGCTCCCGCCGCCGAGAGGTCAGCCCGACATCAAACCCGACCTTCGAGAGAAGCACCGCAAGGCCAAGGGTCGGGATGGCGATGAGCAGGAAGAAGAGCCGAAGAATCAGTGTGCCCTGGTCGAGGTTCTCGAAAATGAAAGGGAGCGGTAGACCACCGGTGCCCCCCACATAGCTGAGCCCGAACCCGTGGGGCAAGACTGCGGAATTCATGAGGGCCAGTTGGCGCTGGAGGCGTCGGGAGGTTCCGGCCGCGTCGTACGGGTCCAGGAGTGCGTCCCGATCGAGCCACACAAGTACGCTCGCATCGGTCGCAAGCCATGTGAGGTTCAAGTCCATTTCGAACCGCGGGAGGTCGCCCGCCCCCAGAAACAAAGAACCCGTGGAAAAGGCGAGGGGCGGATCCAGCGTGCGCCAGAAGCCGCTGACGAGGAAAGTTGCGTTTCGAACCTCGCCGATCTGCGTGAAGTTCGCGCCAAGGACGAACTGTCGGACCTCGAAGACAATCGGGTCTCCCAGTTGGAAGCCCAGGAGAGCGAAGTCCTCGTGCACGATCACCCCTCCGGTTGGCGGGCCGTCCCAGCCGACTCCCAGCCGGTCCGCCACGCTGTCGAATGTCGGAAAGACAAAGTTCGCGATCACGAAGCCCACGGTGGCGTTCGGGAGGCCACTCGCGGAGGCGTTCACCTCGACGATGTGTATCAACAGAGGTTCCGTCCGTTCCACGTTCGGGACCGCTGCGAGCGCCTGGGTGGCGTTCGCGAGACCGGACTCGGGGCCACTCGCGGAGGCGTCGAACGGGAGGCCCTCCAGGTAGTACTCCATCACCCCGCGAAGCGTGGAGTCCATCGCTGCCCACGGCGCGGCCACGACCGCGACGCCCAAGGCGAGTCCGACGAGAGCGGAGACTGTTGCCCTTCGATTGCGTACGACCGTGCGGACCGCGTAGGTCGCGATGGCGGGGCCCCTCGTCCGGATTCCTCCCGCGAAGCAACCGGGAAGGGGCAGAAAAGGATTCCCCGCGGATTGACTGACTCCTCAGTTCGACTTCCAGGAGAGGAGCTTGGCAGGGATGAGGAAGAAGACGAGCCGGAGGACGAGCGTCATGCCAAGATAGGGCAGGACCTTCCCACTCGTTCCCCAAGATCATCGCCGTCGTGTACCGACCCCCGTGAAGTCGGTCCGGAGGGAGCCTCCACTCTATCTAGGGAAATCGCCGTTTCGAACGGGGTGTAAAGTCCGGGGCGCACCTTCTTACGGCCCGGCGCCACATCCGAGCCATGGCCGACCTCTCCGAAGACCTCGTGCGCAAGGACCTCGCCGTGACACGCCGCGCGCTCGAGAAGCTCAAGGTCATCGCCCCTGAAAAGACGTACGCGCGCCGCATCGCGGAGGACTTCCTGGGGATGGCACGGTCCTATCACGCGGACGCGGAACACTTCGCCGCCAAGGGCGACCTCGTGAACGCCTTCGCGGCGGTGAACTACGCGCACGGGTGGCTCGACGCGGGCGCTCGCCTCGGCGTGTTCGATGTCGACGGGGACAACCGGCTGTTCACGCTCTTAGAGTGAGGACCCGCGCGCCCTTCTGATCGACGGTGCAACGGTACCGCTGCGCACCCATGCCCTTGAGCAGAGCGTCCAGCGGCTCGAGCTGGCCGACCGCGAACACGGAGTTCCCGAGCATCGCCATCGTGCAGTGCCCGTATGGCGCCGCGCCCTCAATCATGTCCATCACCTTGCCCTGAGCGAGCCCAGTCGCGATCGCGAACTCGCGCCCGAGTCGGAAGAGGTCGGGCATGGTCATCGTCTTGCGGAACTCCTGGACGCACCGCGCCCCGACCTCCGCGATCGTCTTCACCTTGGCGGGGTCGGAGAGGACCGCACGCGTGGGGATCGGGGCACCGACCACCCCCAGAAGGATGTCCGCATCGGCGGAGATGCGCTTCACGATCCCGTTGGGCGGCGCACCCGGCTCCAGGCGTAGGTCCATGCCGCCAAGCGATGCGGGCACCACGTCCCCGAGTCCGGTCCTCGCCTCGACCTCCGCCGCGTGGGCGATCGCGACGCAGCGGGGGTGCGAGAGCCCGAGCTCGAGGGCGTCGTTCACCGCCAAAACGGCGCTGAGGGCTCCGGCGGCGCTCATCCCGAACCCCTGCGACATCGGCAGCTTGACGTCGCTCTGCACGAACACCTCGAAGGACGCCCCGCCGATCGCCCGCTCCACCGCCAACCGCGTTGTGGGCGCGGAGACCTCCTCGCGGTTCAGGTAGATCCGAATGTTCTGCTTCCGCCCCAGGCGCGCCTTCACGCGCGTCTTCACGCCGAGGGTGAGCGAGAGGCCCGCGCCGCGAGAGCCCTTCTTGAACGGGTCCGCGTGCTCCACGGGCTCGAAGAACGCGGTCACATGGCCGGGGCAGAAGGCGCTACTTTCCGAGGCCATGGATCACCGCCCTCCAGATCACGTCCGCGGCCTCGGCCTTCGAGCCTGCGTGCTCCGTGCTCCTGCCCTGGCGGTCCATGATGAGGATGGAGGTCTGTCCCTTCCCGACCTTGGCGACATCGTTGGCGACGACGAGGTCCAGGTCGGCCTCCTTCAGGAGGGCCATCGCACGAGAACGAAGGTCCTCCGCGGACACACGCGCCTCCGCCTTGAACCCGACGAGCACCTTCGCCCCCTTCCGGAGGACGGGCAGGACCTTCGGCGTCGGGTCGAGGTCCAGAGTCATCGACCCCTCCCGCGAGGGGATCTTGCCGACCGCCTTCCGCGGTGTGAAATCGCTGATTGCGGCGGGGACGACGCACACGTCCGCCTTCATGTCGCCCGCCATCGACGCCAGGTCTGCGGTCGTCTCGAACGTGCGCGAGCGCAGGTATTGCGGCACGTGTGTATGGTGTCGGCCGAGCCATACCTCCAGGTCTGCGCCCAGCTCGAAGGCCGCCTTCGCGAGCTCGACGCCCGTCTCCCCGGAGGAGCGGTTCGTCACGATCCGGACGTCGTCGATCGGCTCCGCGGTCGCGCCCGCGACGACGACGACCTTCTTCCCCGCCAACGCTGAGCCGCCAAGCCGGCGGATCACGCGCGCCACGATCTCGTCGACATCCGCGAGCTTCGCCTTGTCCTCCTCGAACTTGGGCGTCACGACATCGATGCCGTGCGTCTCCAGCGTCTTCAGGTGCGCGGCGATGAGCGGGTTCGCGTACATCGTCTCGTGCATCGCTGGCGCGATCATGATCGGGATGCCCGCGCCGAGGGCATTCTGTGCGAACGTCGTCACGACCGTGTCGTCGATCCCCATCGCGATCTTCGCGATCGTGTTCGAGGTGGCGGGCGCGATGAGGACGAGGTCCGCCGTGCCCTCGGTCCCGACGAGCTCGATGTAGGGGACGGTACCATCGAGCTTCGTGATGGGGTCGCGTCCGGTGGCGAACTGGAGGGCGTTCGGGTGGATGATCTCCATCGCATCCTTCGAGAGGACGGGCACGACGTGCGCCCCGTGGCGGATCAGCTCTCGCGCGAGCTTCACGGTCTCCACGGCGGCGATGCTCCCCGTGATGCAGAGGACGATCGTCTTGCCCTTCAGCTTCCCGGACTTGGCGGCGTGGATGCGTCTCGCGGGGTGCATGGATGCGCTCGGAAGAGTCACCCTAGGCATATATCTATTCGGGAACCTATGGTTTCGAGGGGTCGAATGGGAGCCCATTGCTATCTGTTCCTGCCGAACGATGTGGAGCCAATGAGGGTGGTGGAGCTCATGGCCATCGTTCTGGGAGCGAGCGCTGAGCTTGTTTCCGCGCCCGACCCTGGAGGAGAGCCCAGCGTGAACGTTCGCGGCAGCCCAAGAGTGAGACCCGCCTCGCCGTCGCACTTGGGAGACTGGGAGCTGGACATCGGAGATGACGCCAAGGACTATGCAGAAGCCAATTGGCCGGACGAGGCCCTGTCCCTGACACCCACCATCGGCTCGATCACGAGGGAGGACGGGAGGGGCTGGCTCCAAATGACTCTACCAAGCCGTCCGTTCTTCATTGCCCTAGCCGCAAGACTCGCGTCCTGGTTTGGCGGCATGGTCGAGCCCGACAGTGATCGTGAAGAGCCTCCGCTCGAATCCGTCCGAACCTGTCCGACCGATTCTCGCGGCAACATCCCGTTGCGAGGCGAGCTTCTGCGGAAGTATCGAGAAAGGCTTGTCTCATTGAGGCCTCTCAACGATAGCGAGATTAGCAGTTACGAGGATCGCATCAACCGCGGGTGAACGCGAGAGCACAGCTGGGGGCGGTCGGGCGTGACCTTCATAACCTCCGCCTCCATCGGAGGCACCGCGCCCTCGTAGTCTAGCTTGGACAGGACGGAGGCCTGCGGAGCCTCAAACCGGGGTTCGAATCCCCGCGGGGGCGTACCTTCCCTATCCTTGCAGTAGCCTCATGCCGTGGGGCTTGGCCTTGGCCTTTATCTCCCCGTCATGCCATCCCAGCGGAGAGGGGGGTCATGGCCAAGCCTACCAGGAAGGTTTCGTCAGTGCCGACGGCCATCGGAGTCGCTTCTCTCTATAGCTCCGGTGCCCTCGCCTTCTCTCTCGCGTTTGGGTCCCCGTGGGATGGGTACGGGACATCGATCGCCGCCGTCATCGCGATCCCGGCAATCGCTTCGTTTGTAGGTCTGCTCATCGGGGAGGCGCTATCCGCAGTACCGCCGAGACCGATTCGGAGAAGCCGCGGTCTGATCTGCGGCGCTCGAACCCGCAGCGTGCGCGGCCATCTCGCCCGCCTCGGGCCTCCCAATCTCTCCGCGCGGCAGATCCGCCACTGGTGATCCAACTCTCGCAGGAATGCTTGCCGACGCGAACGGGAGGCTTTATGGAATCCCTTGCCATCCCCGGCTGTATGATTCTTCGGCGGCGCTCGACCCTGTTTGCCGCCCTCACGCTCTCCGCCGTCGTGATCGCTGCACTATTCGCTGCCGCCAAACTCTCGAATTCGCCCTCATCAACGGTCAACGAGCCGCCGCCTGCGGACGGACCGGAATGTCCACGATCCGTCGGCCTCTGCATCGAGCGCATCGTGACCCGGGTCCTCGACGGGGACACCCTCGAGGTCCAGGGCGGCCTCCGGATCCGCCTTGTGCTCGTCGACGCCCCAGAGCTGAGCGAATCCGGCGGGCCCGAGGCACGGGATTACCTCACGGACATGTGTCTCGATTCCCTCGCCCTCATCGACGAGGACGATTTCCAGATCGGCGATGACCCGTACGGCCGGGTCCTGGCGGTCGCCTACTGTGGCGGCACGAACGCGAACGCCGCGATGATCTCCACGGGCCGCGCGGAGACCTACTACGAATTCTGCTCACAGAGCGAGTTCGGGGGCCAATCCTGGACGGGCTGCTCCTCTCCGCCGCCTCCCCCGCCTCCGCCTCCGGGGAACTGCGACTCTGCGTATCCCGACGTCTGCATCCCCCCGCCGCCCCCGGACCTCGATTGCGGAGAGATTTCGTTCCGGAACTTTCGGGTTCTCGCCCCCGATCCTCACCGTTTCGACGGCGACGGCGACGGCATCGGATGCGAGACGTAGAAAGTGATTGAGAGGCTTTACATACGAGGCGCAGATGGTGGGGCCCATGACGACGGTCCTCCTCCAGACGACGATGGGCGACGTGACGATCGAACTATTCGACAAGATGATGCCGATCACCACGGGAAACTTCCGGAAGCTCGTCGAGAAGGGGTTCTACGACGGGACAATCTTCCATCGGGTGATCGACGGGTTCATGATCCAGGGCGGGGACCCGAAGGGCACGGGGTACGGCGGGCCCGGGTACGCAATCAAGGACGAGCTCCCCCCGGAGAACCGGAACGCGCGGGGGACGATCTCGATGGCGAACGCGGGCGCGAATACCGGCGGGAGCCAGTTCTTCATCAACGTCGTGGACAACCACAAGCTCAACCCGAAGCACCCGGCGTTCGGGAAGGTCGTCGCCGGCATGGACGTCGTCGACCGGATCGCGAAGGTGCCCAAGGACGCGGACGACCGACCGCGGAAGGCGGTCACAATCACAAAAGCTCGCATGGTCTCGTGAGATTCGACGCGGTACCTGCGGGTGAGTCGAGGACGAACCGCATCCCTAACCTCGTTTCGACGAAGGTCCCTGAACAAGCTCGCGGCAGGTGCTGCAAAGGGAGTGCCCGGAGACGTGGGTCCTCGCCTTTGCCAGAAGGCTTAAGTATTACGCTGTCCATAAATGTATTACCTATGCCAAAGAGCACGACGACGGTCACGACGAAATACCAAGTGACCATCCCCCGGGACGTCCGACGGGCCCTCAAGATCCAGCAAGGGGACCGCATCGCCTTCGTACGCACTGCGAACGGCTACGTCCTCCGGCGGGCGGAGGAGCTGTTGGACTGGCTCGCCGATACCATGGAGGGGGTCGAGGAGACGATCCAGGAGAGCCGCAGGGGATTCCGACTGCGGTGAGGCCATGGTCCTCGTCCTCGACACGAACACCCTCGCCGACCCCGCGTTCCTGCGATGGCTCCGCGACCGCGACGAAGAGGTCCTGCTTCCCGCCGTGGCGTATCTCGAGGCGTGTTACCAGGCCCTCAAGCGGAAACGGTCCCTCGAGGAGCTCCAGGCGGCGCTCGCGGCTGCTCGGATCCAGGTGGTGCCCTTCGACCCCGCCCAAGCGGAGGCGGCGGCCCAGGCCGTCGTCGGCCGCTGGGACTTCGCGGACAATGCTCGGGACTACGCCATCGGGGCGCTGGCCCAAGTCCGGGGGGCAATCATGGTCACGGAGAACAAGAAGCACTTCTCGTGGCTGCCCGAGGTCCGGTCCCCGCGCGATCTGATGAAGTGAACATCACCCGGCGACGCCTCCTGCATGGTTCGACGATCATGTGCCGAAGGACAAGAAGGGCTTCATCTCTTCTCGACCCTCGCTCAGTCCTCCGGCTTCTGCCGTCGCATCTCCTTTCGTGGCCACTGCGCCTTCGCCCTCCACGGCGGGCGGACTCCTTCCTCGTGCGGAGGGCCCTCGGCAGCCCGTAGGTCCCGATCTCGCTGGCGGTGATTCCCATGAACTCCCCGGTGGGCGTCGCCAGAGTACTTCGAGATGTGCGCGGTCTTCGATCGCGCCGAATGTGATGGACGCATGAAATTCCTGAACGACCAGGTGATCGGCGAGATACGCGAGGCCCTCGTCGAGGAGCGGGGCGGCGACCGACCCCTGTCTACCGCATCAACCCGAGCTCTCCCAGCTTCTCCGGCAGGTACCGGTCTGTCACGAAGTCGAGCCCGTACTTGGCGAGGGCCTGCTGTTCCGCCTTCTTCCCCA
>CAYNEM010000034.1:0-9599 GCA_964396265.1 uncultured Methanomassiliicoccales archaeon
GGATCCAGCGGATGGCGGACTACGGGCTGTCGATCGCGGTGATCGCCTTCAACCGATATCTCGAGCGGCCGACGAACTTATGCAAGCCCGTGCAATGACCACCGGATTGCCGCCGCGAGCTCGGGCGCTACGGAAACCCGGGTCGCCGGGCTGAGCAACGTGTCCGTGGCGACCACCTCGTCGCACGCCTGAAGGCGCTGGAGCGCGTTGGCGGCGAAAAGGCCGTGGACGCACGCCGCGACGACGCGCTTCGCACCCTGCTCTCGGAGCATCTTGGCGGCGATTGCGATTGTGGTGCCCGTCGAAATCACGTCGTCCACAATCGCGACATGGCGGCCCTTCACATCCATCGACTTCGGCGTCACGTCGACCGTGTAGCTGTCGATCCGCCGCTTCTCCAGGAAGTCCCAATCCGCGCCCAGGGTCTCACCGACCTCTCGGGCGAAGCGCTGCGCATTCTCGTCCGGCGCGAGGACGGAGTCGATTCCCTTGCCTCCGAGGTAGCGTGCAATCGCGGGCATCCCACTCACGTCCCTCGCGGTCACGTCGAAGAACTTGAGGACCCCGAGCTCGTGGACGCTCACCGTGTACACGGCCTGCACGCCGATCTGGAGGCGTTTCGCGAGAGCCCGGGCGCTCACGGGTTCTCCCGCCTCGAACTTCTTGTCTTGGCGGCCGTACCCGAAGTACGGGATCACGAGGGTGACACTCCTCGCCCCCTCGCCCTCGATCGCATCGTGCAACAGCAGGAGTTCGACGATCTTGTCGTCCGGGTGGGTCGACTGGACGAGCACGACGTCCTCCCCGCGCACGGTCCCCAGGAGGCGGACATACCGCTCCCCGTCCGGGAACCCACCGGGGTGCTTCTCGAACGCGACCTCGACCATCCCTGCCTGGAGGTTGCGGGCAAGCTCCTTCCCGAGGCCGAGGGAGGCGGACCCCGCCACGACTTTCATGGTGTTCCGCTCGGGCAAGCCCGTAGCGCTATTTCAAAGCCCCGCCGTTCCTTCCCTCCGGGAATCCTCGCACGGATGACACGGGGCGACAAGCCTTTTTATACGCGCGCCTCCGATGAACGCGCGCCCATGGAGTTCCGGAACGTCGTCGGGTGGGCGAAGGGCCACCGAAACGTCCTCGTCGTCGCCGGCCTCATCCTCGTCGTCGCGGGCGTCGACCTCGTCGTGAACCGGCCGAAAGGGGACGTGGGCTTGGTGCCCGTGCCCCTCTTGGCGGCCGGTTTCGCGATCCTTGCGCTCGTGTTCTGGCCCACCGCCAAAGGAGGACCCCGCTCGCCGGGCGACACGCTCGCGCATCGGTTCCTCTGGTGGGCGACCTTGGACGGGCGGCTCATCCCCCTGTTTCCCGTCTTCGGAATCGCGGTCATCGTCGCGGATCTCGCCTACAACGCCTTCTGGGCGGTGACGCCGGAGCTCCTCGAGCACGACCAGGCCGCCCTTCTGGCAGGAGGGATGCTCATCACCTATCGATTCGTGCCCCAGCGGTACGGGAGGGAGCGCGATTTCGTCTTCCTCTTCGCCTTCACGCTCTCGCTCATCCTCGTCCTCCCCCTCCTCTTCCTGCGGGCCTTCGGGGACATCAATGAGAGCGTCGACGCATACTCCTGGGTCGCGCTGGCGCCGCAGACGGGGGCGATCATGAACGCGATCGGGATTCCCACGACTCTGGGACCCGTCGCAGGCAACACTGCGCCCGGGCTGACCTTCCGAACGGAAGGCGGCCTGTGGGTGACCGTGGTCATCACGAGTGCGTGTTCCGGGATTTACAGCTTCGCAATCTTCGCGTCCGCATTCACGGCGTTCGTGATGACGGAGCAGAAACGGTTGACGAAACGTGTCGTCGCCTTCTTCGCGCTCGGCGTCTTCCTCGCGTACCTCGCGAACATCCTCCGCATGGTCGCCATCGCCTACATCGGTTACAAGTACGACACGCCACAGGAGGGCGTCAACAACTTGCTGATCGCCCACAGCAATCTGGGTTGGATCATATTCCTGGCGTGGATCGCCCTGTTCTGGATGGCGCTCTTTCGATTCCTGCCACGAGACTCCTCAACCCAGGCCGGGGTCGCGGTGCAAGCCGTGCTGCCGAAGCGCCGCGGCACGTTCTGCGGGATTTGCGGCATCGTCCTCACCCCCGCGATCCCCGCAACCCGTTGTGCCTGCGGGAAGTTCTACCATGCCGAGTGCCTGAACGGGGAGGGGCGCTGCCCGAACTGCCAGGCACCCTCGCTAGCCTATCCGGCGGTAGACCACACCGCCAGCTAGTGACTTCCGGTCTAGGGAGCGTCGGCCATCCACGACGACTCGTTTCGCCATGCGGCCAAAGTCCTTCGCCTTCAGCTTGCGGAATTCCGGCCAGTCCGCCTGGATGATGCAACCATGGGCACCCTCCAACGCGTCCGGAACGGAGCCTGCCTGCGCAATGTGCGGCATTGCTTTCGCGAAATTCGCTCCCGCTACAGGGTCGTAGCCGATGACGGCTGCGCTGCGCTTCTCGAGTTCCCGAACGATGGGGATGGCCCGCGACTCCCGGACGTCGTCCGTCCCGGCCTTGAACGCGAGCCCCAAGACCGCGATCCGCTTCCTGCCGAGACTCCCCAACTCCTCCTCCAGGATGTCGACGGCGCGCAGCGGTTGGCGGTCGTTCAGCGCCAGGACCTCGCGGAGGAACCGGGCGTCGTATCCCTGGAGGGACCCTGCCGCCACGAGAGCCGCCACATCCTTCGAGAAGCAGCTGCCCCCAAACCCTACGCCGGGCACCATGAACCGGGGGTTGATTCGCGGGTCAAGCCCCATGCCCTTCACGACTTCGTCCCAGTCGACGCCGAACCGGTCACACAGGTTCGCGAGCTCGTTCGCGAAGCTCACCTTCGTCGAGAGGAAGGCGTTCGTCGCGTACTTGATCATCTCCGCAGTGCGGAGGTCGCAGCGGAGCTTCGGGCAGTCGAACGGCTCATACAGCGCTGCCAACGCGTCTCCGCTCGCCCCGTCCCGCTCCCCGATGATGATGCGATCCGCCCGCAACGCGTCTTTGAGCGCCGACCCTTCTCGCAGGAACTCCGGATTCACACACAGGCCCCATCGCGTTGAAGCCCCCGCCCCACGACGAATCTCGGGAACAATCACGGTCTCTGTGGTTCCGGGGAGGACCGTGCTTTTCACCACGACCGTATGGCGGCCCTTGCGCCGTTTCAGCGCGTCGCCGATCATCGCGGCGGCGGAGCGGAGTTGGCGGTCGTCCATCGAGCCGTTCGCACGCGCGGGAGTGCCCACGCACAGGAACGAGAACTCGGCTCCCCGGACCGCGGACACGCCGTCGGTCGTCGCGGAGAGTGCCCCCGTTTTGATGGCCTTCCGGAGTGCGGCATCGACGCCCGCCTCGAAGAATGCGGCCTTCCCCTGGTTCACCGAGTCTACTTTCGCGGCATCGACGTCCACGCAGACGACACGATGTCCATGGGCGGCCAAGGCCAAACCCGTCACCAGCCCAACGTACCCGGTGCCCACGACGGCGATTGTGGTCACACCGCGAGCATTCCGGTCCCTCATAGAAAAAGCTTTGCGGCCCCCTATCGCGTACGGACTCCGGCAGACGATCCGATGATCATTTGCGAGAGGGGAACGGACTCAGCTGGCCGCATTCCTCGAGGAGCCCGCCAGCGTGATCCCCCAGGTTCAGAACGGCGTCGAGCGCGCTTGCGTTGGGAATGAACTTGCCCCACAGTTGGCGGTAGGTCGGATGGCGAAACTCCTGCACGCGCACCTCCAGGCCGGCGAACATGTCGCGATCAAGGTAATCGGGCCCGCCCGGTCCGGACAGGTATGTGTCGCCGCCTGCCCGTCGCGTGAGTTCCACCAGTTTCCCGGAGGGGGAGGGCTCCTCCAATGCCGCCAGCTCCGACGCCCACAGGATTCGGCGCTTGATTCCCAGAGCCCCTGCGAGGAATTCGATGAGCGGTCGGTTGATTGCGGCGAGCGTGGCCGGGGGTTGGCGATAGAACGCCTCCACGTCCTTCGCGTACGCACCGAAGTACTTCGCCTGCGCATAGTTCACGCGAATCGCCTCCCAATGGTCTCTCGCCCACGGTTTCGACGCATCCGCTTCGACCGCACGAATCTCACGGCCTGTTGGCCTCCTGACCGGAACCGTGAGCCACATCAGTCGCTCTTGCGTCTTAATCCGATTCCTGTTATGAAAGTCGTTCTTGGAGTACTGCGCAGTGTCGTAGAGCACGAGCACATCCGCGAGGAACATCTTGTGGAAGAAGCCGAGGTACGGGAGGTAGTTCGGCTGGTGGATCGCGACGATCAACGCGACTCCCCCCGGTAGAGGTACAGCGTGAAATCGTGCGGCATGTAATCATGGCGAAGGACAACCCGGCGGCTCACGCGGCGCGCAAGACGGACCATGCGTATGGGTTCGTAGTAGTGCCGGCCGGGTTCCCGCCAATCGGCCCACGTGCTCAGCATATTCATCGCCGCGGCAACGTCGCACGCCTGGAAGCAGGCCCGGATCATTCGTCGCATGTCCGCCTCGTTCGTTCCGGTCTCTACGTTCAGCACGCCAGAGGCGACGGCGTAGTCGGCGCGTCGTGGCAAGGAGCGGCCAGTCACGTCTAATACCTCGAACGCTGCTGCAGGATGGAGTTCCCGGGCCCTCTCGATGAGCCGTGGGGACAGGTCGAGCCCGGCGTACCTGCTTCGGATGCTCTTCGCCTCAAGGAAGTTCAGGAAGTGCCCGAGCCCGCACCCCACGTCGAGGACCGACCTCCCATGGAGCTCGCCGACCTCCGCGAGAACTTCGAATCGCCTGCGCTGTCCTTCCTCGCTCCAGTCAAGGGTCTTCGGAGAGTCCCCGTACCGTCGGAGGCGGCTCTCGAAGAATCGACGGATATCGACCACGAGGGGAGCGCCATGCCGGCCCGCCGATTTTATCCTTGCGGCGGCGCTACCAAAACATCTTGTAGAGCACGAATCCCTCGGCGTACCCGCAGCCGGACTGCGCGCCCCGCGTCCGCGCGAGGCTCTTGAAGGACTCCTCGTCGAAATACGCGCGGGCCTTGAACTGGCTCGTGTAGCAGCGTAGCGCCGCCAATTTCGCCTCGAGCGCGCCCGTGATGTCGACGAACAGGCTCGGGGTGAAGGAATGGCTTCCGTAGCGCAGAATCTCGTACTGGAGGATCGTCTCGTTTCGGCGAAACGTGCGGATCGCGGCCTTCGCGACCGTTTCGTGGTCCTGATGGGGATCCTCGAGGAAAGGGATGAACAGGAGGTCCGGCTTCACGTCTTCCTGCAGGCGTTCGAGGACGTCCATGACCTCGCGGCGGTGCTCGGGGAACTCCCGATTCGGCAGCTCATACGCGTGGGGGGTGGCCCCCGTGACGTCGCACGCGCGGAGGAACTCCTTCATCCGAAGACCGGGCCTTCCGGGCGGGGCCTCGTCCTCGCAGGCCGACAGGGTCGCCGCGTGGATGTCCACGCCAGCCTTGCTCCCGAGGATCAAGGAGCCGCCACACCCGAGCTCGATGTCGTCGGGGTGCGCGCCGAGCGCCAACACCCTAGAGTAACCGCGAAGTGCGCGCGCGGCTTCGTTTAGATGTTTCGCGGCTGAGCGGCGTGGCATCGTCGGCCTGATGCTCCTCTTTGCCCTCATAATCCTTTCCCTCCGGTTTTCGTGGTTTGTTCCCGGCCCCGGGCGGGGTATCGGGCTACCCGAGACCGGCGTCATCTGAACGCCCTCCGGTACAGCTTCAAGCCCTCTCGGAATTTGGGGTCAAATAACTTCCTAAAGAAGTGCCATGGAATTCCGAGAACCGTACCTGTTGCGTAGATCAGAAGACCCAAGGGAGCCGTGGCTCGGTAGTCCCGTTCTGACCAGATTCCGATGAGATAGAGGACTGCATGGGCGAGCACCTTTTCCCTCTGATTCGGGGGGGTCCGCTCAAGCCAGGGCATCCAGGTGAATCCGATCCAGAAGTTCGCGGCGGTTTTTTGGATCGACATCATGCGAGTCTCGGGCGCGCCTCCCGGAGGTTCGAGTCGCCGGTAGAGGCTTCCTTCCAAATTTCCGCGACTTGTCGCCCTCACAAGCCATGAGAGTGTAGTAAGCCACCCTTGGACCATGTCCTCGGGATATCCGCCGAGGCGGAGGAAGTTCTCCCGACGATGGTACACGATGTTAACGCCTTTCCCATCCCAGATGTAATCCATCCCGGTTGCTACCCGATCGAACTCGATATGGTCGAGGTCCGCGATGATGTCGTCATCGTCGTCCTGGAATAGGATCCAGTCGGTGTCCGCCATCCGTGCTCCCAAGTTCCTCTGTTTTGTCCGTGTATCCCGGGGCGAAGGGGGGAATCTGACGTAGTGTGCTCCGCTCCTTCGACAGACTTCCTCAGTGGCCATTGCATCCTGGGGATTCGGGCTTGCATCGACGATGACCACCCTGTCAATCCCCGACCCGCACCATAGGGGCACACGACGCTCGATGAGGCGCGGGCGGCCTTTTGTCGAACAGACAAGTGCTAGGCTCGGCATCCTGCCTCCCGAGGGGCGGGTTCCGTCTCTCCGCAACCATGCTGCGGCTAAGAAGGTTACCCACCGATGGGGCGTTGTATCCCGCCTCGTGGTGACAGTAAGTCTTACCTTCGGGACTACCGTGCCGAGGTCTCATGGACAGTCCGGATAGGGCGGACGCAGCACGAAAATTCGATGAGGACTATTTCGATCGCCATGCGGACGAAGTCGGCGGCGGCTACATATTCGAGGACCTCTACGGAAGGCTGCGTCCGTTCGCCCGCTTGTGGGCAGGCTTGGGGGCAAAAAAAGGCCCTTGACATCGGATGCGCAAAGGGGGCACTTGTCAAAGCCCTAGTTGACGAGGGGATTGATGCCGTTGGCGTTGACGTCAGCGAGTACGCGATCGGCGTCTCTCCCGTGCGTTCGCGATTGACGTGGATTGACGTGCAATCGGAGGAACTTCCGTTCCCCGACGACTCGTTCAACTTGGTCGTGACACTCGAGACGGTCGAACATCTCGAACATCCTGAGCGGCTTCTTAAGGAAGCCCACCGCGTCCTTGCCCCCAGGGGGCTCTTCTATCTCACAACGCCTGCAATCAAAAGGCCCAATGACACGGATCCTACCCACATCAACATCCGGCCGCAGAGGGCATGGAAACAATTGATGCAGGCCATCGGCTTCCGCCGCCCTTCACGCGCTGTCTGGGGAGCCTATCGGTTCGCGTCCTTCAGAATGCAGCTGGATTCCCCGTACGAGGGCAGGATCTCTCGGACCCTTCCGATTCGGAAACTCGGGCCGCTTTTCGCCTTCGCATTGGCGGCGTACCGGACGCAGGGGCTGTTCCGGGTAGGGCATCCGGGGACCCGTCTCCTCGCAACGAAATGAACGTCCGACCTCCTTCCAGCGACTACCCAGCTCAGAACGTCAAGGCAAGGTCGCCTAGTCGGCCGTCTTTCGACCGTCCGATCACTGCTTGACGTGAGTGTGCGCGGCGACAGGTTCCGGTCAATTTATAAGTCCCTCTCAGAATCCGGCGGCGAATGAAGGCCGTCATTCCCGCGGCCGGACTCGGCACCCGTTTTCTCCCGTACACGAAGTCGCAGCCGAAGGAGATGATCCCCGTCGTCGATAAACCCACGATCCAGTACGTCGTGGAGGAGGCGATCGCCGCTGGCCTGTCGGACATCTTGATCGTCACCGGTCGGGGGAAGCGGGCAATTGAGGACCATTTCGACAAGAACATCGAGCTGGAGGCCCATCTCCGGAGCAAGGGGAAGTTCGCCGCGCTCGAGGAACTCGAGACCCTCTGGAAGTCGGCCCGGATTCACTACCTCCGTCAAGGGGAGCCGATGGGCCTGGGTCACGCGATTTCCGTCGCGGAGTCGTACGTCGGCGGTGAGCCGTTCGCCTGCCTCTTGGGCGACGACGTCACCGTGGATCGGGTCCCCTGCATACGCCAGCTCATGGACATCCACTCGGACCGAGGCGTCTCCGTCATCGCCGTTCAGCGGGTCCCGAGGGACCGGATGCAACGATACGGGATGATCCTCGGCGAACGGGTCGCAGAGCGGCTCTGGCGGATCAATGACGTCGTGGAGAAGCCTCGCCCTGAGCAAGTTACCTCCGACTTGGCGGCAATGGGCCGCTACGTGTTCATGCCGTCCGTCTTTGACGAGTTGCGGGACCTGAAGCCGACGCTCGCGGGGGAGATCCAGCTCGCGGATGGGCTCCGCGCGCTCGCCAAGCGCGAAGAGATGCTCGCCTACGAGTACCGCGGCGAGCGCTATGACCTCGGGAGCAAGCTCGACTGGATCCTCGCGAACGTTCGTTTCGGCCTGCGGCGGGATGATCTTGGTCCGGAGCTACTTGAGGAGTTGAGGTCCCTGATCTCGCGAGACCGAGGCCAATAGGTTTATGGCCGACCGCCTGAGATGCGACTCCTGCCCATGGACCTCCTCCTCCTCGCGCAGGACGTGACCTGGGGGGGTCGCGCTGGGGATGCGGTCCACCTCCGCCAGCTGGCACGCCACATGTCCCTCCGGGGCCACAAGGTCCGCGTCGTCGTCCGGCCCTCGCCGGAGACGGCACTCGAGATTCCCGGGGTCGAAGTCTATCCCATACGCTCGTCGTTCGACCTTGCGTTCGCCCTCGTTCGAAAGCCCGCGGTCGCCCGAGCGTTGTTCCGCGCGGTGGGGGTTCGACGTCCTGACGTCGTGTATTCCCGGAGCTACGGGGATTTGGGAGAGGCGGTTGCAGCCGCCGCAGCAGGACTGCCCCTCGTGTACGAGGTGAACGGGGATGCACTCGCGGAACGCGAGGTCCAGCTCGGCAGGCCGTTGCCCGCGCCTGTGCGCGCGTGGGCGATGAACTCCGCTCGCGTCGCGTTCCGTCGGGCGAGGTCGGTCATCGCGGTCACGGAAGTGTTGAGGAACCGGCTTGCCGCCAACTTCGGCCTGCCGCGCGACAGCATTCGGGTGGTGCCGAATGCGGCGGACACGGAGCTCTTCGCCCCGCGTCCTGCTGCCGAGGCGCGTTCCTTGCTTGGCATCCCCCTCGAAAGCCCCGTGGTCGGATTCGTCGGCAACCTGGCTCCCTGGCAGGGGGTAGAGGTCCTGATCCGAGCCTTTGCTCGCCTCCAAGTTCGCGACCCGCTCCTCGTGATCGTTGGCGGTGGACAGGCCCGAGCCGCGCTGGAGGCGACGGCGAAAGAACTGGGCGTGGCCGGTCGCGTCCGTTTCGTCGGCACTGTCCCCTACCCGCAGGTCCCCGCGTACGTTGCCGCATGTGACGTATGCACAGCCCCAATGAGCCGTGAGCGTTTGAAGAGCGGGTCGAGCGCGATCAAGGTCTACGAGTACCTCGCATGCGAACGCCCGGTCGTTGCGTCACGAATCCCTGGCCTGGAGTTCGTCGAGTCCGAGGATTTGGGCAGGCTCGTTCCCCCGGAGGACGTACAAGCACTCTCCGCCGCCTTAGGCGCGGCCTTGGAAGATGAAGTCTGGCGGCAGGAAGCGGGGCGTCGCGGCCGTGCGTACGTGTTGCGTCATGCGGGCTGGCCTG
>CAYNEM010000035.1:0-8217 GCA_964396265.1 uncultured Methanomassiliicoccales archaeon
CGTCCGCCCTATCCGGACTGTCCATGGGACCTCGGCACGGTAGTCCCGAAGGTAAGACTTACTGCCACCACGAGGCGGGATACAACCCCCCATCGGTGTGTGCTACGCAAGAAATAGTGGAACGGGAGTAGACTCCCTTACGCAGGGAGGTCCGCAAGGAACACCTCCAGGGGCTTCTCGTAGTCCAGGCTCTGGTGCGGCCGGACCTGGTTGTAGTAGAACAGGAAGTCGTCCAGGGTCTCGAAGAGGTCCCCCTCCTGATCGTACGTGCCCCACCACCGCTCGATCTTTCCCGTGGTCGTGGGCTTCTTGATCCCCGCCAGGATGTGCGTGATGCCCAGCTCCCCGAGGCGGACGTCGAAGGCGCTCGTCCCGCCCCGCATCGCGTGGTACTGCACGTCGTGGCCCGTGAGGATCTCCCGCGGCGTCCCCCACTCCGTCACGCAGTCCTCGAGGAGGGCGATCGAGGCCGCGGTCGTCGGCCCCACCGTGATCACCGCGCCGGGGACGAACCGGGAGTGGTCGTCCAGGTACGCGGTGAGCCAGTGGTCCGCGTCGACCTGCTTCCAGTCCGTCTGCCACAGGGAGTTCGAGTGCTCCCGCTCGAAGCGGATGTAGGCGTGCTTCTTCCTCGGCCGCGGGAGGGGTTCGTTCAGGTTCTCCCGCTTCATGATCGCGTAGACGCTCCCCTCCGCGAGGCGGAGGTCCTGCCGCCTCAGTTCCCGGGTGACCTTGCGTGGGCCCCACCGCCAGGAGTTCCGGTCCTCCGCCCGGGCTTCCGGTTCGCCATGTCTCTCCCTTCCTCCGCCCAGCGCAGCCACCGATGGACCGTGGACTGGGGAAGCCGACGCTCCCGGCAGATCCGCCACATCGACCAGCCCTCGTCGTAGCGGTCGACGACCCACTTCCGGAGCGTCCGTTTCGGGTCCTCGTCGGAGTACCACTGGGGCATCAGGGGGCACCCCCGACGGCGTACTTAACCCGTTCCGCGATTCTCTGTGTAGCACAATCGTGAGAACTGCCGCGCAACGTTTATTCCCGCGAGGCGAGTTGCGCTGAAGGTTCCGGGGCCCCATGCCGACCATTTCCCTGATTTGCTCCACCAAAGGACGGCCCGACCATCTCAGGCGCCGCGTGCCGGTCTGGAAGCAATCGGGGCTCGACGAGGTTGTCGTCGTCGATGCCACGCCAAACCCGGCCGAGGCGACCGCAGCGAGAGAGGCCTGCGAGCGGGCCGGGGCAATCTACATTCGGTTCCCTCCGTCCCCGTGGGACACGCGCTCCAAGCAGAAAAATCTGGGTGCGCATCGAGCGAATACGGACTGGATCCTCTTCCAAGACGACGATGACGACATCATCGCAGGATTCAACCACCTAGCGTTTGATCGGGCGGCGGAGGGCGCGGACTATCTTTGGGATGGTCGCGGGCTGAACGTGGTCTACCACCGAAGGGCGAACTTCCTCCGCCTCGGTGGCTATCCCGAGGACATGGCGATTGGCGTCGATACCGTGCTCTCGTGGCTCGTCCGAGCGACAAGCCGCGGTGCGCTCGAGGGCGACATCTACGGGAGACTCGAGCCCGCTGGCGACGCGGTCGAGGTGCACCGGACAAGCATCCGGCGCGCGGCGGCGATGTTCTGGTATGGCGTGACGTTCCTCCGGTACCTAGAGCGGACACCGCCGGAATTCCGCAGGAACACGCTCGCCCTCTCCATCCTCATGTACCGAAACCTCTGGGGAGAGCGCGCGTATCGACGGACCGCGCCCCTCGGCCTCCTCGTCTACACGTTCGGCCTGATTCTGGGCGTCCCTTGGCACTGGATTCGGAAGGGGTCCGACGCGGAGTTCCGCGAAAGTCTCCAACGATACCGCCAGATGCTCGCGCACCGGCCGCCCTAACTCAGGAATCGAGGGGAAACGCTTAAGACGGATGGGGGGCGCATCGGGGCTGGACATGCCGAAAAGGGCTCGGCGGGGTCGGTCCGCGGCAGCGCCCGCATCGGAATCGCTTCGCGGCTTCAAGCGGGTCCTTGCGCTTGGGGCGCATCCGGATGACATCGAACTTGGGTGCTCAGGCACCCTCATCCTTGCCGGCAAGGCCGGGGCCGAGACCCACGCGGCCGTCATGTCCCATTGCGAGGACGAGGCCCCGTCCGCGAAGGCCGACCTCCGGATGAACGAGTTCCTCCGTGCGTGCGAGGCCACCGGAGCCGCACCACACGCGTACGGTCTGCCAAACCGTGAGCTTCCGGAGCACCGGCGCGACGTGATGGGAATCTTGGAGCGCCTTCAGGAGGACCTGCACCCGGACCTCGTGCTCATCCCTTTCCTTGAGGACCCGCACCAGGACCACAGCACGGTCGCGCTGGCCGCCGTGCGGAACTTCCGGCGGAACGAAACGATCCTTCAGTACGAGATCCTCCGCTACGGCAGCCATTCGTTCACGCCGAGCCTGTTCGTGGACATCACGGACGTCCTCGAGGGGAAGCTCGCTGCGTTGCGGTGCTACGAGAGCCAGTTCAAGGCCCGCGCGTATTTCGACGAGGAGTCCTTCCGGAGCCTCGCGCGCACCCGCGGTGCGCAGTCCGGGTGCCCGTACGCGGAGGGTTTCGTCGTGTACCGCATGTTCTGGTGACCCTCGCGATGGTCGACGTCCGGCGGTTCTTCGAATCCCGCTTGCGACGATACGGGGACAACCCAAAGACGCTCGACTGGAGCCCCGAGGGACAGCGCACGCGGTTCGAGGTGCTGGTAGAGGTCGGCCCTCTGGAGGGCCGCACGGTCCTGGACGTAGGTTCCGGCCTCGGCCACCTTTACGACCATCTCGTGGCCCGCGGGATCCGCGTCGCGTACACGGGCCTCGATCTCTCCCCGAGGCTCGTCGCGAAGGCGCAGGAGCTCCATCCGGGCGTCCGCTTTGAGGTGCATGACGTCGCAAACGCGTCTCTCCCGCCTGCCGACTACGTGCTCGGATCCGGGGTTTTGAACGTTGAGACCGGGGACAACGACCGCGCGATGCATCGGCTTCTCCGGTCCGCGTTCGCCGCCTGTCGCACGGCGGTCGCGGTGAACATGCTGAGCACCGCGGCAGATTGGCAGGAGCGGGGACGACACTACTTCGATCCCGTGCGGATGACCCGGTACGCTCGGCGGCTGACGCGGCGCGTCGTGATGCGCCACGACTACCTCCCCCACGACTTCACCCTGTACCTGTACCGGGAGGGGGGGCCGTGATCGTCGCAATCCACCAGCCGAACTACCTCCCGTACCTGGGGTTCTTCCACAAGATGTTCCTCGCGGACGTACTGGTACTGTACGACACCGCCCAGTACTCAAAGAACGACTTCCACAACCGGAACAGGATCAAAACGCCGAAGGGGCTGACGTGGCTTACGATTCCTGTCCGACGGCCAACGGGCCGCGAGATTCGGGCGGTCCAATCGGACGAGTCGAAGCCGTGGGCAATCGACCATTGGAGGGCAATTCGAGCGAACTACGCTAGGGCACGGTTCTTCGATTCGTACGCCGGGGAGGTGGAAACGCTGTATCGCGAACCGCCCCTGACCCTCGCGGCAATTAACCGACCGCTCATTGAGTTCCTCGCCGGGGCCCTGCGGATCGAACGCAAGATTGTCTGGGCGTCGGAGATCGATGTGTCTGAGGAGGGGTCTCCTTCCGGGAAACTCGCTGAACTCACGCGACGAGCGGGCGGAGATACGTACCTGTCAGGACCGAGCGGACCCGGCTACCTCGACCGCGACCAGTTTGTAGGCCTCGAGGTGCGGTTGCAGGAATTCCATCACCCCACCTACCCGCAGCTGTGGGGCAAGTTCATCCCCCAAGCGAGCGCGCTCGACGCCTTGATGAATCTCGGGGACCGCGCCAGCGGGCTCATGGACGAGTGCGGCCAGCTGGGTCCGTTCCCCTGGCCCGAATGATCTCCGTCCATCGTGACGCACATGACACAAGCCCACAAACCTTTTTCTACGAGGGGACGGAATCCTCGCGGCGTGACCACCATCGCGGTCGTCGGCACAGGGTACGTAGGGCTCGTCACCGCTCTCGCCTTCGTCGCCAAGGGACACAGGGTCGTCTGTGTCGACGTGGATGCCGCCAAGGTGGACCTGGTCAAACGCGGAAAGGCGACATTTGTCGAAGAGGGCGTTAACCTTGCACTCCGAAAGGCCGTCAAGAGCGGGGGGCTCTTAGCGACGACCGACGGCCCGTCCGCCGTTCGTGGAGCGGAGTTCTCAGTCCTCTGCGTGGGCACTCCGGCGCGTGCCGACGGTTCCATGGACGATCGCCAGATCCGCGCCGCCACTAGCATGATCGGCAAGGCACTGACCCGGCGCAGAGAACGCCACACGATCGTAGTGAAAAGCACGGTCCTGCCCGGAACCACAGAAGCCGTAATCGTCCCGGAGATTCGCCGTCGGGCGGGAGCTTCAGCACGGTTTGGCCTCTGTGTGAACCCCGAGTTCCTCCGGGAAGGGTCCGCACTTCAGGATGCGTTGCGGCCCGACCGCATCATCATCGGGGAGCGGGACGAGGCGAGCGGAGACGCGTTGGCGGCGCTGTACGAACCATTCGACTGCACGAAGCTCCGTTGCGACCTCCGTACGGCGGAGATGATCAAGTACGCGACGAACGCTCTTCTTTCAACGAAAGTGAGCTTCGCGAACGAGCTCGCGAACCTGTGCGACCGATTCGGCGTCGACTGGGACGAGGTCGTGAAGGGCGTCGGGCTTGACCCGCGGATCAACCCCCGGTTCATGGTGCCCGGCGTAGGGTTCGGCGGCAGCTGCTTCCCGAAGGATGTGGCGGCTCTCGTGGCGGCAGGGTCTCTCCAGGGATACGACGCCCGGTTCCTCCGCGAGGTCCTGGCGCTGAACGACCGCCAACCGCTGCGCGCCGTCGACATCCTGGAGGAGGAGTTGGGGAGTCTCGGCAGGAAGCGGATCGCGGTCTTGGGGCTCGCGTTCAAGGCCGGGACGGACGACGTCCGGGAGTCGCGGGCCATCCCCATCGTTCGGGAACTCGAGAAGCGCGGCGCCGCCGTCATCGGCTACGACCCTGTGGCGGGTGCGAATTTCGCGAAGGCGATGCCACACATCACACAAGCGGCCTCGGTCCGGGAAGCGTTGAAGGGCGCCCACGGTTGCATCATTCAAGCGGATTGGCCGGAATTCCGCAAGCTTACGACCAAGGACTTTGGCGGCATGGCGAAGCGAGTCGTCGTGGATGGCCGCCGCACACTGGACCGCAACGCCCTAGGTGGCGGGGTGGTCTACCGCCGGATAGGATAGCGGGGGCGCTTGGCAGTTCTGGCAGCCTCCCTCCGCATTGAGACACTCGACGTGATAACTTCCCGCAGTTGCACTGCGTCGCGGGGATCGCGGGTGTGAGGACGATGCCGCAGATCCCGCAGAACGTTCCCCGGAGTCGCGGGGCAGGTGTTGCCTCCGGGGTCGACGTCGGCGCCTCCCGCGGCAGGAATCGGAAGAGGAGCATCCAGAACAGGGCGATCCACGCGAGGAAGATGATCCAACCCAGATTGCTGTGGGCGATCAGCAAGTTGTTGACGCCCTCCTGTGGCGTGTCGTACTTGTAACCGATGTAGGCGATGGCGACCATGCGGAGGATGTTCGCGAGGTACGCGAGGAAGACGCCGAGCGCGAAGAAGGCGACGACACGTTTCGTCAACCGTTTCTGCTCCGTCATCACGAACGCCGTGAATGCGGACGCGAAGATTGCGAAGCTGTAGATCCCCGAACACGCACTCGTGATGACCACGGTCACCCACAGGCCGCCTTCCGTCCGGAAGGTCAGCCCGGGCGCAGTGTTTCCTGCGACGGGTCCCAGCGTCGTGGGAATCCCGATCGCGTTCATGATCGCCCCCGTCTCCGGCGCCAGCGCGACCCAGGAGTATGCGTCGACGCTCTCGTTGATGTCCCCGAAGGCCCGCAGGACGACGGAACGGCGGGGCTTTGAAATAGCGCTACGGGCTTGCCCGAGCGGAACACCATGAAAGTCGTGGCGGGGTCCGCCTCCCTCGGCCTCGGGAAGGAGCTTGCCCGCAACCTCCAGGCAGGGATGGTCGAGGTCGCGTTCGAGAAGCACCCCGGCGGGTTCCCGGACGGGGAGCGGTACGTGCGCCTGTTGGGGTCCGTGCCAGGGGAGGACGTCGTGTTGTAGTTCGTGGTGTTGAAGCTGACCAGGGGTCGTTCCGCGTTGGCCATCGGGTCTGTGTCCTGCGCCCGTTGGGCCCACGCGGCCCAACCGGTGCGGACGTGGCGATAGAGGCGGGTGGACATAAGAGTTGTGTCCGACATCGAATCAACGAAGCTTCGAGGGCCTGGGTCCCGCAACAGTTAAGACTCCCACCCTCGATGTGTTGCCGTGACTCAGACCTTCCGGCGTCTCTCCGTCGCGTTGAGCGACCCCTACCTAGCGTTGGCCTATGTGGCAAGTCGCAGACCCCTTCGCAGAATCTCGGGCGTCACGGAACGAGATCTCCAACGGCAGAAGAGGGCGCATGCCGCCGCCCATGCGTTGTCTCAGACGCTGGGGCAACGTCAGCTTCGCCGGGTCGGCCGCCAGTTCGCTTGGAATCGGCTTCTCCTCAATCACATTGACGTGCACTTGGGGGAAGGCTGGCTCGCCCAGACCGTTCACCCCTATGAACTCTACCTAATGGTCCGCATGGCGAGGCCGCAGGTCGTCGTCGAGACCGGCGTGGCCTCCGGGTTTTCGACGACCTTCATCCTCCAAGCCCTTGAAGACAACGGTGCTGGAAGACTCTACTCGATTGACCTGCCGAATTCCGGGATGCGTTTCCTCCCCGAGGGGCGAGGGCCAGGATGGGTGGTGCCGGAGCGCCTGCGGACTCGATGGACCTTGATTCTGGGCAAGACCTTCGAGAAGCTTGTTCCACTTCTCGAGGAACTCCACGCCTTGGACGTGTTCCTACACGACAGCGAACACACGTACGAAGCAATGACGTATGAGTATGAGGCGTCGTGGCCCTTCATCAAGCCAGGCGGGTTTCTTCTCTCGGACGATGTCGGGAAGAACGAAGCGTTTACGGACTTCTGCAGGAAGAAGCAGCGGATTCCCGTAGTGCTAAATGGGCGCTTCGGAATTGTCAGGAAGGAGATCTAAGAGGTCGATCCGACCTTCCCCGCTGAACCGCCAAGGCTTTGAAATACCGTGGAGCGCTTCTCCGCAAGGGTTCCTATGAAGGTTGTCGCCGGCTCTGCGTCCCTCGCCCGGCCGCGAACGCGCCCGAGAACTGAAGGCATCTCCCCTTAGCGTCGCCCTTCGAAAAACAACTCGGCGGGTTCCCGGACGAGGAGCGGTACGTGCGCCTCCAAGGGTCCGCTCCCGAAGGTTACGGGAAGACGCGCCTCCTCCGGGCATGGCTCGAGACGGAACCGCCCGCCCTCGCCGCCGCCCTCCGCGCGCCGTCGGACGAGAGAACCCTCGCATCCGGTCCGACGTGTTGCCGAGTCCTCCCTAGCTCCGTTCAATTCAGGTTCCGCACCAGACTATTCATGCTCACATACGGGCCCTTTCTTCGCGAGATGACGTTGGAGTACCTCGGGCTCAAGATCCTCGAAACCCTCGCGAGGGTGCACCGCCAGCTTAGCCTGGACGAGCTACGTGAAGAGTCGGGCCGACGCGGATTCCCGATAGCGCAAGCAAACCTTGTCAACGGACTTCGCAAGCTCCGGGAATCCGGGCTCGTCGACGTGCTCGTCCTCGCGGGCGGCGAGACAGAGGAGTTCGCGGGCGTCCGGATCACGGATCGGGGCGAGCGCAAGATACGGAACATCGTGCGGCTCTGAGTGTGTCTTGGCAGCTGGACTGCATTCGGCTGCGGGGCTCACGCCACGTGTTTCTCGGGGGAAGGAATCCCAGCGGGCGGGCGATCGCAGGATGGGCATCTCCCCTCGGTCGTGAGGCACTCCATGTGGAAGAACCGGCCGCATACACACCGGGTGGCGGGGATTGCGGGGGTGAGAACGATCCCGCAGATGCCGCAAAAGGTACCCCGGCGCTTCGGCAGCACCACCTGCTGCGCAGCGGGGACGGGCGCCAGGCCGTCCCGCGGCAGGAATCGGAAGAGGAGGATCCAGAACAGGGCGATCCACGCGAGGAAGATGATCCAACCCAGATTGCTGTGGGCGATCAGCAAGTTGTTGACGCCCTCCTGTG
>CAYNEM010000036.1:0-7579 GCA_964396265.1 uncultured Methanomassiliicoccales archaeon
ATGAAGGTCCCCGCGCAACCGTCCGTGAACATCGGCGTCGTCGGCCACGTCGACCACGGGAAGACGGCGCTCGTGCACCGTTTGACGGGCGAGAAGACGGACCGCCACTCCGAGGAGATCCGTCGCGGCATCTCCATCCGCCTGGGATACGCGGACGCGGCGTTCTACAGGTGCCCGACGTGCGAGGCGCCGAAGTCGTACGGGACCGACGAGAAATGCAAGAACTGCGGCGGGAAGGCAGAGTTCCTGCGCGCGGTCTCGTTCGTCGACTCCCCGGGCCACGAGACGCTCATGGCCACCATGCTTTCCGGCGCGGCGATCATGAACGGCGCGCTCCTCGTCGTCGCCGCCAACGAGCCGTGCCCCCAGCCGCAGACGAAGGAGCACCTGACCGCGCTCGACATCATCGGCGTCGAGAAGGTCATCGTGGTGCAGAACAAGATCGACGTCGTGGACGACGCGCAGGCGCGCAAGTCGTACGAGGAGATCGAGGTGTTCGTGAAGGGCACCGTGGCGGAGGGCGCCCCGGTCGTCCCCCTCAGCGCGCACCACGACGTGAACGTCGACGCGCTCATCGCGCAGATCGAGGAGACGATCCCGTCCCCGACGCTCGACGAGAAGAAGACGCCTCGCATGTTCGTCGCGCGCTCGTTCGACGTGAACCAGCCGGGCATCCCGGTGGAGAAGATCGCGGGCGGCGTGCTCGGCGGCTCCCTCATGCAGGGGAAGCTGAAGGTGGGGGACGAGATCGAGATCTGCCCGGGCCGCCAGGTGACCGTCGCCGGCAAGTCCTCGTGGGAGAACCTCACGAGCGAGATCGCGAGCCTGCACAGCGGCGGCAGCGCGCGCAAGGACGTGCGGCCCGGCGGGTTGATCGCGATCCGCACGGGCCTCGACCCCTCGCTCACGAGGGCCGACAGCCTCGTGGGCCGCGTCGTCGGGAAGCCGGGCACGCTGCCGGCGATGCTGGTGAAGATGACGGTCGAGACGCACATGCTCGACCGCGTCGTCGGCGTCGTCGAGGACATCAAGGTCGAGGGCATCAAGACGAACGAGCCCCTGATGGTGTCCGTGGGCACCGCGCTCACCGTCGGCGTCGTGACGAGCGCGCGCAGCGACAGCGCGGAGATGGCGCTCAAGATCCCCGTGTGCGCGGAGCCGGGGCAGCGCGTCGCGATCTCCCGCCGGATCGGCGGCAAGTGGCGGCTGATCGGCCACGGCGTGCTGAAGTAGATCGAGTCCGAGCGTCCTCTTCGAACCCAACCCGGCTGCCGTTAACGAGTTTGATGGAGGTTCGGGGTTCAGAAACTCTTAAGTCAGGTTGTGCGGGATTGGTCCGGCGTGGGCACTCCATCTCTCCTCGGGTGCCCACTCAGACCGCCACGAGCGCCACTCGCTTCTTGAGGCTCGCGGCCCACTCGCAGATTCTGATGGAGTCCTCTACGCCTGCATCGTATGCGTCGAACCGGTCGGACTTGAAGTTTTCTGACGCGTTCCCCTTCGAGACCTTACGTATTCGGTCAAGGACAGTTGGGTTCGCCCGAATCCTCTGGAGGACCACGCGCAACTCCTCCAGAGACGCTTTGAGTCGGAGGGGATCCTGCCACATATCACGAGGTTCCTCGTCTCCCTCACCATAGGCGCTGTCGTCCACGAGCTGCAGGGACTCTACGCACGATGTGGACAAGCGCAGAACACTCACCACTTCCGGAAACCAAATCCACCCTGCAACGACATCTGCGAGGGGTTTCCCGTCCGTGCGCTCCTCGAAGGGTATCCGCTCATCGCCCTCAACCTTCACGTTGACCGTAATGCCCATTCGAGCGCCAAAGGACGTCTGAAAGCATATTACTTACCACTACGCGATGGGTCCTGGCAGCGGCTCGCTGTTGCACTCATTGTGAGTGCATCCAGTCGCGTTGTAGCGCCGCCCGATACCCCCATATACGCCGCCTCGGATGGTCGCGCGTGCGCGTCCTGAAGAAGGACCTGAAGGCCGGCGAGGTCCGCCTCCGCATGGAGTCCCTCGACGACCTGTGGCATCTCCACAACCTCGTCTCCATCAGCGACCTCGTGCGCGCGATCACCTCGCGCCGCGAGGAGCAGAAGTCCGACAAGATCCGGCCCGAGCGCATGGAGAAACGCCGCCTCCTGCTGGGCATCCGCGTGAAGGAGATCGAGTTCCACGCGTTCTCGGACCGCCTGCGCCTCGCGGGCATGATCGAGGAGGGCGAGATGGACCTCGGCCAACACCACACGCTGAACCTGACGATCGGGGACGACCTGACGATCGTGAAGGCGTGGAAGCCGCACGACCTTCAACGGATCAACGAGGCCGTGGCGGCGACGAACCGCCCGCTCATCGCGTGCCTCGCGATCGACGACGAGGAGGCTCTGCTCTCGCACGTCCTCGGGTACGGGATCAAGAACCTGGCGGTGATCAAGTCGGGTCGCTCGGGGAAGATGTTCCCGGGCGGGCGCACGAAGGAGGAGTACTTCGCGGAGGTACTCGCGAAGCTCCGCCTCTCGGAGGTCGGGGACGCCCTCCTCGTGCTCGGGCCCGGATTCGAGAAGGAGGACTTCGCCGCGTACGTCCGCGAAAAGGACAAGGACATCGCCGCCAAGATGCGCGTGCACGGGACGAGCCACGGCGGCCACGCGGGGATCCAGGAGGCGCTCAAGGGTGGGTCCGGCGCGAAGGTCCTCGAGGAATCGCGCGTCGGCGTGGAGACGTTAGCTGTTGAGCGCCTGCTCGGGGAGATCGCGAAGGGAGGCACGGTCGCCTATGGGCCAGAGGTCGAGGGCGCCGCGGACGCGGGCGCGGTGGAGACGCTCCTCGTCACGGACCTGGCGGTGCGGACGCAGCAGGGCGAACGGATCATGTGGGCCGTCGACCAGGGACGCGGCAAGGTCGTCGTGGTGAGCACGGCGCACGACGCAGGGAAGAAGCTCAAGTCCCTCGGGGGCGTGGCGGCATTCCTGCGGTACCGACTCCGGTGACTACGTGCCGCGCGACTCGCCTTTCTTGATCGCGGTCGCCACGAGGTGGGCGATCCGAAGGGGTTCGGGAAGAGCGCCACGGACCGTGCATCGCCGGATCGCGTCCGCGAGGTCCCGGATGCCCATCCCGACGCACGCGACGTAGAGGGGCTTGTGCGCGGTCTCGACTCTCGAGAGCTTGTGGCGGCGTAGCACCGCCAAACGCTCGTCCGCGTCCTCGAACCGCGCGCGCAACGCCTTCTCCATGGAGCCGGGGTCGGGCTCCTTGGCGGTGACGGTGGCCACGGGGACACCTGCCGACTTGTGAAGCGCGTCCAAGTCCACGACGTTGAAGCCGCCGAGAGCTGCGCCGTCGAGCAGCACGAGGGCGAGGTTGTCGCGGAACCGCGAGCGGCCGATCATCACCGCCAAACGCGCGTCCGCGTCCCGCCCATCCACCGCCACGCGCGTCATCATCACGCCCTCCACGTACGCGGGCGCGCGCACGACGACCCCGACGACCTCCGTCTCCGCGTCGCGGAACGAGAACGGCGCGTCGTCGATCCCCACGACGCGGAACTGCGGCTTCGTCACCATAGCTGGAGGCGTCGCGTCACCTGATCCACAAGGTGCTCGGGCGCGGGCCCGATCCCGATACACGTCGTAGTCCCCGGCGGGAGTTCCGTGAGGCCCGCGTCGTCGATCGTCGCCACCGGAAGGTTCAGCCCGTGCGCCCGGTCGCGCAGCTCCAGCAGTTCATTGAGGTCCCTCGCGCGGAGGACGACCTTCCGCTGCCCCTCCGCGATCCAATCCCGGTACCAGATCGCGTGCTCCTTGCGCGACTCCCGGGCGGCGCTCACGGCGGCGTGGCCCACTTGGGCCGCGCGCTTCCCCTCGGAGATCTCGAGGTCCTCCCGCACGACGATGACCTGCTTGTACTCCATGAACCACCTCAGTACAGTTCCTTCGCGCGATCCGTCTCGAGCTCCGCGAGCGCGTCGTCGATTCCTTTCAGCTTCTTCTGCAGGTCCAAGCGCTTCGCCTCGTAATGGTCCTTGAGCGACCCGGTGTGGAGGGACACGCGCCGCCCCGCGTCCTTGACCTGCTTCCGCAGGCTCTCGCGCTCCGCCGCCAGCTCGCGCAGTTTCGTGAGCACCGCGCGGTCCGTCTCCAGGTCGCCGAGGATCGACGCGGGCTCCCGCGGCAGCGGCCTCTTCAGCAGCGGGTGGACGCGGCCCACCATCGGATAGGCGCCCCGCCACCAGCCTGCGACGAAGAACGCGATCGTGATCCCGAGGAGCGCGGGCCACAGCACCTCGGCCGTAAAGTACCCCGTGCCCGCGGCGGTCTCCCCCATCGCCTGCAGCACGAACCCGAGGAGGACGACCACGACGATGCTCATGACGATCCCGAGGGTGATCCGGTACAGGAGGTCGTACTCCCGGTCGATCTCCCCCTTCCGCGGGAAGAGCAGGTTCACGAGCGTGAAGCCCGGGAGGAAGAGGACGAGGGGGAACGCCAACAGGACCTGGAGCATTCCGCGCGAGCCATCCGGCGCGGTTCTTATAAACGTTCCCCGGTGCGACCGTCCGGACCTCTCGTTCCTGATACGGGCGCCAAAGGCCTTTGAACCCGGTCCTCCACGTCGAGACCGGAGAGGGATTGCCTTGGAAAAGAGTCGCATTAAGACCTACGTCGCGGCTTCGACGACTCGTTGGGCCGCGCGCGGTCAGCGAGATGGGGTAGCCGCGCCCCCTTTGCAAACGGGACCGCTCCAATCGATACGCCTCCCGAAAGGTACAATAGCTATAGTGACTATTCCCATACGTGGCCTACAAGACCGTGAACCTCAAGCCGGCCGTGTACGAGCGTCTGAGGATGTACCAGACGGGCGGAAAGAGCCTGAGCGACGTCCTCGATGAGCTCATGGACGAAGTGGAGCCCGAACAATGGTACGCACAGGAGCTCCGCATCGCCCGAAAGCGCCTGCTGGAGATGAAGACGAAGGGCGTTGGGATGACTCTTGAGGAACTAGACACGAGGATGGAGCGGGAGCGGAACAAAACAGATTCGCCGACCTCTGGAACGCGACCTCAAACCCGCACTCGCAGTCCCCGAAACCGTGCCGGAGTTCGCCGTCCTCGTGCATCCACGAGTGTGGAAAGAACTTAGAGATCTCGAGAGAGCCGGCCAGAGGGAAACGGCCGTCCGCATTCGAGAAGCGATAGAGCAAATGAGACGGGATCCGTTCACGCCGCGACCTGGGTTCGACACGAAACCCAATACCGGCGAACGCGAGGGTATTCGTCGCGTGCGCATCGGGAACTACCGCGTCTTCTACGATGCGGATCAGGGCTCACGGATGGTCCATGTCCTCAGGATCTCGCACAGAGGGGTTGCCTATCGGAGCTGACCCGCTCCGACTCCAGGCCCTAGGCTTCGACCAACTCGTATCGACGCGCGGCCGTCCTGGCGGCCATGACCACCGCAAGCGCGGAACCGTCCGCAACCAGCACTGCAGACAGGATGCCGAGCACGACGTCGAACCGGTACACGCCTGCGGGCACCGCCACGACGACGAACGCGAGGACGAGCGCCGCGAGGAACACGTTGTACATCTCGATCGAGTCCGGGAGGCCCTGCGTGTTCGGGTCGAAGTTCGGATGCTTGCCGCCGACGTACACCCCGAGGGCGGTCAGGGCGAAACACGCGGCGACGGACACGATGATCAGGAATCCCGTCGCCGCTGCGGGGAAACCCGAGATCACGGGGAGCGGGAGGACCACCGCCACGAGGATCGCGGGGCTCAGGATCAGGACCGCCAGCGTCTTCGCGCGGTACACCGTCGCGCCGGGGACGGGGTGGGACCGGAGGATCCATAGGCGGTCGAGCTCCTTGCCGAGCGCCGCCATCCCGGGGACCGCGAGCTGCGTGGAGGCGGCGACGAACACCGCCATCGCGATCACGATGGGATAGAACAGGCGGGCGAACTGCGGGGGCAGTGCGGCCGGCGGCCCGACGATGCCGTAGAGGACGACGAGGGCGACGCCGAGGACGGCGATCGTGGCGACCGACAGCGCGAGCTGGCGGCGGCGGACCATCGTCTTGAGCTCCGCGTCGAGGAGGGCACCGAGCTGGGCGTCGGCGAGGCGGAGGTAGGGCTTGGGCTCCCCCGGGCGTCGCCGTCCCGCGCTCTGGTTGTTCCACGCCTCTACGAGGAAACGCGAGCTCGCGAGCACGGACGCGAGGGCGATCGGCGTCACCGCCAGGAACGCCATGAGCGCCTGCACGAGCGAAGGATTCTGCGACTCGAGGAGGACGTACACGGCCCCGATGACCGGCGCGAACGACGCGAGCCCCGCGGCCTTCCGCCGCCACGTGCGGAGCGAGCCGAGGATCGCGAGCGTGAACCCGGACGCGAGGCCGGAGACCACCGCCAGGATCAGCGAGGCCGCGAACTCCCACGGGAGCGGCACGTCCATCCGGTTGACCGCGACGATCGCGACCGCCAACCCGAGGGCCGCCGCGAGGAAGGCCAGGTTGAACCAGAGGATCGTGAGGAACTTCCCCAGGGCGATGGCGCGGCGGGGGACGGGCTGCGAGAGGAGGAAGACGAGCGTCTCCGGCCGGACCGCGCGATGGTAGGCGTCGACGGCCCCCTTCCCGAGGGTCGCGAAGAAGGCGACGAACAGCAGGGTGCCGGGGGTGACCTCGAGCGTTGGCGGCAGTCCGACCGTGAGCGCGAGCTCGGAGAGTCGCAGCGCGAGCCAGATGCTGCCGGCGAACAGGAGGGCGAACCACACCGCCGCGGACTTCCTGCGCTTCAATCGGGTGCCCAGGGCCCGCGCGGCGTCCACGACATCGGCGGCGTAGACCGCGAAGGCGCTCATGCGTCCCCGACGAGGGTCACGAACGCGTCCTCGAGGTTCGACGCCCCGGCCCTCGCCTCCACCTCGTCCACGGTGCCGAGCGCGACGATGCGGCCGTTGTGCACCACGCAGACGCGGTCACAGATCGCCTCCGCGACGTCCGTGATGTGCGTGCTCAGGAGGACGGTGCCGCCGTCTGCGGCGAAGTCCCGGAGATATCCCTTCAGGATCTTCGTGAACCGCGGGTCCAGCCCGTTCGTCGGCTCGTCGAGCACGAGCCCCTTCGGGCGGTGGAACGTCGCGGCCGCGAGCGTCATCTTCTGCTTCATCCCGCGCGAGTACGCATCCATCTCCAGCTCGAGCTCGCGATCCAAACGGAAGAGGTCCGCCGCGTCGCGGATGAGGTCCTTCGCACGCTCCCGGGGGATCCCGCGGAGCGTCGCGAGCAGGTGGAGGAACTCCGAGCCTGTCAGTTTCTCGTACAGCGCCGGGTTCTCCGGCACGTAGCCGAGGAGCGCGCGCACCGCCAGCGAGTCGCGGGTCACGTCCCTCCCGTCCACGAACGCGCTCCCGCCGTCGGGGCGGAGGAGCGTCATGAACACCTTCATCATCGTCGTCTTGCCGGCGCCGTTCGACCCGAGGAGGCCGAAGATCTCCCCCGGGCGGACCTCGAGGTC
The DNA here is from genome assembly GCA_964396265.1 of uncultured Methanomassiliicoccales archaeon. Lineage (GTDB taxonomy): Archaea > Thermoplasmatota > Thermoplasmata > RBG-16-68-12 > EA-27 > EA-27. The sequence continues at coordinate 7,526 of CAYNEM010000036.1, forward strand.
CACGGCGTCGACGGCGGTCACGTCCCCGTAGCGCTTCGTGAGCTGCGCGGAGCG
>CAYNEM010000037.1:0-4167 GCA_964396265.1 uncultured Methanomassiliicoccales archaeon
CGCGCGGCGAGAAGCGGATCCACGGACGGCGGCGCTTCTAGGCGGCGTCCAGCCGGTGCGGAACGTGAAGGGCGAGCGGGCGGTCGCGAGCGCTTTTCGGCGAGGACGACATGGGCCCGTCGTCGCCGCCCGGAACCCTTAGGACGCCAAGGAACCCCTTTTCGCACTCTGTATTGTGAGAAATCATAGCCTGGGATCGACCGGTTCGCTTTCCATCGCGAGGACTCCGAAAACACTCTCATGAACGCGATACAGCGGCTCGCCCCGTACGAAGCGCTCTAGGGCTTCGACCCCGAGGGCAAACTCCCGAAGGGCCATGGAACGTTTCTGCGCGAGCCCACGCGCCCTCAACCGTTCGAGGTTCTCGGGCGCAGTGTATTCGGGTCCGTAGATGATCCTCAGGTACTCCGGACCGCGGCACTTCACGGCCGGTTGAACGAGCCCCCGCCGGCCGCGGGCGACGAACTCAAGGGGCTTGACGACCATCCCCTCGCTCCCTTGGGCGGTCAGCCTCTCCCACCATGCCGTCGCGGCGTCCTCGTCGGCTGGATTGTCGAGATTCACGAGAACATGGGCCGTCGGCAGAAGCAAACGCTGATCGGCCTCGCAGAGCTTGGCGAGCGTCTCAAGATGCCATAAGTGGTTCTTGTCGGCGAAGACGGATTCCTGCGCGGCCATGATGTGAAACGGCGCGAGCTTGAAGTCGTCCACCGAGCGCACGGGCCAACAGTATCGTCGGTAGGCGTCCACATACCGATTGACCATCTCGGTGCGGTCCCGAAGAGCGCCGAGCATCGACTGCGCTTCGGGATGCCTCTCCGACGCCTGTTCTAGTGCACCAAGAGCCTCCGTGAGGGCTGAACGGGCGGCGGCGCCGACAGCGGCATACTGTTCCTGAAGAAGTTCCTGCGCCTTCGCGGACCAAGGCATCAACTCGCAGTCGAGGCAAATCCAGTCGGTGTTCAGATGCTTCCAGAGGCCGCTCGCCTCCATCGCAGAGCGGAGGCGAGACAGAACTTCCTCCTCGATTCCAGGGTCGCCGAAGAACGGGCGACCGGTCCGTGTGTAGGCGACCCCTAGTCGGCCATCGCCAATCCGGAAACGCTTCCGCGCAACCTCTGGATCCTTACAGACGATAGCGACGATCCGAGACCCCATGTGTTTCTCTTCGCACACCACCTCTCGGATTCCTTGGCGGCGATAATAGGCGAAGGCTTCGGCGGGGTGCTCGAGGAGCCCCGGACGTTGACTCGTCTCCGGCGGGGACATGGTCGGAGGCAGGTAGATGAGCCAGCGCGGGTCGACCGCGAACCGGCTCATGACCTCGAGGGCGGCCGTGGCATTCTCCTCCCGAACTACAATATTGCCGTGGAGCCGCGTGCGGACCACGCGCTTTCCCAGAACGTCTTTGAGGTCGAGAACATCCTCGCGACGCACCTCCGCCGCTAGCACCTCTGGGGCCTTCTGGAGGGGCTTGATCGGCTCATAGTAGACCTTCTTGGCGGGCACGGAGACGAGTTGCTTCTCCGGATAGCGGAGAGCGGTGAGCCTGCCGCCAAAGACGCAGCCTGTGTCGACGTTGATGGTTCGGTTCAGCCACTCCGGTTCGGGCACGGGGGAATGGCCGTACACCACGATGGCCTTGCCGCGGTACTGCTCCGCCCAGTTGCAGCGCACGGGGAGGCCGAATTCGTCCGTTTCCCCCGTGGTCTCGCCATACATCGCGAACTCCCGGACGGTCCTCGATGCGCGCCCCTGGAGCTCCTCCTTGAGACCCGCGTGCGCCACGACGAGTTTCCCCTCGTCCAGGACGTAGTGGCTCAGGAGTCCGTTCAAGAACGCGGTCAGTCGGTGCGTGAGCTCCGGAGGATCCCTTTCGAGCTGCGCAAGCGTGACCTCCATCCCGTGGCTCACCTGCACGTCGCGACCCTTCAGCTTCCGAAGCAGCTTGGACTCGTGGTTGCCCATCACGCACAAGGCGGTGCCCTGACTAACCGTGTCCATGACGAGCCGCAGGACCCCGGGAACTTCGGGTCCGCGATCGACCAAGTCTCCCAAGAAGACGACGCGGCGCCCTGCGGGGTGAGTGACCTGATACGCGATTCCGTCGGACCGATTCGGTAGCTCCTGGACATCATAGCCGAGCTTTTGGAGGAGCTCCCGAAGCTCGTCGAAACATCCGTGAACGTCCCCGATGATGTCGAACGGTCCTTTTTCGTGCTTCCGGTTCGTCCATAGCGGGGTGCGTTCGACCACGACCTCATTGGCTTCTTCCGGAGACTTGAGGATGTGCACGTGACGAAATCCTTCGGCCTCCAATCGCCTCAAGGAGCGCCGCAGGACCTCCTGCTGTTGGCGTGGGACGTGGTCTCCGAGGCTCCGGTCCGTCCGCTGGCGGTTGCGCTCGAGGCATACCTTCAGCGGGAGGTCGAATACGATCGCGACGGGCAAGCAGTGGTATTGACGGGCTAACTCCACGAGTAGCTTGCGATCTTCCCCCCGCACGTTCGTCGCATCCACAACGGCGAGCCTCCCGGCCGACAGCCTCTTGGCGGCGATGTAGTGGAGGAGGTCGAAGGCGACCGCCGTCGCACTCAGGTCGTTTTGGTCGTCGGCCACGAGGGCCCGACAGAAATCGGAGGATACCACCTCGGTTGCGCGGAAGTGCTTCTGCGCGAAGGTCGACTTACCGGACCCGGAAGGGCCAATCAAGACGACCAGAGAGAGTTCCGGAACCGTGATCTTCATCGGGTGAACACCCCCATCTGTGAGGGCGGTCCGACTTCGGGGTCGTCTGGCCCGATTGGCGCAAAGCGAACGGAATAGCCGAGGCGCCCTGCCACATCGGAAGCCCACCGACTGAATTCGGCCCGGGTCCACTCAAATCGATGATCGCGATGCCGAAACCGGCCCGCGGGTAGATTAGGAAATCTAACGTTGTACTCCGCGTTCGGCGTCGTGACGAGGACGGCCCTCGGTCGTGCGAATTCGAAAACCACCCTCTCGAATGCGCCGAGACGCGATGAATCTAGATGTTCCAGGACCTCCATCAGCACGGCAGCGTCGTAGCCCGTAAGGCGCTCGTCCCGGTAGATGAGGGAGCCGTGGAGAAGCCTCACGCGGTCGCGAAGACGGGGCGGCAGTCTGTCTAGATCAAGACGCGCGTGTGCAACGTCGAGAGCGCGGTGCGACACGTCCATTCCTACGATCTCTTGGAAGTCGGAATCCGCGAGTAGCTCCTTGATTAGTCGTCCCTCCCCGCAACCGAGGTCGAGGACTCGTTTCGCGCCGAGCTCCTTCAGCGCACTCACGGTTGCATGGATTCGCTGTTCTCCGAGGTTGATTCGTGCTTCGATGTCCGCCTCCTCCTGTCCGCGGGCGACCTCGGTGCCATCGGGGTCTGGGAGATCCTCGTCGAGGAGACGAGCCAAGGCCAGGCGGGTGAGCCTCCGCTGATGCTTGAGATACCGCTTGGCGATGAGCTCGCGCTCCGGATGGCCGGCGAGCCATGCAGCGCCGTGGCGTAGGAGCTTGTCCACCTCGTCGTCGCCAACCCAGTAGTGTTTGCCGTCGTCTAAGACGGGAACGAGTACGTAAAGATGGGAGAGGAGGTCCTTGAGGCGGACGTTGCCTCGAAGAGTCACGTTCACGTACGGACTCTCCCCCCACTCCGGGAAGGTTTCGTCGAGCGGCCGTTGGCTGGCGGAGACGGAGTATCCGAGCGGTTCAAAGAGCCTATGAACGAGTTCGGTCCCGCCTCGGCACGGCAGGGCGGTAACGCGGGCTTCGAGGAGGAGCGGCGTCTCCGCAAGCTCCGGCTTCTCCTCGCTCTGTCCGGAAAGAGCGCTGCCAAAGACGCTCGCAATGGCGACGCTGAGGAAGCTCGAAGAGACGTAAGGCCGGTCGTTCACGTACTCTTGGAGCGTCTGCTCGTGCCCGGATTGTCGTGCCCCCCGCCTCACAAGACGGATCGGGTCGATCTCGAGCAACAGAGCTGCCGTGCAACGCTGTTCGGATGCCTCCGGGTAGAACACGTGGACCTTCCCGAAGGATAGCGAGAAGGTCTGGAACCTTGCGGGGTTTTTGTGCAGCAGGTACCCTAGGTCCGTCGCGGGCGGTGTCGTGCATGCGATCGTGAGCAGCATGGATTGCCTGCCAAGGTGGGGC
>CAYNEM010000037.1:4267-7126 GCA_964396265.1 uncultured Methanomassiliicoccales archaeon
TGAAGAGACCACCGACGAATTCTTGCGTCGTTTCACGATTCCGGGGAGGCTTGAGTACGGCATCTTCCGGCTAAGGGCCGGGTAAGGGGGACGCCCTGGCAAGGGGTCGGGTCCCGGCCGGCAGGCCCTCGAACGAAAGGTACGTGACGGGATGGCGCCATCGCCAGAGGAAGATGCCTCGCCCCAAGCTCGCTGCCTCCCACGTCGTCATGGAGGAGTACGTCGAGCCCGCTATGGCCTACTACGAGGAGACGATCGACCGCATCGCCCCGTACTTCTTCGCGCCCCAGCTCGTGCGCCTCGTGGGCTTCCAGCAACTCATCGTCTCGCGCGCGTACCAGATCAAGCGGGAGGACGCGAGGACGACGAAGGGCGTCGACTACGTCCGCGAGTGCGTCTCGCGGATCTCCCGGCCGCACGACCTGATTGACGTGATGCGCTCCTGGCTCGCGTTCGACCTCAACCTGACGTGCCCCGCGTTCGAGGATCCCATCATCGCCACGCACATCCGGAAGAACTACTGCCTCATCGGGTCGAAGTACTGGGATTGCCACAATTGCCCGCGGACGCCGTGCCGGACGAACCTCCTCTGGGACCGATCCTTTGTCGGGCTCGACGTGGACGCGGAGGGCAAGCTCGAGGAGGCGTACCATCGGTACCTCGGCTTCTTCGAGGAGCGAGGCTGGTCGGCCGCGTTCAAGCTGTCCTCCCTCAAGGGGTTGCATGTACTCGTGGGGCTGCCGAGGGACTTGGGGACCACGCCCTTCGACCGGAACGTCGTCCACTGGGCCGTCGTCCGCGCAGTGAAGGACGCAGGCCTGCCCGTCGACGACAATTCCCTCGACCCCGTGCCGATCCTGCGTGCTCCGTTCGCCCTGCACTACAAGCGTCTGACGCCCTCCCTGCCGTTCGACGAGAAGACGTTCCCCGAGGCGATGGAGGTACTCACCGAGCTCGAGAAGCTGCCGCAGGGCGAGCGCATCGCGGCGGCGACGGGCATAGTCGGCTCCTGGAAAGGCGAGTGGTCCGCCCCGCAAGTTTCCCCGAAAGCCTTCGAGGCGGACCTGGCCCGTTGCCGGGAGGAGGCGGGGAGGGCCATCTTCCGCGAAAGCCAGCCGAAGGGGAAGGGCGCCACGCTGGCATCGTCGATTCTCCGCAAGGGGCGTGAGATGGCGGCCGAAGAAGGAGACAGGGCAAGGTCGATCCTCGTCTCCGAAGGGAAGTCTCCGGATCTGGCGCGGCGGATTGTAGAGGATTCGACGAAGCGCGACCCCAAGAAGGAGAAGACCAAGGTCCTGCAGGAGGTCAAGCTCCGGGCGCAGCCAGACGTGCCGGAGGTCGTCCTGAACATCCCACCGCCACTCCTGTTCCTGCTCATCGACAACGCGACGATCCGCGAGATGCAGGAGCTGGTCGGGGGCACGCCTGTCGGTGTGGCGGCGACCTGCACGACGACGAACGAAGGGATGGAGACCCTGTTCCGCGCCCCCCGGTTCTTCCGACGGTACGGGCGGAAGTGGAACGCGAAGACCGCATACATCGGCGGCCTCCACTCCGCGTACCAGTACTGCGCGGCGGCGGACTACGTGCTGTCCGTGAAGGAGACGAGCCCGTGGGAGCGGGACGCGAAGGTCGTCGACGAGCTCGAGCGGACGCTCGACCGGGGGGAGTTCGGGGCAATCGTCGTCCACCTCCTCGGGCTGGACTACTGCAAGGACCGCGGTCTGCCCACGGACGGGGCGATGCTCGTGTTCCGGCGGCTGATGCGAGCGGCGCTCGAGACGGACCGGAACCTTGTCGTGACGACGGACCACTCCGGTGAGCCGAACGTCCCGTTCTTCGCGCTGCTGACGACGACAGGAGATGTCAACACCGAATGACAGCGGCCACGCGCCCGTATCCTTTTTCCCGCTCGCCGAGAACCCCCCGCATGTGCGCGACGGAGAGAAACGCTCCTTCCTGTATCGCGATCCGCGCGACATGGTGGTGCCCGCTGGGGCATGCCATAGCCTATGTGTCTCGCGGAGGCAGGCTGACACCTTCTATTGCGCTCGTCGCAGGTGAACGACCTTCACCCCGCGCTTCTCGAGCTCTCCTTGGACCCAGCGACGGCGGTGGCAATTCACGGGGTCGTCCTCCTTGCACATCACGCATGCGACCTTCGCCGAGGCAACTTCAATGAGCTCGCCTAGCCCCTTCTCCCACTGGGGATGGCGAGTCAGCTGGCCGGGGAACGCGATGCCGTCCGGTTTGGTGTACTTCCCGCCTAGACGCGGTTCCCAGCGATAGCCCCCGGATCCTCGCGCGCCCTCGAGTTCCCTCGAAGAATAGCCTCGTTTTACGTGGAACGACCCCGCATACGAACGGATGTCCACGAGGACTTCTACGCCCTGTTCGTTGAGGAAGTCGTCGAGCTCGGGGAACGTCATCTTCTCGTAGCCAACCGTGTAGACGGTCGTCATCGCCGCGTTCACTCCAGGAAGTAACGGTCACCTGCGAGCCCGTATAAGAGTCGCGCGGTCAGAGAGACGAGCGGTTGTCCAGTCGCCTGGATCACCTCCGCAAGCCACATCGGTGCGAGATGACGGAGGGACCTCTCGATAGGAGCCTATCTCTGCGCGACGAGGTACCAAAGACCGCCGCCCACGTCCACGAACCGAGGTCGGACGAATCCGGATTCTCGAAGTAGCGTACGGAGATCAACTTTCGTGAAAAACCGTGTTCCCTGGAGGGCGAAATCAAGCTCCATCGCAAGCATCAACTGATTCGTCGGAGTGTGCGGCCTGCTCGCATCCTCCTTGAGACCTTCGGCGATCACGAGGTAGCCGGACGGAAGGAGCGCTCGAAGGCAATTCCCCA
>CAYNEM010000038.1:0-6661 GCA_964396265.1 uncultured Methanomassiliicoccales archaeon
GGACTTCGCCGGGGCGAGCTTCCGGTAGGTCTCCTGGGCGCGGGGGTCCGGAGCGCCCTTCCCCTTGCCCTTTTTGGTCTGCGCCTCGAGCGCCTTCCGCTCGACCGCCTCGGCGACGACCTTCCCCATCGCCTTCGCGACCGCCCCGATGTCGGTCTTCACGGGCTTGACGTCGAGCCAGCCCATCCGGTCGAGGTGATCCTTGTCCGCATGGAACGTCGTGAAGTCCCTCGTGCGGAACTGCTTGAACACCTGGAAGACGCTCGGGGACCAGACCCACGCCTCGCGCGGCTGGAGTCCGCCGATTGCCGCCATGAACTCGTCGATCTTCGCTCGGTCGGCGTTCGCCTTGACCCAGTTCTCGGCGGCCACGCGGTCGTGCATCGCGATGAGGAGGAACGCGACGAGGGTGTCCGCCTGGGAGAGTGCGTTCCAGTGGAGCCTCGCGGGGCGCTGGCTCGCGATCGTGAACCCGAGTGCCTGGTTCCTCCCAATGGTGATAAGGTTGTCCATCGCGTGGAAGCACGGCCTCATCTCTGAAAACGGGTGTTGCGGGATGAACAGGTGGGCCTCCTCGAGTAGGACGTGCCGCGGCCTGTCGTTGACGTTCAGCAGCTCGTCTGCGAAGTCGGAGAGGAACTGTGCTTGGGCAGACTTCGTCATCCCGAGCAGGTCGACCACGCAGGACACCCGCTCCTCGACGACCTTGCGGGCAATCTCCCGGCCCGCCGCTCGGTCGATCTCGACGTCGCCGTGCTTGCCGCCGATCACCAGGACCGGAAAGCCCTTGCCCTTCCCGTCGAAGGACGAGCGGATCCCCCAATGGATGCCGATCGGGTCGATGACGATGAAGGGGATGCCGAGGCGGCACATCTCCTCGATGATGACCTTGATGCAGCCCGACTTCCCGCTCCCGCTCTTGCCGAGTATCGCGAGCTTCCCCACTATGAACTTCTGGGCGTCCAGCTCGACGCCCTCGCCCAACTTCAGTACTCTCTTGTCGTTCTCGTTCATTTCTGAGTCATCCCCTTGAGGAACGTCCGCATCTTCTCTTGACAGGCCAAGGCCCACCGGGCCTTGTCGGGCTCGTCGAACTTCTTCCACGCCTCGGCGTCGCGTTCGCAGAGGTGGAAGCGGTCGTAGGTCGTGTCGCCGAACGTCATCTCCACGCAGAACTCGGCCCTGGTCCGGTTCCCGGCGTTGGACTGGTTCCCGTTCCAGCAGAAGTAGCAGAACGTCGGCCCCCCGCAGACCGAGCAGTAGATCGGGTGGACTCCCCACTTCGATGACATCTCCAACTTGCCCTTCTCTTCCATCAGCCCTCGACCCCCCCGTGGACCGTCTCGAACGCGTCGAGCTTCCCGATGATCTCCGCGAGTGCGATGCCCTTCTCCGTGGCCGTGTACTCCACGTGGAGCGGCCCGCCCGCCGCTTGGTCCCGCGTCGCCAGCCCCTCGCCTACGAGCCGCTTCAGCGTGAGCGAGAGCGTCTTGGCGCTGACTCCGTCGTTCGCCGACTTCAGGTCGTTGAACCGCCAAGTCGCCACCGCGAGCTGCGGGAGAATCCGCCGCGCCCACTTCGAGCCGAGGACGAAGTCGAGGTCGGTCAAGCCTTCACCTCCGGTGCGTTCGCGAGCTTGAGCAGGACGTCCGCGTGACAAGCGAGGGGGGCGCAGAAACAAATGAGGTTCTTGCCCCGGAGTTCGTTCCGTTGCGCGATCAGGTCTGGCCTGTCGAGCAGGTAGTCCCGGTACTTCGCGATGACTTCATCGCGAGTCCCGTCCGGTCCGATTTTGAAGGGGTTGCCCCACTTCGAGGGCCGTCCCACGAAGACCGAGTCTGGGGCGAGTGCCGCCTCGTCGCCCGGACCCAGCCTGTGCTTGTTGAGGACGCGGGGGATCACTTCGCCACCTCCGGATGCCGCTTCAGGTACTCCTCGCGCTCCTTGGCCCGCCGGTCCGACCGCTCGTGATCCTTCCGGTGGAATGCTGCGACGTTGTCCGTCTGAGTTCTCTCCCAGTGCCAAGTCCGCGTCCGGCAGGGTCCGCAGACGAGAAGGATGCCATCTTTAGGGATGAATGCTGGCATTTCCTCCAGAACCACGCCTTCCGGCCACGACTCCCGCTTCTGTCCCTCGACCCAGAGTTTCAGCCCGGAGTCCCAGATGAAGGTCTCCTGGAACCACGCCTTCGTCTTCTGGTAGGCGTCCGCGTCCTTCGGATCGTGGATGCCGTGGCCGCGCTGCGTCCGGACCCAGTCGATCGACCGGCCCTTGAGCGGCCCGATCAGGATTGCGCCCTCGTGGACTCGGTGGCCGTCGCAATCGCTCTCGCACTTGGCGAGGACCGGCTGACGGTCGTCCTCCTCGTGGCGGACGCCGAGGAACAGCCTGCTCCTGCACAGCGTCATTCGAGCCAGTCCTCCAGCAGCCTGCGGATCCTGCGCGGCGCGGCGGTTTCGGGGGGAGAGGAGGAAGATGACTTAGGGGTAGGCGGAGCGCTCGATGACGCCCCGCCAATCTGCGCCCCCTCCCCACCAATCCCGCCGCCGAGCCGTGCGAGGAACTTGTGCATCAGGGAGAGCGTGGCCGGCTCGTTCGACTGGAGCCGGGAGACCGCGCTGATCAAGCCGCGCCTGTCCTCGGCGGGCCAGCGGGACTTCATCACCGCCCGCATCAACTGGCGCTTGGCGCGGTTGTTGACCTCGGCCTTGGCCTCGTCGTACGGCTTCCGTATCGCCTTCCGCCGGTAGGCCCAGTTCGACCAGGCTGCGTTCCACGAAGAGATGTGATTGTGTCGATAGTGAGTGATCAGGTTGGCGATCCACTCCCCGTACGGATCGTCGGCGAAGACCGTGTGCAGGTGGGCGCTCGGCGCGACGAGCCTCGTGCAGACTGGACACATCAAGGACCGACCCCCTTGCTACTGGCCTTGCCGGAGCCGCCGCAGGCTTCGCAGGTTTCCCCTCGTTCTTTGAAACCAACTTCCTTCCAATCAATCCCGCTTCCTCCGCACTTCGGGCACTTCTCCGGGGCGGCGGGGTTCGCGGGGGCCAGTCTGTCGGCCCCTGATTTGAAATCTGCCTCAAGTTCCTTCGCTACCTCAAGCGCATAGTCTTTGGCTTCTTGAGGCGTCATCGGTCCGCCCCCGCCGTCTTGGCCCCCCTTCTCCGCCTTCGTCCAGCATTCCATGCAGAGGTCTCTCGGGTTGTTCTCCAGGTATTCCAGATGGGACGCCACGCTCAACGGGTTGTTGTCGAGGATCACGGCCTTGACCCTGTGGCCGCAGCCATTCCAGACCTTCTTGTCCGGCACTTTCTCGGCCTCGTCCGGGTCGAGCGTCACGCGGCCCTCGCCCGTGGAGGCCGACCGGAGCGCCCGTCGCACGATCCTGAGTACGGCGCAGGTGTCCTCGTCGACGCCGTGCAGCTCACACCGGAGAACTAGGGCGCACTCGACGCCGTTCCAGTCGGCGGCCTGAACCTTGCGCCAGCCCCGCGACTCGAGCAGCCGGAGCAGTTCCGCCTTGAGTTCCAGGCCCTTCCCGTCCATCTGCTCCTCGTCGGCCTCGACGAGCTTGTCCAGGATGAACCGCAGGTCGTTGAGGACGTCCTCGTTGGTGTCGTTCTCGCCGAGTGTCATCGTTCCCACTTCCCGTTGATTGGCTGGCAGGTGCAGTCCCCGGGGAGTAGTCCGCAGCCTCGGCAGGAACCCTTGAGGAACGCTCCTTCGTGGATCCTCCGCCCGCAGCGGCACCTCGGGGGGTCACGCATCGGCATTAGGGCTTCACCCCCGCCTTCCTGAGCCGCTCGCGGGCTGCTGGCACTTCCGCACGGCCTTTGTCCGTCGGCCTGTAGTAGAACTCGCCCGGCTTCCCCGGGAACGGCGCTTTCTCGACTAGGCCCTCGTCGAGCAGCACCTTCAGGTTCCGGTCCAGCTCCTCCATCGTCATCCGGTGTTCCGGACCCTGATCCTTCGCCCGGTAGCCCATCAGCCCTCGCCCCCCTTGAACTGCTCCTTGAGTTTCTGGACCACGCCAACCATGTGCTTCTCGGCGGCGCGGACGCCCGCCAGCTCGTCGTCCTCCTTGGGTTTCTTGTCGCCCATGATTCCGACGAACTGCCCGACCTTGAGACCGAGCGCGCGTTGCATCTCCTCGTCGATGCCCGTCTCGCTCACCATGTAGTAGGAGAGCAACGACTCCAGCTCCGCGTTCATCCCGATCCGGTGGAGGCGCGATTCGAGCTGGCTGTGGATTGCGGGCGACCAGTCGAGTTCCGCGAAGACGACGCAGGTCCCCCGCCCCTGGAGGCCGTCGAGCCCCGCGCCGCTCCGCAACGCGAGGATGACGACGTTCGCGTAGCCTTTGGCGAACTTCCGGACCGCCGCGTCCTTTTCCTCGGCCGTTTCCCGTCCGGAGATCCTGACGGCCCTGCGGTCCTTCAGGTGTTCTATGAGGATGTCGTGGACGGCGTGGTGGTGCGCGCAGACCAAGGGGCGTTCGCCCGCGTCGATCAGCCCGCGCACGAAGCCCGCGACGTAGGGCGCCTTGGCAACCCCGCTCGCCATCCGGACGCCGCCCTCGATCTCGCGCATCGTCCGGCCCTTCTCCTGCCAGTCCTTGATCGAATCGTAACCGTAGGCGAGGCTGACCGCCTGGGCGACGAGCCTCGCGTACTCGTTCTTGTCCGAGTCGATAGCGTGGACCACCCGCCGTTTCGGAGGGAGGCTAATCCGCACCTCGGGGTCGTCCTTCCGCCGCCGGAGCATCAGCCCTTCCCTGCGAAGGTAATCGCCGAGTACCTCTGGCTTCTCCACCCGCTGTTGGCGGTAGCCGTCGCACCATTCCCTGGTGAACGACTCGCTGTCGCCGAGGCAGTTGAAGTCGATGATGTTGAGGACGCTCCAGATCTCGACGCCGTAGTTGTAGATGGGCGTGCCTGAGAGGCCCCACACCCACCTCGCCCGCACGGCGATCGCGCTGGCGGCGCTGTACTTGTGCGTGGTCGGATGCCTGAGTTCCTGGATTTCGTCGAAGATCACGACTTGCGGGGCGAGCGAGAACAGCGCGTCCTTCCACTTCGCGAGCAACCCGTAGTGGATCAGGTAGATCGACGCGGGCGGGAGCGGATAGGGCTTGAGCCCCTTGATTCGATGCACCATCGGAGCCTTCCCACCCGCCGGGCCGGCGTCCAATCTCGCCTGTTCCTTTTCCGGGATAAAGTCCGGCGGGGGAAGGGCGAGGAACATCCCGCACATCCTCTCCCATTGGATCTGGAGGTTCGCTTGGAGTACGACGAGGACGGGCTGGACCCCGGTGACGGCGAGACCCGCGAGCGCCACGATTGTCTTCCCGAGTCCCATCTCGTTCGCGAGCAACGCTCGCTCGTTCTTCACGAGGTAGGGGACGTCCTTCTCCTGGAAAGGGTAGAGTTTCCCCGTGAACGTCGGCGGCGGGTCCGTCAGCGCCGGGATGTTTATGTTCTCTTCCCGGCGTAGCGCGTGTTCGACGGCCTTCGTGTGATCCGCCGCCCACCGCTCCGCGTCCTTGATCCGGAGCGGGTAGCGGAGCATCAGCCAGTTCAGCTCGGCGACGTGCCGCCGCGTCGCGGGGAAGCGCACCGCGCCCCTGCCCATCCCCGTGCTGCCCGGGAAGACGCGTTTCGCGAGTTCGATCACCATCGGCTCCGCCTTCACGACCCAGGAGTCCCTCTTCTCGTCGTAGCTGACCGTGCCGTGGGTGCGGCCCGAAACGTCGGGTTCCTCCAAGTAGCGGGGGAGATCGTTCGTCAGACGGCAACCCCCCACAGTTTGGCGAGCCCGATGTAGACCACCCGCTTGCCGTTCTGCGTCTCCGACGCGGGTTCTTCGAGCTTCCCTTCGACCACGATGATCAGGCCCTTGATGGCGGCGAACTTGGAGTACCGCTCGACCTGCTTCATGACGATGCGGGTGCTGCTCGGCTTGCCCTTCTTCACCTCGATCCCGATGCCGGCCCCCGGCACGAACAGGTCGATCACCGCTCGCGGGCCGAGCTTGTGTTCGCGGACGCACGGGATCCCGTCGCGGGAGAGCTGGGCGGCTATCTCTCCCTGGATCATCGACTCCCGTGCGACGTAAGCGATGCGGAGGCGGCGAATCGACTGGGCGACGCGCACGATGTCGACGCGCTCGGAGAGCATCAGAACCTCCCGCCGATGACTGCCTTGGCGATCAGGTTCGCGGCCTGGACTGTTTCCAGGTACGGCATCGCCTCCTTGAGCGTGGCGAACCGCGTGACCCCGTCCTCAAACTTCAGGTTGTGGCTCCCGCAGATGCCGCACCAGTCGTTGGCTCCCACCGTCCGCATCGCGCCCCGGAGTCCTTCCGCCGCCTCGTCGAAGGTGCGTTCGCCCTCCTCGTATGCGGTGGCGACGAGGCAATGCCGCGACGGGCAGAGGAGCTGGACGATGTGGACCTTCCCGCGTACTCCGCCGTCAGCCATCATGGTCCCTCCAGAGTCGACTTGAGCGCCCTGTATTTCTTCACGAGGGCCTCCCGCATTTCCGAGTCGACCCTCTCCGGTTCCGCCGAGTGCGCCGCGCCCCCGACGTAGCCGCACCAGAAGACCGCGAACGCCTTCTGCTTCACGGAGAGTCCCGCGTTGATTGTCGCGTCGCCGACG
>CAYNEM010000039.1:0-6159 GCA_964396265.1 uncultured Methanomassiliicoccales archaeon
CACCACATCTTGGCGGGGCAGGACTCGGAGCAGCCGTTCACTAGCCCTCCCCCCTCATCGTCTTCACGACTTCACGCTTCGCCATCTCGATCTGGATTTCGCGCCTGACCTCAGTGAGCAGCGCTTCGTCCTGCTTCCCGTCGACGATGTCCACATCGAAGACACGGGCGACGTTCGGGTGCGACTCGGCCTCCGCCGGGATCACCGTGCCGCCCATCCTCACGAGGAAGACGGGGATGCCCGCTTCCACGGCGATCCGGAAGACCCTCGCGTCCCGCCCCGCCCAGTCCGCGACCAGAATGACGGCGTAGCGCGACGCCTTGAGCGCGTTCCGGAGCCGCTCGTCGTCGTCATCGCCGAGGTGGACTCCCATCACACCGCCTCCAGTTCCCGCTTCGCCGCGAGCAGCGCCTCGTCGAGCAGGGCGCTCCAGGTCGCCAAGCGGGACTTCCACACGACGTCCTCGCCCCACTGGGCGAGGTCGTAGGGGACGGTGGCGCTAATCTGCACCCGCTTGTGGCCGTTCCTTGGTCGCCATTTCCTCCCCGGCCAGGCCACGCTCCCGGCCCCGGCAGCGAGGCGTAGCGCCCGCAGTCCCAGCTCCACGATCTGGCTCTTGGTCCGCGCCTTCCCGGCGCTCACCAAGCCATCCGCCCACTCGTTGATCTCGGGCTCGACCGTCCCGCAAACCTTGGGTCGGTCGAGCAGCCTCTGCTCGCCCCTGTTCCGATGATACCACGTCACCACTTCCTCACGCCTCCTTCTTGTCCGGTCTGATCCTTGCCTCACGGTCGCCGTCGTTCCACTCCTGCCACCTGCTCCGGTGGGGCATCGCGTGATTCACGCGGGTTCCGTCCGGCTTTTTGGACCTGCGCTGGCACTTGTACTCAAACAGGAGATTGCCGGAGGTGTAGCCTGGGACACCACCTGGGGGCTGCGCGAGGCAGAGTGCGGCCTTGAAAGGGTAACTCATCCGCCTCCCTCCCCGGACGCTACGGTCGGTCGGGGTTCGTCGCCCCAGACAACCCACTTCGCGGACAGCATAATTCCGGAGCCGCGGCAGCCGTCGCACCTCTTCGGGTTGAAGCCGACGCCCCGGCACCTCGGGCATTCCCAGTCCTTGCCCGCCGCCTCGCCGTGGACCAGCTCGTCGCGGACGCGCATCAGGAGCTTCCCGAGTGCGTTCGCGCCCTTGCCCCTCTTGCCCTCGCCCCAGAACGGGTCGGTCTTCGACCCCTCCACCAGGAAGGCCGCGCCCGTGGCGACGAGCTGCTTCCCGAGGTCGGGGTGCTGGTGGAACTTCGCCCGGAGGACGTTCAGCATCCGCGTGACCTTGATCCGGTTCCAGTTCTCGACGATGTCGTAGAAGAACAGCCCGTGGCCCGCGATCGCGGCGAGCCTCGGGAAGGGGGCGCGGCGGATCCACTCTTTCGTCATCGGGTCCTTCGGTTTTCCGTATTGATAAGCGTGTTCTGAACTTCTGAACCCGTCCCCCTCGAACGCGATCTCGCAGAAAACCAAGTTCGAGAGGAACCCGCCGTCGCGGTCGGTTCTGTAGAACTCGATGCGGTCGGGCTTCTCCTCGTTCATCCGAACAGCCTCCCGATGTTCTCGAGGTCGGTCTCGCGCCCCTTGCCGTCCCTCAAGACGTACTTCTCCCGGTGGCAGTCGCACCGGCATCCCGGCGGTCCCCGGCATGGCCCGACTGGTCCCCACTTCCCGTCCGGCCCCGTCTGCCGGGAGGAGCAGCACGGCTTCGGCTTGAACCTGGGGTGCGGGTTCACCGAGCCGTACTCCTGTTCGTCCATCTTCGCCGCGCACCGCTCGCAGAGGTGCGGCTCAAACGGCTTGGGGCATTCATCGTCGCACTTGACGTGCCTCCGGCATCTACCACAGAACGGCAAGGGATCACTCCTTCGGCGTGATGATGATCCCCAGGTCGCCCCCGGAGACTCCCTTACAATGCCGGTCGAGGTCGATTGCGGCCTCGTCCTGAGTGGCGCGGCGCGGACCCTCGACCTGGTGGGTCTTGCAGATGAAGCGGACGGTTCCCGCGTCGGTGCGATAGACGCCCGCGCAGATTCCGACGACCTTCATCGCAATCCGCCCCCAAGCTCCGCCGGTCCGGTTATGTCCTTGCAGCACGCGGGGCAGGCGCAATTCCCGCCTTCGCACTTCTTACCGTCGGTCCCTCGACCGTAGTAGCCGTTCCAACAAGGAGGACACATATCTCGACCCATCATACCGGCCCGCCTCCACGCTTCCCGGTGCCGTGGCATTGTTCACACGGATGCCTACCGGTCGGATGATCCGCAGTCGTGCAACCGCAGTCCCAGAACCCTTTCCCTCCGCACCTCTCGCACTTCTCCGGGGCCGGGGTGGAGTCAAGCGTTTTTATCAGGCGGTCAAAGGCTACCTTGTTCTTTCTGTCGGCTTCGACCCATGCCGGCGGGAGGCTGGGGTTCGCAGGGGCAACCGCCTCGATGGCCTTCTCGGCGCGGTGCCGCCCCACGGTCGCGATGTGGTGTAGCTCGTTCCAGAACGCGAGATCGGAGTCCCATCCCCCGTCTTCGGCGACCTGCCCGATCACGCAGAGGACGACGTGGCGGAGGCTCGGCTGCGAACAGGCGGTGCAGCCCGTGACCGAGTCGAGGAAGACCGCCTCGTCGAGCGGGGTCCGCATCCTGCTGGCGGCGACCTCGACGGTGAACCGCTCCCGGTCGCGGGGGCAGAGCGTCCGCAGGAACCAGACGTGGTAGTCCTCGGGCGGGGCCTCGGCCCCGGTCAACGCGTCCGGCGTCAACCTTCCCCCTTCGCGGCGGCGCGGGCCTTCGCTACAAGTCCTGAATCCAGCAGGTCCCGCACACGAGATTGGGTCTTGGATTCGTTGTCGATGAGAGCGAGTAAGTCCTTGAGTGCCACCTGTGCGAGGTCGCGCTCATTGATTCCCTTGTTGCCCCAGCTGATGTGTTCTCCTAGCTCCCGTTCCGCCTTCACCGCACGCTCCTTCTCCTGCTCGTGTGGACCTCTTCGTCGTGGAGCGCAGCCACTTGGGCCTGGAGCCGTGCGATCCAATCGAGGAGCCTCGCCGTGCAGACCTCGATGCGCGGCTCGCGGTGGTCGTCGGCGTTGCACATCGGACATCGGCCCATCGGGTCACGCTCCCTTCGCGGCGGTGTGGGCCTTCTCCACGGCCTTGCTCGCGCATTTGGTGCAGGTGTCGGCTGACTCCCCACATATCCAGCACTTGTTGAGATACTTCTCGTTGACCATCAGCATCTTCTCGTTGCCCAATCTGACGACCTTCGTCTCCTCCAACGCCTTTGCTAGCTGGTCGCGGGCTTCTCTTAGGGAGTCCAAGGTCTTACTAAGAGTGTCATTATCTGAAGCCAGCCGGTCGCGCTCCGCAATCAGCAGGACTTGGCTCTCCTTGAGCCGATCCATCTCGCAGTCCAGCAGAAGCCGCCCGTGCTTGACGCAGACGAATTGCCTATCCCGCGCAAGCGGGACGCACTCCGATGGGGTAGGGACGGCCATCGGCTCACGCCCCCTTCTCGACGACCTTCCCGCCCTTCACGGTCAGGGTGGTCTCCTTCCCGTCGGCCTCCTTGATGTGGAGGTCCTTCCCGTCGAGTCGCATCTCCGTCCGCTGCCACCTGCCCTCCGTGGGGTGGGGCGAGGGCGGCATTATCGGCTCGAACTCCCGCCCGAACAGCTCCTTGTACCAGCCGCCGAACGTCCCCTCAATCTCCAGCAGCTCCATCAGAAGTCGCTCGCGCTCGTCCGCCCAGAGGAACTTCGACTTCGCTGGCTTGCGGACTGGTTTCCCCTTCCCGAGTCCGATGACGATGTGGAGCTTCATCCGCGCCTCCATCAGGCCGGTGATTGCCTCGCGGGCGAGCCGCTCCCCCTGGTCCATCCTCTCTAGGAAGTCCCTAGTCGGGACACCGTGATACCCCAGCTCGACCAGCGGCCTCGCCTTCTCGATCCCCGTCCGTTCCTCTTCCGTCAGTCCAGTCCTCTTCTTCTCGTCCGTCACAACAGCGCCTCCTTGTACTGCTCCTGGTTCGCGGGCCAGTAGAAGTCGCACGACCCGCACTTGATGATCAGAACCGACTTAGCCTTCGCGAGTAGCGGCCTCGTCCCCGGCCACAGGTTCTCCCCGCAGTTGGGACACTCCCCGCAGGGCACCGCGAGCATCGCGTTAGTAGCCGTCAGTCCACCCCCTCGCTGCCCCGGAGCAGGCATTGAGATGGAGGCGGGGTCGTGCTTGTGGGGCGCGTCTTCCGTGCAGAGAGCGCACTTCCCGTCGACGTGGCGCTTCGCGGCGTCGATGTGGCGGCAGGACGTGAACTGGCAGGAACCGCACCACCACGCTCCTGCGGCTACGGTCCACGCCACCGTCCAGAACCCGCCCTCCGTCCCGGCGAACTGGAAGACCCGGACGGTCGTGAGCGGCGGCTTGTAGACGTTCGTGATCTCGGCCACCTCCTTCCATTCGGCAATCCCGCTGACCATCAGAACTCCTCCTTCGGTTTGCCTTCGGGAAGCCTCGCTCTCGGATCCTTCGTGATGCCGCACCGGATGCAGAGTTCGGTCGGCTGGCCGAAGGTGTTGACGAATCGGTGCCGCTCGAAGCCGCGCTTACACGCCACGGTCAGCCCCCCTCTTCTGCCTTCTTAACGCAAGCATCGCACCAGGGCGGTGTAATGCCATATTGATTCGGTTCCTTGGGATGAGAGCATTCGACGGTATCGAGGATGTTCACGAGTTGGCCGTCCTTAATCGCCATATCCGCACGCTTGCTCCCCAAGCCGCAAACGTCGAACTCCCAATCGCCCGCGTTCCAATCGCGGTCGATCTCGCCGCCTTCGCGGATGATGTCGCAGCCGATAGCCTTGATGACTTCCTCTTTCGACTTCGCTCGGACAAAAACGTCGAACTCCTTTGTGAAGGTCACATTGAAAACTGGCATCTCACTCGCCTCCCGTCTTCCGCCTCTTTGGGAACAGCAGGTCGGCGGCCTTGACCGTCCCCTGGCCCGCCACCTCAGCCAGCCCGAACCGGATCAGCGGCGCGAGGATCCCCTGGAAGTGGCCTGCGGTGGGGGCCGTCCCGAGCGTGGCCGCGAGATCGACCCGTGAAATCGAGTTCGGATAGCGGTCCACGAGGATCTGGAGGGCGTCGCCGGACCGGCCACCGACCGCTGCGAGTACCTTATCCCTGAACTCCTTGGCCTTGAGCCTGCGCCGCGTCCCGGCCGCCTTGGATCGGGCCTCGGTGACGCGGAACCGCCCTTCGCCGTGGATGACCTCGATAAGGCCCTCGTCCCGCAGCTGCCGCAATGTTCCTTGGAAGTGGCCCGCTGCTGGCTTCACCCCGGCGTAGGCGGCGACCTGCACACGAAGGGGCGGGTCGCCCAGCCCCGCCTGGAGGTCGGCGGCCGCCGCGAGGACGCGTAGGTGCGCCGGGAGGTCGTCGAGATCGGACCGGTCGGACTTGCGACGGGTCGTTTCTCTGATGGGTCGAATGTCTGACGGGTCGGAGGATGGACGGGTCGGAGGGTCGGTGGGTGGGTCGGTTGATTGATCGGTCGATGGCGCGGTTGGTTGGTCGGTCGGTCTTGGAGGGGGAAGCGGCGGACCCAGCTTCTTCACTTCGAGTGCGGGCAGCTCTCCGAACTTGACGTTCGAGAGCGCGTCCTGAACGCGCTGCGTCGTGTCCACGACCGTTGTAGCGTCGGAGTTCGCCTTCTCCGTGAGCTTCGCCGCCTGCCGGACGAGTGCCTCGACCTCCCGCCTCTCGGTTCCGACCTTCGCCCAGACCTCCAAGGCAGACCGCCGAAGGGCGTCGTAGTGTTCGCGGAGGTTGGCGACGGATTCCCTGAGCGCAGCCTCGCGCTCCGTCGCGCCTTCGAGTTCCTTCCGGAGGCGGATGGCTGCTACCCTGTCGGCGACGTTGGCCTTCGCGTGGGAGTCGAGGGACTTCTTGGAACCCGAAGATATCTCCTTCAGCGCCTGGTTCTCCTCCTCCAGCTTGGAGACCCGCTCCTTGGTCCGGGCCAGCGCCTTCTCCAGTTTGAGTGCTTCCTCGATCTGGGGGCCGGACTTCGCCGGGGCGAGCTTCCGGTAGGTCTCCTGGGCGCGGGGGTCCGGAGCG
>CAYNEM010000040.1:0-4980 GCA_964396265.1 uncultured Methanomassiliicoccales archaeon
CGGTCCAGAAGGCGATCGACACGATCAAACCGGCGATCCTGCAGGCCCTGCAGGACTACACGCCGACGTTCGCTGCAGTGTCCGGCGGGATGCTGGCGCTTGCGGTGCTCTTGGGAGTCTGGGTGGCGAGGGAGACCTCGTTCCGGACCCGAGGGAAGCGTCGATGAACTCCCTTCGTGCGCTGTCCGAGAGTGAGGTCGAAGAGTACCAGGCTACGGTCTACCCGGAGAGCCGGTTTTCGACCCGGGACCTGTCCGGGCTCGGGGACGGCATCTTCGACTCTCTGTTCGGGAAGCCCCAGTCGTGGTACGACCGGCTCAACTCGATCCAGAATCAGCTGGCGATCCTGCAGGCGGGGATCTCTGCGATCGGGCAGGAGATGTGGGACACGATCGCCGACCAGGTCGCGCAGTCGGGTGCGACGAAGTTCGACGGGTACTCGACCACCATGAACCGCCTCGGGGCGGACTCGATGGGGACCCTGGTCACGAAGAGCCACGTCCCGAGTGACGCTGAGATCCAGAGCGCGCAGATCGCGCTCCAGTGGTGGAACCCGCAGCTCGCCTACGCGCGGGGCATACTTCCGGAGCTTGAAGCAAAAGTCCAAGCCGACATGGCGCAGTCCCAGGCCATGGTCTCCGCCTCGTCGCTCAAGAGTCCGGCCACGGTCGGAGTCGAAGTCTTCGAGAAAGAGGTTGCAGACCGCGCGGCGGCGCTTGGTCAGGGCGTGGGCGACTGGATGAAGTACCTCGCGTGGGCGCTTGGCGGGGTTGCGGCGATCTACATCACGTCGCAGATTGCAGGAGGTCGCCGTGCGGCGTAACCCTCTCCTCATGACCGTCATGGGCAACCCCCGCACCGGTCCGCGCACCCAGAAGGGTGCCGAAAAAATACTCGACGCGGCGATCGGACAGGCATGGGCCCATCTCATGCACGGTGTCCAGGTTCCGATCATGGACATCCCGCGCATCTTCCGGGACATCAAGCTCGAGATGGCGGGTGGCCTCGATGTCTGGGCCGCCGTCAAGGCTGTCGGAAGCCGCTACCGGGTCAACCACAATCCCTGCCACGGTGGCGGGTACCGCGCGAACCCTTTCATCCTGATCGACTCCGCGACGAACAAGATCATCCGGACCTGGCGCGGCGACATGACCTCCCGGAAGCCGTGGGACTGGGCCACCGATGCCGCGCGTCGGCTCGGCCGTAGCGTGTTCGTGGTTGCGCACCCGTACGTGCCTCCGACGTTCCGGGCCGGCGTCGAGGTGAGTCCGCTCTTCTACTTCGGCGGGCCGTACCAGATGGTTCACCCGGACGGGACCATGGGGCGTGGACCCGAAGGCGGGATCAAGCGGAACGGCTGGACGTCTGAACGCAAGTGGTCTCCGTCGCAGATCTGGGCTGCTGCGAAACGGGCTGGGCGGTCGAGCGAGGTGGATCGTCAGAAGGTCGTGACCGATTATATGGCCACTGGGCAGGTTCCGGACGACGTCATGGATGTGATCCATAGCTGGCCCGCGTCTCCGTCGAAGGAATCGTTCAGAAATAACCCGGGGTTCGCTCCTGCGATCGCCGGAAGCATCGCCGGGTCGCTCGTCGCGCACGCGATGTCGAATCCTGGAGGTCCTCAGTTCATCGTGATCGACTCTCAGGACGGGACGGTCATGTACACGAAGCGTGCCACCGGGATGGGAAACGAGGCCATCAATTCTTGCGTGGAGGTTGCCCGTAGACTCGCAAAGAAAAACGGGAAATCCTACATCGTCTACCTCGATCTTCAGCGAATGGTCAGGGGATCCCAAGTAAACGTTGGCTGGGCCCGGATCATGGGGATCACCGAAGAGATTCACCCGGACGGATCCAGCACGCGAGGAAACCCCCGCCGTCGTGCCCGCATGTGCGAGCACGGTCGGGTCGACAAGCGTCGGTGTCCGGGCTGCCGGAGCCGGAAGCACCCGCGCGAGCTGACCGCAATGTGCCCGCACGGGGTCTCCGAGGGGCGCCGCTGCCGCTCGTGTGTGCCGTTCAAGGCGAACGGCGCGCGGAAAGTCACGATGCCGATCGAGAAGTTCGCGAAGCTCGTGAAGGCCCGGAACGACCCGGCCCTCTGGCGGGATTTCGTCGCGAAGTGCAAGGCCTACCACAAGTGGAGCCATGGCACCTGGCCGAAGAAGGCCACGATCGAGGCGATCAACAAGCCCGGCATGAAGGGTATCTGGATCTCGTTCGATATGGGAAGAGAGCCGGAAAAAACCTACGTGATGCCGAAGGGCACGAAGCGCAAAGGCGCTTGGAAGCACCCGTGGGAGACGATGCCACAGCTGCGTGGAGACGCGGAGGCGGGGTTCATACTGACCAAGCTCGGCAAAGGTAACCGACTTTCTGACTTTCTCCACGGAAATTAGGAGAGATCGAAAATGATCCCAGGTTTCCTGATGGCAACGCTGAACCCGGGCCGGAAGACCCGGCGAAGGAAGCAGGGCGGAAAGCTCACCGCGTGGCAGCGCGCGGTCAAGCGGCACGGCGGCGTGATGCAGGCTGTACGGGCCCGCCGGGCCGGGAAGAGGTCCAGACGCGGTCGCGGGCGGAAGCGCCGGAACCCGTTCCTGACGTCGGCTGCAGCCAAGATGGCGTTCATGCCGAACGCCCGTCGTCGGAGAAGGAAGCACAACAAGCGTCGGTCGGCGGTTTCTCGGAGGCGTCTCCGGAGCCGGTCGCGCAAAACCCATGGAAGGAGGCCAAAGATGGCCAGACGCACCCGTCGTCGGCGTACGCGCCGGCACCGGATGCCGGGGCGCGGCCGGGGCGGGCGGTTCGTGAGCCGCAGCCGCCGGTCCCGTCGCCGTCGTCGGAACCCCGTCGTCCCGGTCTCGTGGAACCCCGGTCGCCGCCGTCGGCGTCGGAGCCGCGGGCGCCGTCGCAACCCGCTCTTCCTCTCGAGGAAGGGCTTCGCCGGCCGGAAGCACAGAGGCTACCGGCGGCTGCACCGTCGGCGTCGGTCGCCCCGGTACTGGCACAACCCGGTCGTGCCGGTGTCGTGGAACCCCCGTCGGCGCAGGAGCCATCGTCGGCGTCGGTCGAGCGGCCGGCGTCGGAGCTACCGCCGGAACGCGGTCCTGCCGTTCTTCGCGTTCAACCCGGGCGGCAGCGCGTCGATCGTGAACGATGTCATGAACCGGGCGAAGTCCCTCATCGACATCAAGTTCTGGACCGAGACGGGCATCCCCGCCGCGGGCGGGTTCTTCGGCTCGAAGGCTCTCGGCGGCCTGCTCCACCAGTACACGCTCACCCAGTTCGCAGGGATCGGGCCCACCTCGATGTACTACCCGTACACCAAGGCGCTGGCCGACACCGTCGCGGGCGCCGTCATGGCGTGGGCGACCTCGCGCTTCTATTCGAAGAAGGCGGGAGACGCGATCTGGCTCGGCACGGTGGTGAACGTGGCGTACTCGCTCATCCGGCAGGTCATGAACCAGTTCGCGCCGGGTCTGGCGGCCTCGATCGGCCTGTCGGGCCTGGGGAACGACCTCTCGGAACGGATGAAGGATGCGGTCACCCAGCGGGTCCGCGCGAGCCTCGGAAGCTACCTGACGGCGGGTGGCCTCCAGCGCAACATGGTGCGTCCGATGGGGACGTACGCCACGAGGGGCGCTCTCGCTCACGACACGTACGACCCGTCCCCCCGCGGGGATCTCCGGGACTACGATGTCGCGAACAACGAGACCTCACTCTAAGCCCTCTCTCCTGGTGTAGGAGTCGGAGTCGCAGTCGTAGTAGGCGGCGGACAGTTCCCGTCGTCATGATCTTTTGACAATCGGGCTGTTAACAGAAACCTGTGCCGTCTGTTCGGCGCAGACTTCCGGCGTCCGGTGTCGGTTACGGATGTCGGGGGATTTTTAACCGACAACTTCCCTGATGAGGACGACCCCTTCAGGGTGGGAGGATTCATGAACGGCCTTGGCAATCTGGGCATGGGGCAGGTCGACGAACTGCCCGCAACCGGCGTGGAGTACGTGGTCGGGAACGTGCAGGGTCAGGCGATCCTGCGGCCCCTCCGCTACCCGCTCTACGACGCCGAAAACTTCCCGAACGCTCTGGCGACGTGCCGGATCCTGTTCGCGAAGCACTCGACGTTCGCGGATGGGACCAACAAGTCGCTGTGCGACACGAACATGACGCTGGACAGCCAGCTCGGTTCGCCCAACCTGTTCGACCTGGTGGGATTCACCGGCGAGCTCGAGTGGGGCGTGTCCCAGATCGACTTCAACGACTTCTACTCGAAGAACAGCTTCACGTGGAAGTTCGGAACCCAGACGATCTTCACCCAGACGACGCTGAAGAAGATCCCTCAGGGCATCGGTCCCACCGGCTTCGTGGCGGCCGGAACGGTCATCACGAACGGTCTGACGGTCGTGGGCAACTTCTCAAGTGGGAACCTCGCGGCGTAATCCGCGATGGAAAAATCCTCTCTGATCAAGCTGGACCCTGAAATGGGAACAGACTGCAAGCAGGCGAAAGCCGGGCAGCAGTAACGACTGAGCGAGAGGACGCCCTTCGGGGCGATGCGACAGTCTGAGCTCGCGGGAAACGAAACCGCGAGAGGTGGGGCCGAAGAGCCTTGCCCACCGCGAAAGCGGGAGTAACAAGAACTGACAACTTCACGACCCCGGACCGGAAGGCGCGGCGCATCGACTCGACGGAGCAGTTCCGGAACGAGATCTGCCCGTGCTCGGCCCTCAGCATCACTGCGGCCGGCCGCAAGTGGTGGACCTCGTGTGGGTCCCGTCGCCGTGAGGCGGCGTGAAAAACTTGGAGAATTCGGTGAAGCCCGAAACGGATCATGCCGTGGGTAACGCCGAGCCGAGCCCTGAGAAATCAGGGAAGGTGTAGAGGCCATCTCGATGAAGGCTCGATAGAGATCGAGACCTTAGAGAGTAGGGCGAAGAGCCCGAAGCACCAAGCTCTCGCGTAAGCGAGATGAAG
>CAYNEM010000041.1:0-4630 GCA_964396265.1 uncultured Methanomassiliicoccales archaeon
TGCGGAAGACCGCGCACGCGCGTGGGTACTTCCCGCTCATCTACGACGAGGGCGGATTCGAGCTCGTCGTGCACTGACGACCTTCCCCTTACCGCGGTCCTCCACACGAATCGCCGAGCCCTCAACCGCAGAGGTTGCCTGATCATTCCTCGCCGCGGCGTCGCTTCCAAAGGTGCGCCGCCAAAAGGATGACGAGCACGGTGAGCGAGGTGCCGGCAACGACAAGGACAGTCATGGGGATGGAGGAGACGGTTGAGGAGGACGGCCCTGGGAGAATGGTGAGCTCGAGCGTCGCAACGCGTTCGAGACCCTTGGAGATGCCGCGGACCACAATCAGATAGACCCCGGGCGATGAGTTTGGTCCAACTTCGAGCGCGAGGGTCGCCGTCTCTGGCGGCACGACACGGGGGCGGTCCAGAGTTGCGAGGACCCCCTCAGGGATCCCCGTCACGGCCATCGCGATCACTGCGCCGTCGAACCCGTCGACGGGACTTACGCTGATTCGGAGACTGCTTGCTTGTCCGATGCGCAAACTCTTCCGCGGAGAGTCGAGCGTGAGGAAGAAATCGCCCGTCGCGGGATGTGCGATGACGGCCACGATCGCTTGTGCGCGATCCTCGAATCCATCGTCGTCCAGCACGGTGAGGGACACGACGTAGGACCCTGGGCTTGCATAAGTGTGCGACGCGACGGGGTTCGTCCCGTTCTCTTCTCTCCCGTCGCCGAAGTCGAACCGATAGTCGACGATAAGGCCGTCCGGGTCCCTCGACGCGCTCGCGTCGAACGTCATCGGGGCGCCCGGAATCGCGGTAATGGGGTTCGGGTCGAGCGCGGCGACCGGGGGCAATCCAGAAACGGTCACGACGATGACGTCCGAGCTCGTGCCTCCGACCCCGTCGCCGACCGACAAGCTGAAGGCGTAGGATCCCAGCGCGACCGCAGTGAAGGTAGCGACGGCGGAGAACGGGTTCCCAAGCGAGACGGGTGGCCCACCGGCTTGCACCCAGCCGAAGAAGAGGGGGTCCATGTCCTCGTCGTGCGATGCAGACCCGTCAAGGGTGACGAGCGTGTTCTTGGCCGCCGTCCCATCGGCCCCTGCGTCAGCGACCGGGTCGCGGTTCTGGATCCAGATGGTCACTGCGTCCGAGTCGCTCTGGTTCGCCGTGTCCCGAACCGTGAGGTTGACGACGAACGTACCACGTGCCGAGAATGCGTGGGTCACTGTAGGGCCGACCGCGGTCGTCCCGTCTCCGAAGTCCCATAGATGTGTCAAGAGATCCGAATCGTCCGTCGAGGACGTGCCGTCGAAGGAGAAAACGTCTCCCATGAACCCGGAGGTTGGCGCAGCCGTGGCGACCGCCTGAGGGACCTCGTCGACGAAACCGAACTTCGCCAGGAACCCGTCTTGCATTCCTCCGAACGAAGTATCGAATGCACCAGGGGTCACAGGGAAGTCGGGGGAATTCGTCGTGCCCGTCACGTACAGGGCGCCGCCAACGAGCGCGATCCGTCCCCCTGTATCCCATCGGGACCCGCCGAGGTAGGTCCCATACGCGAGGCGATCTCCCGGTGGAGTGAGGCGTGTGACGAAGACGTCTAGGGTCGGGCCACCGTATGTCCGATCGAACGCGTCGGGCGTCGTAGGAAAGTCCGTGGAGTTCGTGTACCCCGCGACAAAAACGCCGCCGTCTGCTTGGAGGGCCACGGATGACGCTTCGTCGAGCGCGGCACCCCCGAGTCGCGTGGAGAACACCAGGGCAGAGCCAGTCGGGTCGAACTGCGTAACAAACGCGTCGAACCAATCCGGGACCGTGTCGTACGCGCCCGGCGTTGTGGGGAAGTCCTCGGAATTCGTATAGCCGACAACGGTGGCGGCACCGCCCCCATCGACGTCAAGGGCGAAGACCTCGTCGTAACCGCTCCCGCCGAGATACGTCGCGAAGAGGACGGAGGTCCCGGTGGGGTCCAATTTCGCCAAGAAGCCTTCGGTCCCACCGGTTGGAATTGTACGATACGAGCCGTTCGTGACAGGGAAGTCCGGACCGGTGAGTCCCGCTACGTACGCATTCCCCACCGGATCGGCGGCGATCGACCAGCCCACGTCGCGGAACGTGCCGCCGAGGAAGGTGCTGTACGCAATCGTGCCAACCGGACTCACCTTGACTACGAACGCATCCGGGCTTCCGGTGCCGGCGCTGTAGGACGTGTCGAACGCACCGAGTGTTACCGGGAACTCCGGCGAAAACGCATACCCCGTAACGTACGCATTCCCGACTGCGTCCAGGGCAACCCCGCGGCCGTCGTCGAAGGATGTTCCTCCAAAGCACGAGCTGTACACGAGCCGGTCGCCGGCCGGGCTGAGCCTGAACAGGAACGCATCCATCTCCCCCCGGAACATCATTCCTCCTGGGGTGACGGGAAAGTCCATCGAGCTGACCTGACCGGTGACGGCGGTACCCCCGGCTCGGTCGACGGCGATGGAAATCCCCACCTCGTCTCCAGAGCCACCGACGAAAGTGGCGTACTCAAGGCTCCGGCCGGACGGGTGGACCTTCACGACGAACGCGTCCCAGAGCCCGTCTTGGAACACGTCGTATGCCCCGGGCGTCGTGGGGAAGTCCGAGGACTGCGTTCCACCCGCCACGTATGCGAATCCCGACGGATCCCCCCCGACGGAGATCGCGCCGTTGAGCGCTCCCCCTCCGAGGTACGTTGCGTAGAGGAAGGGGTCGATGTCGAGGGGCAATTCCGGATCCGCCCCGTCGCAGGTGAAACCGACGGACCGCGTGTCAATCAGGGAAAAGGAGCATGGGACCTTGGTCTGACCCTGCCAGGCGACGGGATGCGCGTCTTCCAAGGTCCCTGCGGCGGTGCGGAGAACGAGCGCGCGGGGCTTGAGCGCGAGATCGTCGACGCCCTCGAACCTCATCGCGATGCGCGAGCTGTTCGCCCCTGGCTGGACCCTGAAGTCGTACTTTAGCCCCCCTCCTTCGGAGCGGAAGACGAGGTCGATGCCATCATAGAGGGCCTCGTACACGAGTTCCGAATACACCGGCACATGCGTCCGCCACCGGACCGCGTCGCTGCCCAAGAAGAAGTGTGCTGGGAAGGCGACCGCCTGGCGACCCCGCGGGCTCACACTGTGCGCACCGTCAAACGAAACGCGGACGACGGCCGCCTGTTCCTCACCGGTCGGCGCAACAGAAGAGCGAATCCCCGTTGGATTCTCCGTTGAAACGACGTGAACGAATAGGGAACTGTCCCCGAATGCGACTGGGAGGTCACCGAAAAGTTGCACGAACCGTATCCCGGAATCTCGGAACTGCCCGAGGTTTTCGACGAAGTAACCCGAAGATAGGAACGCTGGCGCGGCGACGGCGGTGGGCCGGATTGAACCGCCCGGCCAAGGTCCAAGAGACGCGTTCCCCGCGACCAGTGGCTGCACCGCCAGGATCAAGAGCAGGTAGGCCACGACCCACGGCGCACCCCTCCCCGGAGGCTTGAAGAGCACTCTGTCCTCCGAGAGGGCGATCGGTGGACTTGGCTTAATGTCTTGCCACGTCACGGCGCCTGACTGCGTTCCTTCCCGACTAGAGGATTCGCGGACCGACCAGCTGCCACACGATGAGCACGAGAATCATGAGTGCGAACGCGTAGGAAACGTTCTTCGCGACCTTTTCGCGCCGTTCGACCGCCATCCCCGAGCGGAACTTCGCCATGATCGCGTGGATCCCGTCGCGGAAGATGTAGCCGCCGTCCAGGGGCACAGCAGGCAGCGCGTTCGTCACCCCGAGCATGAGGTTCAGCCAGAACAGCCAGTACATCATGTTGGCGAGGGTCCAGAACGCCCCCTCGCCGAGGCCCGCGAGAGGACCGTCAACTGTGTAGAAGTCCGCCGCCACGCCCTGCATTGGCTGGAGGCCGATGAGGGGGAGAGAGATGTAGGCCAGGGACGACCGGGCGAGGCCGCCGAAGGCGTCCGCCCCTTCGATCGGGTGAAAGTATGCGGTCGAGATGCGATTCATGCAAAGGTTCGGGCTCAGGCACCCGCTGATCCCGAGGAAGCCGACCCCCATGCGGCTGCTGTCGTTCGTGAAGTCGAAAGCATCCGCGAGCTGGACGACCTGGTCGTACGTCCCGTTGCTCTTGCGGAACAACGACAGGGTCACGTTCTGTCCTGCGGTCGTGTTCGCCATCACGTCCGCGAGCTCCGCGTAGGAGTGGACCCGCGTCCCGTTCACCGTCAGCAGGATGGTCCCCGGGGGGATGCCCGCGTCGGCCGCAGGGCTGTTCGCGACGACCGCGCCGATCGGGACGCCGTCCGCCGCGGGCGACACGCTACTCATAAATCCGACGGAGAAGAGGATCGCGAACAGGAGTGCCAGGAAGATGTTCACCGCCGGGCCGACCGCGTACAGTCGCAGGCGCTCGTGGCGGGGCATCGCCTTCATCTCCGCCTCGTCCGGCTCGACGAACGCGCCGATAGGCACGATGAAGAACAGGAGGCCGAGGGAGTTCACGCGGATCTTCGAGACGCGCGCGAGGATCCCGTGGCAGAACTCGTGGATGATGATCGCGACCGCGAGCCCCAAGATGCCGTACCACAGGGGGATCAGGGGATTGAGGCCCG
>CAYNEM010000042.1:0-1672 GCA_964396265.1 uncultured Methanomassiliicoccales archaeon
GCATAGGTTCGTCGGCCGCTCGAGATACCGGTTGAAGGCGATCACCGCGATCGACCGCCCGTAGTCGCCCCGCCCGGGCTTCGAGGTCGGCCACAGGATGAGCGCGAGCAGCAGGAACCCCGCCACCGGCAAGGGGATGCTGAACAGCTGCTCCGCCCGGTTCTTCGGCACATTGACAACGAGGTGGACGCCCGCGAATACGAGGATCAGCGCCGCCACGACGGCGCCGGTGCGGTGTCCCTTCGCCCAGCCGACCGCCTTCCGGAAGTCCATGCAGCCCCTCGTTCATCCGGACTCCCATGTTAAGAGGCTCTACGCTAGTTTCCATTCGCACTACCATCTGGGCGAAAACGTTCAAACCCCCCGCACGCATGTCGAGCGGTGCGCCCATTCCCCTTACGCGACTTCGTCCGATGGGTTCTTGATGGGTTCGACCGCTTTGGGCGGTCGAATCGATTCCTCCTAGCCGTGATTCTCGTCGGCGTGGCGCTCCGTGTCGTGACCCTGTGGACGCTGCTGCCACGATACGACGCAACCGCTTACATGGCAGTGGGGCATTCGCTCGCGGACGGGCAAGGGCTAACTGCGCCCTGGGGTCGCTACGACGACCCGTACGCGAGCACGCCCGAGGCGACAGACGTCGGCCCAGTGTACCCCGCATACCTAGCGATGTTCTACGTAGTGTTCGGCTTTTCGATCGACACGACCCAGGCCGCTGCACTCCTCCTCGCTTTCGCCGTGCTCGCGGCCGCCTACCTGGCGGGCCGGGACTTGTACGACAGGCGGACCGGGCTCCTGACGTGCGCGGTCCTCGCTGTCAACCCGTGGCTTGTCGTATTCCCGGGCATGGAGTGGTCGGAGAACATGCCCCTGCTGTTTGTGATCCTCGCTCTGTGGGGCATTCTTCGGGGCTTGCGTTCCGCAAGCCTCGTGGACTTCGGGGTTGCGGGCCTCGCAACGGGATTGTTCGCGCTCACAAAAGCGCAGGCGCTGAACGTCGGCGTAGTCGGGCTCGCTGCTGCCGGCTTCATCGGGTGGCGGGTGTATGAACACAGGCTTGCAGCGCTGTCGCAACCATCGACTTGGGCATTCCTCCTCGCGTTCCTCGCGCCCCTCGTCGCGTGGGTCGCCTGGGGACCGAACCCGGGACCTGCCC
This sequence comes from uncultured Methanomassiliicoccales archaeon, assembly GCA_964396265.1. Classification (GTDB taxonomy): domain Archaea; phylum Thermoplasmatota; class Thermoplasmata; order RBG-16-68-12; family EA-27; genus EA-27. The sequence continues at coordinate 1,157 of CAYNEM010000042.1, forward strand.
CTGTGCTCGTGCAGAGAGGCCCGGGAGAGATTGCCGTCGCCGTCGTCGCGAAGCTCGCCCTCGTCCTCTTCTCACTTGCGTTCACGTTTGCCTTTCTGCTCCCGGAGCTCCTGCGTGCGCGCAGCCTGTGGGGAAACGAAGAAGGTCGCCTCTTGTGGCTTGCAGGAATGGGATTGGCTGCGGGGGTGTGGATCCTGCTCTTGGCGGCGTTCATCGCCGGTGAGACGCCTGAGGACCCGTTTTGGAAGCCGGAGCAGGCCCGGCACGTGATCCCAGTTGCGGTGCCCCTCGTCTGGCTCGCCGCGCATGCGCCGCGGGGGCTCGGCGTTTCGCGACGATTCTTTCCACGGAGCCGCGGATGGCGCTGGCTCGTGAGCGCCCTTCTCCTCGGAGCCGTTCCCGTCGCGACGTGGTTAGGCTCGTTCGTGGATGGGCTTTTCTTGGTCGTGCTCGCCGGAGCCGTGCATGTCCGACTGACGAACGGGGCTGCGCTTACGATCCCCATCGCCCTGGTGC
>CAYNEM010000042.1:1682-4539 GCA_964396265.1 uncultured Methanomassiliicoccales archaeon
CGAACGCACGGATCGCAGTCCTCCTCGCTCTCGCCGCGCTCGTCGCAACGAACGGCGCCTTCGACGTGCACCGCGCCCCTGACGTTCAGGCTGGCGAGTGGCTGCGGACCCACGCTACGCCGGGGAGATCGTAGCGGTCGACCCCTGGGCCCCGTACGCGAATGGAACCGTGGTCCCCGGTCCGACGTACAAGTACGAACTGTATCCATACGTCGCGAACCGCGGTATTCAGGTCGTCCCGTACTCGGATGGTGTCAACGCGACGTACATCTTCTCATATAAGGCCGACAATTACACTGGCTATCGGCTCGTCGCAGCTCTGTACTGGGAATCCGAGCCGGGTCCTTTGGCTGCCCTTTGGGGCGCCCTCGTGAACGTGGGCAGGGACCTGGTCGGCCGACCCGCACCGGAACCGACCATTACTGCGGGCGCGTGGCTCCTAGAGCGACTCCCGTAGCGGGTGGTCGGAGGAACCCATGCTGAACAGACACGGAAAAGGAGGTTCACTTCGTTCGCTGGAACGGAATCGCTGTGGACTTCCTTCTTGCTGACGCCCAGATCGAACGCATCTGGTTTCGCTCTCATCGCGACATTCAACGCCAATTGTCGACTCCTTCTTCAGCGTCACGACCAAGCTGGCGCGGGACCTCCTCAGACACCCGAAACTTCCGAAGACCAACACCATCGATTTCTACTTCTCTCGCCTCTCTTGAACGAGGGTCAGAGTGGGAAACGCTCATAGGGATGCCTCTCCATCGGCCTCGCGTTTCGGACGATGTACAAGAACCGTCGCGTCTGCGTCGTGGTCCCCGCCTACAATGAGGCGGCGAGCATCTCCAGCGTCATCGCGTCCATGCCGCCGCTCGTGGACCACATTGTCGTCGTCGATGATGCGAGCGTTGACGGGACTGCGGAAGGCGCGCGCTCGGTTGGGGACTCCCGCGTTCTTGTCCTCCAGCACGCCACGAACCAGGGGGTCGGTGCGGCCATCGTGACGGGCCACAAGAAGGCCTTGGAGTTGCGCTCGGACGTCAGCGTCGTCATGGCGGGGGACGGGCAAATGGACCCCGCACACCTGCCTGTGCTCCTCGACGCAATTGTCGAGGGCGGATACGACTTCGCGAAGGGCAATCGATTCCTCACCCGGGGAACCTTGAGAGGGATGCCGCGACACCGCATCGCGGGGAGCGTCCTCCTCACGTTCATGACGAAGTTCGCCTCCGGGTACTGGCACATCTTCGACCCGCAGAACGGGTACACGGCCGCCACCGCAGAGGCATTGAGCACGGTTCCCTTGGACGGCTTGCGGAAGGACTACCTGTTCGAGAACGACATGCTTTGCGCCCTCTATCCCTACGATTTCCGCGTGAAAGATGTACCCATCCCCGCACGTTACACCACGGGCCGCTCAGGCATCAGGGTTCGTCGGTTCGCCCCTTCCGCCTTCGTCTTTCTCTTTCGCCGGTTCTGGAGACGGATCCTCGTCCGGTACGCCTTGTGGGACTTCCATCCTGTGGCGCTATTCTACGTCCTCGGGAGCCTCCTCCTGTTGTCGGGCACTGCATTCGGGCTATGGGTCCTCTTGCAGGCGCTGGGACCGAATGCCCCCACCGCAGGGACTGTCCTTCTCGCAGTCGTTCCGTTCCTGATGGGGCTCCAGATGGCCCTCACCGCAATCACGATTGACGTCTGGCTTACACCACGGTGAACCTGTGACACGCCGGTGGATCCTCGCCCTTGCGGTGGGCGTGTCGGTGACCGCGGCGTTCGTCTACTGGCTCGCGACCATCGGCATCGAGGGTGTCCAAATCGGGAGAGCCCTATCCTCTGCCCACCCGCTGGCACTGGTGGGAGCGGCCGCCCTCGGGGCGATCGAGATGGTGCTCCGAGCTATGCGCTTTCGCAGTGTTCTTGCCCACTTCGGGCACCGTCTCACGATTCGTCGCGCGTGGATTGTCCAAGTCATCGGATTCTTTGGAGGAGGAATCACCCCCCTTCGAGTGGGGGAGATCGGGAAGGCTGTAATCCTGCGAACACAGGAAGGCGTACCCATTGCCAGCGGCGTTGCCGCCAACCTGGTCGAGCGTCTCTTCGACTTCATCGCGATCTCCGTGCTCCTGCTGCTGACAGTCATCCCTATCGCGGGTACATCCTCCCCTTTCGCCCCCCTCGCAGTTGTCCTGCTAGTCGTATTCGGCGCCCTCTACACCGCGCTACTGCTCCTTCCTGGGCCTCTCCTCCAGAAGGACTGGCCTCTTCGCCTCCTCGGGGTCCGGATGTCGGCACGTATCAGGGAGACGCTCGCGCCGCTCGTGACTGACGGGAGCGCGAGACGTCGCTGGCTCACCCTGAGGATGGCCAGCTGGTCCTCCGCGATTATTCTGCTGGATGTGGCGGTGCTTGGTTTGCTCGTCGCGGTTCTTGGGGGGCCCACCGACGTCGGACGAATCGCGTTTGCGATAGCCCTCGGCTCCCTCGTCGGTGTTGCCTCGTTCCTCCCTGGCGGAATCGCGATTACTGAGGCTTCGTACACGTTCCTGCTCGTGCAAGGAGGCGTGCCGACAGCTGCGGCGCTTGTCGCGGTCTTGCTCGCGCGCCTTCTCACGTTCTATCCGTACATGGCCCTCGGCTGGTTCCACGGGGTGCGAGCTGCGGCGGCCGCGTGAGCCTCAGTCATGAGTCCTGGGGATAACGAAGCGGGCTTCCGCCGCCGCGGTGGACACCCTCAGCCCTGCCACGACGGTGTCCGTGGCCCCGGAGCTTGCGGCGGCGATCCGTTAATCACTGCACGGGCTTGCATAAGTTCGTCGGCCGCTCGAGATACCGGTTGAAGGCGATCACCGCGATCGACAGCCCG
>CAYNEM010000043.1:0-1824 GCA_964396265.1 uncultured Methanomassiliicoccales archaeon
CGGCGTCAAAGACCGGAGGGTTCTCCTTCTTCCGGACCGCCAGTTGGAGCGTCCCCTCGCGCTGCCTCAGGATCACGAACGCAATGCCGCCAAGGTTGCGAACATCCTCCGCCCAGCCGGCGACCGTGACCTCTCTCCCGTCGTCGCTGGCGGACAGCTCGTTCAGCTGGGCGAACGCCACGCGCGCGGTATCGATGAGACGTATTTACTCCCTTCGGACGGAAGGGGTACGCGCACGGACTGGTCTCATCCAATCTCATGCGACTAATCGAAATATGACGCGACAGGTCTCCCGCGCGTTTTCATCGATTGAGCGAAACCAGGTCACGTTGCGGCCAACGAACGGACCCTTCAGATGATGTCCTCGAACTCCTTCACAAGCTCGGGGTAGCGCTCCTTGATCGCGATCAGGATGCGATGCACGGAGAGCTTCGTCAGGTTCGCGTTCGCCAGCACATCGACGATCTTGTCGAACGTCGCGTCCGAGAGCGTCGCGAGCTTGTTCTTCGCGACCCAGTTCCTCCAGAGCTGCTCCTCGAGGAGCGTCCGCCACCCCTTCTCATACGCCTGCAGCGCCTCCTTCGAGTAGTCGCCTGTCTGCGTGCACGTCGCGAGGACCTCGCCGAGAATCCGGCCCGCGCGGCACCCGTTGCCGATGCCGCCACCGGTGATGGGGTCAATCATCCGCGCAGCGTCCCCGACGAGGGCGATGCCGTTCCCGACGGTCTCCGGAAGCGGGGGCGAGGTGCTCACGCCGCCCGTGACCATGTCCAGGAACTGCGCGCGCTTGAACCGCGGGTCCCCCGCGATCCACCGGTCCAGATACATCTTGATGTCCGTCTTGCCCTTCAGCCGGTTCAGGGAGACCCCGATCCCGACGTTGGCGGTGCATTCGTCCTTCGGGAACACCCAGATGTACCCCGCCGGTGCGACTTGGTTCCCGAGGTAGAACTCGCAGTAGTGCGGGAAGTCCGGGTCCGGGTCGATGTTCGTGAGGCGATACTGGAGAGTGCCCGTGATGTCCCCCGCCTTGAGGAGCGTCTTGATCCCGGCCCACCGGCCGACCTGGGACTCGAAGCCGTCCGCGGCGACGACGCACCCCGCCTCGAGGTTGAGCTCCTCGTCGAGGCGCTTCACGCGCACGCCCGTGACCGTCCCGTTCTCCCGGAGGAGACCGACGGCCGTCGCCTTCACCCAGATGTCCGCGCCCGCCTTGGCGGCGTCCTTCGCGAGCGCCTTGTCGAATCCGTCCCGCTCGAGGACGACCCCGACCTCGTTGCCCGCGTACCTCTCGTCGATCTTGAACGAGGCCCCGTTCGGGGAGACGACCTTCGCGCCGGACACCTCCTGCGCGACCCACTTCTTGTCGTAGGCGATGGCGCATTCGTCGAGGAAGTGGCGGGCGATGCCCTCGCCGCACCGGACGGGCGAACCGATCTCCTGGCGCTTCTCGATGAGGAGCGTACGAGCCCCGCCGGCCGCCGCGTACCGTGCCGTGAGGCTTCCGGAAGGCCCCGCGCCGACGACGATGACATCGTACGGTTCAGACGCGACTTCGGCCACTGTGGTGTGGCCCATCGAAGATAGGCTCTTAAGGGTTGCCGAATCACTCGCTCGAGGGACGGTTAAGGGCTGAGCCCCTAGGAGGACACCTTTCCGTTGCGACGCAGTAAAGGCGCGAAGGTCCACTGGAACCGGTTCAACGTAGACCTGATGAGGACACCACACAAGCTCAATTCGCGGGTGTCGCTCAGACCTCTACTTAGCCCGAGATCTCCCGCTGCGAGTTGAGGACGGCCTCGTTCGTCCACGGGGTCGCCCAGA
>CAYNEM010000043.1:1924-4259 GCA_964396265.1 uncultured Methanomassiliicoccales archaeon
ACGAGGTCGCGTAGAGCGTCGTGGCGGTCCCCCACGACCCGCCGGTGAACCGGCGGTGGCGGAAGTTCGTCTGGTCGTCGTAGAGGAGGTGAAGGTCGCCCGACGCATCGATCAGGATCGCGCTCTTGTCCGTCCCGAGGGAGCCGGACAGCCCGGTCGTGGCGACGCTGGCGGCGTTCGCCCAGGGCTGGTCGGTGCCGCTGCTGCTGGTGAAGAGCTGGACGTCCGTCCACGTGTCGGTCGACTTCTTCCACACGTAGTCGTAGTAGGAATTGGGGTTGCCGGTCACCGTGCGGAAGAGGTGGAGGTTGCCGTTGCCGTCGACGAGCATGGAGTCGGCCGTCGTCATCGATCCCGAGATCTCGCGGTTCGAGTTGAGGACGGCCTCGTTCGTCCACGGGGTCGCCCAGAACGAGGTCGCGTAGAGCGTCGTGGCGGTCCCCCACGACCCGCCGGTGAACCGGCGACTTGGCCGGCATCACCGAATGGGAAGCCGAGCGACGGCGCCGCGGCAGGAAAGGCGTGGGGGGTAGGGAAAGGCGTGGGGGGTAGGGAAAGGCGTGGGGGGTAGGGAACGGCTTGCAGCGCGGTTCCTTGGTCAGTCGTTCCCGCCGGGCTTCGTCGCCTCCCATGGAGCGCAGGCATGCCGCAAGACCTGAACCAGTTCCATGCGAGTTGGCGTGTAAGAGTTGGTGTGTAAGAGTTGGTGCGAAGGTTGAAAAACCCATCGGAAAGCTCCGCATGGTGGGTGGCGAGCCGCAAGAAACGTCAATCGGGCCGAACGGCGGCCGATGATCTCGCAGAGCTCGGACTGCTGACGTCCCAGGCCCTGCGCAAACTTGGAGCGAAGCGTAGGAGAAAGCGCGACCGGGCGCTGACTCCCGGAGAACCTTCAACGTCGCGGGTCATCACGACCTAACGACCCATCATGCCTCCTCATAACGTCAGTCTGCAAAGCGACGAAAAGGGCAGGAAAGATAATCGGTCCATCAGGTATAAATAGCGTCAATTTTCGTGGTCGGATGAATGGTTTCTCCCTCGAAAGGCCCTCCCCTCGAAGGGCCGGACGGTGGTAATCGTATGTCGTTGGCATCTCTGAAGCGGAAGTTGGCGAACTGGGTCGTGGTGTGTACGCTCGCGACGGCTTTCTTGGCGGCGGTCGTCGGCTTCGTGGCGACTCCTGCGGCGGCGAACTGTGCGCGCTCGGGTCCCCCCACGCCCGGTGACTGGACCGTCACCAACTTTCAGGTCTGCGAGGGCATCGTGATCGTGATGGACGGGGACTTGACTATTGCAGCCGGTGGCGACCTCACAGTCCGGAACGGAGGGCTGAAGTTCGTCGAGGACACGTCGCACATCTACGGCATCTCCGTGGCCGTAGGAGGAATCCTACGCCTTGAGAACAGTGAGGTATCGACGGAAGGGAAGCTCCTCGATCCGTACATGCAGCTGGACTTCGCAGTCTTGGGGACCCTCGTCATGACCGATTCCACCCTCGCGTTCCCAGGCACGCTCACGACGACCGGCGCGGCCGTGACGCTCACGAACAGCACGATCACTCGAACCACCGCCGACGTGGGCGCCATCTTCAGCGCCACGGAGGACGATAACGACGACGCCCCGGTCATGACCTTCTCCGGGGGCACAATCGAGCTGTTCAACTCCAGCCTCAGACAACTGTGGGAGAACGACACCGCCGCCGGCCCGGATCCCCGGCAGTCCATCAGCCTCCAAGCGGGGACGACCTTCACCGCCGTGGACTCGTACCTCGGAATCGACTTCAATAGAGACGAGAAGCTCCACAACACCCTCGACCTGACCGGGAGTTCGAATGCCTACCTGTATGGCGTGACCTTCGACGCGTCCCAGAACCCCTCCACTGACCAGGACACGTGGACGAACGCCATCGCGACGGAGGCTGGGAGCCGCGTGGACCTCTATCGCTGGGCGGACGTACACGTGGTCGACTTCAACATGCGGGACGTGTCCGGCGCGGACCTCAACGCGGACTTCGCAGGTCCCGAGACGGGCTGCGCGACGTTCCGCGAGACCGTGTCGTGCACCCCGCCGCTCGCGATCCTTGGCTATCTGGGCAAGGTCGCCGCCAGCTGGGACGACACCGACGCGGACGGCATGGCCCACCTGCCGCTCCTCTCCGACTGGATTGACTCCACCACGATGCCGAACTCCAGGTTCGTGGGCGCGTTCAACCTGGTCGCCTTGTCGCCCCCGCCGGGGAGCCAGACCGGGGAGAGCACGATCACCTTTGACGCCTATCCCTCCATGGAATTGCAGAACGTCAACAAGTCGGCCACGGTGCGGATCGTCACGCTCG
>CAYNEM010000044.1:0-4099 GCA_964396265.1 uncultured Methanomassiliicoccales archaeon
CGCTCCTCCGCGGCGAACTCCGGTTCCTCTACCCCGCCGTGAAAGCCGAACTCCCGAAGGCGGTCGACCGCGCCATCGCCGCTGGCGCGACCCCCCCCTTGGACTACGTCGGCGCGGGGGCGTACGGCATCGTCCTCTCCGACGCTGCTGGACTCTGCTTCAAGGTCCAGCGGATCGGGGAGGTCGCCGACTGGAAAGACTGGGTCCGGCAGACCCCCTACCTCCGCCAGTCCGCCGTGGATGAGGCCGAGTGGTTCGCCGCCGCTTGGGAATCGCCCGCGCTCCGCCCCCACATCCCCCGGCCCGTCCGCTTCGACGACGAGAACGGCGTCTTCGTGCGCGAGTGCGTGAAGGGCCGGACGGGAACCTGGGGCGACGAGGGGATGCTCTCCGCCCTGCATGGCCGGCTCGAGAAGGTGTCGCTCGTGGAGACCGGCTGGACGATGCCCGAGTTCAAGGGCGACTCGTGGATCCTCGATGAACTGGATGGGAACTGGAAGATCATCGATGGGAGTATGGTGATGCGCGTCGGGACGACCCTGGTCAAGCACGTCGAGGACGTGCTGGAAGGCCGCGTCGCGCCTTACACCGACTTTGGGAGCCTCGCCTTCTTCCTCCGGCGGGAGAGCGAGTGGACGAACCCCACGATTCCCAAGGAGGTTGCCGTCCCCCTGCTCAAACGGCTCGAAGCCCGCAAGGCGGCGGAGGTGAAGCCTGCGAACGGGGGCGGACACCGGGTCCCGACGAACGGGAACGGCGTCGACCCTGAACTGGTCGTCCGAGGACGCGCTTACTCGTCAATATGGCTCGCGGAGGGCCTCCGCCAATGGCTCTGCAACGGCTACGATCACCTGTGGGCACTTGAACACGCTCGGCAGCGTGGCTGGGACGAACTTGCCGCCGAGATCGAGGCCGAGGATCCCCCCCGCGCCGAGTTTTGGCGGAAACACATCACCAAGGCCGACCTGAAGGCTTATGAGGACGAGGTCGTGAGGCCGTCGCAGGAGGCGTACCGCAAGCGGCCCGAACATCGGCTGTACCGGGGCCTCAAGATCACCTCCGACGAGCTGTGCGGGCTGCTTGACGCCCTCCGTGAACGGCGACTCGTCACCCCGCAGAAGTTCCAGAACCTTACCTCCTGGACGTACAACTACGAGATGGCCGAGACCTTCGCTTGGCCGCGAAAGGCCCAATCAGGCATCTTCGTCGACGTGAAGGAATCGAAGTACGGGATTATACTCGTGGCCGACGTCGACCCGGACGAGGTTGCGATGCACAATGAGCCGCTCGGGTTGGGGGCTTACGAGGCGGAGGTCGTGATCGCAGGTATGCCGCGGAAGATTGCCTGGGACGATTCCGTGGTGATGCGTGGCAGAGGGGGGAAATCCTGGAAGCTCCGCGACCTGAAGGACGAGAAGATTGCGGCCTTCGCGGAGGATTGCCGGCGGTGGGCCGAGAGGAAAGGGCGCAACGGACACGGTCCATTCGTCCTGCCGGTGATGGAGAGGATGGCGGAACCGGACGCCGCGTGTCCCCTCCCGGGCGGTAACGGTGCCGCTCGGCCCCTCGAGCGGCGCATCCGCTGGAATGTCCGCGATTCCGGCGGCAGAACTGTCGCGCTCGCGGACGTCCGTGCGAGCGGCGAGCTGGCCGAGATCACCTGCGCCTTCCGCCACAAGTTCCAGGACGTCCTACTCTACGGTTCGATGGTATCCGAGGGCGTTGGGACCGACGTCGACCTGATGGCCGTCCAGCGCGAATACGCCGGGGTCAAGCAGTCCCCCGAGGACGTCGCCGAGTCCTTCCGCTGCGCGATCGACTCCCTCAAGGACAAGGGCTGGACCGCCGCCGGGGTCGAGGGCGCACCCAATCGGCACTTCATCACCTCCCCAGGCGGCGTCGTCTTCGATGTCCGGACCGCCGAGCCGCAGGACGTCCTCCCCGGCCACCCGACCGAGACCCTCTCCTGCCTCGCGGAGGTCCGCGAAACCTCGACGAACGGCGACGGCGCGGCTCTGGAGGCCAATCCCGTTCCGCCTCAAGGCATCACCATCCGTAACGACGTCAGGGACTACTACTCCGGCCAGCTTGTGGGCACGCTGCGTGCCCGCGACGAAACCGACCGCGTGGTCGGCTATCTGGACTGGTCCTACTACGACCACGAACCCTACATCGACATGGTCGAAGTCAATCCTGCCTTCCGCAGACGAGGCATTGGTCTCGCGTTAGTATCGCAGCTCGTGAAAGAGTTCCCCGGTACGATTCACTGGCAGACCTACACGGAGGAGGGCGGCGCACTAAGGGATGCGTGGGAGCGATTTCACCCACGCTCCGACGGCAACGGCGCGGCCAAGCCCGAGTTCCGCGTCGACCCCAAGCACCGCTACTTCCAGACACATCCCAACGCCCAGCTCCCGGCCCGCCTCGCCCCGCTGGAGTTTCTCGACCTTGCCGACCCGACCTGGCGATATACTGACTGGAAGTCCGAGCGGTCGATCGACTACCTCCGCGGCGTGATGGAGCGCGGCGGGGAGTTCGAGCCGCCCTACCTCGATGTGAACCCGGACGACTGCCGCGTTACCGGACACGAGGGTCGCCACCGCGCCTGGGTTGCCCATCTTTACGGCATCGAGAAAATCCCGGTGATCCTCTTCTTCCGGAACGAGCGGGGCGACTACGTCGACCCCCGCAAGCGCCCGGGGCCGGTCTGCGGCTCCAGGCAGAGGCCGCTCCGCCCCGCACTCACCGAGATCGAGTCCCGCTCCATTTTCGCCGCTGGCTTCCACTCCGTCCCCGAGGCCCGAGAGGCGTACCGCCAGTCGCTGATGACGCCTGAGCAGGTTCGGGCGTGGGAGTTCCCCCACGTCGGGAGCGGTTCCCGCACTCCGAAGAATGTATTCTCCTGGCCGCGCTCGGACAACGAGACGCTCTACGACCTCGTCCAGATGAAGGACGATTGGCGGCTGAAGAACGCACTCGGGGAGGGATATGAGCGGAGCTGGGAGCCGATGACCGGCCTTATCCCCGTCATCCGAGGGAACGAGCCGATCTGGATATTCCGCGCCAGCGATGTCGGCCCCATCATCCCCGGTTCCTACGTCTCGGAGAGCGAGGAGTATGCCACCCTCCACGGCGAACGCTCCATTCCGAAAGGTTCCAAGTGGCACATCTACGGGATGACCGCCAAGCCGAGTGAACTGGTCACGCTCGGCGATCCCCACGAGTTCATCTACGTCCCTGAGTCGGTCGATCGGTGGCTGGAGGTCGCCCGGAAGCGGGTCCAATACTTCCCCGAATCGCTCCAGCGCCGGTTCGCCGAAGAGGTCGGGGCCACGGCGCGAGGGACGAACGGCTCCAATGGAAATAACGGGGCGGGGGCCGTCCCGTTGCGCGACGCGCTCAAGGCCGCCGGACTCCCCGAAGACCTCGTCCCCGTTTCCACGCTCGCCGAACTCTTCACGGGTGGCCGCTGGATTCTCCGTGGAACAGCGGTCGAACGGATGTTCGTCAACCCCGGCGAACTGTACGAGATCGCAATCAACTCCCCGCACATCCCTGGCCTCGTGGAATACCACCGGAAGATCGGCGACTTCATCGACCCCGACCCGCGCTTCTACGACCCCCGCATCGCAACACTCGACGCGGAGACCGTCACCAGGATCAAGGAAGGGATCGGCTACTCGCAGGACGTCCCCGAGAAGGAAGAGGAGGCGACGATGTATCGGGGCATCTCGTCCGAGGAAATGAAATCCGTCCTCGCGACGGGCCAGATCAGGTCGCTCGGCGAGTACAACATCGGGGAGAGCGAGGTCGGGATGACGCTGTTCGCCCCGGACCCGCCGACCGCCCAGCTCTACGCGGCCAGCTTCCAGCCCTATCCCTTCATCCCGAACTTCACCCATCCCGCTTACGTCCTCAAGGTGCGCCGGCCCCCAGGCATCGCCCTCGACGAACACGGCAACATCCCCGTCCCTGGGGCGGTTCCGGTCGGGGACGTCCTCGAAGTTTTCGAGGGCGAGGTCTACGACTTCAATCCCGGCTACGTCCAGCTCACGAGGGCGGCATTGCGGGACGGGCGCACGATCTACACCGAAGGTTC
>CAYNEM010000045.1:0-4012 GCA_964396265.1 uncultured Methanomassiliicoccales archaeon
TCGTCCGAGTAATCGTTACGACGGGCGCGGGAGCGGTAAGCAGGGATCCGACTCCAAGGTAGAGGACAATCGGCACGATGAGGACGAGCGCGCGCCAACTCCGCGCGAGGAAGGCGACCGCAATCAGGAGGACAGTCGCGCCGAGAAGGCCGGCACCGAGGGTGGTCTTCATTCGATCAAGCCCGAGTCAACCAATGTCGGTCGTATCGCCGCGAGAGTTCGCATGCGTGCGAACCATCGAAAGGTCCTGTATCCCAGGTAAGCAACAATAGCGCCGCCCGTTACGAGAACAGTAACCTCGAGACCAAGTCCTGCAAAGCGCACCTTCCATGCGAAGGCCACGACAATGCCGGTGAGAACCGCTGAAAGCCAAGCCGCCGCCCAGCCCGGATGCCAGAGCATGAGACGGAACAGAGCGCCCCAAAGCAAGAGAGGAATACTCGACCAAACGAGCAAGGTCAGAGATGAATCCGAATTGAGCGCGACGAGGCCAAGGACAGCGAGCATCACGGAAACGAAGCCCGCGGCCGCCACGTCGCGTCTTGGGGTCTTCGCCAGCATTTCCCTGAGATTGAGCTCATCGGGCATTCACTCGACCTTGGGCACGGGGACGGCCGCAAGCACCTCGCGGACGATGCTCGCGGTCCGGACGCCCTTGATCCAGGGGTCCGGTTTCAGCAGGACTCGGTGCGCGAGCGCCTCCACGGCAATCTCCTTGATGTCGTCAGGGACGACGTAGTCGCGTCCCTTCAGCGCGGCGCGCGCACGACCGAGCTTCATGAGAGCAAGGGAACCGCGCGGCGAAGCGCCGACCTCAACTTGCGAGTGTTCCCGCGTCCTCGTCGCGATCTCCACGATGTACCGCTCCACGTCGTCGTCCACATGCACGTCCTCGATCGCCGCTTGGAGCGCGAGGACCATCGGGGGATTCGACACCGGCTCGATCCGCACGTCGTCGGACTTCCGTTCACGCCGCCGGTCGAGCACTTCCTTCTCCTGCTCCCGCGTCGGATATCCGATGTCGATCCGCATCAGGAACCGATCGACCTGCGCCTCCGGCAACGGGTACGTGCCCTCGTACTCGATCGGGTTCTGCGTCGCGAACACGATGAACGGGCGCGGAAGAGGGTGCGTCTCCCCCTCGAGCGTGGTCTGTCGCTCCTGCATCGCCTCGAGAAGCGCGGCCTGTGTCTTCGGCGGCGCGCGGTTGATCTCGTCCGCGAGCAGCACGTTCGTGAACACGGGGCCCTTGCGCAGCACGAACTCGCTCGTCTTCCGGTCGAAGATGTACGTGCCCGTGATGTCCGCGGGCAGCAAGTCCGGCGTGAACTGCACGCGCTTGAACACACATCCGAGCGCGGTCGCGAACGACTTCGCCATCAGTGTCTTCGCGAGCCCGGGGTAGTCCTCGATGAGGACATGGCCATCACAGAGGATCGCGAGGAGCATCTTCTCGAGCACGTTGCGCTTGCCGACGATGGCGGTGGCGACCTGGTCGAGAATCTTCTCGCCGGAGAGGGCGACCTCGGAAGGGTTCACCGCCACGCCTCCATCGCAGCCAGGACCTTGGCGGCGCGCGCCGCGAAGTCCGCTCTCTTCGGGAGCGTCGGCATGCTGGACGGATACAGGCGCATGTTCCGCGCGGCCTCGAGCACGAAGATCGTGAGTTCGCGGTCCCCGAGGACCTCCTGGAGCCTCTCCGGCCCCTTGGAGGCGGCGTCGAGCGCGGCAGCCGTGTACGGTCGGTTCGCCCGGACCTTGCCGAGGAACGCCTTCCGCATTCGGTCCTCGAAGACGACCTGGCTGTACACGAGTCCCCCGTCCGCGCGCTCCGCAGTCGTCCGCAGACTGCCCAGGTCCCCTCCGACCCCGGCTCCGGTGCTTCGGAGGACGCCGAGCCGGAGCGGATCCGCCGTCTTAGCGGCGGCGTACCGGACTGCGACGTACGCGATCACCGAAAGGACGAGTGCGAACAGGATCCACCGGACCGCGCCGCTGTAGGCCGCGTAGTAGGCGGTGAACGCGAGCAGGAGGACCGCGAACGCGACGCTGATCAGGATGCTCAGGGACGCGGGGTGGGCGAAGAAGGACATCATGGCGACGGAGTCGTCCGCATACGGGGACCCCTCACGCGGCAGCGGTCCCCGCTGCACGTCCCGTCGCATCTGCATCGCCCGCACGAGCCTCTCGTCCGTGCCGCGGGAGAGCCAGCTCATGACGACACCTCCAGCTGGCCGCGGATCGCCCCTAGGCAATCGATCGCCCCGTCGCGCTGCCGCTCCCCGATCGCGTGCGTGCTGTACCGCGCCTCCTCGAACAGCGAGGTGAGGTCGTCGATGCTCTCCTGGGAGACGCCGAGGACCCGGAGCGCGTCCGCCTCGAACTCCCGCGCGGTCTGCGAGGGCAGCGCCCGTCGCCCGTGCTCCTCGAAGAGGAGGACCATCGTCTTGTAGCACCGGAGCACGGCCGCGCGGAAGTCCTCCCCCGCCTCGAGGTCGCGGATCGCCGCGCGGACCGCGCGCGCGAGCTGCCTGCGTCCCTTCCCCGCGGGCGCCTCGTACGTGATCACATCCTTGAGCCTCGGGAGGAAGCGATACGCGAAGAACGCGATGTAGACCCCGACGACCCCGATGCCGATCCACAGGAGCACGGAGGCGGGCGTGCTCCCCACCGGGGCCCCGGAGCCCGCGCCCTCGCCCGGTTCCCCGGAACCGCTGAGAGAGCCGATCCAGCCGAAGAAGGACTGCAGCGCCCCGAAGATCGAATCGTAGTACAGGAGGACGAGGACGAGGAACGCGGTCCCGAGGACGTAGCCGAGGATCTCCGTGAGGGAGATGAGCTTCCGCAGCTTGACGCCCTTCAGGCGCAGCCAGACGGACCCGACCACGACGATCGACACGAGCGCGAGGAAGATCGCGAGGAAGAACGCGCGAAGAGCCTCTCCGGAACCGGCCTGCCAAACGGCGCTCGGGGAGGGTTCCGTGACGATCTTGGGCGGGAGCTCCTCCGCGCCCGGGTCGAGGTTGCGCAGGTTGAAGGCGAGGAGGGCGAGGAGGAGGACGCTGGCGGCGACGAGCAGCGGCGCGAGTGCCTGGGCCTGCCGCCGGGAAACCTCCGCCATCCCTCGTTCATCGGCGCGGGCGTATAAAAGGGCTCATGACGCGAGCTGCGAACGAACCGAATCGATGAGGTCCCGGCCCGCGCGCCAGTACCAGAGCGCGAGGACGAGGGGGACCACGGCGAGGAGAAGGAGGACGACGCCCCACGCGCCGGGGCCGCCCGCCGCGAGACCCGTGGAGAAGCCGTAGTCCGCGCTCCGGCCCTCCGGGGGACCGAGAGGGCCCCAGAACGACGGGTCCTCGGTCCCCGCAAGAGTGCCCGTGCTCGGCCCACCGCTATACAGGTTCGTCGCCGCGACGAGCATCGCGACGATCCCCGCGCCGACGAGGAGAAACGAGATGGCGAGGCTGATCATGATCTTGACCTGGTGGGGGTGGAGGATGCCCCGGCCGCGTTTCGTGAGCTCGTAGTAGATCCACTTGCGGCCCTCGTCCATCTTCGTCACGAGGTCAGCGGAGACGAGGCGGTCGAGGTGCTCCAGGAGCGTCGGCTTGGCGAGGTTCATCGCGTTGGAGAGATCCGTGACGGTCATCCGCTTGGACTCGAGCTGCTTCAGGACTTCGACGCGGACCTCGGAGGCGAGGGCTTTGAAGCTCTCGCGGTCGAGCGTGATCGTCCCCGGCTCCATGGTAGCGGAGGATGACCTTGGGCGGTATTTAACTCGATGGAAATGGTTCGGGAGGAGGCGAACCTAGCGCATTCCCGATTGAGACTCGCCCGAAGGGTCAGCTGCTCGTCAAGAACCGGGGTCTCTTCTGGGTGGAGGGAGTACGTAAAGTACATGGGTTCTCTTCATCCAGCCCAAGGTCGTGTCAACTCGGGGCTCCGGTGCGCAGACGCTGTCCAACGTGCGGGCTTCCAATCAAGGAAGCTAATCTTGGGGGTCACATGG
>CAYNEM010000046.1:0-4006 GCA_964396265.1 uncultured Methanomassiliicoccales archaeon
CGATCACACGGACGAGGTCGCGGAATCGGTAGGACTCCATGAGGGGGACGACGCCACCAATCGCGTGCACCGCCAAGTCCATCTTGGAGAGGTCCTCGGCACACCGGCGGCGGAGGTCCGGGAACAGGGAACCCTGCACAGTCCCGGCCAACATCATGGTCCCGCGGATTTCCGCGGCGCGCTGCGTTCTCACGAGTGTCTCCTCGACGTCCTTGGCGGCGGTCTCCGGGCCGTGCCCCGGCTCCGAGAAGCGGTCGAGGGAGGTGCCGATGTCGGAGCCGATGTCCCGCTGGAACGCGACGATGTCCTCGTTCGACACCTCGACGCCGCCGTAGACGTGTTGCTGGAACGCGCCGCTGTCCGTCATCACGGGGCCTTCGTAGTCGAGAATGCGATGGACGCCCTCCGCGAGGGCGCGCTCGCGCATCGAGCGCTGGAGGATGTACGCGTTCGTGATCACGATCTGCGCGCCGAACTTCGCCGCCATCTCCCTCGGCGGGATGATCATCTGGTTCGGGTTCACGACGGGGAGGAGCGCGGGAGTGTCCACGGTCCCGTGGGGCGTCGTGAGCCGGCCGAGGCGGCCGAGCCCGTCGCGATCGCGCAGCTCGAACACAGCGCGCGGACAGGGGGTACCGGGGCTAAGACGCTTTGCCGGAGGACTTCAGTCGCCACGCAACCATTCGCTGTACGTCCTGTGATTGACGATGGCCAGGACGACGACGTAGCGTCCGTTCTCATCATTCGTGACC
Source organism: uncultured Methanomassiliicoccales archaeon (assembly GCA_964396265.1). Taxonomy (GTDB): domain Archaea; phylum Thermoplasmatota; class Thermoplasmata; order RBG-16-68-12; family EA-27; genus EA-27. Next base: position 753 of record CAYNEM010000046.1, read on the forward strand.
GTGTACAGGAGGCGCCAGAACGAGGGCAGGTCCTCGACATAAAGATTTGATAGCCCGAATCGCGTCCGCATCCGCGGGGGGATCCGGGACTTTGGGACGACCTCGCCATGGAGGCAATTCACGAGAAGGAGTTGGCGAAGCGACCCCAAGCGGCGGAGGATGCTTCGTGCTTCGGGTTGGTGGCTGGCCGTGAGCGCGTCCACCACCGTAGCGGCCCCTGGACTCAGCTTGACGTCTCGAGCGCGAACCGACATTGGGCCGCCTTCCCTCTGGCAGGACCTCGGATTTCAATCAGAGGCTGCGACCCTTCCGGATGATCTCGCGGAGCTGCGGGGAAGCCTCCGGGACCCAGATCAAGCCCTTGTCTCCCTCGGCGATCTTCCCCATGTCATCGAGGAAAGATAGCGCGGCGTTGAGGCTCTGGCGCGTCGTCGAGTGCCCCCATTCCGCGAGGATTGCGAGAAGCCTGTTGCGGCTCATCGGCCCATCGGCCGACTCAAGGGCCTTTCGCACGTACTCGATCGACTCCAAGGTCGGGTTTGCGCCCGGTTTCGCGAACATGGGTCTTGGAGCCTTCATGCGACCTATAAGCAGATATGTAGTACATGTATCCTTTCATCCCCTTACTTTCGCCGTCCCGCCCGTAACGGCCTTGGGCCAGGCATCGATCCGAGGGTGTTGCTCCGCCACACGTTCGTCCACGCGCCCGGGGTCGGCTATGTCACGGAGAAGCGGATCTGGCGGCAGGCGCCGACCTGGGACGCATACCTCGCGCAGGAGGACAAGGTGCAGATCCCAGAGCGGCTGCGAGCCGGCGTCTCGCGCCTCATCCGCGAATCCCATCGTCGTCTCACGATGAGGGACCACCGATTCTTCGCCGCCTGGCTGCCCACCCCCGAGCGCTGGCGCGCGTACGGGGACTTCCGCGACGACACCGCGTACCTGGATATCGAGACGACGGGCCTGAACTGGAGCGGCGACCTGATCACGCTCGTCGGCCTCTCGGACGGCCGGCGGTTCCGCACCTACATCCGCGGCGTCGACCTCGACGAGCTCGCCTCGGACCTCCGGCGGTTCAAGGTCCTCGTGACGTTCAACGGCACGCACTTCGACCTCCCAATCCTTCGGAACGCGTTTCCGTCCCTGCCGCAGCTGCTCCATGTCGACCTGCAGTACCCGATGCGACGCCTCGGGTTCCGCGGGGGCCTCAAGCGGATCGAACGTCGATGCGGGCTCGAGAGGCCCGACGACGTGCGGGGCCTCACGGGATCGGACGCGGTGAAGCTCTGGCGGCGGTACGAGCGCGGGGACGACGACGCCCTCGATGCCCTCATCGAGTACAACCGCCAAGACGTGGTGAACCTGCGGCCGCTCATGGATTACGCGTACGCGGCGCTTCGGTCGAGATGCCTGGGGGGGTCGCCGCCAACCCTGTGGTGAGGCTAGGTTCTGGACGAAGAGCCGCCAAAAGGTTGATTTAGGCGAGCCAAATCCCTCGGCGAGGAGAATCATGCGGTTCTTGACGGCGGTACTTGTAGCGCTGTTGGCGGCGTTGTTCGTCCTGGCCTTGGTGCCCGCGGCTCCGGCCCTGGCATTCGGGCAGGAGGATCTTCACGGCGGCGTGACGAAGGATTGCGGCGACGGGAAGACGTACTCGAAGCTCGGGCCGAAGTGGAAGACGTTCCCCGTGACGTACTCGATTGGGGCGTCGGGCGGTACGCAAGATGCGATGGACCGCGCCTTCGCCACGTTCGAAGCGCTGGAACATCCGGCGGGCAGGTTCTTCGAAGCGCGCACGGGCGAGGGACAGAACATCGACGTCACGTTCGGCGCCATCGACGGCGCGGGGAACGTGCTCGCACGCACCTCCTACTGGTACAACCGCTTCACGAGAGCCTTCGTTGAGGTGAACATCGTCTTCGACTCCGCGGAAGAGTGGACAGTCTACGGCGGGATCTTGTGCTCCTCGCAAGGGAGCGGGATTGATGTCGAGGCGGTCATGGCCCACGAGCTCGGCCACGGCGTCGGCCTCGGGCACTCCTCCTCGTCCACGGCCCTGACGATGTACCCGTACTACTCTCCGGGTGCGACACACCAGCGGACGCTGGCGACCGGGGACGTGAAAGGCATCCTGAACATTTACGGGTGAAGCGTCCGTCAGCCGAGTGCCAAGAGGCGTACAATCAGCGTGCCGGCGTCCATCCTTAAGAGGGAGGAGGGGCTCCGCGCCCCCATGTTGCAATTCGCGACGGTGGCGGTGGTCGTGCGGGACGAAAAGAAGGCCGTGAAGTGGTACACGGAGAAGCTGGGGTTCCGCCACATGGACAAGTGGGACCACTGGCACACGGTGTCCCCGAAGGGCACGAGCATGCGAGTCCACCTGTGCCCGGACTCGAAGCCGGAGAAAGGGAACACCGGTTTCATGTTCACGGTGAAGGACATCGAGAAGGAGGTCGCATCCCTCAAGAAGAAAGGCGTCAAGATCACGATGCCGATCTCGAAGGAGTCGTACGGATCGATGGCGATGTTCGCGGATCCGGACGGGAACGAATTCTGGCTGATGGAAGCGGAGTAGGCTACCGCGCCCGCCCCCGCCACTCGCGCACAGGATACTTCCGCTCGTTCTTCGAGAGCTTGCGCAGCGTGACGTCGGACAGGTCGCATCCGATCGCGTTCGCCAGGGTCAGGCAATACACGAAGACGTCGGCGAGCTCGTCCTCGAGCGCCTCGCGGAACGCCGCGTCTCGCAGGTCCACGTCCTCGTCGGTCTTCCATTGGAAGAGCTCGAGCAGTTCCGCCGCCTCGACGCTCATCGAGATCGCGATGTCCTTCGGGGCGTGGTACTGCTCCCAGTCCCGCGCGCGGACAAACGCCGCCACGCGGTCCCGGAGGTGCGCGACGGTCGCGGTCGCATCGGCCATGCGGGGGGAACGCCGCATCCCTTAAAGGGGCCCCCACACGCGCTTTAAGTCTCCTCCCCGATACCCGGCCCATGGCTCGCTGGCCGCTTGCCGTCGTCCTCGCATGTCTCCTCTTGACCGCCCTCCCCGTCGCCGCGCAGGACGCAGACCTTGACGGGATCGAGGACGTCGACGAGGCTACCCTCGCGGACGCCCACGCCCCCATCCTGTACTTCCATCCAAGCGAGACGTACCTCCCCACCTCCGTGGACTACGCACTCGACCACAGCGTCCTCGAACAATACCGGGTCAACGCGACCCCGTTCCTTGCCGACTCGACGCCGACGGCCGCGG
>CAYNEM010000047.1:0-3996 GCA_964396265.1 uncultured Methanomassiliicoccales archaeon
CCGCGGCCGTCGGCGTCGAGTCGGCAAGGAACGGGGTCGCGTTGACCCGGTATTGCTCGAGGACGCTGTGGTCGAATGCGTAGTCTACGGAGGTGGGGAAGTACGTCTCGCTTGGATGGAAGTACAGGATGGGGGCGTGGGCGTCCGCGAGCGCGGCCTCGTCGACGTCCTCGATCCCGTCGAGGTCCGCGTCCTGCGCGGCGACGGGGAGGGCGGTCAGGAGGAGGCATGCGAGGACGACGGCAAGCGGCCAGCGAGCCATGGGCCGGGTATCAGGGAGGAGACTTAAAACGCGTGTGGGGGCCCCTTTAAGGGATGCGGCGTTCCCCCCGCATGGCCGATGCGACCGCGACCGTCGCGCACCTCCGAGATCGTGTGGCGGCGTTCGTCCGCGCGCGGGACTGGGAGAAGTACCACGCCCCGAAGGATATCGCGATCTCGATGAGCGTCGAGGTCGCGGAACTACTAGAGCTGTTCCAGTGGAAGACCGACGAGGACGTGGACCTGCGGGACGCCAAGTTTCGCGAGGCGCTCGAAGACGAACTGGCGGACGTCCTCGTCTACTGCCTGAGCCTGGCGAACGCGATCGGGTGCGACCTTTCCGACGTCACGCTGCGCAAGCTCGCGAAGAACGAGAGGAAGTACCCTGCATCGGAATGGCGCGGGCGCGCCCGGTAACCCTACGCCTCTTCCAGCAACCAGAACTCGTTCCCGTCAGGATCGGCGAACATCGCATTCGTGCCCCACTCCTCCTTCGTGATCGGCATCGTGATCTTCACGCCCTTCTTCTTGAGGGCCGCGACCTCCTTCTCGATGTCTTTCACCATGAACATGAAGCCCGTGTTCCCCTTTTCCGGCTTCGAGTCCGGGCACAAGTGGATCCGCACGTTGGAGCCCTTGGGCGACACCGTGTGCCAGTGGTCCCATTTGTCCACATGCGTGAACCCGAGCTTCTCCTTGTACCACTTCACCGCCTTCTTCTCGTCCCGCACGACCACCGCCACCGTAGCAAAGCGCATCATGGCGGTGCGGAGCCCATCCTCTCACATAAGGATGAACGTCGGTACGACGAACGCGGCGTAATTCGAGGACTCGAGCGTCGAGCCTGCGGTCAGGCGGCCACTTCACCCGTACAGGTTCTGAACGCCCTTGACCTCTCCGGTCGCCAGCGTCCGCTGGTGGGTTGCGCCGGGTGAATAGTACGGGTACATGGTCAGTGCGGTGGAAGAGGAAGAGTGTCCAAGGCCGACGCCGTGGCCGAGCTCGTGGGCCATGACCGCCTCAACGTCGATCCCGTTTCCTTGGGAGGAGCATGTGATCGCCCCGTAGACGGCCCAGTCTTCCGCATCGTCGAAGACGATGTTCACCTCGACGAACGCCCTCGTGAAGCGGTTGTACGAGTACGAGGTTCGCGCGAGGACGTTCCCCGCGCCGTCGATGGGGGCGAACGTGACATCGATGTTCTGTCCCGGGCCCGGCCCCTCAGTGAAGAACGTGCCCGCGGGATGATCCAAGGCGTCGTACGTGTTGAACGCGTTCTCCATCGCCGTGTACTCGTCGCCCGACGCGCCGATGGAGTATGTCACGGGGAAGGCCTTCCACTTCGGCCCGAGCTTCGTGTACGTCTTCCCGTCGCCGCAATCCTTCGTCACGCCGCCGTGAAGGTCTTCCTGACCGTACGCCAGGGCCGGAGCCGCAGGCAGCATGGCGAGGACGAACAGAGCCGCCAAGAGCGCCACGAACACTGCAGTCAAGAACCGCATGATTCTCCTCGCCGAGGGATTTGGCTCGCCTAAATCAACCTTTTGGCGGCTCTTCGTCCAGAACCTAGCCTCACCACAGGGTTGGCGGCGACCCCCCCAGGCATCTCGACCGAAGCGCCGCGTACGCGTAATCCATGAGCGGCCGCAGGTTCACCACGTCTTGGCGGTTGTACTCGATGAGGGCATCGAGGGCGTCGTCGTCCCCGCGCTCGTACCGCCGCCAGAGCTTCACCGCGTCCGATCCCGTGAGGCCCCGCACGTCGTCGGGCCTCTCGAGCCCGCATCGACGTTCGATCCGCTTGAGGCCCCCGCGGAACCCGAGGCGTCGCATCGGGTACTGCAGGTCGACATGGAGCAGCTGCGGCAGGGACGGAAACGCGTTCCGAAGGATTGGGAGGTCGAAGTGCGTGCCGTTGAACGTCACGAGGACCTTGAACCGCCGGAGGTCCGAGGCGAGCTCGTCGAGGTCGACGCCGCGGATGTAGGTACGGAACCGTCGGCCGTCCGAGAGGCCGACGAGCGTGATCAGGTCGCCGCTCCAATTCAGGCCGGTCGTCTCGATATCGAGGTACGCGGCATCGTCGCAAAAGTCCCCGTACGCGCGCCAGCGCTCCGCAGTCGGCAGCCATGCAGCGAAGAATCGATGGTCCTTCGCCGCCAGGCGACGATTGGATTCCCGGACGATGCGAGAAGTGCTCGCCCGCAGCCGATCCGGAATGCGGAGCTTGTCCTCTTTCGCGAGGTAATCGTCCCACGTCGGCGCCTGGCTCCAGATCCGCTTCTCCGTCACGTACCCGACGCCGGGCGCGTGGACGAACGTATGGCGGAGCACGACGACCGACCGGCGTAGGTAACAAACACCGTTTCCCTGGGATGGGTGAAAGTGCTACGAGTGGTGGGGCGGAAAGATACATGTACTACACATATACATGTACCCCACGTGAAGATACCCAAGCCCGTGTTTGCCAGACCAGGCGCGAATCCGACGCTGGAGACCATCGAATACATCCGGAAAGCCCTCAAGACTGCGGACGAGCCGATGAGCCGGAACGAGCTATTGAGGTCGCTCCGGAAGTGGGGTCATTCGACCTCGCGGCAGAGTCTTAACGCGGCCCTCGACTTCTTCGGAGACATGGGGATGGTCGCACAGGGGAGCAAAGGTGTGATCTGGGTCTCCCCGATGTCGGATGCCCTCTGGGAGGCAACGCGAAAGGGGAGGGGCCTCCGACGGGGCTGACCGCATCCAAGATCCTCTTCACCCGTGAGGCGACGGAATCCCTGCGCTCCCTCGGGAGGAGTCGCGATCCCAGCGCGCGGTCGATTCAACGCCGGGTCGACGCGCTCTCTGAGGTATTGCTTTCCGACTGCCTCCACGGAGAGGTCGTGAAGAGGGACCGAATTCCACTCGCACTCACGGCGAAGTACAATCTCGTGAATCTATACGTCGAGGATCTCCCTGCCTTCTGGCGGCTTCTATACTCCGTGGCAGGCGACCTGACCAGCGGTACGTGACGGTCGTCGCGATCGTGGACCACCCGACATATAGCCGGTGGTTGCGGCGTCGGCACGGCCGACGAAGCCCCAAAGACTCATAGCCGCCACGCCGCTCCCGACGACGTGTTCGAACTACGGGACCGCGACGGGCTCGGCCGCCTCGGGCGGCTCACGACGCCCCACGGGACCGTGGACACGCCCGCGCTCCTCCCCGTCGTGAACCCGAACCAGATGGTCATCCCGCCCAAGGAGATGGCGGCGAAGTTCGGCGCGCAGATCGTGATCACGAACGCGTACATCCTGTACCGATCCATGCGAGACCGCGCGCTCGCGGAAGGCGTGCACCGCGTCCTCGACTTCGACGGCCCCGTCATGACGGACAGCGGCGCGTTCCAGCAACATGTCTACGGCGGCGTTGAGGTATCGAACGAGGACATCGTCGCGTTCCAGCGGGACATCGGCTCGGACATCGGAACGTCCCTCGACCGCTTCTCGGAGCCGGGGCACGGGCCGGAGACCGCCGCCAGCGACGTCGAGGAAACGTTGGCACGAACGCGCCGCGGGGCGGAGAATCGGGTGGCGATGCTTCTGGCGGGGACGGTCCAGGGTGCGCTGTTCCCGGACATCCGAAGAAGGTGCGCCGAGGAACTCTCGAAGATCGACCTCGGGGTGCACGCGATCGGCGGCGTCGTCCCCCTCATGGAGTCCTACCGATTCCGCGACCTCGTCCGTGTGATCG
>CAYNEM010000048.1:0-3662 GCA_964396265.1 uncultured Methanomassiliicoccales archaeon
GAGGTTCCGGCGCATCCAGAGTTTGTAGGTGGCGACGAGCTGGTCCTTCGTGGCGGGGGCGCAGGCCACCACATTCGGGTCCATCATGAACCAGGTGAACGCCTCCACCGTGAGCGGGGCACGGCGGTCCACGTCGGTCGCGCCGCTGTCGGCCTCGACGAACTCGCGGAACCGCCCGACGACATTCTTGCATTGCGTGACGAACGAGGGAGGGACAGAGTCGCCGTGGTTCTTCGGGAGCGAGGCGACCATCGGGAGCGGCGGAGCCAGCGGGTCCAGGGCGGGCGCGGACTCCTCCAGGCACTTGCGGTACTGCGAGTCCATATGAGGGCGTCCCGCCGCGCAATGGGGACACCGACCCCCGGCCATCGTTCACCTCGTTCGGTCGCGGATCTGGATCGAGGTGATGCGCCGGACATCGTAGTTGAAGTCGGACGGCGCGGTCGGGACGTCGCGGGCGATGCGCCCGACGTGTTCAAGCCAACTGGACTCAAAGTCCTCAGCGACGTACTGGAACTTGTTGACGAAGGACGCGGCGACGTCTTCGGGAGCGACGTTCTGCGGGAGCTTCGCGGTGAGGTTCTTCTTGATCCAGTCGATCGACTCGCCCGCGAGTTCCATCGGCACCTTCTTCTTCGCCATCTCCTCGAGTGAGTCGTAGTTCTTGCGCTTCTTCTGCCACCACGGGATCGCGAAACTCTCCGCCCACTCCTTGTAGAACGGCTCGACCGCAGCGAGGGCGCGGGCGCGTTCCTCCTCCCCCTTGCGTGCATCGGGGAAGGCGACGCACCAAACCTGGGAGCAGCACCAGTCGATTCCGGAGTTGAGCCAGTTCTTCACGGCCGGCACGAGCCAGACCGCACGCATCCCCTGCTGGATGTCGTTGCAGAACCGGATGAACTGTCCCGCGATGTCGTAGGTTCCCTTGACGGCCTCCTTGTTGCCGCCGTTCAGACGGACGAGCGCTTCGGGGAGCCAACCGTTCCCGTCGAACACGGCCTTCACGACGGCCGCGCTCCTGATCGGGACATCGTTCCAGATCGCGATGTGGTCGGTGCGCCCCGAATCGTCGTAATACTTGAGTCCCTTGCGGAACTCCTCCTCGTTAATCGGCGTCGGCGGGGCGACCGGAGCGGACTGGATCTCGGGGAGCCGCTGCGCGGCCATAGGCTCCTGTTGGACGGGCGCTCGAGGCGGCGGCGGCGCGTGCGACGGCGGGGGGGCGCTCATACCCTGCGGCGCGGCGCGGGGCGCGGGCATCTCGACCGTTTGCTGGGGCGAGAGCTTATCGGGCGTCGCGCCTCACCTCCTGCACCGCGATCTCGCTCGGCATCACACGGAAATCCGCCGCGACTACTTTAGGCAGTCGCTCGCCGCACCCAGCGCAGAACACCGAGTCGAAATCATTTTGGTGGTCGCATTGGAGGCAGCGTTTCTTCGGCCTCTCGGGTTCGCTGCCCATCCCGGTGAAGCGCTGGATGTGCTTCATGAGCGACGCGGTGCCGTGGAGGTAGTAGCCGAAGTCGCGGGCCATCTCGACGCTCTCCTGGAGCGTGAACTCCTTGTCGCCGACGGCGAACGCCTTCTCGTCCTTGAGCTGACCCCAAGCCACAGCCATCTGCCCCTCGCGGCGCGGCTCCTGCGCCGGGACGATCGCGCTCTCCTGTTGCCACGGCTGCTGCGGGGCCGAGGGCGCGGGCGGATCCGGTTCGCGCGGCGGATCAGCCAGCGCGTTCTCCGGCTTCGCCTCCGTCTTCTTCGCGAGCGCGTCGGGCATCAGGAGGATGTCCCGTCTCGAACGGGATCGTTTCAGCGGCACGTCCCCCCAGATCACCCGGGTCGCCGCCTCCCCATCGGAAGAAGGAAAATCAGGATCGCGGGACGCTCACTTCTTCTGCTCGGCGGACTTGGCCGCCGATTCCTTCTTGCGGTCCTCGTCGTGCATCTCCTTCCAGGACTTCTTGGTCTTCGTGTCGACAATGTCGGATCCACATACTGCACAAAGATTCATCCCAGAGCGGTAGTCATGGGAATTATACCCGGACGGCGGGTTGCAGGCGAGTCCGCGTGCCGCACCGTTTCCGGAGCACACGCCGGTCCCCTTTTCGACCTTCTCGTCCGGTCCCAAGCCGCATCCGAGGCAGGTCTCGGTGTGTGGTTTCGCCTTGGCGGCCTCGGCCTCGTCCTTCGCCTTCTTGATCTCCGCGTCCTTCGCCTCAGACTCCGCGTCCTTCGCCTTGGACTCCGCCTTGATCTTCGCGACCTCGGCGGAGAGCGCAGTCACTTGGGCGTCGCGCTTGCCGACCTCCTCCTTGAGCCGCGCCTCAGCCTGGAGGTTCTTCTTCTTCTCCTCGGCGAGGACTTCGTTGCCCCTGATCTGCATCGCGGCGAGCTGCTCCGTGACCTTCTGGGTGTCGTGGACGCTCTTGCGGATCGCGCCCACGTTCTCCTTCAGGAACTCGGAGGCGGACTTCAGCGCGACGACGTCGGCCTTGACCGTGTTCAGGTCGGTGATCTGCTTCTTCACCTCGTCGAGGCTTGGGAAGAAGCCTTCCTTGGCGTCTTTCTTGATCTGCTCGCCGTAGATGCGGCAGGCTTCGGTCGTGCAGTCCTCGATCAGCTTCTCGAGCTGGCCGTAGGAGAGCCTCGCGGTCTTCCTCGACTTCTCGTCTGCGGTCATCGCATCCAGTTCCTGCTTCGTGGGTACTTGTCCAGTCGCCATCTCCATTGCCTCCTTTGGTTTCGGTGATCCTTTCGCGCGTCAGTTCTTCCCGGTGAAGTCGTGGTTCTCCGCAACCGGGTTCGTGAAGTCGTGCTCCTCGGTCTCCGGCGTCACGGCCGACAGGATGTCGGCGAGTGCGGATTCCACCTTCTTCTCGATGGACTCGACGGCCTTGCTCACGCGGCCATCGATCTCGGCGACACGTTCGTTGGTCGCCTTCTGGTTCGCCCGCGATTCCTTGATCGCGTCCCAGACGTCCGAGAGTTCCTTCGGTTGCCCGCAGCTCGGACACTCGTGGACTCCGTCATCCCCGATCTTCCAGGGTCGCGGATCCGGTGTCGCCGCCTGTTCCTCTTTCTTCGCCTCCTTGCCAGCCATGTGAATCACTTCCGCATCATTCGCCTGATGCGATCGTCAGCGCCGGACCGGAACGGCCGAGCCGCCGGGACGGGGGCGTCGGTTTCCTGTTCGCCGCTCGCGGCGATGGCGGACTCCGACGGTAGGTCATCTTCGCCCGCTGCCGGCCCCGTATTGGCCGGGAAACGCGGTCCTGGCGCGTCCTCCGCTGAAACAGAGAGGGGTTCAGCGCGGACGGCTTCCTGCCCGTCCGCGACGCGATCGCGGGTTTCTGACGCGAGGCCCTTCATCTTGCGCCCTGCGCGTTCCGCCACGAGCCGTTCGCGGTACTGAGCGAGGGACTTCACGAACTCCTTCAGTTCCTTCTTCTTGACCTTGGGCTGGTAGTCGATGCTCAGCTCTCGGCAGATCAGCCGCTTGAGGAATTGGTAGGGGTTCTGGGGATCGCCCGCGTCCGCGAGCCGCGCGAGTCGCATCATGAAGGCGTCGTACTCGGCCTCGTCCAAGTGAGTGCTTACCGGATGTGCCATCCCAGCCGGTGAATGAGGGGGCGGGATTTAATGGTTTCCGGGGTAGCGATATG
>CAYNEM010000049.1:0-3552 GCA_964396265.1 uncultured Methanomassiliicoccales archaeon
TGGGACCGGGTGTATCCCCACCGCTTTGGCCGTCGTACCGCTGATTGCGAGAGTATGAGGCCGGGGATATAAACCTTCCCGGGGGACCGCGCTATCCTCGCCCCGTCTCCCGTTTCCTGCGGACGGCCCTGGCGAGGAGGAGGACGTCTCGCATGCCCTTGATCGGCCTCTTCCGGAGCTTCGGGGCCTTTCCTTTGATCGCCGCCTTCACGGTCAGCGCGAAGTTGCCCTTGCCGGGCGTAAGGAAGCTCGCAATGCCGAGCGACCGGATGGCGGTCGTCGCCTCGTTCAGCTTCCCCGACTTCAGGACGGTCTCCGTGAACGCGAGAGCGTGGCGGGCGCCGACGTTGCCCCGGATACCCTCCTCGACCGCCGCCTCGCGCATCCTCAGGATCGCGTCGAGGGGCTTCACGCCCTTCGGGCACACCTCGTTGCAGTACAGGCACGTGTCGCAGTCCCAAATGCCGTTCGGTTCCGAGTACCGAGCGAGGCGTTCCCGGGTCGCCCCGTCCCTCGGGTCCCCCACGAATCGATACGCCTTGGCGAGGGCCGCGGGGCCTAGGTAGTCCGGGTTCGCCTCGCGCACCGTGCACTCGGCGACACACGAGGCGCAGAAGATGCAGTCCGCGACGAGGCGCAGGGACGCGAACGCGTCGTTCGGCCTGGCCTCGCCCGCCGCCGACGCCTCGCCCGGAATCTCCTTGAGGTAGGGCTTCACGTCCTGCACGGACTGCCAGAAGGGCCGCATGTCCACCGCCAGATCCCGGACCACGCCGTGGTTCTGGAGCGGCTCGACGACGAGGCGCCCGTCCATGTTCACGAGGTCCAACGCTTGGGTGTTGCACGCGAGGCGCGAGCGCCCGTTGATCCGCATCGCGCACGAACCACAGATCGCGGACCGGCAGGAGCGGCGGAACGCGAGCGTGGGGTCCATCTCCTCCAGGATCGTGTGGAGGACGTCGAGCACCGTCTGCGCGGGCCGGATCTCCAGGTGGAAGGTGTCGAACCTTGGCGGTGTGCGCGGACCCGAACGATGCACGAGGACGGGTGCTGTGGTCATCAGTACTTCCTCTCCTGCGGTGGGAACTTCGTGATGCGCACGGGCTTGTACTCGATCGCGACCTCGTCGCCGTTCCTCCGGTACACCGTGTGCGTGAGCCAGCGGCCATCGTCCCTCTTCGGGAAGTCGCGCCGGGAGTGGGCGCCGCGGGACTCCTGGCGGTTCAGGGCGCCGATCGCGATGCACTCCGCGATGTCGAGCATGCTCCCGAGTTCGAGGGCCTCGAGGAGGGCGACGTTGAACTCGCGCTCCCCGTTCCCCACGGACGCCTTCGCGTACCGCCGCTTCAGCTCGCGGACCGTCGCGAGCGCCGCCTCCATGTCGGGGCCGTTGCGGAAGATGCCGACCTTGGCGGTCATCGTGTCCCCGAGCTCCACCCGGATGCGCGCGACCCGCTCCCCGTTCTCGCGGCTCAGCAGCCCCTCGATGCGCGCCTCGTCACGTGCGAGCGCGGCGGAACCATCCTCCGGGGTGCCGGCCTTCTTCGCATACTCCGCTGCGGCTCGTCCCGCCCGCCGCCCGTACACGATCGTGTCGAGCAGGGAGTTGCCTCCGAGGCGGTTGGCGCCGTGCACGGAGACGCACGCGCATTCCCCCGCGGCGAAGAGGCCGGGCATCGGGGAGCCGCCGTCGAGGTCCGTCGCCACGCCGCCCATCGAATAGTGCGCGGTCGGCTGGATGGGGATCGGCTCCTTCACGGGGTCCACGCCGACGAAGCTCTTCGCGAGCGCGGTGATCTGCGGGAGCCGCTCGAGGATCTTGTCCTCCCCGAGGTGCCGCAGGTCGAGCCAGACGAACGGCTTCCCGCCCGGCCCCCGCCCCTCGTCGATCTCCGTTTGGATCGCCCGGGAGACGATGTCCCGCGGCGCGAGCTCCATCTTCTCCGGCGCGTACCGCTTCATGAAACGCTCTCCCGGGCCATTGAGCAGATAGGCGCCCTCTCCGCGCGCGCCCTCCGTCACGAGGATTCCCACCCCATACAGGCCGGTCGGGTGGAACTGCACGAACTCCATGTCCTCCAGTGGCGCGCCCGCGCGAAGCGCCATCGCGACCCCGTCCCCCGTGTTCGCGAGGGCGTTGCTCGTCGTCCGGTAGGCGCGTGCGAACCCGCCCGTCGCCAGGATGGTTGCCTTCGCGCGGAAGTATTCGAGCCGTCCCTCTGCGATGTTCAGCGCGACGACGCCCGCGCAGCGGCCGTCCACCACCGCCAGGGACGTGGCGAACCACTCGTCGAAGACCTCGACGTCGTGCTTGAGCATCTGCTCGTACAACACATGCTGGATGAAGTGACCCGTCATGTCCGCGATGTAGCACGTCCGCGGATACCCCTGCCCGCCGAAGGGGCGTTGCGCGATGTTCCCCTTTTCGTCCCGGGTCCAGAGGCATCCCATCCGGTCGAGCTCGTAGATGTTCTCCGCCGCCTCATGGCAGAGGACCCGGGCGGCGTCCTGGTCGCAGAGGTAGTCGGATCCCTTCACGACGTCGAACCAGTGGTTCTCCCAGTTGTCCTCGGGACGGATGGCGGCGTTGATTCCCCCCTGGGCCGCCCCGCTGTGGGACCGGACGGGATGGATCTTGGAGATCACCGCCACTTCCGCCCCGCGCGCCCGGGCCTCGAGCGCGGCCCGCATCCCCGCGAGGCCCGCGCCCACGACGACGACCTCGCGGTTCACCGCCACGGAGAAGAGGGAGCCCGTGGGGGCTTAGGGGTTCGGTAAGTACTGGCCACAACAACATGGAGGCCTATCGGAGGCCGAACAGAGCGAGGAGGGGGTTCCCGACGACCACCGCCAGAGCGTACCCCGCGAGGATCGCCGTGACGAACGGGAGCTTCGGCGTCACCCACACCTTCTTGACGCCCATTCCCTGCAGGAGACGCAGTTGCTCCGCTCGGTCCGTCTTCTCGTCCTCGGTCCGGCGCGGCGAGTAGCGGGAGACGAGCCGTCCGCCCTCCACGCGATCGAGCAGCCAGACGTACTTCGGGACCGCGTGGATCGGCGCCGTGTAGCCGAAGAACGCACGCGGGATCTTGGCGGTGCGGTCGGCGAGATTCTTCGCAAGGAATCCGAGAGGGATGACGACGAACAGCAGGGCGGCGTTCACGATCGTGACGAACGCGAACGGGAACCAGACCGCCAGAAGTGGTTCGACGCGTGCGGAGGGCACCAGGATCGGGAGCCCCGCGACATGGGGGTAGATGCCGGGGAAGAGTAGGCCGAGCGCCATCGCCGCCTTCGCGTCGGCGCCGCCGCGGAGCAAGCTCAGGTAGTACAGGCCGTGCGCGACGACGATCATCCCGGGCATCACGAGCAACCGCCAGAACGCGCTGCGCGCGACGGAGTCCCCCGAGCTCCAGACTCCGGCTATCGCCATTAGGAACGGGACAGTCGCGTAGAGCAGGAGGCGCGCGGGACGAAGGCGCACGCCCTTGTCGTCATCCCAGATCGGCTCGCCGTAGAAGACGCCGAAGTACAGGATCGCGGTCGCGGCGC
>CAYNEM010000050.1:0-3499 GCA_964396265.1 uncultured Methanomassiliicoccales archaeon
CCCTTCGCCGCGTACCGCGCCGGGCGGATGTCGAACTTCTCCTTGCATTCGTCGCTGCAGAAGTAGAAAGGCGCCCCCTTGTACCATATCATACGGCCCTTCGCGGTGTGCGGGTTCACAGGCGTCTCGCACACGGGGTCGACCGCCATCGTTCGGCGAACGCGACGGCGAATTAAGACTTATCGCACGATGGAACGACGACCGTAAGCATTTTACGGGCACCTCGATACGCGTGTCGTGCGCGTCGGCGTCGTTGGCGTCGGGAGCATGGGGCAGAACCACGCGCGCGTGTACTCCGAGATCGCGGAGCTCGTGGGCGTCGTCGACGCGAACGCGGACGTGGGGAACGCGGTCGCCTCCCGGACGGGTTCCCGCTTCTTCCCATCCGCGAAGGAGCTCATCGACGCGGGCGTCGAGGCCGTGAGCGTGGCGGTGCCGACGAACCTTCACGCGAAGGTCGCACAGGAGCTGATCGACGCGGGCGTCCACATCCTCGTGGAGAAGCCCCTGGCCCCGACCGTCGCGGAGGCCCGGATGATCGTCGACCACGCGCGGGAGGCGGGCGTCGTCCTCGCGGCGGGGCACATCGAGCGACACAACCCTGTCGTCGCGTTCGTGCGCCAAGCGTTGGCGGCGGGGGAGTTCGGGGACCTCGTGACCGCGAGCGCGCGACGCGTGTCAAACTTCCCCGATCGCGTCCGCGACGTCGGCGTGATCATGGACCTCGGAATCCACGACGTCGACGTCCTGCGATTCGTCGTCGGCGCGGAGGTCGACTCCGTGTACGCCTCGGGGGGCCGCAAGGTCCACGGGACGTTCGAGGACCACGCAACGATCCTCATGAACTTCGACAACGACGTCACGGGCTTTGTGGAGGTCTCCTGGCTCACGCCGATGAAGGTCCGCAAGTTCGCGCTCACGTGCCTGAAGAACTTCGTCGAGGTCGACTACATGGACCAGTCCGTGCTGATCTCATCCTCCACGCTCAAGAAGTACGACCCGTCCGACCTGTACTCGCTCGGGTTTCACTACGACACCCGGCAGGTCAGCGTGCAGCGCGAGGAGCCGCTCAAGCGCGAGCTGCGGGACTTCTTGGCGGCGGTCGCGGAGAAGCGCGAGCCGCTCGTGAACGGCGAGGACGCGATACAGACGCTCCGCGTCGTCGAGGCGGCGGTGCACTCGCAGCGCGATCGGAAGCTCGTTTGGCTCTGATCTAGAATTGGCCGCGTCCCACACCGCGGTACACCCAGCCCTTCGGCGGCTCGTCCCAGAGGCAGCGACCGTCGACGAACACCTTGCGCCGCATCCCCCGCCGGAGGGCCTTCCAGTCCGCCTTCCGATACACGTCGTGGTCCGTCACGAGCACCGCCACGTCCGCGCCCTTGAGGACGTCTGCCAGCTTCCGGGAGACGTGGAACCCGCGCTGCCGCCGGACGTAAGGATCGTGGATGCGGATGTCGGCGCCGCGACGCCGCAGAATACGGATGAGGGGGATCGCGGGCGAGTTCCGCGCGTCGTCCGTGTTCGCCTTGTATGCGAATCCGAGCACCGCCACGCGCGCGCCGGCGACGCGGTGCCGACCCGAGGCGCTGAGCGCCTCCTGCGTCAGGGTCGCCATGCGCTCCGGCATGAAGTCGTTCACCTCGCGCGCCGCGGGGATGAGGGACGGGAGGAACGACCGCAGGCCCGACACGAGGAGCCACGGGTCCTTCGGGATGCAATGGCCGCCGACCCCCGCGCCCGGATACAGGAGGTCGCGCCGAGGACAGGTGTTGACGAGCCGGCGCACCTCGTACGCGTCCACGCCGTAATCCTCCGCGACGAGGGCGAGCTCGTTCGCGAGCCCGAGCTGCACGTCCCAGTACGTGTTCTCTGCGGTCTTCACGATCTCCGCCGTCAGTAGGTCCGTCGGATGGATCGCCGCCTTCACGATCTTCCCGTACAGGTTCGTCGCGCGTCGCAGGGCACGCTTGTCGTCGCCGCCAAGGACGCGGTCCAAGTGCACAAGGTTGTGGAGTAGCTTCCCTGCGGTGAGCCGCTCGGGCGTGTGGACGACGAGGAAGTCGCGCGGGGTCTTCATCCCGGACGCACGCTGCAGCCGGGGGATCACGATCTTGCGCATCGTCCCCGGGGCGATCGTGGACTCGATCGACACGAGCGCGCCCTTCCTCAGGTTCGGCCCGAGCGAGCGGAGCACGGAGCGCAGGGCACGGTAGTCCGGGTCCTTCGTGTCCTCGTCGATCGGCGTTTCCACGGAGACGATCACGGCCTCCGCGGTCTTGGCGGCGGAGTAGTCCGTCGTCGCGGTGAGGCGCTTCCCCCCGTGCTTCTTGATCAGGCGCTCCAAGTCCGGCTCGCGCCCCGTGAGCGGGGAACGCCCCGCGTTGATCGCGAGGACCTTCTCCTCGTCGATGTCGATCCCGACGACGCGGGTGCCCGCCTCCGCGAACGCCGCCGCCACGGGCAGGCCGACGTACCCCAGGCCGATGACCGCCACCTTCAAGGAAACCGCCGTACCCCGGAGGTCCCTTAAAGCCTTCGCGCCCCAGACCGCGCGCGTTTAAAGGGCGGAGCCCGTTCCGCACCTCCCCATGAAGGTCGCGAGCATCGTCGGCGCGCGCCCCCAGTTCATCAAGGCCGCCCCCGTCAGCGCCGTCCTGCGGCGCCACCACCAAGAGGTGCTCGTCCACACGGGCCAGCACTACGACGAGGAGATGAGCGCCGCGTTCTTCCGCACGCTCCGCATCCCCGACCCAGACTACAACCTCGGGATTGGTTCGGGGACGCACGGGGAGCAGACGGGCCGGATGCTCATCGAGATCGAGAAGGTCCTCGCCGCCGAGGCCCCAAACGTGGTCCTGATCTACGGGGACACGAACTCGACGATCGCGGGGGCCTTGGCAGCGGCCAAGCTCCACCTCCCGCTTGCGCACGTGGAGGCCGGGCTCCGCTCTCACAACCGCCTCATGCCGGAGGAGATCAACCGCGTCGTCTCGGACCACCTGTCCACGTACCTGTTCTGCCCGACGGAGGCGGCGGTGGGGCACTTGGCGGCGGAGGGGGTCCGCGCGGGCGTCCACATGGTCGGGGACGTGATGTACGATGTTGCGCTCGCGACCGCGCAGGAGGCCCGCCAGCGGGAGGCCTTGGCGCGCCTGGGCCTCACGAAGAAGGGATACCTCCTATGCACGGTCCACCGCCCGCAGAACACGGACGACGCGCAGAACCTGCGGTCGATCGTCGGGGCGCTCACGGAGTGCGGCGAGACCGTCGTCTTCCCCGTCCACCCGCGGACGAGGAAGGCGCTCGACGCGAAGGGGCTGGCGGCGGACCTCCCGGAACGTCTCGTCCTCACGGAGCCCCTCGACTACCTCGACTTCCAGTGCCTCCTCATGGAAGCCCGGAAGGTCCTCACGGACAGCGGCGGCGTGCAGAAGGAGGCGTACTTCTTCGGCGTGCCGTGCATCACCCTCCGCGACGAGACGGAGTGGATGGAGAC
>CAYNEM010000051.1:0-3258 GCA_964396265.1 uncultured Methanomassiliicoccales archaeon
ACGGTGGTCACCGACTGAGCCGGTGGGTAGAACTCGGCCGACGCCTCGTGTGCGCTTCCCTGCCAGCCCACGTTCAAGTGGCAGGTGACACAGAGCGTGCCACGGGACGGATCACTCACGAGGAACATCGGGTTCGCGATGGTATGCGGGTTGTGACAGGAGGTGCACTGCACCTTCCCGTTGTGGTCCAGGTGCACGGGGTCGCCCGGAGGTGGGAGCCGGGTCTCCGGGTCCTGGGAGGGATCGGGCACGAAGGATATCGGGTGATCGTCGGAGAGATCCGTCGTGAGGTTCGTGGGCCCGGGCGGGATGGTCCCGCCCGCCCCGGTGCCGATCACCTCGATCAGCCCACGGCTTCCCGTGAGTCCGACGGCGACCGTCCCGTCGTGGCATCCCAGGCAGAGCTTCGACGCCCCGTCCGGCTGGCCCACGGTGGCCTCCAGCGTCGCGCTGTCGTAGGGGATGTAGCTGCCTGCCGCGGAGGGGGCGTGGTTCCAGAGCGGTACCTGCGGGCTCGCATTGTGCGGGGTGTGACAGAAGACGCAGATCTCCTTCTCCGTGATGGCGTGGACGGGCCCGGGGCCCGACACGGAAAGGTTGTGCTTCGTCTGGCTCACGTCCTCCGGGATCGCCCGGACCACCGGGGGAACCATCCACAGGGCGCAGGCCGTCAGGATCAGGAACGCCTTGCGCTTCACGGTGCGGTTCCCCTGGCGTCGAGGACCTGGACGCGCGCGTTGTAGGAGTCGGCCACGTAGACAAGCCCTGCGGAATCCAGGGTGATGCCCGCGGGCAACCAGAACTGTCCCGGCGACCTCCCCGGCCCCCCGACGACGAGGAGCAGGGTCCCGTCGGGCCGGAACAGCTGGATCACGTCGAAGAGCGCATCCACTATCCAGAGGACTTTCCCGGGACCGATCAGGATCCCCTTCGGACGTCCAAAGTCTCCGGTCCCGTCGCCCGCCTTGCCGAACGCGGATACGAAGTGACCCTCGCGATCCAGGTGCTGGACGCGGGCGTTCAACGTGTCCACCACCCAGAGTCCGCCCTCGGGATCCACCGCGAGATGCGACGGGTAGTTGAATTCCCCCGGACCCGTGCCGCGCTTTCCGAAGCGCCGGCGCTCCGTTCCGTCGGGGGCGAACTGGACGATCTGGTGCGCTTCCGCATCCGCTACGTAGACCGATCCATCGGGACCCAGAGCCGGGTCGCTGGGACGCTTGAGAGATCCCTCGCCCCACGCGGCGATCGCCTTTCCCTCGGGGGAATAGACCGCGATGAGACCGAGGACCGAGTCCGCGACGAAGAGGCGGCCATCGGGGCCCGTGGCCACCCCCACGGGGCTCGCGAGACTGCGGCCGCCGCGGACATCCCTCAGCCGTTTATATCGCCCCCGCACCCTGTCGAGGACATGAACGCACGCGAGGCCCGTGTCGGCCACGTAGATCTTCCCCCCGGCGTCCATCTCGACATCGACCGGCTTGGCGAAGGCCTGGGGGCGTGACTCGCCCAGGAGGCCCTGCCATATTCGGGACCACAGGGACCGCCGGGACGACCCTTTCACGTCGGCCTCCCCCACGAGGGTCCCGAAGTAGCGCACGCGGGGTGGATCGGGCGGCGAGGGCCAGACGATCGCGATCGGTGGCCCGGGCGCGGGTGACAGTGGAGTGGATGCGCAGGCGGCGAGCGTGCCCGTCAGGAGCAGATAGCACATCGCTCTTGCCGCGATCCACCCCCACGGGCCCGAAGCGGGCCGATCGGGACTCGCCGGGGCGGGATCATCCGCTCCCATTCAGCGAAGTCTCCAGCCGAAGTCGCGGCGCACGGTGAAATAGACGCGTCTCTGCTCGTAATCGGTCGTTGCGAGGATGTACTGGTTCGTGGTGTAGCCCAGCTCGAAACTCCAGTCCCTCAGGTGGTAGATCGCGTCGAGCTCGATGAAGTCACGGTCGTCCTGGATGTCGTTCAGCTCGAAGCCCCTCTGGATCCTGGCGGAACCCACCACCTCCAGGTGGCGCAGGGGATGCAGGGTCAAGGACGCGCCCAGGTAGTTGAAGCGGTTCTCGACATCCCCTCTCCCCACATTGTTCACAGTGGACTGGCGGCCCACCGCGAGGGATGCATACGTGGCGCGAGGCAGAAAAGCGACGAAGCCTACTTCGGCGCCTCGATGCCTCTCGTCGAGCAGCGCCGGCGTATCGAGCGTACGCCCCAGATTGGCGAGCTGCTTCGTCCTGTCCAGACTGATATTCGTCGCGAGGGCTCTCGCCCTGAGCTGCAGCCGCCTGCCCACGAGTCGCGCGGCTATCAACTGTGCCGTCGCCTGCTTCAGGCCGGGAGCGTAGCCGGAGGCATCGCTTCTGTTCTGGTAATACACATTCCCGGCCAGATTGATCCTCTGGAAGGCCGTTCCCACCACGCCGAACCTCGCCCCCACGTTCGTTGTCAAGCCGCTGCCCCCGGGGCTGAGGGTCGCACGGCCGGCGCCGAGCACCAGGCTCGAGTACGTGGTGAACTTCCCCAGTCGGCGCGTATGATCAAGGCCGGCTTCTATGTCGGCGAGGGTCACATCTTTCGGGCGGCCCCCAAAAGCCAGATTTGAAAGTACCCGCCCGCTGGAGTCATTGCGACGGATCGTCTTGGCTTCCCCCTGAACGTAGAAGACCAGATTGGGAGTCATCGTTCGAGTCAGGCGCAGGTCCAGGTTCTGGGTCCTGCTGCCGGTGCTCGGGGCGTCCACGAGCACCGTTCCGTAGTTTGCGCGCAGGATCGTCTTGGGCGAGATGCGATACGTGGTGCCGAGATCGCCTTCCTGCTGAGTGGACGTGAAGCCTTCCACCGCGTTCCGGTTCCAACTATAACTTGCATTGTGGTCGAAGCGCGTGCCCCGGTATTCCACTCCCAAGGCAAGGGTGGTTTGCGTGTTCGTGACCTCACGGGAACTGAGAAAACCAAGCCCCTCGTTAACAGGTGCGGCCTCGCCGGCCAGAAACCCGGTCGCCTGGTTCTCCGTCCGTGTCCGGAAGAGGTCGCCCCGCAGGTTCACCTGCAGCCGCCGGGACATCAGCCACCTGGTGACGTTGAAGTTCACGACATTGCTGGTCGTTGAATATCCGAAATCCTTGGAATCGTACGTCGTCCGGAAGAAGCCCAGGTGATACTGGAGGTCCTTGTTGCGCTTGTCGATGAACAGATCGGCTTCCGAGTTCGACTCGCTGCGATCGACGAACGCCCTGGACGTGACGGGGGTGAGAACCA
>CAYNEM010000052.1:0-3081 GCA_964396265.1 uncultured Methanomassiliicoccales archaeon
CGGAAGCCGAGAAGGTCCTCGGGCGCGTGATGGCGGCGAAGGGCCACGACCTGTATTTCATCACGGAGTACCCGTCCGCCATCAAGCCGTTCTACGTCATGGTCAAGGAGAACGACCCGGACTACTCTTGCTCGTTCGACCTCGAGTTCAAGGGAGACGAGATGGCCTCCGGTGGGCAGCGGGAATACCGGTACGACCGCCTCGTCGCCCGGATGAAGGAGATGGGCCTCAGCCCGGATTCCTTCGAGTTCTACCTGAAGGCGTTCCGGTACGGGATGCCACCCCACGGCGGGTGGGGCCTCGGCATGGACCGTCTCGTGCAGAAGGTCCTCGACCTGCCGAACATCCGCGAGGCGATCCTGTTTCCGCGCGACCGGAACCGGCTCGTGCCGTAGAGATCGGAGGAGTCACCGACGAGCACGCTATCCTCTCTGGAGCCTGCGCTTGTCCCCCACTGCGTTCCCGCCGGCGGCAGTGAGTCCTGCGATGTCCTCGATCGTCCGTCGTGGCCTCGGTCGCACGACGATCGTCCCGTCCTCGATCGTCCACTCCAGCAAGTCCCCCTCCTCGACATCCGCGGCCTTCCTCACGTTCCGGGGAACGACGGTCAGGAACCGCTTCGAGACGTTGCTATTCCCTCGCACCATTCAAGACCATGACGGAATCCAGAATGCATAATCCTTCCGGGAGGCAGGCCCGTCGACCCTCGCGCCGGTGCGTGTGTCCGAGCTCCGGAACTCCGCGTCCAGATCTGAGAACAGTAAGGCAAACCTTGATGGGGCCAGCCGATCGTGCGCGTCTGAGTGCGGTCCGCTTCCAAGGTGCTCGCTACAGGATTTCTCCTTCTGTTCGTACTTGCCATCATGCCACGTGCGACGGACGACCCTACCGCGCTCCTTAGGCGACCGAATCCGGGGAACCTTATCGTACTCGACGGGTTCCCGGGGCCGCCCATCTCCAGCGTGTACTTCGAGTACTGGGGCGCGCACCCGTACGCGGGCCACTGCCCATACGCGTACCTGCTCCGCGTCGCAGACGGAGAGGCATACGACCTGCCGGGATTGTGGGACCTCTGGCGGTGGTTCGTCGCGGGTGCTTCCACGCCGCCCCCCGGGGTCGAGATCGAGTGGGAAGGCTTCCCGTTTGTCCAGACGTACTTCTCGGGTCCGAATGACTTGTGGTCGGATGTCCCGGAGGGCTCCTTCGACGGGCTGTTCACCGAGGGCATGTTCGAGTCATCACCATCCGGCGCTCCGCTCGGCCCCTGGTACGAGTTCCGACCGGCGGGTGATTCTGCATACGCGGGAATGGACCTGATTCGCGCCCGCGCCGGTCCCGGAAACCCATTCATCACGAGCACCTCCATGTGCGTGTAGGTCGTCCGGGCCGCACGCGACGGAGCTGAACACCGCCGCCAAAAGGATATTAACGGACTCGCCCTTCCGCACCCCGATTCCCATGAAGGAGTTCAAGATTTTTGTCCACAACAGGCCGGGGGAACTCGCGCGCGTGACGGAGGCTCTGTCGACGCATGCGGTCAACATCAAGGCGATCGCCAGCGAGGGCGGCAGCGAGAAGGCCTTCCTGCGGATTGTCACGGGGGACGTGGCGACGACGGAGAAGGCGCTCAAGAACGCGGGATTCGGCTTCGAGCTGAACGAGATCCTCGACGTGGAGCTCATGGACCGCCCGGGGGAACTCGCGAAGATCGCGCGGCGGCTCGCCCGCCAAGGGGTCAACGTGGAGTCGATCTACATCCTCGGGTCGAAGGGCGGAAAGACGGAAATCGCGATGGTGGTCAGCGACATGGCAAAGGCGAAGACCGCCCTGCGATGATCAGACCGCGATCTCCGTGAGGGTCACAGTGACGCCCGGCGGGCCGTAGTCCTTGATGGCGGTGATCTCCACGACCTGCGAGTCGTCGCGGATGAGGACGTGCGTGATAGAGTCTAACACGCTCCGGACCAGCTTGTCCAAATCGGGCCTCTTCGTCGCATAGATCCGCTTCTTCTTCGGCGCGGACTTCGGCTTGGGGAGTCGGAACTCGAGGCGGATGCTCACGGGTCCTTCAAGGATGTCGGAGGCGACCTCTTGCGCCCTCAGGGAGATGATTTGCCGCCATTGTGCCAGTCCGCGAGAGGACGACGTGATCACGGGGCGGCCCTTGACCACGAACGCGCGCATGGACCCCTGCGGGACCGGGAGGCCGCTCACCTCGAACGACACGCGCCGCGATGCGGCGGAGTGCCAGTACGTCGCCTCCCAGTCCACCGCCTCCGCATCGGAGGTGGCGGGCGTTCCGTCGAGTGTCATCCCGTCCCTTCGGCTGTGTGAATGCTTCATCGGTCCTTAAAGAATCGCGTACATGCAACTAGGCGAACCGATCGAGCATCGATTGCGTCGCGCGCTCCTTTGGCGGCTCCACGATCGGCGACGGTGGCGGAGCAAGCGGGCGCATCCCCGCGTCCGCGAGCTTCCGCACGAGGCGCTTCATCCGCTTCTCACGTTTCAAACCCGACCAGAGGTACTTCTCGTCGAGGCTGCGATTCGTCGTCAGGATCACGACGCGACCCGGCGCGTCCCGCCCCGTCCTCCCGCTCCGCTGGATGAGGCGGATGTCGCTCGCGACCGGCTCGAAGAACACGACGAGGTCGACCTGGGGGACGTCGAGACCCTCCTCCGCGATGCTGGTGCCGACCATCACCGGGAACTGCGCCGCGGCGAATCGTTCGAGCACCGCCCGCTGCTCGTTCTGCGTCATCCCCTTGCGCCCGTCGCGCGTCCCCTGGCCCGTGAACCGTTCCGCCGCCAACCCCTCCTTTCGGATCAAGTCGACGAGGTGCTCCACGGTGTCCCGCAGCTCTGCGAAGACAATGACCTTCCGACCGGGCAGCGCGTTCTCGCGCAGCAGGACGAGGAGCGGCTCGAGCTTTGGATGGGACATCCCCTTCCACTTCGCCGCCAGCTTGATCGCGCGGGCCACGCGCACGTCGTTCACGAAGCTCGCGTCGAGCTTCGACCGTCCATCCTTCGTCTTCGGCGTGACGAACCTCCGGAACGGGTCGACGCCCTCGCGCTGCA
>CAYNEM010000053.1:0-3079 GCA_964396265.1 uncultured Methanomassiliicoccales archaeon
TGCAGCGCGAGGGCGTCGACCCGTTCCGGAGGTTCGTCACGCCGAAGACGAAGGAGGGACGGACGAAACTCGACGCGAGCTTCGTGAACGACGTGCACGTGGCCCGGGCGATCAAGCTGGCGGCGAAGTGGAAGGGGATGTCCCACCCGAAACTCGTGCCCCTCCTCGCCCTGGCGCACGAGAACGCGCTGCCCGGTCGGAAGATCATCGTCTTCGCGGAGTTGCGGGACACCGTGGAGTTTCTCGTGGACCTGCTACGAAAGGAGGGATTTGCGGCGGAGCGGTTCACCGGCCAGGGGACGCGCGAGGGACGCAAGGGGATGACGCAGAACGAGCAGCGGGCGGTCCTCGAACGCTTCGCCGCGGCGCAGTTCCCAGTGATGGTCGGCACCAGCATCGCGGAGGAGGGTCTCGACGTCCCGCAGGTCGACCTCGTCGTGTTCTTCGAGCCGGTCGCGAGCGACATCCGCCTCATCCAGCGGAGCGGGAGGACGGGGCGGGACGCGCCGGGTCGCGTCGTGATCCTGACGACGAATCGCAGCCTCGACGAGAAGTATCTCTGGTCGGGTTTGAAACGTGAGAAGCGGATGAAGCGTCTCGTGCGGAAGCTTGCGGACGCGGGGATGCGCCCGCTCGCTCCGCCACCTACGCCGATCGCGGAGCCGCCCAAGGAGCGCGCGACGCAGTCGATGCTCGACCGCTTCGGATAGTTTGTTCCATGTACGCTATTCCTTTAAGGCTCGATTGGCCATCTCAGGTACGAAGGGACGGGATTGGCACTCGACGGAACGCCCGCCGCGTCCGACGCGGAGGCGGTGGACTGGGAGGCGACGTACTGGCACTCCGCCGCATCGCGGCGCGTGTCGTTCGAGGTGAGCGGCCTCCCGGTCCCGCAGGGGTCCATGCGCGCGTTCGTGGTCAAGGGCCGCCCCGTGATCACGTCGTCCTCTCGCGGACTGGCACAATGGCGGCAAATCATCTCCCTGAGGGCGCAAGAGGTCGCCTCCGACATCCTTGAAGGACCCGTGAGCATCCGCCTCGAGTTCCGACTCCCCAAGCCGAAGTCCGCGCCGAAGAAGAAGCGGATCTATGCGACGAAGAGGCCCGATTTGGACAAGCTGGTCCGGAGCGTGTTAGACTCTATCACGCACGTCCTCATCCGCGACGACTCGCAGGTCGTGGAGATCACCGCCATCAAGGACTACGGCCCGCCGGGCGTCACTGTGACCCTCACGGAGATCGCGGTCTGATCATCGCAGGGCGGTCTTCGCCTTTGCCATGTCGCTGACCACCATCGCGATTTCCGTCTTTCCGCCCTTCGACCCGAGGATGTAGATCGACTCCACGTTGACCCCTTGGCGGGCGAGCCGCCGCGCGATCTTCGCGAGCTCCCCCGGGCGGTCCATGAGCTCCACGTCGAGGATCTCGTTGAGCTCGAACCCGAAGCCCGCGTTCTTGAGCGCCCTTTCCGTCGTCGCCACGTCCCCCGTGACGATCCGCAGGAACGCCTTCTCGCTGCCGCCCTCGCTGGAGATCGCCTTGATGTTGACCGCATGCGTCGACAGAGCCTCCGTCACGCGCGCGAGCTCCCCCGGCCTGTTGTGGACAAAAATCTTGAACTCCTTCATGGGAATCGAGGTGCGGAAGGGCGAGTCCGTTAATATCCTTTTGGCGGCGATGTTCAGTTCCGACGCGTGGGGCCCTGATGATCTACACGCATACGGAGGCGCTTGCGATGAATGGGTTTCCAGGACCGGCGCGGGCGCGAATCAGGTCCATTCCCGCGTATGCAGAATCACCCGCCGGTCGGAACTCGTACCAGGGGCCGAGCGGAGCGCCGGATGTTGATGACTCGAACATCCCCTCGGTAAACATACCGTCGAAGGAGCCCTCCGGGACATCCGACCACAAGTCATTCGGACCCGAGACATCCGTCTGGACAAACGGGAAGCCTTCCCACTCGATCTCGACCCCGGGGGGCGGAGTGGAAGCACTCGCGACGAACCACCGCCAGAGGTCCCACAATCCTGGTAGGTCGTATGCGTCTCCGTCTGCGACGCGGAGCAGGTACGCGTATGGGCAGTGCCCCGCGTCCGGGTGCGCGCCCCAGTACTCGAAGTACACGCTGGAGGTGGGCGGCCCCGGGAACCCGTCGAGTGCGATAAGGTTCCCCGGATTCGGTCGCCTAAGGAGCGCGGTAGGGTCGTCCGTCGCACGTGGCATGATGGCAAGTACGAACAAAAGGAGAAATCCTATAGCGAACACCTTGGAAGCGGACCGCATTCGGACGCGCACGAGCGGCTGGCCCCATCAAGGTTGCCTTACTGTCATCAGATCTGGACGCGGTGTTCCGGTGCTCGGACACACGCACCGGGGCGAGGGCGGAGGGGTCCCGGAAGGATTATACATTCTGGACTCCGTCCTGGTCTTGAATGGTGCGAGGGAATAGCAACGTCTCGAAGCGGTTCCTGACGGTCGTTCCCAGGGACGTGAGGAAGGCCACGGATATTGAGGAGGGGGACTTGCTGGAGTGGACGATCGAGGAGGGGACGATCGTCGTGCGACCGAGGCGACGACGGACGATCGAGGACATCCAGGGACTCACTCCCAGCGGCGGGAACGCAGTGGGGGACAGACGCAGGCTCCAGAGGGGACACCGTGCTCCTCTGTGACTCCTCCCATCGCTACGGCACGAGCCGTGTCCGGTCGCGCGGGAAGAGGATTGCTTCGCGGATGTTCGGCAGGTCGAGGATCTTCTGCACGAGCCGGTCGATCCCGAGGCCCCAACCTCCGTGGGGCGGCATCCCGTAGCGGAACGCCTTCAGGTAGAACTCGAAAGAATCCGGGCTGAGACCCATCTCCTTCATCCGGGCGACGAGGCGGTCGTATCGATGCTCCCGCTGCCCGCCGGAGGCCATCTCGTCCCCCTTGAATTCGAGGTCGAACGAGTACGAGTAGTCCGGGTCGTCCTCCCTGACCATGACATAGAAGGGCTTGATCGCGGACGGGTATTCCGTAATGAAGTACAGGTCGTGGCCCTTCGCCGCCATCACGCGCCCGAGGACCTTCTCGGCTTCCG
>CAYNEM010000054.1:0-3078 GCA_964396265.1 uncultured Methanomassiliicoccales archaeon
CTGATGGCGCAGAGGCTTTGGAGAATCATCATATCGCTCGGACAGGACAGGACCGACCTGAAGGACACCGTCCCAGGCGAAAAGGAGGAGCATCCGCTCTCAGTCTATCACTGGTTCAAGCTCGTCGCCTGGGCCAAGGACGAGCGCGAGGCTGTGAACAAGGTGAAGGAGTACCTGCGTCAGTTCCCGACCTTGGGGAGGGGTGCGCTCGCGCTCCTCGAACGCTGGCACCTTGAACCGGCGAAGTGCCAAGTCGAACCGGTCGAGGGCGATGTCCAGGGCTTCTTCTACTCAGAGCTGGACTGGTCCCGGCGCAAGGGCTGGGAGGAACACCTGATCAGAATCGGGAGCGTACTCGAAGCCGTAGTGATAGAGAAGAAGGAAGAGGAGGGCGGGGCCTCTTGAACGCCCGATGCTCGAAGTGCGGGAAGGAATGCACCTGGTATGCGGGGCGCGGGATGCGGCTCGCCGACCAGCGGTCCCCCTGCTGCGGAGCGCCGCTCGAGGGGATGACCAAGGGCCAGGGGTCGAAGACCAAGGGCAGGGCTTACCTCAAGTGCGTACTCGACGGGCGGAAGACGCTCTACCCCCTCCGCCCGCCGCGCGAGTGGAAGCCACGCCACGCGAACGCGGACCAGACCGGGAAGACCTGGGCGGCGGGCGAGCCGTGCTGCTGGTTCCACGAACCGATCCCAGCGGACAAGCCGACCGGCTGGCCCCAGCCGTACCGGGACGACGACGACACCGCCGGGAAGGCCGAGTGGGCCGAGTATGATAAGTGGAAGGCTGATTGCCGGAAGCGTCCGGAGCTGGTCGATGCCTTGCCAGGGGTGCGGCGGGAAGGGGAGGCTCAGAGTGGCTAGCTGGATCAAGTGTCCCGCCTGCACCCGCGACACGATGCGCCCGTGCGACGGACTGGATCCCGCAATCCGCTGCCCCTACTGCAACTTCGTTGGCCGAGCAATGTGCCGGGAGTGTAGGGCGAAGGGCGAGATCACATTCGACCAGCCGAAGCTCACCTGGAAGTGCTTGCGCTGCTCGAAGACGTTCGCACTCGACAAGGTCGAGGTCTGGAGTATGGTGTGATGAAGCCGACCCCAACGTTCCTCACGGGCGACTGCCGGGACGTCCTCAAGAGGTTCCCCGACAATCACTTCGACGCCTGCGTGACGGACCCGCCGTACGGACTCTCACCTGACGGCAGGGCACGGAACTGGGACCAGATCGAGGAAGGGCGGAAGCGCGGCGGTTTCATGGGCGCGGAATGGGACACCGCAGTTCCCGGACCTTCGCTCTGGGCGGAACTAGCTCGAACATTGAAACCAGGGGCACACGCGTTGATATTCGGGTCCACGAGGACGTTCTATCGACTTGGAGTTGCCATCGAAGACGGGGGACTTCAAATTAGGGAATCCTACCTCTGGATCCACGGGCAGGGTTTTCCGAAAAGTCTCGATGCCGCAAAAGCGCTGGACCAACATCTCGACATCGAACGTGAGGTCGTCGGGACACAGATGATCGATGTCGGGATGCAGGGCGGGCAGATGCACTCGGACCGCCCGAGAAAGATCGAGGAGAGGCCCGTCACGACCGCGACGAGCGCCGAGGCGAAGCATTGGGCCGGGTGGCGCACGGCGACGAAGCCCGCATGCGAGCCGATAATCCTGGCGCGGAAACCGATCTCCGAACCAACGATTGCGGAGAACCTATTGAAATGGGGCGTTGGGGCTCTGAACATCGACGCGACGCGGATACGCTATCGTTCCACATCAGATTTCGAATCCCTCAACGAGAACCGGAAGGCCCACAGGACCGTGCGGCAGGGGACAATCGCCGACGGCTACGGCATGAAGCCCGAGGGCATCGCGTTGACGGAGCAGTCGCCGATCGGTCGGTTCACGGCGAACGTGATCCTCCAGCACGGTGACGCCTGTCGCCCCCTTGGGCCGAAACGTGTCCGGGGAAACGGCCATTGGAGCGGCAAGCCGCCAGAGGGCGGCGGTCTCTACGGACTCGGCCTGAAGGAGATGCCCGACCGTGGCAACCTCGCGGCTGACGGGAACGGCCTCGAAGAAGCGGAAGACTGGGACTGCGAGTTCAACTGTCCCGTGAGGATTCTCGACGAGCAGGCTGGCGATCGTATCGCAGGGGGCCAGCCGTTTCGACGCGGTCCCGATGGGATCAGGACCGCCTACGGTTCGTTCAAGGGACAAGCACATACCGGACCCGGGGTCGGGCCGTCGGAAGGCGGGGCGTCGCGTTTCTTCTTCTGCGCCAAGGCCCAGCCGGCCGAGCGCGCGTTCTTCTGCCGTGTTTGCGGGGCGGCCTTCATGATGGAGAGGGAAGAGGACCACGTCCACAACGGCGCGGGGCGGGGCCATCTGGTCTATCACTTCACCGTGAAGCCTCAAGATACCGTTCGTTGGCTCGCACTTTTAATCACCCCGGAAGGAGGGCGCATAATCGACCCGTTCGTGGGCTCAGGTACGACTTGCGTGGTCGCGCAGGAACTCGGCTTCGAGAGCGTCGGGATCGACCTTTCGTCCGAGCACATCGCAATGTCCCGCGTCAGGTGCGGGATCGACGTCACCGGCCCGCTCGACAGGTTCGTGAAGGCTGGTGCCAAGTCTTGACACTTTCACTCATCCCCCGTTCTCCTTCAATAGGGCGGGCGTCCCTCGTCTCGGTCAATGGCGCGGGGGACCTGGAGGAGGTGTCGGTTCTGCAAGGCGGTCCGCCGGTTCAACCTCTCGGGGTTGCCGAGGACGTCGCGGTGCCTCAACTGCCTCAGTACGATCGTACTGCGCGTCCCGATCAAGGGGGCGGTTGCACGGGGGTCGTGATCGTCCAGTGGCCGTGCCGGTGCGCGGAGTGCCAGCGGCCCGTCCTGCCTGGGTTCACGGGCTGGTGGAGCGGACTGGCGATGGTCCACACGATCTGCCAGCCGTTCCGGTTGGCGAGGCTCGCTCGGCGGACGCCGCCGAAGCCGAGTCCCATCGACGATTACTGGATGAACTACAAGGAGGAGGCGTGAGGCGATGAAGACTTTGAGGAGAGCGTTCAGGGACGGGGTCGAGG
>CAYNEM010000055.1:0-3009 GCA_964396265.1 uncultured Methanomassiliicoccales archaeon
CGGCGTCAAAGACCGGAGGGTTCTCCTTCTTCCGGACCGCCAGTTGGAGCGTCCCTTCGCGCTGCCTCAGGATCACGAACGCGATGCCGCCAAGGTTGCGAACATCCTCCGCCCAGCCAGCGACGGTGACCTCTCTGCCGTCGTCGCTGGCGGATAGCTCTTTCAGCTGGGCGAATGCCACGAGCGCGGTATCGATGAGACGTATTTACTCCCTTCGGACGGAAGGGCGTACATGTGCGGACTGGCCTCATCCAACCTCATGCAATTGACCGAAACATGACGCGCCAGGTCTCCCGCGCGTTTTCTTCAATCAGGCGATACCAGGTCGCATTTCGGTCGACGAACGAAACCATTCAGATGATGTCCTCGAACTCCTTCACGAGCTCGGGGTAGCGCTCCTTGATCGCGATCAGGATGCGATGCACGGAGAGCTTCGTCAGGTTCGCGTTCGCCAGCACATCGACGATCTTGTCGAACGTCGCGTCCGAGAGCGTCGCGAGCTTGTTCTTCGCGACCCAGTTCCTCCAGAGCTGCTCCTCGAGGAGCGTCCGCCACCCCTTCTCATACGCCTGCAGCGCCTCCTTCGAGTAGTCGCCTGTCTGCGTGCACGTCGCGAGGACCTCGCCGAGAATCCGGCCCGCGCGGCACCCGTTGCCGATGCCGCCACCCGTGATGGGGTCGATCATCCGCGCGGCGTCCCCGACGAGGGCGATGCCGTTCCCGACGGTCTCCGGGAGCGGGGGCGACGTGCTCACGCCGCCCGTGACCATGTCGAGGAACTGCGCGCGCTTGAACCGCGGGTCGCCAGCGATCCACCGGTCGAGGTACATCTTGATGTCCGTCTTCCCCTTCAGCCGGGTCAGAGAGACCCCGATCCCGACGTTGGCGGTGCACTCGTCCTTGGGGAACACCCAGATGTACCCCGCCGGCGCGACCTGGTTCCCCAGGTAGAACTCGCAGTAGTGCGGGAAGTCCGGGTCCGGGTCGATGTTCGTGAGGCGATACTGGAGAGTGCCCGTGATGTCCCCCGCCTTGAGGAGCGTCTTGATCCCGGCCCACCGGCCGACCTGGGACTCGAAGCCGTCCGCGGCGACGACGCACCCCGCCTCGAGGTTGAGCTCCTCGTCGAGGCGCTTCACGCGCACGCCCGTGACCGTCCCGTTCTCCCGGAGGAGACCGACGGCCGTCGCCTTCACCCAGATGTCCGCGCCCGCCTTGGCGGCGTCCTTCGCGAGCGCCTTGTCGAATCCGTCCCGCTCGAGGACGACCCCGACCTCGTTGCCCGCGTACCTCTCGTCGATCTTGAACGAGGCCCCGTTCGGGGAGACGACCTTCGCGCCGGACACCTCCTGCGCGACCCACTTCTTGTCGTAGGCGATGGCGCATTCGTCGAGGAAGTGTCGGGCGATGCCCTCGCCGCACCGGACAGGCGAACCGATCTCCTGGCGCTTCTCGATGAGGAGCGTACGAGCCCCCCCTGCGGCCGCGTACCGCGCGGTGAGGCTTCCGGCGGGCCCCGCGCCGACGACGATGACATCGTACCGGTCGACCATCGGAAGCCCCGGGTCTCGATAACGCCGCCGACCCTTAAGGATTGCCGGTGAGCGTGGGCTCGAGGCTCGCACCGCCGGGGCTTGGGAGTTGGAAAGATAATCGGTCCATCAGGTATAAATAGCGTCAATTTTCGTGGTTGCCTGAATGGTTTCTCCCTCGAAAGGCCTCCCCTCGAAGGGCCGGACGGTGGTAATCGTATGTCGTTAGCATCCCTGAAGACGAAGTTGGCGAACTGGGTCGTGGTGTGTGCGCTTGCGACGGCCTTCTTGGCGGCAGTCGTCGGCTTCGTGGCGCTTCCTGCGGCGGCGAACTGTGCGCGCTCAGGTCCCCCCACGCCCGGGGACTGGACCGTCACCAACCTACAGGTCTGCGACGGCATCGTGATTGTGATGGACGGGGACTTGATCATTGCGTCCGGTGGGGACCTTACGATTCGGAACGGAGGGCTGAAATTCGTCGAGGACACGTCGCACATCTATGGCCTCTCCGTGGCCGTGGGGGGAATCCTGCGCCTCGAAAACAGCCAGGTCTCGACGGAAGCGAGGCTCATCGATCCCTACATCCAGCTGGACTTCGCAATCTTGGGGACCCTCGTCATGACCGACTCCACGCTCGCGTTTCCGGGCACGCTCACGGCAACCGGTGCGACCGTGACGCTCACGAACAGCACGGTCACGCGAACCGCCGCCGACGTGGCCGTTATCTTCAGCCTCACGGTGGACGATAATGACGACGCCCCGGTCATGACGTTCTCCGGGAGCACAATCGAGTTGTTCAACTCCCGCCTCGAGCAATTGTGGGAGAACAGTACCGCAAGCGGCCCAGATCCCCGGCAGTCCATCAGCCTCCAGGCGGGAACGACGTTCACCGCCGTGGACTCGTACCTCGGAATCGACTTCAATACGGACGTGGAGATCCACAACACCCTCAACTTGACTGGGAGCTCGAACGCCTATCTGTACGGCGTGACCTTCGACGCGTCCCAGATCCCCTCCGGGGCACAGGACACGTGGACGAACGCAATCGCGACGGAGGCCGGGAGCACCGCGAACATCTACAGATGGGCCGACGTCCATGTCGTCGATTTCAACATGCGGGATGTGTCCGGAGCTGACCTCAACGCGGACTTCGCGGGCCCCGAGTCCGGCTGCGCGACGTTCCGCGAGCCGCCTCTCTCCTGCACCCCGCCGGCCGCCATCCTCGGGTACCTGGGCAAGGTCGCCGCGAGTTGGGACGACACGGACGCGAACGGCATGGCGCACCTGCCGCTCCTCTCCGACTGGATCGACTCGACCACAATGCCGAACTCCCGGTTCGTGGGCGCGTTCAACCTGGTCGCGCTGTCGCTCCCGCCAGGGAGCCAGACCGGGGAGAGCACGATCACCTTTGACGCCTATCCTTCCATGGAATTGCAGAACGTCAACAAGTCGGCCACGGTGCGGATCGTCACGCTCG
>CAYNEM010000056.1:0-1661 GCA_964396265.1 uncultured Methanomassiliicoccales archaeon
AGGGGCCCTCGCTCCTCTCCCGCATGCTCTCGACGCTCCAGCTCGGGGACTTCACTAGCGTGTATCTGGCGGTGCTCCGGGGGATCGACCCGACGCCCGTGGCGGTGATCCAGAAGCTCAAGGCGCGCCTCTCGAAGCAAGCATAATCGGAATTCACGTGCTTGCGAGAGTGGGAAACCGCAGCGGATTGTGGGCCGGGAGAACAACCCTGGTAGGCCTGAACGCCGAGGGGGAGATTTGAACTCCCGAGGGCCTTGCGACCCACTAGCTTTCCAGGCTAGCGCCCTACCGAGCTAGGCGACCTCGGCACACGCCCGACCGTCGATGAACACGTTCTTATTAAATCCTTCATCTCTATCCTAAGCGAGGTTGAAGGAGGAGTCCGCTTGACGTTCGGAGTTCGGGAGGCCGCAATCGTGGCGGCGGTCTCTGCGGTTTCACTTCTGTCCGCGTCCCTCTTGGTCCAAGAGACCCGCTGGGACGTCAGCTTCGATGGTATTGGTGGCGAAGACTCCCTCCTGGATCCCGGATCCTCGCGTCTCTTCACAAGCTCTGACGTGCTGGTTCAATACGATGTTAGCCCGGGCAAAGTGGGTTTTCTAGGCGGGGTGTACTTTGAAGATCGCGAATGGAGTGAGGACGGGGGATCCATGGCCGTTGCGGGCGGTTGGCTCTTCTTTGGAAGGATGGATTTCCGCCTGTTCGCATTCCCCGCGGATAGTCTGCCGATCGACGGAGGGCTGCACCACTTCACGAGCACAGACTACCGGGGGCCCATGAACCTGCTTACATCCTTCGACTTCGTCCATCTTGGCAACAATAAGAGACTGGGCGAACTCGCTTTCTCGAACACGACTCTGTTCGTCGCAGCCTCGGAATGGGGCCTCGGCACTGCGGGACACATCCTTGCACTCGACATGAACGACCCCTCTGCAATGACGACTGAACCGTCATCGATACAGGTCCTATACAACCTGACTTTTGAGGGAACCATCGCGGATATTGCGGTCCAAGGCGCGATCCTTTATGTCCTCGAAAGGACGGAGAGTTCGGGGACGATTCACGCCTTCGACATTTCGAGAGTCCCCCCGGAGGAATCACTCTCCCTGAGAACGGCTGCAATCTGGAGATTCGACGTCGAAGGTGATCTCCTCGTAACTATGGGGGATCGCACCGTTGACGTCTCCAGATTGGGAGGGACGGGAGCGACAAAGCTCTCGTCCTTCGAGGTTCCGGGCCCGTCCGGTAGGATACGGCTCCGGGACTCCAAGGCTTATGTCACTTGGAGCTCAACAGACCGCGAGCGGAACGTTGTCCTCTTCGATCTCGCCGCCCCTGATGTTCCCCGGTTGTTGTGGACGATCGAGGTGCCGGACGCCCTAGCTGCCTCGGGAAGCGATCTGGTCGTAATGGGCGACACCCTCTTCCTTCCGGGGAGGAGAGACATTGCCGTCTACCATCTGGCGACCTATCCCGCCCTCATTACCAACCGCTATCTCCAAAGTGCCTTTGCGATTTCCGTGACGGTAGCTCTGTTCACTTTCGAACTCCACCGCCGCTTGAGTCCGTTGCGGTCCGATGCCCACTCCAGCCCCGAACAGCCGCCAAGATCGTAGCTCAACGTCGCGCCCGAAGGACCGCCTCGACCCGCCGCCGTCCCG
>CAYNEM010000056.1:1671-2822 GCA_964396265.1 uncultured Methanomassiliicoccales archaeon
ACAGGAATTCCGAGAGCGGATGAGGATCGGCAACGCCGAGGTTCTGATCGTGGACTTTCAGCATCGTGTTGCGAAATGCCTCACGATTGCCGGTCGTACGCATGGCAAACGCGTCCGCCTCCGCTTCTCGCCGGCGGCTATAGCTGTTCACGAAGGGCCCGAGAAGGGTTGACATCGCGGCAACCGCCAGTCCAACGATTGGGAGCCCGGCAATGTTCGAGATTCCCCCGAGTTCGAGAGGCCCGACCGCGGCTTTCAGGATGCGGTCCACCGCCAGGAGGCCCATGAACGAAACGACGGCCCCCACCGCCGCGAGTCGTGCTATGTCGCGGTTGACGTGGTGCGCAAGCTCGTGCGCGATCACGGATTCAACCTCGTCCGGCGTGTACCGACTCAAGAGCGTGTCGCTCAGGATGATGCGGCGCGTCCTGCCGATTCCCGCCAAGCCGCCGATCGCCCGCGTGGTCTTCGCGGAGGCCACCATCCGGAACGCCCCGACGACGCCAGCTCCCGCACGGTCTGCGAGCGCCTTCAGCCGCGCCGCCAAGACCTCGTCCGTCAGGGGCTCGAACTTGTAGAACAGCGGGGCGAGGACGACGGGACCGATCCACGTGAGGAGGAGACCGAACAGGAGGCCGAGCGCCCACGCGTACAGCCACCAGAAGTCGGGCGTCGCCGCCAACAGGAAGTACAGCACCTCGACCGTGAGCACGGAGAACCCGAGGCCGATCGCGAGGCTCTTGGCGGCGTCGTTGAGCCAAGATCGGAGCCCCTGCACGGACATCCCGTACTTCCGCTCGACCACGAGTCCTCCATAGATTCCAAGCGGGATCACGGGCACCCAATAGAGGAAGTAGATACTGAGGGTGTACAACGCGATCTGCGGGACTCCGCCGCCAAAGATCGAGGCCCACGCCTTCACCGTGAACGTGAATCCCTGGAGAAGCCAAACGCTGAGCGTGATGTACGCGACGATGCGGATCGCGCTGAGCCCTTGCCGCTTCCACTTATACTCGCGAGCGAGTCTCTGGCGGTCGAGGTCGAATCCGAGTGCAGCCAAGCGCGCGTCCCGCGCCTCGTTCACGGCGACTTCCATCCCTTCGGGTACGTGCCGGGGTCCATGAGCACGCGCTTCGTGTCCGCGGCGACGC
>CAYNEM010000057.1:0-2651 GCA_964396265.1 uncultured Methanomassiliicoccales archaeon
TCAGAACTGCGTGAGCGAGAGGATGTTCCCGTCCGGGTCCTTGAACCACGCGACCTTCGTCCCGTCGTCGGCGGTCCAGATCCCTAGTTCATCCTGGGAAAACCCTGGGATGTTGATGCGCTCGAACGTGACGCCTTTCTTGACCAGGGTCTGGATTGACGCCCGGATGTCCTGGACCTGCCAGCCCAAGGCGGTGAACGCATGAGGAGTGAGCTCGTTGACCTTCTGCACGCGGAGCATCGTCCCGTTCGCGTCGAACACGAGGGCGAACGATTCGTCCGCGACGAGGCGCAGCCCCAGCGTCCCTTCGTAGAAGGCGCGCGCGCGTGCGTGGTCCTTCGTGGCCACAAAGGCCATGACTTTGGCGGTGCCGAGCACGAGAGCCGCTATCGATGATCACGTCAAGAGGTTGGCGGCACGGACGCGGCGGGAATCGAACCCGCATCTCGCTCCTTAGAAGTGAGGTGCTCTATCCGTTGAGCTACGCGCCCACGACCGGGACCCTACGGCTGTCCTATTGCTTCCTTGGCGGTGAGGAAGGGCTTCCGCCGCCAACCCCCGCGGGAGTCTACCGTCACAATCTCCGGGGCCACGTGCTCCAGGATGAGTCGCGCTCCAGATTGCTCGATCGTGACTTCGTCTCCGGGCCTCAGACCGAGTTCCTCTCGCAGTTTCGCCGGGATCGTGATTCTCCCTCTCGCGTCGAGTCTCGTCCGGACCATGAAGGCTGAACGCTTACGATATCTTCGATTTTGCTGATGCCCTCAGGACTGGGCGAATCAATCCAGAGAGCGTTGAGCCCATTCGTGTGGTCAGAGTCGGCGATCAACTTTATGCCATTGGCGGCAGCAGGAGACTGTTGGCTTTCCAAATGGCAGGGATCGACGAGATTCGCATAGTTGAAGCCTCAGGTCGCCTTAAGCTACTCGAAGGAGGCACGCGGATACGCGTCGGGGAGATCGGGATATGGGATCCGATGCTGGGGTTCTTGTAACTCGTGATGCACAGAGACGGACGCGGGTCTATCTTGAAGTGTTCGACCCTTTCCACCTCGTGCTGTCTCATGTGAAGAGCATACTTGGACTATCGGTGGACGCCTCATCGATAGTCTCCGCGACCGTGGATAAAGAAGGCCACACAGCTCACTTCGGTTTCAGGGATGACCCTTGGCCCAGCCACGCCATGGGGGACACCCAAGCCGCGGTAGAGTTCAGGGACCATTGGAAAGAGCCATCATTGTTTTATGCGGCCGAGTGGCTTCTGTCGAAATCCCCGTCGACAATCGCGCCGCTTACTAAGGACAACGGCGAAGTATACCTAGTCCTCGACGGATACCAGGGGATTATACCCGGCGAATTGCTGAAGGAAGTTCTCAGGCTCGGACTGCGGCTGGAGGTCTTGCCGAATACCCCGGACCGATGAAGTCGACTCGTCTCTCGCGACAAAGACGCCCCCGCCGCGATTCGAACGCGGACCGCTCGGTGGACGGTCGAGCATCCTGCCGGGTTGGACCACGGGAGCATTCGCTTTGGCGGCTTCGTTTCCCGCCGCCGTTTTGCGTGCGTCGTCCGCGAGTTGTCCCCTCGCGGATCCACGGAGTGGGGCGAGCCCGAGTTGCACGGGCACCTCTGGTTCTGGAGACCAGCCGGCTGCTGTTGCCGACACCGCCCCGGAGGACCGCGAGCGCGAGTCGAACGCGCGTCTCGAGGGCCACAGCCTCGCATCCTGCCGTTGAACGACCGCGGTCATGACGTGTCGGAGAAGCCGGGGGTCCGCAAGCCGCTGGGGAGATTCGAACTCCCAGAGGGCCGTTTACAGGACGGCTACCAGGTCCGTTTCTGGCGTCAGCGGCAATCGCCGCCAAGTCTGGAAAACCCGGAGAGCCCCGGCTACCTCAGCATCTGGCCGTGCGCCACGTATGGTGGCGCCGATCTCGTCGCGCTGTGTCGGGTAGCGTCGGACTCACCTGGGAATGTTGAGGAGGAAGGGTGTAATGAATCTTCCGACGCGAATGACGCAGGCGCCCGGAATCGCACCGGGTCCTCCCGATTAACGGCCGGGGGCTCGACTTTCGAGCTACGCCTGCATGGAGCCGCCCGGAGTCCGACCGGGATCGCGGCGTCTTCAGCGTCGCGCTCTCGCGTTGAGCTACGGCTCCGGAGTGGACGCGGCAGGATTCGAACCTGCGATCGGCTTGCGCCGGCGGATTAAGAGCCCGCTGCCATGGTCCGCTTGGCTACGCGTCCGAAGTGAGCCGGGTCGGATTCGAACCGACGCAGGTCTGGTTAAAAGCCAGATGCCCGACCGTGCTAGGCGACCGGCTCAAGTGGGTCCCAGCCGATTTGAACGGCCACCTCGCGCTTCCAAGGCGCGGGTGCTGCCAAGTTACACCAAGGACCCGAAGGCGTTTCGCCGGGTTCGCAGCTCCGCTGGGCCAGCGGTCCCACCGCCAGGCGGGCGGCGGCGCTACCACTGGTGGCCGCGCGACGCGGCTCGGATGCCGTCGAGGAGCCAGCGCAGGCGGCGCCGGATCCCCATCGTCCGTTTCGTCCGGAATCGAATCACCTCCGTTTCCTTGGGTCCTGATCGGGGCAGAGCGGATCGAACGCCCACCGCGAGTTCTACAGACTCGTATGCTGCCCTTACACCAT
>CAYNEM010000058.1:0-2531 GCA_964396265.1 uncultured Methanomassiliicoccales archaeon
GACAGCCGACCGTGGCGGAGGAGATCGCCACCGCCACGAAGGAGGTCGCGGAGGCGACCAAGGCCGTCGTGGAGCGGGCAGTCCGGATCGCGGAGCCCATCGCGCGGGAGGTCGCGAGGACCGCGGTGAACGTCACCGCCAGGGTAGCGGCGAAGGCGAAGCCCGCCGCGAGGAAGGCCCCCGGCGCGACGATGACGGCGGCCCGAAAGGGAGCCCGGACGATCACGAAGGCCGCGCGCAGCGTGAAGAAGAAGGCGCGGAAGAAATAGCCGCCGCCCTCGCCGGTCGCCCCTTCGCGGACTGCGTCCAAGCCCTCCTTCGTACGCGGCGCCAACGCCCGGCATGTGCAGAGTACTTACGGTAGCCTATTATGGGCGCCTCCCGTCCACGCGCCCGGAGCGGTTTTGCATGGGTCCGTTCATTCCCGTGGTGTTCTTGGTGATGACCGTCTTCTCGGGTGTGGGGGCGGCGCCGGTCGCGCCCTTGGATTCGACCCTCCCCGAACCCGAGGCAGCCTGCGCCTGGGAGCCCGTCCCGAGCCCGAACGCGAGCCCGGAACGGAATCTCCTCCGGGCCGTCGACGTCCTCGGCACCGAGGCGTGGGCGGTCGGCGAGTACGACGCGGAGGCTGGACCGGACGTCATGAACCTCCGGACGCTCGCCGCGCATTGGGACGGGACCGCGTGGTCGATCGTCCCCAGTCCGAACGT
Organism: uncultured Methanomassiliicoccales archaeon; assembly: GCA_964396265.1. Classification (GTDB taxonomy): domain Archaea; phylum Thermoplasmatota; class Thermoplasmata; order RBG-16-68-12; family EA-27; genus EA-27. The sequence goes on from CAYNEM010000058.1 coordinate 711, forward strand.
CGGCATCGGTTGGAACGTCCTCGAAGGCGTCACCGCCGTCGGGGCCGGCGACCTGTGGGCCGTCGGATGGTCCGCGCCGACGACAAGCGGCGGCATGCCGCAGACGCTGACCCTTCATGGGGACGGCCAGGGATGGGCGGTCATGGACAGCCCCGTCGTGACGGGCGGCTCGGAGCTCCTCGCGATCGACGCGGAGGGCGGCGAGGTCTGGGCGGTCGGGGACTCGGCGGGGCCCGGGGACGGGAGCACCGGCGTCGCGTCGCTTGCGATCCGCCTGTCGGGCACGTCCTGGGACGTCCTTCCGACGCCGAACCCGGGGAGCGCTCGCAATCACCTCTACGCGGTCGACGTCGTCGGGCCGGACGACGCATGGGCGGTCGGCCGGTGGCGGAACGTCGGCCAGACGTCGCGCACGTTCGCGGTCCACTGGGACGGATCTTCGTGGACCCAGGTCGCGACACCGAACCTCGGCCTCGATGACATCCTGTACGACGTGGAGGGCGTCTCGTCCAATGATGTGTGGGCGGTCGGCTCGTTCCACAACGGCACCGACTACGAACCGATGACCCTTCACTGGGACGGCACGGTCTGGACGCCCGTCGCGAACGTCGGGGGCGGGAACGCGGTCGCGGTCGTGACTGGCGACGACGCATGGACGCTCGGCGCGACGTTCACACACTGGGACGGGTCCTCGTGGAATGCGGTCCCGACCCCGGACGGGGGTTCGGACCTGAAGAGCGCGAGCGTCGTGGGCCCGTGCGACGGTTGGGCCGTCGGTCGCGCTATCGACGATGCGGGCGTGTTCACGACGCTCACGTGGCGACTCGCAGGCACTCCGATCTCCTCCCTCGATTCGGCCGCTCGGGACGTCCGCCCGGGTCCGGTAACGGTCAGACTGGGAGCGGGCGATCCTCTGATCTCCATGGGGGCCAGACCGCTCCCCTTTGCCACACCGCAGACCCGCGGCCCTTCCTGAGGGCCTGAGGCTGCGGGCCGCAGGGACACTCACTCGGACGTCCAACGAGAACTCTTAACTACGGCGGCTCGGTTCGTCGCGCGATGGGGACGTTGCCCCCCTCGGCGGAAGTCCAGCAGGCGATGGTTCGGACGACGGACTGGGTCAAGGAGCGGCTGCGCCGCCACTACGCGAACGTGCCCATCCTCGTCCCCGACCGCCTCGCACGGCGCGAGTTCGGGTTCATGTTCTGGGGACCTGGCCTCATGCAGCGGCACCTCGCGTTCTCGACCGTCGCGGACCTCCGCGGGTTCCTCGCGAAGCGTGTGCCCATGCACGTGTACAACAGCTCGGCGTATTACGAGCGCCCCGACGCGCCGACGATGGATGAGAAGGGGTGGCTCGGCGCCGACCTCATCTTCGACCTCGACGCGGACCACATCCCGAGGGCGAGGGAGATGACGTACGAGGAGATGCTCGAGGCGGTGAAGCGCAAGATCGTCCAGCTCCACGACGAGTTCCTCGTGCAGGACTTCGGGTTCGACGAACGGTCGCTTCGCATCGTGTTCTCCGGGGGCCGTGGGTACCACATCCACGTGACAGACGAACGCGTGTGGTCCCTCGGGAGCCACGAGCGACGGGAGATCGTGGACTACGTGACCGGGAAGGAGCTCGACGTGCTCGGCTTCTTCCGCGAGAGCGCGTTCGACGTGAAGGAGTTCCGAGGGCACGCGCGCGTGAAGCGGATGGTCGTGCCGCCCAAGGCGGGGGACTCTGGCTGGGGCGGCAAACTCGCGCGCGGGATCCGGAACCTCGTGGACCGCTTGGAGGCGATGCCGCCGGAGCAGGCGGTCGCGTTCCTCGCG
>CAYNEM010000059.1:0-2422 GCA_964396265.1 uncultured Methanomassiliicoccales archaeon
CCACGCACGGGCCGAACTTGGATCCCGGCCCGGGGATTGGTGCGGCGGCCATCTATGGCCTCCCCCCGTGCTTCTCGAGGCACGGGCGGCAACGCCAGAACAAGCGGCGTGCGCCCGACGCGGTCGTCCCGCGTACGCGCACGACGCCGACCGTGGTCCGGCACCTGCCGCACTCGGGCTTCCGTGTGCGAACCATTTACGCCACCGCCTGTTGGCTGCACGAGCAGCCCCGCCCATACTTCGCGATGGACTCCGCGATGGACGCGGCGCATGCTGGGCAAGGCGGGTCGTGGCAGCACTCGCAGAGCGGTAGCCCCTTCCCGCCGTGTCTCTTCCGCCAGCGATCGACGTCGTCGTCCGCGCTCTCGCTCGTTGGTTTCGACTCCGTTGTGGTCATCCGAAATTGGGGGATCAATAATCCCCCCTTGGCCGCTCTGTCCAGCCGCCCTGCGTCCGGATCAACCGGACGGGTCCCGGCGGCGGTGTCCCCTTGCGGACGACGCGCTGCCCGCCGCAATGCGAACAGGTCACGTCCGACCCTCCGGCCATCATCGCCTCGAAGCCGTCGGGGTCGCGCTCGCGATCCTCCTCCGTCCATACGGAGTCGGTGGGGTCCACGTGCTTGCCCCTGCCTTCGCACTTGGGGCAGACCTCGAACTCGGCCTCCTCGGTCTCCTGCTGGCTCACGTCCTCACTCCCTTGATCGGTCATCCGCAGAAAAGGGCGTCTACACCGTGTCTACGCCCCGTGGTCGCAGCCCCAGCAGCACGGCCCGCGCCGATCGGCTTTGGACCGGCGGCAGCTCTCCCGCCCCGTCCCGCAGATCGCGCACGCCGCCCGCGATGCCTCGACCCTCTTGTCGTTCTGGCTCACGCTGACCTCCATCACTCCTTGTCGCCTCCCGATAAACGGCCCCTCACGGGGCCTTGGCCGGCTTCAGGCCGATGTCGTCGACGACGGTCTCCGGCATCAGATCGAGATGTCCCGTCCCGTTGTCCACGCGGACAACCAGGAGGACGACCCCGGTGCGCGGGTGCTTCGGACCTTCCTTCATAACGTGGAGGATTGTCCCCTTCGAGATCCGCCAGCCCGCGATGTCTTTCAGATCGTGCGTCGCCTCGACCACGCGCATCGCCTTGAGCCGCGTTCCTCTCGCTTTCGCCTTCGCTACTGTCTTCATCTCCTTGGCCTCCGAAAACTTGGCCCCTAAAACGGGGCCTCCTGCTTCTTGGCTCGCTCGATCTCGGACTTCAACGGGTAGTTGAGGTTCAGCTTCGTCCGCTTCTTCCCGCCGAGTCCGCGCCGCGCCTTCTGCTTGGCCTCCTTCGTCTTGCGGTGGAGCCGGCGGCGCTTCCGCCAGTCGACCTTCCTGTACCTGATCTCTTCGTCGTTCGCCTTCTGGAACGCTGTCAGCGTCGCTTCCATCTCGTCCATCTTTCCACTCCCTGGGTCTATACTACCCGTATAAAGAGGCGGCTTCAAGCCGCCTTGCCCTCGGGGGGCCACTCGACCTTCCGTTTCCCCTCGCGGACCTCCTTAAGTGCCTTCTCCGCCTTGCGGGTCTGCACCGCCTCCGCGCTCGCGGAGTCCGGAACGGCCTTCGCCGCCTCGGTCGCCTGCCGCTTGCTCCGCTCGGCCTCGAGCCGGGCGATGTCCTTCTGGTGCGACTCGATGTGCCGTTCGGCCTTCGAGACCGGTTCCTTCATGTTGTTCGCATGCGACCAGATCAGGGTCGCCGTCCGCTCCGCGTCGGCGGTCTCGGTGTGCGCCCGTTTCACAGCTTCGTCCGCGTAGCGGAGCCGGGTCGCTTCGGCTTCGCAGGCGTCATCGAACGCCCGCCCCGGGGCGGCGTACTTGGAGCCGCAGACCTTCGCCGCCTCCTCGACGGTGATCCCTGCCGCCTTCACGACGGCGGCCCGGAACTCCGGCGTGAACTGCCGTTCGTGTCCGCCTGGGACGATGACCCCGAGCCTGACGCTGGCTTCCAGCACGACCTCGTTCGAGTGCGCGTAGGCCGCTTCGGCCTTGGCCTTGGCCTCCTCGTGTGCCTTGGACGCGTCCTCGATCTGCGCCATCAGTACGGCGTTCGCTTTGAGTACGGCCAGTTCCTTCTCCGCTTCCGCGAGTTTCTCCTTGTGCCATTCAATGGTTCCTTCTCTCGACATTTTTCATCTCCTGGGTTTCCCCGAAAAACGGCCCCTACTCATCCTGGGGGCTTAGGATCCTGGACCGTCCGAACTCCTCGTCGGGGCGACCGACGCCGAGTGCCTTCGCGACCACATTGTCGGCGTGTTCCGTCCATTCCTCTTGCGCTTTGTGCCGGTCCCGCTGCCGCGCCATCCACGGCTTCCAGCCGCAGACGCAACCTGGCGTCTCGCGATTGAACGAACCCTTCTTCGGCTCGGGCCGGTGGTCCGCCGCG
>CAYNEM010000060.1:0-2413 GCA_964396265.1 uncultured Methanomassiliicoccales archaeon
GCGCGTCGCCCACGTAGTAGACGACCTGCGGGTAGATCCACATCGTGTTGTACAGGCCGCCGTTGTCCACGAGGTTCGCCGCGCCGTCTAGTTCGACCGCGGTCCCGGGAGGAATCATGTAAGGGACGACGAAGTTCGACGCCGTGTACGCCAGCGAGAGGACGAGTAGTCCGAGGAGAACCCGGCTGAAGCGGAACCGCTCGCGGAGGCTCTCCATGCGCCCGACACGCTCCCGGCCGTATTTCTCCCTTTTGGCGGTTGGCGAGCGTGTTCAGACCGAGGGCTTGAAGCGCCGGAGCAGGAGCGAGTTCGTCACGACGGAGACGGAGCTGAAGCCCATCGCAGCGCCCGCGAAGACGGGATGCAAGAGGATTCCCAGGCCGAGGGCGAACAGCACGCCGGCGGCGACGGGGATGAACGCGGCGTTGTAGAAGAACGCCCAGAACAGGTTCTGGCGGATCTTCGCGACCGTGCGGCGGCTGAGCTGGATCGACGCGACGACGTCGCGCGGGTCGTCCTTGACGAGCACGATTCCGCCGGCCTCCATCGCAACGTCGGTCCCGCTCCCGATCGCGATGCCGACGTCGGACTGCGCGAGCGCAGGGGCGTCGTTGATCCCGTCCCCGACCATGGCGACGACCTTGCCTTGTGCTTGGAGTTCCTTCACCTTCTCGACCTTCTGACCCGGCAGGACCTCCGCGAGGACCGTGGGGATCCCGAGCTGTGCGGCAATCGCGTTCGCGGTGCGCTCGTTATCGCCCGTCAGCATGATGACCTCGATGCCCATCGCGCGGAGCGCCGCCACGGCGGCCTTGGAGGTCTCCTTCGGCGTGTCCGCGACGGCCACGACTCCTGCGACCCTGCCGTCCACCGCCAGGATCATCGCGGTCCTCCCCTGCTCTTGGAGCTGCGTGACGGCGGTCTCCGCGCCCCCGAGTGCGATGCCCGAAATGTCCATCAGCCGGCGGTTCCCCAGCAGGATTGCACGCCCATCGATCCTGGCTCGGATGCCGTGGCCCGCAATCGCCTCGAAATCGGCCGGACCCGATAGGGGCAGATTGCGCGCTTTCGCCTCTCGCACGATGGCCTCGCCGAGTGGGTGCTCGCTCCCCATCTCCGCGCACGCCGCCAAGCGGAGGACCTCCGTATCGTCCAACCCGAGGCCCACGACGTCGGTCACGGACGGCTTCCCCTTCGTCAGCGTGCCGGTCTTGTCGAACACGACCGTCGTGACCTTCCGCGCCTTCTCCAGGTATTCTGCGCCCTTGATCAGGAGGCCGTTCTCCGCGCCTTTTCCGGTGCCGACCATGATGGCGGCGGGCGTGGCGATTCCGAGCGCGCACGGGCAGGCGATGATGATGACCGCGATGAAGATCGAGAGCGACCAGCTGAAGGACTGGTTCCCGACCAGGAACCAGAGGAGGAACGCGAGCAGGGCAATCGTGATCACGACGGGGACGAAGACGGAGGCGACGCGGTCCACGAGCCGCTGGATCGGCGCGCGGGATTGCTGCGCGTCCTCGACGAGTTTGATGATCTGTGCGAGCGCCGTGTCCTGCCCGACCTTCACGGTGCGCATCCGCAAGAGCCCGGACTTGTTGATCGTCGCGCCGAACACGTCGGAGCCGACCTCCTTGTCGACAGGGATTGACTCCCCCGTGAGCATGGACTCGTCCACGGAGGACGCGCCCCCCGCGACCACGCCGTCCACGGGGATCCGTTCCCCGGGCCGGACGACCAGAACGTCGTCGACCTGCACCTGTTCCACGGGCACCTGCTCCTCGATACCGTCGCGGACGACCGTGGCGGTGCGGGGCTGAAGGTCCATGAGCTTCCGCAGGGCGTCCCCTGCGCGCCCCTTCGCGAGCTCCTGCATGTAGTTCCCGAGCAGGATGAGCGCGATGATGAACGCGGAGGCCTCGAAGTACGTGAGCCGGTCCGGGAACACCGCCGGCAGGAACGTCACGATCGTGCTGTACCCCCACGCCGCCGTCGTCCCGAGCGCGATGAGGACGTCCATGTTCGCCATCCGGTTCCGGATCGAATCCCACGTCCCGCGGTAGAACCTCCAGCCGACCGCAAACTGGACCGGCGTCGCGAGGAGGAAGCCGCCGTACGCGAGGAGGTCCATGTACCAGGGCGCCATCGGCTCCATCGCGAACACCCAGCCGAAGAGCGGTGCGAGGAGCGGGATGACCATGGCCACGATGACGAGCGGCGTCGCGAGGACGAGCGCGATTCCCGTGTCCCTCTTGAGCTTCTTCAGCTCCGCCTCCGGACGCAGGAACGTGAGCTGGCACGTGGTCGAGCAGAAGTAGTACATGCGGTCGCGGACCTCCCCTTTCAGTTCCGCGGTGGACTCGTTCACGTACATGCCGCAGACGGGGTCGACCGCCATGTTCGCTCCGGGAGG
>CAYNEM010000061.1:0-2393 GCA_964396265.1 uncultured Methanomassiliicoccales archaeon
CGCCGCGCGACCGAGGCGCTCGAGCGGTGCACGGGCGTCCGTCCCCGGTCGTTCCGCGCGCCGAATTTCAGCGCCAATGGCGACACGATCCGCGTGCTCGAGGAGCTGGGGTACCGGTACGACTCCTCGGTCCTCCCCGGCCGCGTCGTGCGCGCGATGCGTGTCCTGAAGCTCCTGGACTTCCTCATGGCCCCGAGAGACCCATACCATCCGGCCCGGGAGAACCCCGCCATGGCGGGCGACGCGGGGCTGTGGGAGATCCCGGTCGCGGAGAACCCGTTCTCCCTCGGGGGGCCGATCGGCCTCGGCTACGTGAACGCGAGCGGCGTCGACAAGGCGCTCGAGGCCGTCGCGCGGTCCGCGGCGGACCCGTGCGTCGTCCTGATCCATCCGTGGGAGCTCCTGGACCCGCCCCCGGGGCGCGTCCCCGCGTGGATGAAGACGGGATGCACGGCCGACGCCGCCAAGCTCGATGCGTTCCTCGGCCGCCTGCGCCGGGAGCATGAGGTCGTGACCTTCGACGAGCTCCCCGGGCTCACCGATAGTAGGAGTCCGGCACGTGCGCCTGCGTAATCGGCTTTGCCTGTTCCTTGAGCGCGTGGAGGTGGGCCTCGAGGTCCTTCGCCTGGCTGAGGAGGGGTTCGAGGTTGACCTCGACGTTGGGCATGAGCTTGTCCGCGGCCTCGACGAGCCGCGCGGCGGCGACCGCGTCCGGCAGGTACGGCCGGGCCTCTCCGAGGAGTGCGATCACGTTGTACCCCGCCCAACGCCCCTCGTTGAGGACGATGCCCGCCACGCCGGAGACCATCCCCGTCTCCAGGTACTGGAGGCCCGCCGCCTCGATCTCGCGGTTCGACTCGTCCGTGCTCCCCACGGCCCACACCTCGACCGGCTCGTCCTTCTCGCCCTCGGGCATCGGGAGCCCCTCGAGCACGAGGATGCGCCGCGCCCCTCGCGCCCTCGCCCACTCGAGGACCGTCCGCCCCAGAGGGCGGTGCGTCCTCGTCGGAAGCGGCACCTCGCAGATGAAGATCGCCAGCTTCTCCCGCGCCGCCTGGTACACGCGGACGGGGAACTTCGGCTTGTGCGCGTAGACCATGGACAGCGGCGGGAAGTCGTCGGAGTCGAAGGCCGCGATCTGGTCCGTGTTCAGCGCGGTGATGAGGAACGTGGCGGCGATCGTGCTCGCCAGGCCGACGCTCGGCACCGCCACGAGCACGTCCGTCCCCGAGAGGTCCGTGTTCTTGAACATCCGGACGTCGATCCCGGCCACGAAACGCCGTATCGGGGGCGCACGTAAAGGTCTATGGGGGTCGGCCCCCGCGACGTACAGCGACATATATACCGGGGCGCATCTAGGCCCACAGGCAGCCCGCGGGGTCGGTCTCCATGGAGAGCAGGAAGGTCCAGAAGGTCGGGACGTCGACGCTCACGATCTCCCTGCCGAAGGCGTGGGTCCAGAAGTATGGCCTGAAGCAGGGGGACCAGGTCTTCCTCGAGGAGGAGGGGACGCACCTCAACGTGACCCCGGCCTCGATGGCGATCCGCACGCGGACGCAGTCGGACTACGGGATCGACGCGGACCTGTGCGAGGAGAAGGGGATCCTGCAGCGCGTCATCGTGGGGAACTACGTCCTCGGTCGGGAGCGGCTCGTCATCCGGGCCTCCGGCCGCCTGAAGTCCGAGCACCTCAAGGAGGCGCGGGAGGCGGCGCGTCGCCTCATGGGGATGGGGATCATCGAGGAGACGGCCTCGCGCATCACGCTGCAGTGCTCGATCGAGCCGGGGAAGTACCCCATCGACCCCTTGATCAAGAGGCTGTACAACCTGGGCGGGACGATGCTCGACGAGTCCATCGAGGCGCTCCTGACGAAGGACCGGCGGCTCGCCGAGGACGCCCTCAACCGCGAGGACGACGCGGACATGATGTACTGGCTCCTACTCCGCCTGCTGCTCAGCGCCCAGGCGGACGATTCCCTCCTCGAGCAGCTCGGGCTGCGGAGCCGCCTCGAGATCCCCGGATACCGGCTCATCGCGAAGGAGCTCGAGACGGTCGCGGACTACGGGGAGGACATCGCGCGCAACGTGATCGAGCTCATCGACAACGACGTCGAGGTGCCGACCCCGCTCGTCCGGTCCCTCAAGGACCTCGCGCAGGGGGTGCGGGACGTGTACAGCAAGGGGATCGGCGGCCTCCTGTCGCGGGACCTGAAGCTCGCGAACCAGGCGATCCTCACGCGGGACGAGATGAAGAAGAAGGAGCAACGCTTCATGCGCCTCCTGTTCGAGGAGATTGACGAGCCGGCGGTCATGCTGAGCTTCCGGAACATCGTGGACGGGATCCAGCGGATGGCGGACTACGGGCTGTCGATCGCGGTGATCGCCTTCAACCG
>CAYNEM010000062.1:0-2354 GCA_964396265.1 uncultured Methanomassiliicoccales archaeon
ACTTCTTCGGCGTGCCGTGCATCACCCTCCGCGACGAGACGGAGTGGATGGAGACCGTGGAGGACGGATGGAACGTCCTCGTCGGGGCGGACAAGGAGGAGATCCTGCAGGCGATCAAAGGCTTCGAGCCCCGCGGGACGAAGCAGAAGTCGTTCGGCGACGGCCACGCCGCCGAGCGGATCGTGGAGATCCTATCCGGGCATCGTTAGCTCGAGGGCGAGGAGCTTCTCGAAGAACATCGCCTTCTCCCCCACCGCGCGCACGTCGAACCGTTCGTGAATCTCCGCGAGCGCGCGTGTGCGATTCGTCGGCAGCGTCACGTAGCACCGGCCGCCGTCCGCGAGATGCTCCGGCAGCTCGTCGAGGAAACGCAGGATCACGTCCTCCCCGGTAGGACCGCCCTGCCACGCGCGCGTCTCCCATGCCCCATCGATCCTCTCCGCGAGATACGGGGGATTGAACGCGATCACATCGAAGGTCCCGTGGAGTCCTCGCAGGAGGTCACATCGGATCACCGCCACGGGGAGACGGTTCCGCGCAGCGTTGTCCCTGATGCAACGCACCGCGTGGGGGTTGACGTCCGTCGCCACCGCCAACCTCGCGACCTTGGCGGCGTGGAGCGCGACGAGTCCCGTTCCCGCGCCGACCTCGAGGAATCGCTCGCCCGGTCGGACATCCACCGCCTGGAGCAGCACGTAGGAATCCTCGGCGGGACGGAACACCTCGGGCCCGACCTCCACCGCCAAGCGCGAATCGATCTGCACGGTGGCGCCAAATCGCCATCCGTTAAATAGAGCGCCGCTCTCGGGCGGACCGTGCAGCCCCTCTCCTGGGTTGCGATCGCCGCCATCCTCGCCGCCTTCGCGTGGACGATCTGGCGGCACACGCAGCTGTCGTACACCCTCTCGTTCGCGATCCTCGTCGTGTTCGCCTGCACCTACATCGACCCCGTCGTGTTCGTCGACCTCGCGTGGCGCGTCGGGCCGGCCGGGGGTTCGGCCCCGTGGACCTTCCTCACGACGGTGTTCGTGCACGCGGGCCCCATGCACCTCTTCTTCAACTTGCTCGGCTTCATGCTGATCACACCCACGCTCGAGGGGCGGATCGGGTCGCTCCGGCTCGGGCTCCTCTTCGTCCTCGGGGCCGCGGTCGGCCAGATCGTCTTCGCGCTCGTCCGCTTCTCTTCCGGGAACTTCGTCCTCGTGGGCGCCTCCGGCGGGCTACTGGCGGCGCTGGGCGCGTTCGGACGGCTGTACCCGAGGGAACGGATGTCGTTCTTCCTGCCGCCGATCATCCTGCCCGCGGTCCCGGTCATCTGGGTCGTCCTCGGCTACCTGCTGTTCTCGTTCGTGATGACGGTGGGGCCCCAGGCGGGGGTCGCGAACGAGGCGCACATCGGCGGCCTCGCGTTCGGGTTCGCGGCTGCGCCCCTGATCATGCGCATCGAGATCAAGCGTGCTGCCAGGCTCGCCTCCTTCGACGCGTCCGTCCTCGAACCCATCGCGACGACGCGCGAGCTCCGGCAGGTGCTCGAGGAGCTCAAGGCGGCGGACGTGTCGGAGGTTCGGAGCGCATGGCTCGACAAGTTCGCGGCCAAAGCAAAGTGCCCGAGATGCGGCGGTCCCGTGCGGCTTCGATGGCGGTCCCTGAGGTCCGCGTGCGGTTGGCGGCTGCCCCTGTAGGGGTCGAAAGCCTTTTCGCCGCGAACCCCATCGTTCTTCGATGGCCGCCCCGAGCGCGCTCGTCCTCGTCTGCGAGGAATGCGGAGAAACGCCTCACCGCGTGCTCTCCGGCCGCGTGTCGGGAACGGACGTGGTCGTCTTCCAAGGCACCGTGAAATGCAGCTCCTGCGGCCGCGTGCGCTCCGTGACCGTGAGGGAGGACCGGCCGGTCGAAGTGCCCGCGATCGTGAGCGAGGGATCGAAGTCCGAGCGCATGACGGTCGAGTTCGGTCCCGCCGAGCTCGTCCAGGTCGGCGCGCGGATCGAGGTCGACGGCCACCGCCTCGAGGTCACCGCGATCGAGGTGGGCGAACGGCGCGTGCCCGCAAGCAAAGCGGCGAACGTGCGCACGATCTGGGTCAAGCGGATGGACCACATGCGCGTCAAGTTCTCCGTGAACAAGGGGAGCCGCACCGTCGTCTTCAACATCGACGCCGCGCCGGACGAGGAGTTCGAGGTCGGCGACATCGTGGACCTCGGGAGGCAGCGCGCCGTGATCCACAAGATCCGCGTGGGGACGCGAACCCTGAGCCGCGGCTCCGCGCCGGCCGAGGACATCGTCCGCATGTACGGTCGCATCGTCCGCGAGCGGACGTCCTACTGAAACCCTTAAGCGGGGCGCGGGCGTGGTGT
>CAYNEM010000063.1:0-2309 GCA_964396265.1 uncultured Methanomassiliicoccales archaeon
CGGCCACCGCGTGCGGCTCGTCGTGAACATCACGGACATCGAGGACAGCATCACGAAGCGCGCGCGGGAGCTCCGCGTGCGCCCGCTCGCCCTGGCGGCGAAGTTCGAGAAGGCGTTCCTCGACGATTTGGCGGCGCTCGGCGTGAAGCGCGCGGACGCGAACCCGCGCGTGAGCGAGCACATCAAAGAGATCCTGGCGGTGGCGAGGGACCTCGTCGCGTCGGGCAGGGCGTACGTCGCGAACCGCTCCGTGTACCTCGAGGCCGGCGAGCGCGGCGAGTTCGGATTCCTCACGCACCACGACCCGAGGAAGGCGCTCGTGGACGAGGCCCCGGCCGGCCCGCGGAGGCACCCGCTGGACTTCGCGATCTGGAAGCGGGCGAAGGTGGGAGGCCTCGCGTGGGGCAGCCCGTGGGGACCCGGCGTGCCCGGGTGGCACATCGAGTGCTACGCGATGGCCCGCAAGCACCTGGGCGACGTCGACATCCACGGCGGCGGCCGCGACCTGATCTACCCGCACCACGAGAGCGAGAACGTGATCTCCCGCGCGCACTCCGGGCGTGACTACGCGAGGGTGTGGATGCACAACGGGTGGCTCACGCTCGAGACGGAGAAGATGTCGAAGTCCCTGGGCAACGTCGTGCCGATCCGCGACGTGCTCGCGAAGTACCCGGGCGACGTCGTGCGCCTGTGCCTCGCGAAGATCCACTACCGCGAGAACGTGGAGTACGACCGGGACTGCTTCGCGATCACCGCCAGGGAGCTGGAGACGATCCGCGGCGCGGTCGCGCACGCGGGCGCGGTCGCCACCGCCAAGCGCGCGAACCCCGCGTTCCGGAAGCTCGTGGACCGGACGCGCGCGAAGTTCCTGGAAGCGATGGACGACGACTTCGACACGAACACGGCGTTCTACGCGCTCCTCCAGTTCGCGGAGGCTCTTTCGGGCCTCGACCGGATTTCCTCCGGTGACCGGGACCATCTCCGGGCGACGATGGACGACGTGGGCGCGATCCTCGGAGTCCTCTTCGTCCAGCGACCGGGAATGCGGTCCGCCGGGGAGAAGATATAAGTATGGGTATGGCCATACCCATACCTCATGGGACGGTCGCGCGTGACCTCGAAGTTCCAGATCACCCTGCCGGCCGATGTCCGGAACCGCGTCCCATTTCGTCCGGGCGAAGTCGTGGAGGTCGAGGCCGAGGACGACCAGTCCGTCGTCGTCCGCCGCGTCCGCAAGGTCGCGAACCCGTTGGACCACCTGATTGGTCGAAAGCCGTGGTTCCCCAAGTCCATCCCTCCGGAACAGGTGGACGAGTGGGCGGAGCCCTAGGGGACACATGGCGGCCCCTACCTCCGCGGTCTACCTGGACAGCAATGTCGTGTTCTACGCAACCTCCGCCGACCGCGTGTTCGGGGAGTCGTGCTCCCGGATTCTCCGGGACATCCAGGAGGGCAGGCTCCATGCGGTCACCTCTTCGCTGATCCTCGCGGAGGTCGCCAACACAATGCGCAAGGCGGGGAAGGGGAAAGGCATGGAGCGGGTGACGGCTGCACTCACCTCGATGCCCATCCGGTTCTACGACCTTACGGACGCCCTCGCGCTCGATGGAATTCGCGTGGCGCGGGAGGGCGACCTCTCGCCGTACGATGGAATCCACGCCGCGACAATGATCGCGGCCCAAGTTCAGGTAATCGTCTCCACGGACACGGACTTCGACCGACTGAGCCGCATCCGACGCCTCGACCCCCGGGAATACGCGACGCCTGAAGCGTAGGCAACAAGATCCCCTGCCTTCTTCTAACCATCGCGGCCGAATCTATATATCCCCCCCTCGCATCCGTTCCGTTCCCAAGGGGATTCCATGGTCGAGTTCAAGGCCGTCGTCAACGACCCGAAGTCGGGCAAGTCGTACCAGCGCACACTCGGCGGCCAGCTCGCGAACTCCCTCCTCGGGAAGAAGATCGGGGACGAGATCGACGGGCTCTTCGTCCAGCTGCCCGGGTACAAGCTGCGGATCGTGGGCGGCAGCGACAAGGACGGCTTCCCCATGCGCGGCGACCTCACGGGCCCGCGGCGGCGCGGCGTCCTCGTGAGCGGGGGCGTCGGCTTCCACCCGTCCCGCGGCGGCATGCGGAAGCGCAAGTCCCTCCGCGGCGGTGCGATCTCCCCGGACATCCTGCAGGTGAACCTCAAGATCACGACGCGCGGACCCAAGACGATCGAGGACGCCTGGCAGGAGAAATCCGACAAAAAATGAAGGTCCCCGCGCAACCGTCCGTGAACATCGGCGTCGTCGGCCACGTCGACC
>CAYNEM010000064.1:0-2243 GCA_964396265.1 uncultured Methanomassiliicoccales archaeon
TCGTTGCCGCTTTGATGATCGAGCTAAGTGTCGTGCGGCGGAGAAGGTCCGCGATTCGGCCATTGGAGCGACCGTTCCCATTCGACCCGCCCTCCTCTTCTTCGGGGAGGAACGCTTCCGCGATTTCGTCCCAACTGACGCTGTCGAGTCCGTAGCGGATGAGGTCCGACCAGAGGCCCGGAACATCCGGCTTGGCCTCGTCGAGCATCGCCTTGATCGCACGGCCCAGCTTGTATCTGTCGTGTTCCCTGCGCCCGAGCGAGGTTGCCTCGTTGTAGAGCGGCTCATCATTGGAGAGCCAGACGTGGACGAGGTGGGTGAACTCCTTATCGGTCCCGTTGTGGCCGTTCGAGTGGCCGTTGCCGTTCGACTTCTTGCGCGGCTTGCTTGCCTGCTCCGTTTCGATGTCCGCGTGCCAGGACTTAGCGATCTCCCTGAAGTCAGCGCTATCGAACGCGTGGCGGAGGAGGTCGGACCACATCCCACGGACGTCCTGCGGGTAGGACTCCTCGAGCATCGCCTTGATGGCCTCGCCCAGTTCGTCGTCGCCCTTGATCCGGCGGGCCATCTCGACGACCGTGCGATAGACCGGCTCCTCGTTCGAGATCCAGAGGTTGACGTTCCAGGTCTCGTAGTTGGACCAGCCCTCGTAGGTGCCGTTGCCGTTGCGCCCGTTCGAGTGGCCGTTCGACCTGCCCTCGGCCTTCGCGATGGCGGCGCGGGTGGCCCTCAGCGTAGAATGGTATTGGGCGGACTCACCCATCTTAGTGCCTATGAGGTATTGCACATCCGAAAGTCCGTACCAGCCGAGTACGTCGCGAAGGGCAACGAGCAACTCCGGCGCGGCGGCGATGAGGCGGGCGTCAGCTTCAGCATTGGGCCGACCTGCTCCGGTTGTGACCGTCGCAATGTGCTGTCCTTTTCCCGGGCCGATGATATATTCCCCCAGCCCGCGGTGAAGATTAAGGAACCACGGTCCCGGCGTATGTCCGTCAGCGCCGTTGCCGTTGCGCCCGTTGGAGTGGCCGTTCGTATCGCCCGTCGCCTTGGCAACCGCGGCGCGGGCCTCCTCAACGTGCGCCTTGTAAATAGGGGCTTCTACGGCGAGCGCATCCGTCACGAATACTAGCGACTTCAGCAGGTCGGGCGCAGCGGCGATGAGGCGGGCGTTTGCCATATCCTCGGCCACGCCCCAACCGCCAACCACGATACCAGCCACAGCGACAGCTTCACCCGCCGAATCGGGACGTCCGAAGTTATCGGCCCGGTAAGCCTCCCACGGCCCCGACGTGTGTCCGTCCGCGCCGTTCTCCGTGCGGGGGCGCATCCCGTCCGCGCCGTTCACTCCGCTCCCGTCCTTCAACGACTGGATTGCCCGCTTGAGTTCACCGAAGGAGGCTTCCACGGCGGGCCAGTCTTTCGACGGTTCCACGCTCTCGATCACCGTGAGGGGCACATTCAACGCCGACCACTCTTTCGCGTCCAGTACTCCTAATTCGTGAGCGTAGTTCACCGCTCCGATCGATGAGGACGCCCCGACCTGCGTCAGGTTCACGTTTCGGAGCCTGATGTTCTGCTCAATTGACCCGGAGATACGGTCGAGCACGTCCTTAAGCAGGGACTTGGCCGAGCGGGGACGCTTCCCGTTCGCGTAGCCGTGCCGCCCGTTCCCCTCCTCAGGCTCCTCGGCGCTCGGCACAGGGAAGTCGTTGCTATCCTGGACGAAGAGGGCAGAGCCGTCCTTCAGGTGGAGCACAGGGGCGGAGAGTCCGCCGTGGGCTTCCTCGATGAAATCGACCTCGCGGAGGATTGCTTTCATCGCGGCGCGGCCCTCGTCCGGAGTGATCCACTCGGCCTTGTAGGAGTAGCCCGTAAGCCCCGGATAGTACGCGTCCACATACCCTCGCCTGAACTCGTCCATTTCCATAATGCCACCGTCCTTGCCGTTCTTGCGTCCGTGAGAGTGACCGTGACCGTTCGACCCCTTGGTTTCTTTCCTGACATATTTCCAGGGATGAAGCGGGATGAGGATGGCTTCGCTGACCAGATACTCTTCCCCAGCTTCTCCACCGGACCCCATAAGGGCCACGCGGGCGCGTCGCACTCCCGCAGGGTCTTCCGTCCAGCCAAGGAAGATGACGGGTTTCCCCCGGAGTTTCTCGTTTTGCGCGGTGTACGCGATGCGGTAAGGGAAGTGTTCGCGAAAATCATAGACGCCATCAGAGTGCTTCCCGTTGCCGTTC
>CAYNEM010000065.1:0-2204 GCA_964396265.1 uncultured Methanomassiliicoccales archaeon
GGTCGCGTGGTTCAAGGACCCGGACGGGAACATCCTCTCGCTCACGCAGTTCTGAACGAGCATCGCCCCTGTCGTCCAACCGGACAGGATCGCAGGATGCGAATCTGCGGATCGCGGTTCGAGCCCGCGCAGGGGCATGGGCGCGTAGTGTAGCAGATCGCACACGACGCTTCGAACGTCGCAGCCGGGGTGCAAGTCCTCGCGCGCCCGCTCGGACGATGCCATTCTCCGAATAAGAGGTGAATAAAAGGAGAATAAGAGGAGGATAATAGGAGAACAAGTGGATGATTGGCGGCGCGATGTTTCGGTCGAGCCCCTACTTCATCCCGACGCAGAGCGCCTGGAAGCCGGAGTCCGGATCGTTGCCGAACGACTGCAAGCGCCCGCGGATCTTCCACTCGTGGTGCGTCTGCGAGCCCGCGTACGTGGGTTGCGCCCCGCTCGGGACCGGAAGCATGACGTCGAACGTGCGGCTCTCGCCGGGGGACAGCACGAAGGCGGGTGCGACCGGGAAGGACTGCTCGAACGTCTTCTTCGCCTCGCGCACGGGCGTCGTGAACTTGTTCTGGCACCGAGGGCAGGTCGCGTTCTCGCTCGCGGTGACGCGCTCCTGCGCGAGGAGGTCGACGAACACGCCCTGGGACTTCACCTCGCCTCCGGAGGAGACGACCGTGATGCGGACGTTCATGCCCTCGCCGGGGAAGACCGCCTGGAGGGGGTACGCGATGCTCACCTTCGCCGCGCCGCCGGTCATCGCCTGCGTCGCGCTCTTCAGCTTGTCGAAGACGCCCATGGGAATCGCCGAACCGACGACGCATGGACATCGCGGAAGTACCTTGCGCGGTGAGTATCACGTCGCGTTCCCACCTTGCATCGGCACTTTGGTCGTCCTCGTGGTATCGCGTCCCACTCAAATCGGAGAGAGTCCCAGTCTCGCGCGGACCACAGGATCCTCCACCGGATATGGCTCCTCAGCAGGGGTCGAAAGCTGACCGAAGTCAATCGACGCTGCAGATTTGCGAACCTCTCGGACCACGTCGGTGATGTCTTCTATTCCAGCAAGCCAGTCTTGAGCATAGAGTCTGAGGGTGTCCCCCCGCAGCCCCAGTTGAATAGTCCGCCTGTCCAGCTTATTGCCAAGCGGATCGCGATCGGGATCCCACTGGAAAATCACTCTGGGTTGCGAAATCCCGGTTTCCGCTTTTGAAATGGGTGAAGGTGTAGCCCCTGCCGAATCGGCAGGTGCCGCCTGTCCAAGGATTTCGTCGAAGGCAGAGCGTTCCAGCCAAACCGCGAGAATCTTCTCTTGACCCGGTTTGGTCCCCCAGGAGGAGCGGGACATCATCCAAAGAAAGCTCGGCTTTATCCAAGACACTCGGTCAAAGCTGAACTCGCCGCCGAAGTGACCATGCTCAACGGCAAATCGGCCAATTGCTTCTCGAAACGCCTGATAGATTACCACCGACCCGCTGTCGAACTGGGCAAGGAGATGCCGCCCACCCCGAGGCCACTTGTCCTTTTGCTCGACGTACGAGCGAAGGTTTAGCTTTGTCATGAAGGTGCGAGGTTATTCGGGTTGGCGGATAAGGCCTTGATGCTGACACTACCCTACAGCTCCGCAAGGGGGCGTAGGGTGACGACGCGCCGGCCAATCCTTTGAAGGCAGGGAGTCCCCTCAGGGTCCCAGATTATGTTTGAGTTCCTGATTCGCCGGACTGATGGCGAGTGGTTCACGTTGGACCATCGACGGCTCGCCGAGATCCTGAAGCCACACTCAGTGCCATCGAATCAGGTCAGAGGCTGGGGAAACCATCGAATTCGAATACCCAATGGCGAGATTTCCTTCTCCGACGAGGACCCGGGCTGGCTGATTTGCTTCGAGGAGTTCTCAGGCTCAAGGGAAGAGGCTTTTCGACTTGTAGGGGAGATCCTGGCGAACATCGAGGAAGCGACCGGAGAACACGGAAGGATCGTTGAACTCTAGGGGCCAGGCTTTGCCCTGCGGACGACCATACACAGCTCGTCGTCGGCCGCGTGCTCTCAAGCTTCGAGCCCGCCACGCCCTTTTGTCCGCGATTCATCCGACCAAGTGCGAAAGAACCAGAGGCACGACGAAACTTCCAAATACCCGGGCCTCCTAGAGTCAGACTCCCATGATGCACACGGCATCGCGGAATCCGGTAGGACGATGCGTCGTCCAACAG
>CAYNEM010000066.1:0-2151 GCA_964396265.1 uncultured Methanomassiliicoccales archaeon
CGATCGGCGTCGGCGGCATGGAGCGCCTGATCGTGATCCCCGTGCTCGCGTGGGGGCTCGCCTTCGGCGGGTACCTGCTGGCCCCCGTGCCGCCAAACGCGGTGACACCTCGCGCGGCCTGATGGAGCAAGTAAAGGTCTTCATCAACCGCCAGCGTCGAGAGTGCACGCGTCCCGGCCCTACGGGTCGACCCATCTCGCCTTTCGGAGCGTGAGCGCCGCCATCAGGGCCACGAACCCCGCGAGGTACACCCACCCGATGACGATCTCCGTGGACGAGAGCGGGATCATGCCGAAGTAGAACTTCGCGAGCTGGGCTGCGTGCGTGGAGGGTACGAGCATCGCGACGGGCTGGAGGTACCCGGGGAGGAGGCTGACCGGATAGTAGACCGGGGGGAGGAAGCCGAGGAGGAAGCCCAGCACCTGGGGGATCGAGTTCGCACGCCGGGTGTTCTTCGTGGTCAGCCCGATCACGTACCCGACGAACACCATCGCGAGCCACATCAGGAGGGAGACGGCGATGACCAGGAGGAACGCGAGCGGACCGATCGGCTTCGACAGGAGCAGGATGCCGAAGGAGAGGACGAGCGCGGGGCTCGCCGCGATCAGCGTGCTCAGGGCGAGGCCGAAGGCGTACGAGAGCGGGGACACGGGCGACGCGACGAGGATGTCCTGGAAGCGGAACCAGTGCTTGTTGAAGTAGACGGACTGCGCGACGCCCATGCCGACGAACGCGAGGGAGAGGACGACGGCGCCGACGAGCGCGGGCAGCGCCGCCTGGCCGCCAGAGAACAGGTAGAGGAAGAACACCGGAAGGAACGAGATCAGGGAGAGGATGAAGAGGATCATCGGGTCCCGGAGGAGGGGGAGGGAATCCCAGACGCCGATGTACCACGCCTCACGCAGCCTCGTCATCGATCGACCCTCCCACGATGTGGATGAACGCCTCCTCGAGGCTCGGCGGCTGGAACGTGACCTTGAGCCCCTCCCGGATGCTCCGCTCGACGACCGCCAGGATCTCCTGGTCCGAGGACGGATGGAGGACCTGGCGGCTGTCCGCATCGCTGTGCGCGGACTCGACGATCAACCGCATGCCGACGCCCGCCTTCGCCTTCGCCTCGTCCACGGTGCCGAGGAACGCGAGGCGGCCCTTCTCGATGATCGCGAGACGGTTCGCGAGCTTCTCCGCCTCGTCCATGTAATGCGTCGTGAGCAGGACCGTGACGCCCGCACCCGCGAGCCGTCGGATCGCGGCCCACACCTGGCGTCGGCCGAGGGGGTCGAGGCCGATCGTCGGCTCGTCGAGGAAGAGGAGTTCCGGGTCCGCGATGAGGGCCATGCACAGGAGGACGCGCTGGCGGAGGCCGCCGGAGAGGTCCGCGCACAGCTTGTCCTTGTGCTCCCACAGCTCGAACTGCCGCAGCACCCGCTCCGTGCGCTTCAGGGCGTCCTCGCGGGACATACCGCGGATGAGGCACATGAGGCGCACGTGGTCGTACGCGGACAGCATCATCTGCGGTCGAGCCTCCTGCGGGAGGGCAGCGATGCGTCGCCGGATCGCCTTCGCGCCCCGGACGACCTCGCTCCCGAAGACCGTCGCACGGCCGGCCGTCGGCATGAGCTGGGTCGCGAGGACGCGGAGGAGGGTCGTCTTCCCCGCCCCGTTCCGCCCGAGGAGGCAGAAGACCTCTCCCTTCGAGACGCGGAACGAAACGTCCTTCAGGGCCTCCGTGCCGCCGGGATAGGTCTTCCCGAGGCGGTCGACCTCGACGACGTCCTCCATCGGGACCGCCAAAAGCACCCGACGTATTAGACGTGCCGGGGCTGCGCGGAAGCTTCATCAGCGCCCGCGGGATGCGCGCATCGATGGGAGACCGCCTCGACCCGATCTTCAACCCGAAGAGCGTGGCGGTGATCGGCGCGAGCCGCACGAAGGGCAAAGTCGGCTACGCGATCCTCCACAACCTGATCGCGAACGAGTTCCAGGGGACGATCTACCCCGTGAATCCGAACGCGGATTCGGTCCATTCGATCAAGGCGTACCCAAACGTCCTCGAGATCCCGGACCCTGTGGACCTCGCGATCGTCTGCGTCCCTGCAGAGATCGCCCTCGAGTCCGTCGCGCAGTGCATCGAGAAGGGCGTTCGCGGCC
>CAYNEM010000067.1:0-2147 GCA_964396265.1 uncultured Methanomassiliicoccales archaeon
CAGGCCAGCCCGCATGACGCAACACGTACGCACGGCCGCGACGCCCCGCTTCCTGGCGCCAGACTTCATCTTCCAAGGCCGCGACTAGGGCGGCGGAGAGTGCCTGTACGTCCTCCGGGGGAACGAGCCTGCCCAGGTCCTCGGATTCGACGAACTCCAGGCCAGGGATTCGTGACGCGACGACCGGGCGTTCGCATGCGAGGTACTCGTAGACTTTGATCGCGCTCGACCCGCTCTTCAAGCGCTCACGGCTCATTGGGGCCGTGCATATGTCACATGCGGCGACGTACGCGGGGACCTGCGGGTAGGGGACAGTGCCGACGAAACGGACGCGACCGGCCACGCCCAGTTCTTTCGCCGTCGCCTCCAGCGCGGCTCGGGCCTGTCCACCGCCAACGATCACGAGGAGCGGGTCGCGAACTTGGAGGCGAGCAAAGGCTCGGATCAGGACCTCTACCCCCTGCCAGGGAGCCAGGTTGCCGACGAATCCGACCACGGGGCTTTCGAGGGGGATGCCAAGCAAGGAACGCGCCTCGGCAGCAGGACGCGGGGCGAAGAGCTCCGTGTCCGCCGCATTCGGCACCACCCGAATGCTGTCGCGCGGCAGGCCGAAGTTGGCGGCAAGCCGGTTCCTCAACACTTCCGTGACCGCGATGACCGACCTCGCCCGACGGAACGCGACGCGAGCGGAGTTCATCGCCCACGCGCGCACAGGCGCGGGCAACGACCTCCCAAGCTGGACCTCGCGTTCCGCGAGTGCATCCCCGTTCACCTCGTACACGAGGGGTAGTCCTGCTGCGGCGGCTGCAACCGCTTCTCCCAAATCCCCGAAGCTCCGGGAATACAGGACGTCAGGACGTCGAACCCCCACCGCGCGGAACAACGCTCGGGCGACTGCCGGCTTGCGAACGAGGGCGAACGCCAAGTCGAACGACGAGCGTATGGGATGGACTTCGACCCCGGGAATCTCGAGTGCCGCTTCCGGCGAGGGCCGGGCGACGACGCGGACCTTGTGGCCCCTGAGGGACAAGTGGCGTGCCAGCTGGCGAAGGTGGACCGCATCCCCAGTGCGACCCCCCCAGGTCACGTCCTGAGCGAGGAGGAGGAGGTCCATGGGCGGGAGTCGCATCTCAGGCGGTCGGCCATAAACCTATTGGCCTCGGTCTTTCGAGATCAGGGACCTCAACTCCTCAAGGAGCTCTGGACCAAGATCATCCCGCCTCAGGCCGAAACGAACGTTCGCGAGGATCCAGTCGAGCTTGCTCCCAAGGTCATAGCGCTCGCCGCGGTATTCGTAGGCGAGGACTTCCTCCTCCTGACACAGGGCGCGAAGGCCGTCCGCGAGCTGAACCTCCCCAGCCAACGTGGGCTCGGCGTCCCGGAGATGGTCGAAAAGGCTCGGCTGGAAGACGTAGCGCCCCATCGCCGCGAAATCCGAGGTCACCTGCTCCGGATTGGGCTTCTCGATCACGTCCTCGATTCGGTAGAGGCGGTCCCCGATTTTCTTGCCGACTATCATGCCGTATCGGCGCATCCGCTCCCTGGGTACGCGCTGGACGGCAATCACGGACCGACCCTTCTTGCTGTGCACATTCATCAGCTGCCGGATGCACGGCACCTTGTCCCGCGTCACGTCATCCCCGAGGAGGCACGCGAACGACTCGCGACCAACGTAAGACTCAGCCACCGCAATCGCGTGACCTAGGCCCCGCGGCTCGCCCTGGCGCACGTAGTGGATATGAGCCGTCTGCAAAAGCTTCTCGAGATCCGCCAGCGCTTCGAGCGACCCCTTGGCCCGAAGATATGATTCGAGCTCGATGTTCTTGTCGAAATGGTCCTCGATTGCCCGCTTTCCGCGCCCGGTAACGATGAGGATGTCGGTGATCCCCGCCGAGACCGCTTCTTCCAACACGTACTGGATCGTCGGCTTGTCGACGACGGGGAGCATCTCCTTCGGCTGGGCCTTCGTGTAAGGGAGGAATCGGGTCCCAAGGCCCGCTGCCGGGATGACGGCTTTCATCGCGTCGTGGATTTCGGGACGGCGATATAAACTGACCGGATGCTGCGCGATGCGGGAATGTCAGACGGACACTACGAACGGCGCACGCACGGACTTCCACATGGAAAGCATTAAGAAGGACAGGAAG
>CAYNEM010000068.1:0-2097 GCA_964396265.1 uncultured Methanomassiliicoccales archaeon
TCGGGACGGACTGAATGAGGAGAAGATGAAGGCCGCGCTGGGGACCGCCGCCCCGTGGTGCTGCTACCTCGGCGAACAGAGGTTCAAGGATTTCCTCGCAGACGCGAAGACCAATGGGGCTTGGCTCACCGACAAGGCTATGGATGCTGTGAAGGCGAGTCCGGAAATGAAACGGGACATCCGCGAGAGGAGGTTCGTCCACAAATGGCACACGACCTGGGAGCCGTGACCCTATGAAGTGCGCCCACGCGTTCGACTTCCCCGCCGGCTCGTGCTGCGGGATCTGCGATCGGTGCGGGGCGCTCGCGCTCTGCCTGACGCACCTTGCTGAGGAGATCCCCGCGTTCGTCATCGGGACGGTCGAGGAAGAATGAACTTCGACGGCAGGGTCTTCTCCGCGCCCCCGGTCGGCGGGTCCCGGGAGCCGACCAAGCCAAGCGTCCAGATGGATTGCGAAGTCTGCGATGGCCTCGTCTGGGTCCAGAGGCAGAACGTCGAGGACGCGAAACGCTGCCTCCTCCTCTGCGATCCCTGTGACCAGCGGCTTTTCAATCTCCAGACCCATCGCCTGAACTGATGCCGAGGAGGCCCCGCTGCCCGGGTTGCACCGTGGTTCTGGTAAATTAACAGCTTATGGAGGTAAAGTGTCATGCAGAACCCCCACGAACTGAGAACTTCCCTCGACTCCGCTCCGATCCTCGCGTGCGCCCGTCACCATCGGCGGCAGGTCGTAGAGGCGGATCATCTCATCCTTGCGGAGGGCATCGGGCGAGAACCGTATCGGCCAAGGCGGTTATGAGGATGTTCGCCCCGGCATTGTGCTGGCGGTCCATCCGCCAGCCGCACTTCCGGCACTCGAACACCTCGCCCACCCGTTCTCGGCGCTTTTTGCGCGTCATGCACTTCGGGCAGGTCTTACTCGTGTACTTCGGGTCAATCTTGACGACGGGGACTCCAGCGGCGAGTGCCTTGTATTCGATCTGGCGGTGAAGCTCGCCGCGAGGCCACGACGAGAGACGGCGGTTGTTCTGTCGCGAGCGGGTATGTCCGCCGGGCGTGTTCAGGTCTTCCAAAACGATAGCGGCCTTCCGTTTGGCAGCGGTGTGGACAAGTCCTTTAGAGACGAGATGAAGTCGTTGGGCAACGCGGTTGTGTTCGCGGCGACCTTCGCGGGCGAGCAGGTGCCGCATGACTCGGCGGTCGTGGGCCTTCTTCTTGGCGAGTCGGCGACGCCGACGGAAATGCGTCGCCTGGACGACCCGCGCTTCGGGGAACGGGATGGTCACGAGCGACGCATCGTCGCCTCTGGCTACGACTCCGTCCAGCGAACATTCGTTCGTGTCGAGGGCGATGGCGGACTCAGGGACGTACGGCTGTGGAACGGCCTTCCGAACGACGATGATAATTTTGTCTGGCGTAACTGTGAGCGAGCCGAGTCCCCACGACGGGTCCGAGAGGATGGAGCGGTGCCAGTCCGAGAGCGGGAGATCGAGTTCAATGTGCTCTCCTGCGCGAACAGGGATACGCAACTGCCCACTAGAGCGGTCGAGATTGTAAGACTGATTATTGGCTTTGAGCGCAAGCCGACGGGCATAGGGGACCGTGACGCGCTGGCCCTTTCTGACTCGCCGACGATAGTTCTTGAGGCACACGAGCGCGACCTCGAATGCGCTCGGGATGTGCTTCTTGTAGATGTCGTGTTCCGACGAGAATGTGCGATAGGCGAATGCCGAGAGCTTGAACTTGGAACGGGCATCGTGAGCGAGGGCCACTCGGATGCTCTTGTTCACGATGAGCCGGAACTCCTTGAGGAGGAGCAGAAGAGGGGCCGGGAGACCGGCGGTGGGGAAAGCGAGGCTCCGGACAACTTTCTGCATGACGTCCGGTTGATGGTTGGCCGAGGATATAAGGATGAAGGAATGGGGATGGTAGTTTCACCACCTAGGCAAGGCTCGACACCGCCCCAACTGCGACTGTCCCTGCCACCTCGAGGACGGGGGCGCCCCCCCGAGGAGGCCACGATGATCTCCGGACCGCCGCCTCGCGAGCCGCGCCCCGTCCCCCCGCCGGATGACTTCGACGAGGACGATGACGATC
>CAYNEM010000069.1:0-2090 GCA_964396265.1 uncultured Methanomassiliicoccales archaeon
CGAGCGTCGCCATCCAGGTGCCGAGGAGTTCCGTGGGCGACGGTGGGGCGGCTCCCCCCGGACCGCTCCCGCCCTTCTTGCGCCCGTTGTGCCGCCCGTTCCCCTCCTCGTAGATCGGCTCCTCGGCACTCGGCTGGGGCCAGTCATCGCTGTCCTGAACGAAGACGGCGGAGCTGTCCTTCAGGTGGAGTACGGGAGCGGAGAGTCCGCCGTGGGCTTCCTCGATGAAGTCGACCTCGCGGAGGATCTCCTCCATCCGGGCGCGGCCCTCGTCCGGAGTGATCCAGTCGGCCTTGAAGGCGTAGCCCTTCAGCCCTGGATACCGTGCGTCAACAAACCTCCGCCTGAACTCGTCCATTTCCATGATGCCACCGTCCGCGCCGTTCTTCTTCTTGATCTTGGTAACGTAGTAAGCCTTATCCGTGGACCCCATCACCTTCAGCCCCTTCTTCCGGAAGTATTCGGCTGGGGTCTGGAATCCGATCTCTTCCGGTCCCGGTTTCGGCTCGATGCGGATGAGCTTGGCCTCCTTGCGGCGCTTACGGCCATTCCCATTCGCCCCCTCGACAGACTCTCCCTCTGGAATCTGGCCGGGCTTCCAGACGAGGAAGCGGGTGTCGCTGTAGTAGACGCCGAAGCCGTTCTCGGCGAGCTTCCTGGTCAGCGCATTGAACGCCTCGCGTTCCTCCTCCGTCTGCAACTGGAACGCCTCGATCACTCCCTTCCTGCCGAGCGTTGCGACGACCTCTTCGATGAAACCGTTGTCGAGTCCAGCTTCCTTCCCGACCAGCCTGACCTGCTCGCTCAACCATTTGGTGCGCTCGGGACCCGGCTCCTGCGGGGCGCACGACTCGCCGGGCACGTCGCCCTCGACGCACTCGAACCAGATCATCCACTCGACGTCCTCGGTGTAGTCCGGTTCAGTCTCGAAGATTTTGCCGGAGGGGCGAGCGGAGACCGGCTCGCCCTCTGGAACCGGCTTGGACGACGGGGCCTTCCCCGCACGCTCCTCTTTAGGGACCTCGCCGGGAAGGTAGATCTCGAAACGGCTGTCGGAGTTGTAGACATCGTAGCCGGCGAGCGCCAGTCGGCGTGCGAACTCCTCATAGAAGGCTACGCCGCCCGGGTCACGGCGCTCCAACAGGTCATCGACCTTGACGCGGGCCTTCCTTCCGATGACGGCGACCTCCTTCTTGTGCCATTTGTCGTGGTCGGGATGGTCCCGGTCAGGCATACAGTTCTCTTCCGGGTAGCCCTCCCCGTCGCACTCGAACCAGATCGCCCATTCGGGCGTGAGGCCCTCGGGTTCGCTGTCGAGCAGCACGCCCTTCCCGGTCGACTTTGGCCGGCCACCGCGCTTGCGCCCGTTGCCGTTTGACGGCACACCGACCGTCTGCTCCATCGGGTACTCGTCGCAATCGTAGGTCGAGCCGCCGAACTCGTCTTCGGGGTAGCCGCAGACCTGGCCCTCGATGTCGCCCCACTGGTCGCGGGGGAGGGTCTTCGACAGCGTCTCCAAGTGTTCTTCGACCCACTTCTCCGCTTCCTCGAAAGTGTCGAGCGCATCGCTCTCTTCCAGGGTTTCGGCGCTGCCGGGGTCGATCTTCTTGTTGATGTTGCCCTGGTAGAGGAAGTCCTTCTGCTCCCGCCAGTCGCGGTAGCCGTTGCCGTTCGCAGGGAGCGGAACCCTGCGGACCGAGGGGAAGTCAGTCTTGAGGACGGTGACTGGTCCGGCCCCGCCCGGGATCTTCCACGGGCTTTCGGCCCATACGATCGCGGCCTCGTCGGAGTCGAATGTGAAGCCGTGGCCCGCGCCCCCGTCGGTCCGGTACGAGTAAGTCCCGTCGGGTTGGTGCAGGAGTTCCACGAACCGCTTCCCCTTCGCGGCCTCCCAACGGGCGACGACGCGCCCCTCTCCGTGGCCGTTTAGCGGCTCCTCCTCCGCCTCGCCGAGTTCCTCCCGCTCCGCTTCGAGGACTTCGGTGTAAGGGTCCTTGTGGAAGACTCCGCGCCCGGGTTCGCGCCCGTTCCTCTGGCCGTTCGTGAAACTTGTCCGTCCTGCCTCGACGCCCAGTTCCCTCTCCGCAGCG
>CAYNEM010000070.1:0-1795 GCA_964396265.1 uncultured Methanomassiliicoccales archaeon
CTAGAAGTCTCCCCGGTCGTCCGCAAGGCCGCCCCAGTTGTCCGAGACTGGGTTGGGGTCGTCCGTGCAGACGTAGCAGCCGTGCCTGCAGCCGCCCCAGCTGTCCGAGACCGGGCTGCCATTGTCCGTGCTGCCGTTGCAACTGTCCTTGAAGCCGCCTCTGTGACTATGAAACCGCGGTCGCATCGTGAGGTTTCCTCAACGGGCCGTCTCATCAGCCAGGTCGGTCCTGCGGCTTCCTTAAGCCGGCAGTCGCAATCCCTTCGCGTGCGCTGGGGGAACGTCGGCCTCGCGATCTACCGCGAGATTGAAAAGGGGGAACGGCGGAAGTCCACGTATAGCCGCCTTCAGTCCGAGGCCGCCGCCCGTCCGGGCGCCGTGCGCGTGGACAACGCGTCCGGCGCAGTCTGGATGTCCCCGATCGAGCACACGCTCTACGAGGCGATGCGCCGCGAGGGGCTCGCCCCGATCCCACAGCACTGCATCGAGGGATACTACGCGGACTTCGCGTTCCCCGACGTCCGTCTGGCGGTGGAAGCGGACGGCGCCGCGTACCACGAGGGCGAGCGCCGCCAACGCGACCAGAAGCGGGACTGGATCCTTCGGCGCGCAGGTTGGACCGTACAGCGGTTCCGAGGGACGACGATCCACCAGAAGGCGGGGAACTGTGCGTACGTGGTCAGGCGTGAGGTCGAGGCCCGCCGGGCACAGATCGCCCTCCGCGAAAGGGAGGATGAGCTCCGCCGACTGGCGCGGCGAGAGGCATTCCTCCGACCTTTCCGGAGGCTTCTGCAGTTCCTGCTGCGACGTAGTGCGTAAGACGGCGTGAGTTTCTCCGCGATGTCCGTGCCATTTTCGGCTCTTTCGTACATCGACTTACATGCAAGAGGTTTCTGTCCGTGGCGTTGCGAGGGATCGAGCGGACCGCCAAGTCTTGGGCGCAACGGCGCTCTTCCCCCGGCAGCCTCCTCGCGCTTTGGGACTCGAAGCATCCGTCGGGCGGCGAGGCCGTTCCCGAGATCAGGGACGCGACGGCGCTACCGCCAAACGCTCAGAGATGAGTTGTTCCTTACTTCGAGCCGGGCTGCGGCATGAGGCCGAGCTGCGCCATCATCGACAGGTTGTCGTAGTAGACGTTGAGGCTGGTGACCTTTCCGTCCTTCGTCCGAGCCACCGCCACCGCCTTTCCCGACACATGCTTCCCCGTGGCCGGAATTGCCGGCGCGCCCGGGATGTTGATGGGCCCCTTGTTGGTCCCCGACCACTCCACCTCGTCGACGACCTGATCCTCGCTCGTGATGCGGCTCAGCACCTTCACGGTCGAGTCCGGGAACGTCTTGAAACTTTCCCGCCAATAGTTCTCGAAGGCCACCCGACCCGTGATCGGCGCCGGGAGACTCGGATCCCAGTAGCTCACGTTGTCGGCCACAAGCTCAAGCAGTTTCGGGACGTCGTGTCGATTCTGCGCGGTGTTGAATGCGTCTGCCACCATCGTCGCCTTTCCTACGTGCGAAGTCATGTGTTCACTTCTCCCCCGAGGGAGGGGTGATGGAGCGCGTAGGTCCTATAAGCTTGTGACCGCCAAAGCGTAAATACGAGGCTCCGCTCGCGCACATATGGAAAGGAACGGGCGGGTTCACCGAAAGCGGCTGACGGTGCGCGCCCGGCGGAAGTGGGGCCGCGAAACGTTTCTCAAGGCCGGAGAGGCGACGTTTGGCGGCGACGAATAGGCGCGTCACACATGGGCGGTAGTGCCCCTCCGTCGACCCCGAGCAGGCCCCGGGCACGTTACGAG
>CAYNEM010000071.1:0-1792 GCA_964396265.1 uncultured Methanomassiliicoccales archaeon
CGACGACGACGACATCGTGCCCCTGGCTCCGTAGTTCCGCCGCCAGTTCCGCGACATAGGTCGTGGGGCCGCCGCGCACGGGGAACCAGTACGGCGTCACCATCGCGACCTTCATCGCGTTCGGGGGCGCACGCGAAGCGGCCGTATTTGGCCTTTCCGACCTGAGAATGTGTGCGCGGGTGACACGAAACGGAAGGCGGTTATAGCGCGGTCGACTCCCGTCCTGAGGTACATATGGCGGTCGACCCCGTGTGCGGCATGTACGTGGACGAGTCCACGGCGGAGCTCAAGGCCGAGGTCCGCGACCGGATGTACTACTTCTGCTCGACGACGTGCCAGCTCACGTTCGTCCGCCCGGAGCAGGAACTCAAGCGGCTGAGGCGGGACGTCGCGATCTCCATGGCCCTCGGGCTTCCGCTCGTCGCGATCGCGATGGTCATCCCGCTCCTGGGCGACGCCCTGGGATGGACGTTCCCGAAGGACCAGTGGTACGATGACCTCATGGCCTACGGGGGCTTCCTGCTCGCGACCCCTGTCCAATTCTTCGTCGGCTGGCGGTTCTACCGCGGCACGTGGGACGCCGTGCGGAACCGCATGGCGAACATGGACGTCCTCATCGCCCTCGGCACGACGGCAGCGTGGGCGTACAGCACGGTCGCCACGTTCGCGCCCGGCCTGTTCCCCGGAGCCCGGCTCACGTACTTCGAGGCGTCCGCGTTCATCATCGCCCTCATCCTCCTCGGGAAGTACATGGAGGAGCTCGCGAGGGGTCGCGCGTCCGACGCGCTGAGGAAACTCATGGGGCTCCAGCCGCGCACCGCCACGGTCCTGCGCGAGGACCACGAAGAACAGGTCCCCATCGAGCAGGTCCGCGTCGAGGACATCCTCATCGTCCGGCCCGGCGAGCGTATCCCCGTCGACGGGATCGTCGTCGGGGGCGCTTCGTCCGTGGATGAATCGATGCTCACGGGCGAATCGATCCCCGTGGACAAGGAGATCGACTCCGAAGTGTTTGGGGCGACGGTGAACCGTGCGGGCCTCCTCCGCGTCCGCGCCGCCAAGGTCGGCCAGGACACCGCCCTCGCACAGATTATCAAGCTCGTCGAGGACGCGCAGCAGTCGCGCGCGCCGATCCAGCGGCTCGTGGACCGGGTGGCGGCGTGGTTCGTCCCCGTCGTGGTCGCAGTGGCCCTTGCGGCGTTCGTCCTCTGGTACGCCGTCGCCGGCCAACCGTTCGCTTGGTCCCTCTCGATCTTCGTGGCGGTCATCATCATCGCGTGTCCGTGCGCGCTCGGGATCGCGACCCCGGCGGCGATCATGGTGGGCACGGGGAAGGGCGCAGAGAACGGCCTCCTGATCAAGGGCGCGGAGTACCTCGAGAAGACCCGCAAGGTGAGCACGGTCGTGTTCGACAAGACCGGGACGCTCACGAAGGGGAAGCCGTCCGTGACGGACGTCGTGCCCCTCGGCATCCACGGAAGCGCCGTCCTCCGTCTCGCGGCGAGCGCGGAGAAGGGTTCGGAGCACCCCATCGCGCAGGCGATCGTCGGCTACGCCACCGCCCAGGGGGTGCACTTGGTCGACCCGACGGACTTCGAGGCGGTCGCCGGCCTGGGAATCCGCGCGCATGTGGACGGTCAGTCCGTGCTCCTCGGGAACCGGCGCCTCATGGAGCACGCGGGCGTCCCCCTGCTCCCCGCGGAGGAGACGCTGTCTCGCCTCCAGGACGAGGGCAAGACCGCCATGATCCTGGCGGTGGACGGCAAAGCGGCGGGGGTCTTCGCGGTCGCAG
>CAYNEM010000072.1:0-1713 GCA_964396265.1 uncultured Methanomassiliicoccales archaeon
GGATGGCGCGCCTCCTCGTCGGGAGCGTGGCGGACAAGCTCGTCCGGATGGCCCACGTCCCCGTGCTCGTCGTCCGGTGAGCGTGGTTCTGTGACATCCGCGGGTGATGGCCGTCAGGCCCCCTCCGCGAGACACTCCGCTCCGCTCGGCTCCTCCCGTGCGCCTTCTCTCGCGAGAAGGTCGTAGAGGGAAATCACCACGTCACGGCGGAGGGCACCGGGCCGGAACCGTACGGCCCTCGCCAGGGCCTCGTTCGAGGCCAAGGCGGTTTTCAGGATGTTCAGACCTGCGTTGTGCTGGCGGTCCATCTCCCAGTTGCACAGCACGCAGACGAAGTCCTGGCCCACCCTATCTCGGCGCCGCGCGCCACACGCTGGGCAGGTCTTGCTGGTCCACGAAGGGTTGACCTTGATCACGGGGACGCTCGCCGCGAGCGCCTTATACGCGATCTGGCGGTGCAGTTCCCCCTGTGGCCACGAGGACAGGCGGCCTCGCATCCTCGTACCCCGCCCGCCGCCCCGCGGCATCCGGAGCTCCTCGAGGATGATCGCGGCCCATGATCCCGCAGCGGCCGCGACGAGTCCCTTGCTCAGGCGGTGGAGCCGCTGGCGCACCCGGGCCCGCTCCCGTCGTCCCTCGTTTGCCAAGAGGCGGCGCATCACGCGTCGGTCGTTCGCTTTCTTCCGGGCGAGTCGACGGCGGCGTCGTACGTGAGTCCCCTGCACGACGCGGACCCCGGGGAACGGGACGGTGATGAGGCGGGCCTCGCCGTCCCCGACCGCCACTCCGTCCAAAGACGACTCGTTCGTGTCCAGCGCGATGGCGGCCTGGGGCGCGTAAGGGTCGGGCGCCGCCTTCCGGACGACCACGACGATCCGGTCGGGGGTTACGGTCAGGGATCCAAGGCCCCACGAGCCGTCTTCGAGGATGGACCGGTGCCACGCGGAGAGCGGGAGGACGAGCTGCACGCCCTCCGTCCCGCGGATCGGGATGCGCAGCCGCCCGGTCTCCCGGTCGAGGCGGTAGGACTGGTTCTCCGCTTTCAGCATCGGGCGTCGTAAGTAGGGGACGTGCGTCCTCCTTCCCCGCCGTTCCCGCCTCCGGTAGGACTTCAGCACCGCGAGGGCGACCTCGAACGCGCTCGGAATGTACTGCTTGTACACGTCGTGCTCAGCCGACAGGATGCGGTACGCCGCCTTCGTCAGGCGGGACCGGGAGCGGATGTCCTCGCGGAGGGCGATGCGGATCGAGCGATTCACGAGTAGGCGGAATTCCCCGAGGAGCCACCGGACGGGCGCGGGCATCTCGCGGACGGGAAAGGAGAGGCTTCGGACGAGGCGCGTCGCGGGCATCCATGTTCCCCTTTGGGTTCCGTCGGGATGAACGTTCCTTTGGGCAGGGTGAAAGTGCGTCGAGTCGAGGAACTCCCGAGGAACGTCAAGGTTAATTACGGCGGGCCGTTCAGCGAGGACATGGCGACGGTCAAGGACCCCATCTGCGGCATGATGATCGACCCGAAGCACGCGGCGGGGAACTCCGTGCACGAGGGCATGACCTTCTACTTCTGCTCCCCGGGCTGCAAGCGCACGTTCGACAAGGACCCTCACAAGTACGCGCACGCGGCCCACTAGCGGTGCGTCGCGCCCGGCACGATGGGACCCTTCGCCGCGTACCGCGCCGGGCGGATGTCGAACTTCTCCTTGCATTCGTCGC
>CAYNEM010000073.1:0-1695 GCA_964396265.1 uncultured Methanomassiliicoccales archaeon
TTCTCCTTCTACCCGACGAAGAACATGACGACGACCGAGGGGGGCATGATCGTCACGGACGACGATGCGGTCGCCGACGCGTGCCGCAAGCTCCGCGACCAGGGTCAGAGCTCGAAGTACATGCACGACCTCGTCGGATTCAACCTCCGGATGACGGACTTGGCGGCGGCGATCGGCCTCGTGCAGCTGTCGAAGCTCGACGCGTTCGTCGCGCGACGACGCGAGACCGGGCACTTCCTCACGGAGCGTTTGGCGGCGGTGAAGGGACTCGTGCCGCCGGCGGAGCCCGAGGACCGGACCCACGCGTTCTACCAGTACATCGTCCGCGTCGAGAAGTTCCCGCGGTCCCGGGACGACCTCGTGAAGTTCCTGAACGACCGCGGGGTGGGCTCTCGACCGAGCTATCCCATGGCCGTGTACCAGCAGAAGGCGCTCGCCGGCCAGAAGCACCGGAAGTGCGCGGTCGCCGAGCGCGTGATCCCGAAGCTTCTCGAGCTCCCGGTGCACCCCCTCGTGTCCGACGCGGACCGCGAGACGATCGTGCAGGCCGTGCTGGCGGCACGCGCCGCGTAGGTCCAAATACGGCGCGGGGGTTCCCGAGCGCGTGGACGACGACGCGTTCGAGCACCGGATGGAGGAGGGATACCGGCTCGAGCAAGGCCTCCAATGGCCGGAGGCGGAGGCGTTCTATTCCTCGTTTGGCAGCGCGGGGTCCCTTCGGATGGACCAGACCGCCGAGGTCACCTTGCGTCGCGCGAACGCGCTGATGCTCCTGAGGCGTTGGGACGACGCGCTCGTCCAGTTCGACCTCGCGCTGAACGCCGCCAAGGCGTGCGGCAACCCCATCGTCCTGGCGCGGGCGCTCGTCGGTGCCGGGGTGTTCGCCTCGAGCCGCCACGACTTCGCGCGGGGCGAGGAGTTCCTTCTGGGGGCGCTCGAGGGGTTCCACGCGATCCACGACAAGGACGGCATCGTCGGCGAGGGATGGGCGCTCGTGAACCTGGCGGCGATCTATGGGAGGACGAAGCGTCTCGACCTTGCCTTCCTGACGTTCGAGAAGGCGAGGGAGCGGCTGTTCAAGGCCGAGGACTGGATCGGCGTCGCGACCGCGTGGGAGCTGCAGGCGCAGCTCCGCGAGTTCCTCGGGGACCGCGAGCGAATGTCGGAGGACTTTCACGAGGCGATGGCGTTCTACGCGAAGAAGGGCATGACGGAGAAGGTCGAGGAGATCCGCGGGAAGCTCGTGGGCAACCGGGTCGTATAGCCGGAGGGTTCAAATCGCGTTGGGTCACTCCCTCGCCCGATGTTCCCGAAGCGCATCCTCGTGGGCTTCGACGGCTCTCCGGAGTCGAAGAAGGCCCTCGACCTGGCGGTGGACCTGGCCAAGGCCGGGGGCGCGAACGTCTTCGTGCAGCACGTGATCACCGTCGCCCCCGAGGCCTTCGAGAGCGGGGCGTTGAACTATGCGGAGATCCAGGCGTCAGCGGACCGCACGCTCGAGGAAGCGGTGGAGCGCGCACGTGCCGCCGGCGTGAACGCCACGAAGATCCTCTCGACGGGCGACGCCGCGCGGATGCTCCTTGCGGAGGCGGAGGGCCGGGGCGCGGACCTGCTCATCGTCGGCAGCCTGGGCCGGGGGCGGATGGCGCGCCTCCTCGTCGGGAGCGTGGCGGACAAGCTCGTCCGGATGGCCCA
>CAYNEM010000074.1:0-1662 GCA_964396265.1 uncultured Methanomassiliicoccales archaeon
AGGCGCAACCGCGACGTGCAGGTCGCGATGCGGCTGTTCAAGGACGGCAACGCCGACGAGGGCGGGTCGATCACTCCCGGTTCGTCGAACCTGGGCCGCGCGATCTACGGGCGGCTCCGGACGCAGGAACCCGTACGCCTGCACGCGGCCCTCGACGGATGACCCCATTCCGGGCGAGATGATGGGGGGAGGTTCACGGGTCCAGTCATTGTGACTGTCGTGGGTACGCGCCCTCAGTTCATCAAGGCGGCTCTCGTTTCCAGGGCGCTGAAGGGCAGGGCCGAGGAAGTGTTCGTCCACACCGGGCAGCATTACGACCAGCGGCTCTCGGACGTGTTCTTGGAGGAGTTCGGCCTCTCGCCGTCGATCAACTGCCATGTGGGGAGCGGTTCCCACGGCGAGCAGACCGGGGAGATGCTGAAGAGGCTGGAGGTCATCATACTCGACGAGAAGCCGGACAAGGCACTCGTCTACGGCGACACGAACAGCACCCTGGCGGGTGCCCTCGCCGCAGCGAAGCTGGGCATCCCCGTCGCTCACGTCGAGGCTGGGGTGAGGTCGTTCGACCGTGCGATGCCGGAGGAGATCAACCGCATCGTCACGGACCATATATCGAGTCAGCTTCTCGCGCCGACCGGGGCGGCCGTTACGAACCTTATCGGGGAGGGTCTCTCGAGCGGGATCACCCGCACGGGGGATGTCATGGTGCAGCTGGTCAGGGAAATCGGGCCGAAGGCCAGCCAAGAGATTCCCCGGAAGCACGGCCTCGACCCAGGGAAGTACGTCTACTGCACGCTGCATCGCCCGTTCAACGTCGATGACGCGACGAGCCTGCGGGCGATTATCCGGGCGCTGTCGGCCAATGGTCTGCCGGTCGTTTTGCCGATGCACCCGCGGACGCGAAAGCGGATGGAGGCGTTCGGGATCACCCCGGGACCCGGCGTCAGGTGCATCGACCCGGTGGGTTATCTGGAGAACCTGTCTTTGGTGAAATACGCCGCCCGGGTCGTGACCGACTCTGGCGGGTTGCAGAAGGAGTCCTACGAGCTGGCCGTGCCGTGCATCACGATTCGCCCGTCGACCGAATGGCCGGAAACCATCGAAACGGGGTGGAACATCCTGATGTCGCCGTTCGACAAGGACTTGGAAGCCAAGATCCGGAACTTCAGTCCGGCGAGGAAGCCGCGTCCCGACCTGTATCCGGAGACCGACCCGGCGGGGCGTATCGTCAAGGCGTTGCTCTCGTCGTCCTAGACCGACCCGAAGCAGGCCCATCCAGAATAGGCCCAATCCGATTAGGGGAATCCAAACTTCCGGAACTCAGTCTTCCGCCTTCTGCCAGAGGCAACCCTTGTCGCAGCGGTGGTATGAGTGGGGATCCACCTTGCGCCAGCAGGGGAGGTCGTGGGCGGCGCACCGCTCGGGGCAGACGATGATCTCCAGGCTCTCGCGTCCCATCAGTCACGGAACGGGTTCCTGTTCCTGAACCTATCGCAGGCGCAGGGCCGGAGCCAATAGGTCACTTCGCAGCGCCCCTTGCCGTCCCGGTGGGAGTCGCGGCCATGCCCGCACTTGCAGTATTCCATCGGTTCACCGGACCCAGTCAGGATCGTCATCGTCCTCGTCGAAGTCATCCGGCGGGGGGACGGGGCGCGGCTCGCG
>CAYNEM010000075.1:0-1548 GCA_964396265.1 uncultured Methanomassiliicoccales archaeon
GCGTCGCCGCGGACACGAAGCGCGTGCTCATGGACCCCGGCACGTACCCGAAGGGCTGGAAGTCGCCGTGACGGAGGCGCGGGACGAGCGCTTGGCGGCGCTCGGGTTCGACCTCAACCGCCAAAAGCTCGCGCGCGAATACAAGAGGAAGCGCGTGGTCCTCAGCGCCGTCCGCATCGTCGCGTACATCGCGATCAGCGTGTGGCTCCTCCAGGGATTCACGTTCACGCTGAAGGCGTGGGCCTCACCCTTTGGCGGCGGACTCCCGCAGGTCGCCCTTTACACCGTCTTCATCTACTTCCTCTACTGGCTGCCCGTGATCCCGCTCGGGGTCTACGGAGGCCTCGTGGTCGAGCGGAAGTACGGGATGTCCGTGCAGGGCCTCCGATCGTGGCTGAACGACGCCGCCAAGAGCCTCGCGATCGGCCTCGGGTTCTCCGTACTCGCCGTCGAAGTGCTTTACTTCCTCTTGGCCGCGACGCCGAACCTGTGG
Source organism: uncultured Methanomassiliicoccales archaeon (assembly GCA_964396265.1). Classification (GTDB taxonomy): domain Archaea; phylum Thermoplasmatota; class Thermoplasmata; order RBG-16-68-12; family EA-27; genus EA-27. The sequence goes on from CAYNEM010000075.1 coordinate 494, forward strand.
TGGCTGTACGCGTGGGCGCTCGGCCTTCTCTTCGGTCTCCTTCTGACGTGGATCGGACCCGTCGTCCTCGCCCCGCTGTTCTACAAGTTCGAGACTCTGACGGACGAGGTCCTGGCGGCGCGGCTGAAAACGCTCGCGGCGCGGGCGGGGGCGGAAGTCGTTGGGGCGTTTCGCATGATGGCGTCCGCGAAGACAACACGGGCGATTGGAGGTCTCGCCGGCATGGGCAGGACGCGGCGGATCGTCCTCAGCGACACGCTCCTGAATCGGTACACGGCGGACGAGGTCGAGTCCGTGATCGCGCACGAGCTCGCCCATCACGTGAACCGCGACATGGCGCGCCTCGCCGCCGCAGGCGCGATCGTTACCCTCGTGGGCCTTTTGGCGGTGGATCGGATTCTTCGCGCGGCGGTCGGAACCCTGGGCTTGGGGCAGATCGACAATGTCGCCGGTCTCCCTCTCGTCGGATTGGCGGTGGCGATGATGTCCACGGTGCTCGGACCGTTCGTGAACACCCTTAGCCGCAAGCGCGAGGCCGAGGCGGATGCGTTCGCCGTGCGCCTGACCGGGAATCCCGAGGCGTTTCGCAGGACCATGGTGAAAATCCACGATCAGAACCTAGGGATTGCGGACCCTTCCCCCCTCGCGGAATTCTTGTTCCACGATCATCCGGCCGGAGTGCGCCGCGTCGAGTCCGCGCCCCGTGAAAGTCTTTAATAGCGCCATCGGTCCTTGCGCGGGACTTGTGCCGAGGTCGCCTAGCTCGGTAGGGCGCTAGTCTGGAAAGCTAGTGGGTCGCAAGGCCCCCGGGAGTTCGAATCTCCCCCTCGGCGTACAGGCCCATCACGACAGTCTCTCGGCGGCACGATTCGCACGCTTCGCCGCCCTCGCAAGGACGTGGATTCCCCATCATGCCTGCTTCGAGAGGCGCGCTTTGAGCTTCTGGATCACTGCCACGGGTGTCGGGTCGATCCCGCGGAGCACCGCCAGATACACGCTCGTGAAGTCCCCGAGCTGGAGCGTCGAGAGCATGCGGGAGAGGAGCGAGGGCCCCT
>CAYNEM010000076.1:0-1546 GCA_964396265.1 uncultured Methanomassiliicoccales archaeon
TCTCCCAGTCGCACGCGAGGCACACGAAGTCCTGGCCCACCCTATCTCGGCGCCGAGCGCCACACGCTGGGCAGGTCTTGGACGTCCATGCAGGATTGACCTTGATCAGGGGGACGCCGGCCGCGAGCGCCTTGTACGCGATTTGGCGGTGCAGCTCTCCCTGTGGCCATGAGGAAAGGCGGCGTCGCATCCTTGGACCGCGCCCGCCGCCCTGCGGCAGCCGGAGGTCCTCGAGGACAATCGCTGCGCGCGATCCCGCGGCAGCGGCGACGAGTCCCTTGCTTACGCGGTGGAGCCGCTGGCGCACCCGGGCCCGCTCCCGTCGTCCCTCGCGGGCCAGGAGGCGGCGCATCACGCGGCGGTCGTGCGCCTTCTTCCGGGCGAGGCGACGGCGGCGGTGGACGTGGGTCGCCTGCACGATGCGGACCTCAGGAAACGGGACGGTCACGAGGCGGGCCCCCTCGTCCCCAAGCGTTACGCCGTCTAAGGACGACTCGTTCGTGTCCAGCGCGATCGCCGCCACGGGCGCGTACGGCTCGGGCGCCGCCTTCCGGACGACCACGACGATCCGGTCGGGGGTCACGGTCAGGGACCCGAGCCCCCAGGAGGCGTCTTCGAGGATGGACCGGTGCCACGCGGAGAGCGGAAGGACGAGCTGCACGCCCTCCGTCCCGCGGATCGGGATCCGAAGACGCCCCGTCTCCCGGTCGAGGCGGTAGGACTGGTTCTCCGCCTTCAGCATCGGGCGTCGCATGTACGGGACGTGCGTCCTCCTCCCCCGACGGACCCGCTTTCGGTGTGACTTCAGCACCGCGAGGGCCACCTCGAACGCGCTTGGGATGTACTGCTTGTGCACGTCGTGCTCCGCGGAGAGGGTGCGGTAGGCGACCTTCGTCAGGCGGTATCGGGACCGAAGGTCCTCGCGGAGCGCGATGCGGATCGAGCGGTTCACCAGAAGGCGGAACTCCTCGAGGAGCCACCGCACGGGCGCCGGCATCTCGCGGACGGGAAAGGAGAGGCTTCGGACGAGGTGCGCCGCGGACATCCAAGTTCCTCTTTGGGTTCCGCCGGGATGAACGTTCCTTCGGGCAGGGTGAAAGTGCGTCGCATCGAGGAACTCCCGAGCGGCTCCGAACGTTCACATAGACTCCCAACCGAAGATAGTCGGGATGTCGGCGGTCGGATGGATCCGGATCGCCACAGTTCGCGTCAAGTCGAGGAACTCATTTCAAAGCTTGGGAGTCATTCGAACGTGTCATTGGGGGGGGCCCCACGGGTCCTTGGAATTCATCAATTTCATCACTGATACGTGGCCCCGAACGTTCATATAGAGTCCCGTCGATTAAAATCGGGGTACCTTTGAAGATTCTTGTCGCAGCCTCTGTGGTACTGCTGATGCTGGTCGCAGCCGCGTCGCCCGTCGGGGTCTCGCCCCTCGCACCGGGAGACGATGTCGTCGTCTCACGATACAACCAGGAGCGCACCGGCGTCGCGACGGACATCGGGAGGATCGTGCAGCCCGCGATCCTCTGGACGTTCAAGACGA
>CAYNEM010000077.1:0-1536 GCA_964396265.1 uncultured Methanomassiliicoccales archaeon
TCGAGGCCCTCCGAGCCATGTACGGCGAGCGGCGCCCGCGGCTGACGGAGAACCCCTACATGGAACGCGCTATCGGGACGTGGAAGGTCACGCCCGCGGCCGAGAGGGCGGTCAGGGCGTTCGAGACTGTCTACGGTTCCTTCCGCACCGGCGCCCCGCTCTTGTGGCATCGCGCCAAGGAACTCTCCCACCATCGGCCGATCACCGTCGCGGCCATGCGGCAGGCGCTTCAAGAGGCGGGCTACACCGAACGGGCAGGGTTCAGGTTCGGCGGTGCGGAGGAGAACCCCGTCCTCTCTCCCGAGCAGATCGAGTCGCTCCAAGCCATGTACGGATCGCGGAGGCCGCGGCTCACCGAGGCGAACCCGTGGTACTTCGTCGAGGCGCAACCGCCGGGACGGCCCCGCACCCACTTCGGCAAGGTGTTCACGACGGAAGCGGAGATCCAAAGGTTTCTCCCGGGATCGACGATCCTGAAAGACGTTGGAGACGCCTATCGCCCTCACACCGTCGTCGTCCGCTCCCGTCCTCCCCGCCCTCCCGCCGAGGCGAACCCCCGGCGCAGAACCCTGTATGATCGCTGGGTCAGTCACGAGGTCCGCGTCGAGGAGTGGGCGGAACGCGACCGGCTCCATATCGGGATTCAGGACGAGGCCACGGGAGAATACCTCGCGTCGTGGTGGGACGACGAGGCACACGAGTTGTTCGAGGACGGGTACTTCAAGCGCGGACCGGGCTTCGAGGAGTCAGTCGTCAGGTACGCCGACTCCATCGGTGTCGGAGCGCGTCCGTCCCGCCGCCACGTCCCTGCCGCGAACCCGCTCAAGCGCGAGCAGATCGTCATGCAGATCGGATCGGTCGTGGTGGGCGGCTATTTTTCACCCGAACAGAACCGAGCGGAGGCATACGGACTCTACCGGGCGCTCACCGGCAACGAGCAAAAGAAGTTCCGTCGCGCCTACCCCGCCCTCTATGACTACATCGTAACCTTGGATCAACAGCCCGCCGCGGGGCAGCGGGAGGCCGCCGTCGCCGATGCTCGTCGGATGGGGCTGTCCGAGGCGAACCCGCTCACCCCCGCCGAGTTCGAGGGGATCCGCCCGAAGATCTTTGCGCTACAAGAGGCGGCGACCGCAGGCGCCCGTCGCGTCCGAGGTGCGGCGGCGGATCTCTACAACCGTGCCCTCACACTCGTTCGCAACGAGGCGAACCCCGAGGCGCGTTTCCCCAGCCGTGCGGCATTTGAGCGAAGTGAGAAAAGAGCAATCGAACGTTCCGGGCGAACCGCGGTCAAGGCGCGGTACGACTCCGCAGGGAACTGTGTTTACTGTGGCGAAGCTGGTCGGTGCCCCGGATGGCACACCCAGCCCGTCGGCGCCGAGGCGAACCCCGTCCGCCTCACGAAGCGCGAGCTTTCGTTCGGCGACGATCCCGCGAAGGTCCGCCGCTACCTCTCGTTCGACACCGTGGCGCTCACCGGAATCCCCGCGCCCGATCAATGGGCGTTCGGGGCGCTCCTCGCGGGCCACGAGAAGC
>CAYNEM010000078.1:0-1502 GCA_964396265.1 uncultured Methanomassiliicoccales archaeon
GCCTGACCCTGAACCCGATGCGCTCCGACGGCCAGCTCGTGCACGTGTCCGTCCTTCCGATCCCGCTGGGCCTCATGCTCGCGATCACGACCGCGCTGTTCTTCGTCCGGATCATCGGGACGAAGACCTCCCGCCGCCTCGGGGCGCGGTTCGTCGTGAAGGGGGTCGTGACCGTCCTCCCGCTCGTGTTCGTCATCCTCGTCATGAGCCTCGTGATCCCCGCGCTCCCGGCGGACGACCCGTCCCAGCTCGGAGTCGACGACTTCCTCCGCCCCATCGCATCGAGCCCGTTCGGCGGCGGGACCACGCAGACCGTGAACAACGGGACGGCCACGGTCACCCTCTCGTGGGGCCTCGGGATCGGCGTCTGGCTCATGGTGGTGTCCGCCGTGCTCCTGTTCGTCGCGGGGGGCCTCGCGATCTCGCACGACTACGCCTTCCTCCCGCGGTGGTATGCCGAGGGATACAAGAGCGAGGAAGAGTGGGCCGCCGCCAAGACCGCTGCGGGCGAAGCGCCCCCGGTGCCGCCTCCGGGCGAGGAGGGCGCTCCCTTGCCCCTGATGACGCTGCCAGCCGATCAAGTCGCCCCGCCCCCTCAGTTCCCGGAGAGCGTGTCTCGGGCAACGTGCGCGAACTGCGGGGCGTCGTACGAGCCGGGGGCGACGGTCTGCGGCGTCTGCGGCAACCCGCTCTCGTAAGCGCCCGCCCTCGGGCAAGGTTCATCCCCGGCCCGCCCTTGCGAAGGTCCTCGGAATGCCGCCGCCAAACCGTGCCGACTTCACCGCCAACGAGCGCGCGGTCCTCGAGCGACGCCGGACCCCATACCTCGTCCAGCGCTGGCTGAATCGCCTGCCCTACAATTTCGAGCGGAATGGCGAAACGCTGCGCACCTTCCCGACGGTCGTGCGGCTGAACACCGCCCATTGCCTGGAGGCCGCGTTGTCCGCCGCCACGGTTCTCGAGCAGCACGGGTACCCGCCGCTCCTGATGGACCTGGAGTCGATCGACGACCTCGACCACGTGATGTTCGTCTTCCGCGAGGACGGGCGGTGGGGCAGTGTGGCGAGGTCGCGCGATCCCGGCCTGTTCGGCCGGAAGCCGATCTTTCGGAGCCTGCGCGACCTCGCGCGTTCGTACTTCGCGGGCTACGTGGACCTCACGGGGCGAATCAACGGGTTCGGGTTCCTCGACCTCCGCACCTTGAAACGCGTGGATTGGCGGCGGTCGCGACGCAACGTGTGGATTATCCAGGACACACTCATCCGGATGCCGCACCGGCCGCTCCACATGCCGGACGCGGAGTACGAGCACTGGCACGGTCGGTACGAACTGTACAAGCGCCGCTACCCGGATCGGAAGCCGACGTACTATCCGGACCGCGACACGTGGCTCTGATTCTCTCGGGTCAATCCTTAAGCGAACCTTTGGCGGTGGGCCGCGCATGTTCCGCTCCGCGCAGCTCACGAAGCGCTACGGGGACGTGACCGCCGTCGACGCCGTGG
>CAYNEM010000079.1:0-1502 GCA_964396265.1 uncultured Methanomassiliicoccales archaeon
CCACGGCGTCGACGGCGGTCACGTCCCCGTAGCGCTTCGTGAGCTGCGCGGAGCGAAACATGCGCGGCCCACCGCCAAAGGTTCGCTTAAGGATTGACCCCAGGGAATCAGAGCCACGTGTCGCGGTCCGGATAGTACGTCGGCTTCCGATCCGGGAAACGGCGCTTGTACCGTCGGTACCGATCGTGCCAGCGCTCGTACTCCGCGTCCGGCATGTGGAGCGGGCGGTGCCGCATCCTGATGAGTGTTTCCTGGATGATCCACACGTTGCGTCGCGACCTCCGCCAATCCACGCGTTTCAATGTGCGGAGGTCGAGAAACCCGAACCCGTTGATTCGCCCCGTGAGGTCCACGTAGCCCGCGAAGTACGAACGCGCGAGGTCGCGCAGGCTCCGAAAGATCGGCTTCCGGCCGAACAGGCCGGGATCGCGCGACCTCGCCACACTGCCCCACCGCCCGTCCTCGCGGAAGACGAACATCACGTGGTCGAGGTCGTCGATCGACTCCAGGTCCATCAGGAGCGGCGGGTACCCGTGCTGCTCGAGAACCGTGGCGGCGGACAACGCGGCCTCCAGGCAATGGGCGGTGTTCAGCCGCACGACCGTCGGGAAGGTGCGCAGCGTTTCGCCATTCCGCTCGAAATTGTAGGGCAGGCGATTCAGCCAGCGCTGGACGAGGTATGGGGTCCGGCGTCGCTCGAGGACCGCGCGCTCGTTGGCGGTGAAGTCGGCACGGTTTGGCGGCGGCATTCCGAGGACCTTCGCAAGGGCGGGCCGGGGATGAACCTTGATCGAGCGCAGGCGCTTACGAGATCGGGTTGCCGCAGACGCCGCAGAAGGTCGTCCCCGGCTCGGACGACGCCCCGCAGTTCGCGCACGTTGTCCCAGGCACGGCCTCGGGAACCTCGGGCGGCGCGGCGACCTGGTCGGGCGGCAGCGTCGCCGGGGCGAAGGGAGCGCCCTCCTCGCCCTGAGGCGGTACCGGGGGCGCTTCGCCCGCCGCGAGCTTGGCGGCGGCCCACTCCTCCTCGCTCTTGTACCGCTCCACATACCACCGCGGGAGGAAGGCGTAGTCATGCGAGATCGCGAGGCCCCCCGCGACGAACAGGAGCACGGCGGACACCACCATGAGCCAGATGCCGATCCCGAGGCCCCAGGAGAGCGTGACCGTGGCCGTCCCGTTGTTCACGGGCTGCGTGGTCCCGCCGCCGAACGGGCTCGACGCGATCGGGCGAAGGAAGTCGTCGACCCCGAGCTGGGACGGGTCGTCCGCCGGGAGAGCGGGAATCACGAGGGACATGACGAGGATGACGAACACGAGCGGGAGGACGGTCACGATGCCCTTCACGACGAACCGCGCCCCGAGACGCCGGGAGGTCTTCGTCCCCGTGATCCGGATGAAGAACATCGCGGTCGTGATCGCGAGCATGAGGCCCAGCGGGATCGGGAGGACGGACACGTGCACGAGCTGGCCGTCGGAGCGCATCGGGTTCAGGGTCAGGC